>NZ_JNXD01000019.1:0-177540 GCF_000725785.1 Streptomyces flavovariabilis | reverse complement strand
CGCGTGATCATCGACTTCGTCATGAACCACACCAGCGACCAGCACCCGTGGTTCCAGGAGTCGCGCAAGGACCCCGACGGGCCCTACGGCGACTACTACGTGTGGGCCGACGACGACAAGCAGTTCCAGGACGCGCGGATCATCTTCGTCGACACCGAGGCCTCCAACTGGACCTACGACCCGGTCCGCAAGCAGTACTACTGGCATCGCTTCTTCTCGCACCAGCCGGACCTCAACTACGAGAACCCGGCCGTGCAGGAAGAGATGATCTCCGCCCTGAAGTTCTGGCTGGACCTGGGCATCGACGGGTTCCGGCTGGACGCGGTGCCGTACCTGTACCAGGAGGAGGGCACGAACTGGGAGGCCAACCAGTGGCCCGAGGACGTCGTCGACTACTTCGGCGACTACCCCAGCGGCGGCGACGAGTGCCACATGGCCTTCCACTTCCCGGTCATGCCACGCATCTTCATGGCCGTACGCCGCGAGTCCCGCTACCCGGTCTCCGAGATCCTGGCCAAGACCCCGGCCATCCCGTCGAACTGCCAGTGGGGCATCTTCCTGCGGACGAGCTGACGCTCGAGATGGTCACCGACGAAGAGCGCGACTACATGTGGGCCGAGTACGCCAAGGACCCCCGCATGCGCGCCAACATCGGCATCCGCCGCAGGCTCGCTCCCCTGCTGGACAACGACCGCAACCAGATCGAGCTGTTCACGGCCCTGCTGCTGTCGCTGCCGGGCTCGCCGATCCTGTACTACGGCGACGAGATCGGCATGGGCGACAACATCTGGCTCGGCGACCGCGACGCGGTCCGCACGCCGATGCAGTGGACGCCCGACCGCAACGCCGGGTTCTCCTCGTGCGACCCCGGGCGGCTGTTCCTGCCCACGATCATGGACCCGGTCTACGGCTACCAGGTCACCAGCGTCGAGGCGTCCATGGCCTCGCCGTCGTCGCTGCTGCACTGGACCCGCCGCATGATCGAGATCCGCAAGCAGAACCCGGCCTTCGGACTCGGCTCGTACACCGAGCTGCCGTCGACGAACCCGGCCGTGCTGGCGTTCCTGCGGGAGTACGAGGACGACCTGGTGCTGTGCGTGAACAACTTCTCGCGCTTCGCGCAGCCCACGGAGCTGGATCTGAGCGCTTTCGAGGGACGGCACCCGGTGGAGCTGTTCGGCGGGGTCCGCTTCCCGGCGATCGGCGAGCTGCCGTATCTGCTGACCCTCGGGGGCCACGGGTTCTACTGGTTCAGGCTCCGCAGGGAGACCATGTGAGGCCTGGAAAGGCCTGTTGAGGCCTGATCCGCGGGGCGGGCCTCAAACCCCGGCGGCGGGGCGTTTCCTCCGCCCCGCCCGGGGCACGCATCAGTAACACCCCCGCCCACCCGCGTGAGCCGGAAGGGGCGCCGTCCGGGGCCGGCCGCAGGCGCCGGAGGCGCACCACAAACGGGTGAAAGGACGCGACGCCATGTCGGAAGCCGTCACACGTACCGTCACCGCCCCGCCCGGCCTTCTCGCATCCCTGGATCCGCTGCTGCGGGAGTGGCTGCCGCGGCAGCGCTGGTTCGCGGGCAAGGGCCGGCCGGTCACCGGGTTCACGCTGGTCGAGGCCACCGAACTGCTCCCGGCCACGTCCAAGCTGGGCCTGTACCACCTGCTCGTCCGCGCCCATCAGCCCGTCGTGCCGTCCCACGGGGCGCCCGGCCACCCCGGTGACTGCTACCAGCTGCTGATAGGCGTGCGCGAGGCGCTGCCGCCTCGGCTGGCGCCCGCGCTGATCGGACACGTGCCGACGGGGCCACTGGCCGGCCGGACCGTCTACGACGCCCTGCACGACACCAGGCCCGCCGAGCTGCTCCTGGAGGCGCTGCGCACCCGGGCCCGCGTCGGCAGGCTCCGCTTCGAACGCGACCCGGGACAGGACATCCGCTCCGGACTGGTGCCGCGCGTGGTGACCGCCGAGCAGTCCAACTCGTCGGTCGTCTACGGAGATACGTTCATCCTGAAGCTGCTGCGCCGGATCGTGCCCGGGGTCAACCCCGATCTGGAGCTGCCGCTCTCGCTGGCCCGCGAGAGCTGCCCCCGGGTACCGGCGCCGACGGCGTGGATGGTCGCGGACATCCCCCCCACGGCCGACCCGGTCGTCTCGGCGGGCTCGGCGGACCTGGCCGGCCAGCCGTACGTCCTGGGGGTGCTGCAGCCGTTTCTGCAGGGCGCCTCCGACGGCTGGGAGCTGGCGCTGCGCGAGCTGGCCAAGGCCGAGGACTTCGGCGCCGAGGCGCGGGCGCTGGGGCGGGCCACCGCCGAGGTGCACACCGCGCTGGCCCGGGCGTTGCCGACCGTCACCCTCGGTCACATGCAGCTCCAGCTCATGGTCGACGGCATGATCGAGCGGCTGGACGCGGCCGTCCAGGCGGTGCCCGCGCTGCGGCCGTACGCCGGCGGGCTGCGGTCGGCGTTCACGGCGCTGGGCGATCTGGCCGCCGAGGGCCGCACCTGGACCGCGCAGCGGGTGCACGGCGATCTGCACCTCGGGCAGTGCCTGCGCTCGCCGTCCGGCGAGTGGTGGCTGATCGACTTCGAGGGTGAGCCGGCCCGGCCGCTGGCCGAGCGGCGCATGCCGCAGCCGGCCGTGCGGGACGTCGCCGGCATGCTGCGGTCCTTCGACTACGCGGCGCGCTCGGCCGACCCTCCCCAGCCGGACTGGGCCGAGACCTGCCGGGCCGCGTACTGCTCCGGCTACGCGGAGGCCTCCGGCCGCGACCCGCGCACCGACCCGGTGCTGCTGCGCGCCTACGAGACCGACAAGGCGATCTACGAGGTGGTGTACGAGGCCCGGCACCGCCCCGACTGGCTGCCGGTGCCCCTGGCCGCCATAGACCGGCTCGCCTCGACCGGCCACCTGACCTGACCGACCCACCCTCGCCCTGGAGGCTCCGCCCGTGACCCCCCGCCCTGAGTCCAGCGGTTCGCGTCCCAAGGGGACCGCCGGGGAGAAGATCCCCGAGCAGCCCACGGCCGCCCAGCAGAAGAGCGCCGCGAAGAAGACGGCGGTGCCCAAACAGGCAGCGGCGAAGAAGACGGCCCCCGCGAAGGCGACCGCCAAGAAGGCCGCCGCAGGCAAGACCACCGTCGGCAAGACCGTGGCCAAGAAGGCGGCGACGAAGAAGACGGCCGCCAGGAAGACGGCGGTCGAGCAACCCACGGCCGAGGCTGCGGTGAAGAAGACCGCCGCGAAGAAGACGGCCGCGAAGAAGACGGCCGCCAAGAAGGCCACGACGGTCAAGGCGACGGCTGCCAAGTCCGCTGCCACGAAGGGGACGGCCGCCAAGACCACCCCTACGAAGGCCGCGGCCGCGAAGACCACCAAGGCGACGACGGCGAAGTCCACGGCGGCGAAGCCTGCCGCGAAGAAGACCACCGCCGCGAAGGCCCCCGCCAGGAAGGCGACCGCCGCCAAGGACCCTGTGAAGAAGGCCGTGGCGGTCGCGAAGAAGGGTGCGGTCAAGAAGGCCCCGGCCCGGAAGGCCCCCGCCGGGAAGACCGCTGCCGCCCAGGCCGTCCCGCCGGAGATGGAGGTCGCCGTCTCGCCCGCCGTCGACGCGGTGGACCGGGACCGGCTGCTCGACGGAACCCACCACGCCCCGCACTCCGTGCTCGGCGCGCACCCCGTGCCCGGCGGCGTCGCCTTCCGGGCGTTCCGGCCGTACGCCCTGGCGGTGACCGTCGTCGCCGGGGAGCTGCGAGCCGAGCTGCACGACGACGGGGAGGGGTTCTTCTCCGGCCTGCTGCCACTGCGGGAGGTCCCGGCCTACCGGCTGGTCGTGGAGTACGAGGGGACGGTCCAGGAGACCGAGGACGCGTACCGCTTCCTGCCCACGCTGGGCGACCTCGACCTGCACCTGATCGGCGAGGGCCGGCACGAGGAGCTGTGGACGGCGCTGGGTGCGCACCCGATGACCCACGAGGGCGTGACCGGCACCCGGTTCGCGGTGTGGGCTCCGAACGCGCGCGGTGTACGCGTGGCCGGCACCTTCAACTTCTGGGACGGCACCGGGCACGTCATGCGGTCGCTGGGCTCGTCCGGGGTGTGGGAGCTGTTCCTGCCGGACGTCGGCGAGGGCGAGCTGTACAAGTTCGAGATCACCCGGCCCGACGGTTCGAAGACCATGCGCGCCGACCCGATGGCCCGCCGCACGGAGGTGCCGCCCGCGACGTCGTCGGTCATCACGTCCTCGGAGTACAAGTGGGGGGACGCCGAGTGGCTGGCCCGGCGGGCCGAGGCCCCGGCGCACGAGGCGCCGTTCTCGGTGTACGAGGTGCATCTGCCGTCCTGGCGACCGGGACTGACGTACCGCCAGTTGGCCGAGCAGCTCCCGGGGTACGTGCGGAACCTGGGCTTCACGCACGTCGAGCTGATGCCGGTCGCGGAGCATCCGTTCGGCGGCTCCTGGGGTTATCAGGTGACGGGCTTCTACGCGCCGACGGCCCGCCTGGGGACGCCCGACGACTTCCGGTACCTGGTCGACGCGCTGCACCAGGCCGGTATCGGCGTCCTCATGGACTGGGTGCCGGCGCACTTCCCGCGTGACGACTGGGCGCTGGCCGAGTTCGACGGCAGGCCCCTGTACGAGCACGAGGATCCGCTGCGGGCCGCGCACCCCGACTGGGGCACGCTGGAGTTCGACTTCGGGCGCAACGAGGTGCGCAACTTCCTCGTCGCGAACGCCGTGTACTGGTGCGAGGAGTTCCACATCGACGGCCTGCGGGTGGACGCGGTCGCCTCGATGCTCTACCTGGACTACTCGCGTGAGCCGGGCCAGTGGACACCCAACGAGCACGGCGGCCGGGAGAACCTGGACGCGGTGGCGTTCCTCCAGGAGATGAACGCGACGGTCTACCGCAGGGTGCCCGGCGTGGTGACGGTCGCCGAGGAGTCCACCGCCTGGGACGGCGTCACCCGCGCCACCCACCACAAGGGCCCGAGCGGCTTCGGCGGGCTCGGGTTCGGGCTGAAGTGGAACATGGGCTGGATGCACGACACGTTGCAGTACATGAGCCACGAGCCGGTGCACCGCAAGTACCACCACCACGAGATGACGTTCTCGATGGTGTACGCGTACAGCGAGAACTACGTCCTGCCGATCTCCCACGACGAGGTCGTGCACGGCAAGGGCTCCCTGGTGTCGAAGATGCCGGGCGACTGGTGGCAGCAGCGCGCCGGGATCCGGTCCTACCTCGGCTTCATGTGGGCCCACCCGGGCAAGCAGCTGCTGTTCATGGGCCAGGAGTTCGCACAGGGCGCCGAGTGGTCCGAGGCGCACGGACCCGACTGGTGGCTGCTGGACCCGGGTTACGGGGCCGAGCCCGACCACCGGGGCGTGCGCGACCTGGTCCGTGACCTGAACACCGTCTACCGCGCGACCCCGGCGCTGTGGCGCCTCGACACGGACCCGGCAGGTTTCGAGTGGATCGTCGGGGACGCCGCCGACGACAACGTCCTCGCGTTCCTGCGGCTGGACCCGGAGGGCGTCCCGGTGCTGGCGGTGTCCAACTTCGCGCCGGTCCCCCGCCCGGACTACCGCCTGGGCGTCCCCGAGGACGTGCCCGCCTGGCACGAGGCCGTCAACACCGACGCGGCCCGCTACGGCGGCAGCGACGTCACCAACCCCGACCCGGTCAAACCCGAACCCACCCCCTGGCACGGCCGCCCGGCGAGCATCCAGCTGACCTTGCCCCCGCTGGCGACGGTGTGGCTGCGGCCGGCGTAGCGGGCCTGAGCCGCCTGTGACACGGCTGTGACCGGAGGAGTGGCTTCCGTCACGGCCCGTCCGGTCCGGCCCTGGTGGGGTGGCCGCATGGATGCCACCTCGCAGGGCCGGCCGTGCTGATGGGCTTCGGAGTCGCGATGGCCTGTGCCGTCGGCGCGCTCGTGGCCGGGGTGGGGGTCGTCGCGATGGCGCTTCCCGGCCGGCCCGAGCCGTGGCCGGTGCATCTGATGCGCCGTGCGGCGGCGACGGCCGCGTGGGCGGCCGCGGCCGTGTACTCGCTGGGGTTCTTCGCCGTCCTGGCATCGGAGTCGGCCTTCAACGACGGAGCGAACTCGGTCCCGGCCCCGGCCTGCCGCGACGGCTTCGACGCGGCCACGATCGAGGGCCTGAGCCACCACCGGTCCTCGTACCTTCCGCTCCGCTTCGACTGCGTCCGCGACGACGGCTCCCACTACTCCAGTGACTCCGGCTACGGGTGGATGAACGGCGCGAGCGCCTCGCTCGCCCTGTCCGCCGCCCTGCTCGCCATCGGCGCGGGCTACGCGACCGAGCTGCGCACCCGGAAGGCGGCCGTGACATCGTGACGCTGCTTACCGTCTTCGCCGGGCTGGTGGTCGGCTGGGTCGCGCTGTGCGGGCTGCTGGCCCATCCGCTGCTGCCGCTGTGGGTGAAGACCTCGGTCTTCTGGTCCGTGCCGCTCACCGCCCTCACCTGGGTGTTCATCATGGTGGCGGACGAGCCCGTCCTGTTCCCGGAGACCGCTCCCTGCCCCAGGGAGCCGTATCAGGAGGGCGTCATCGGGAACGGAAGGGTGTCGGGAGTCTCGACCGCGTTTCCGCCGCGGGCCTACTGCGAGTGGGAGGACGGCACGGTCTACGAGCTCACGCCCGGCGCCGAGTTCCTGTTCTGGGTGTTCTTCGCCATGACGGTCGTACCGCTCGCGACCGGACTGTGGCACGCCCTGCGGGATCCGAAGGCGCTCTTGCGGTAGACGGGCCCCGCACCCGGCCGGCGGGGCGGGTACGGGGCCGCGCTGCTACCCGAAGGCCTCCGTCAGGGCCTTCGGCAGTTCCCCGGTGTGCAGCACGCCCAGCCGCTGGGTGGCCCGGGTCAGCGCCACGTACAGGTCGCTGGTGCCGTACCGGCCGGGTTCGACCACGAGGACGGAGTCGAACTCCAGGCCCTTGGCCTGGCGCGGGTCGAGCAGGACCACCGTCTGCGTGAGGTCGGGTTCGGCGCCCGCCGTGACGCCGTCCAGCCGGGCCGCGAGGGAGCGGTGCAGGTCGCGCGGCGCGATCACCGCGAGCCTGCCTTCGGCCGGGGTGAGCTCCCCGACCGCCTTGGCCACAGCGCCCGGAAGGTCGTCGGTGGCACGCGCCCAGGGGCGTACGCCCGTGGACCGGACCGAGCTGGGCGGCTCGAACTCCGGGTTCTCGGCGCGGACCACGGCCGCCGCGACGTCCATGATCTCGGCCGGGGTGCGGTAGTTGACGCCCAGCCGGGTGTGCTCCCAGCGGTCCTCGACGTACGGGGAGAGGATGCCCGACCAGGAGCCGACCCCGGCCGCCTCCGCGGTCTGCGCCGGGTCGCCGACCAGGGTCATCGAGCGGGTGGGGCTGCGCCGCATCAGCAGCCGCCACGCCATCGGCGACAGCTCCTGCGCCTCGTCGACGATGATGTGCCCGAACGCCCAGGTGCGGTCGGCGGCCGCGCGCTCGGCGGCGCTGCGGTGGTCGTCCTCCTCGTGCCGCTCGGCGAACCGCTCGGCGTCGATGATGTCGTGCGCGGACAGCACCTCGGAGCTCTCGGGGTCGTCCTCCTCCTTGTCCTCGAACTCGTAGGTCCGGGACGCGTACGACACGTCCAGCACGCCCTGGGCGTAGGCGATCTGCCGCTCCCGTTCACGCTCGGCGCGCTCGCGGGCGAGCCGGTCGTCGTCGCCGAGGAGTTCGGCGGCCTCGTCGAGCAGCGGCACGTCCGCGACCGTCCAGCGCCGGGTCACGGGGCGGCGTACGGCGTCGGCGTCCTCGGCGGGGAGGAACTCCTCCGGCGCGGCGAGGAAGTCCGCGACGAGCCGCTGCGGGGTCAGCAGCGGCCACAACTGCTCGATGGCCGACCAGACTTCGGGGTTCTCGGCGAGGTCGTCGCGGATCTGGGTGATGTCGCTGGGGTCGAGCAGGCTGGACCCGTCGAAGGGGTCGGTGCCGATCCGCTCGGCGTACAGGTCGGTCAGGGCGTTGAGGATGTGACCCTCGAAGTGCTCGCGGGCGGCGTTGTGCGGCAGCTTGGCGGCACGGGCGCGTTCGCGGGCGACGTTGACCAGGCCGTCGTCGAGCATGAGGACCTCGCGGTCGTGCTCGATGGCGATCACCGGGTCGGGCAGGCCCTGCCGGCTGCGCACGACCTCGGCGAGCACCTCGGCCATGTCCGCACGGCCCTTGACGGCGGCGGCCCCGGGCGGGTCGGTCGCGGTCGCCTTCACTCCGGGGAACAGCTCGCCCACGGTCGCGAGGAGCACTCCCGTCTCGCCGAGGGAGGGCAGCACCTCGCCGATGTAGCCGAGGAACGCCGGGTTGGGCCCGACGATCAGCACGGCCCGCTTGGCGAGCAGTTCCCGGTGCTCGTAGAGCAGGTAGGCGGCGCGGTGCAGGGCGACGGCCGTCTTGCCGGTGCCCGGGCCGCCCTCCACCACCATGACGCCGCGGTGGGGGGCGCGGATGATGCGGTCCTGGTCGGCCTGGATGGTCTGCACGATGTCGCTCATGCGGCCGGTGCGCGCGGAGTTGAGGGCGGCGAGCAGTACGGCGTCGCCGGTGGGGTCCTCGTGGCCGGTGCGGGTCTGGTCGCCGAGGTCGAGGATCTCGTCGTGCAGGTGGGTGACCTCGCGGCCGTCGGTGGCGATGTGCCGCCGGCGCCTGAGGCCCATCGGGGTGTGGCCGGTGGCCAGGTAGAAGGGGCGGGCGACATCGGCGCGCCAGTCGATCAGGACGGGGGTGCGCTCGGCGTCGTCCTCGCGCAGGCCGATGCGGCCGATGCGGTGGGTGACGCCCGAGGTGAGGTCGATCCGGCCGAAGCACAGGGAGCCGTCCACCGCGTTCAGCGCGGCGAGCAGCCCGGAGCGCTCGGCCACGAGGATGTCCCGCTCCAGTCTGGCCTGCATGGGGGTGTCGCCCTGCGCGAGCGCGTCCGTGACAGAGGTCTCGGCGTCGCCGCGCAGCGCGTCCACACGCGCGTACAACCCGTCGATGAATTCCTGTTCCTGTCGCAATTCATCGTCCGGAAATTCGGTGTTTGACAATTCCGCTCCCGCCCGGATATACTGTGCTCACTGAACTTCACTGTGACATCAATCGGTTTGAAGTCACGAACAGACAAATATACGCAAGGAAATCCCCCGAGCGCAATTGCTCGGGGGATTTCCTGTTCTCCGGGCGGGTCGCCCGGCGTCCGCGTCGTGGTCCCGGCCCGTGCGGCCGGCTCGCCGGTTCGCATGCCGTCGAACGTAGTCCTTGACGCCGACGTCAAGGCAACAACGGCTTCCGCTCCACCGGGGAGGTCAGCACGATCGACGTCGTGGTGCGGCCCAACGCGGAGACCGCCTCCAGCACCTCCTCCAGGTGGACGGTGTCCCGGACGGCGGCCCTGAGGATCCAGCAGTCCTCCCCGACCACGTGGTGCACCTCGGTGATCTCGGGCCGCTCGATCAGCTCCAGGGTCCTGGGGTGCTTGAGGTTGTAGCCGCCGTGCGGGTCGACGCGGATGAACGCCTGGATGCCGTAGCCGAGCCGGGCCGGCACGACGTGGGCGCCGTAGCCGCTGATCACTCCCGCCGCCTCCAATCGCCGCACCCGCTCGGTGACCGCCGCCGGGCTGAGCCGGACCCGGCGGCCCAGCTCGCTGAGCTTGATCCGGCCGTCGGTCTGGAGCAGCTGGAGGATCTGCCGGTCCAGCGCGTCGAAGGCCACCGAGGTTTCGTCGGCGACGGTGCGCGGATGCCGTGGTTCTTTCGGCGTAGCGGCCTGAACTCCCATGGTTCCCCCTTCAAGGCGTGGATGTGCGCCAGGAGAATTATGGTCATGGAAAAGGCCCTGGAAGTCCTGGTCATCGGCGGGAACCGTTACGTCGGAAAGCGTCTGATCGCACGGCTGCTCGCCGGAGGGCACCGCGTCACCGTACTGAACCGGGGATCGTCCCCGCCGCCCGCCGGCGTGGAGCACGTGGTCGCCGACCGGGACGACGAACGGTCCCTGACGGGCGCGCTCGGCTCGCGCGTCTTCGACGTCGTCGTCGACCAGGTCTGCTACACACCCCGCCAGGCGGCACTCGCCCGCCGCGTCTTCTCCGGCCGCACCCGGCGCTATGTGATGACCTCCACGGTCGAGGTGTACGAGTACGAGGACTCCCCCGCCCTCGTGCGCGAGGAGGCCGTGGACCCGGCCACGGTCCCCGTCGACCTCGATCAGCCCTGGGACGACCCGGCGTTCCTGGAGGCCCACTACGGGGAGGGCAAGCGGCAGGCCGAGGCGGTCCTCGCGGCCGACGGCCCGGCGTTCCCGTACACGGCGGTGCGGGTCGCCCATGTGCTGGGCGGGGACGACGACTTCACCGGGCGGCTGGCCCACTACGCCGAGCGGATCCGCACCGGTGAGCCGATCGCGGTGCCGGTGGTGAACCGGCCCGCCACCTACGTCCACGTCGAGGAGATCGCCCGGTTCCTGGCCTGGGCGGCCGGCGAGGACTTCACCGGGCCGGTGAACGCCGCCTCCCACGGGACGCTGACCACCGAGGAGTTGTGCGAGGCGGTGTCCGCGCACACCCCGGGCGGCCGGGCCGTGTTCCGGTCCGTCGAGGTCGGCGAGGTCTCGCCGTTCGCCTTCCGCCGTGCCTACGGCATGGACAACGCCCGGGCCGCCCGGCTCGGCTTCACCTTCACCGACGCCCGGCAGTGGCTGCCGCGTGCCGTCGCCGAGACGCTCGGGAAGGGCGACTGACATGCGGTACAGGACACTTGGCGAACTGCGGGTGAGCGCGGTCGGGCTCGGCGCGATGCCGTTGTCCATCGAGGGCCGCCCGGACGAGGAGCGCGCGCTGGCCACCGTGCATGCCGCGCTCGACGCGGGCGTGACCCTCCTGGACACGGCCGACTCGTACCATCTGCCGGGCGCGGAGCCCGGCCACAACGAGCGGCTGGTGGCCCGCGCGCTGGCCACGTACGGCGGCGACACCTCCGGCGTGCTGGTGGCGACGAAGGGCGGACGCGGCCGCCCGGCGGGCGGCGACTGGACGGTCGACGGCTCCCCCCGCCACCTCAAGGCCGCCGCCGAGGCGTCGTGCAAGCGGCTGGGAGCGGAGGCGATCGGCCTCTACCAACTCCACAAGCCGGACCCCGAAGTGCCCTTCGAGGAGTCGGCAGGCGCGCTGCGCGAGCTGCTCGACGCGGGCACGATCCGGCTGGCAGGTCTGTCCAACGTGGACGCGGACCAGATCCGCCGGGGGCGCGAGATCCTCGGCGACCGGCTGGTGTCGGTGCAGAACCGGTACTCCCCCGCCGTCCGGGACAGCGAGCCGGAGCTGCGGCTGTGCGCGGAACTGGGCCTGGCGTTCCTGCCGTGGAGCCCGCTGGGCGGGCTGGCCCGCAGCTCCCTGGACGGGCCGTCGCGCACGGAGGGAGCAGACCGCTTCGGCGCCTTCCACGCGGTGGCGGCGGAGCGCGGCGTCAGTCCCCAACAGGTCGGGCTGGCCTGGCTGCTGGCCCGGTCCCCGGCGGTCGTCCCGATTCCGGGGGCGAGCCGTCCGGAGACGGCCGGGGACTCGGCGGCCGCGGCGGACCTGCTGCTCACGACGGAGGAAAGGGCCCGGCTGGACGAGGCGGCCGGGCCGGATCGGGCGTAGGGCCGGTCACGCGCTTCGGCGGCGGGCACCGCTCTCGCCCGGCGCCTCAACGGGCCCCGGCGGACTCCGGTTCCCTGCCCTCCCCGGCCGGCTCGTCCACGGTCTTCCCCCTGCCGGGCAGCAGCAGCGCCACCACCACCGTGCCGACGCCCAGGACCACGGCCCCGATCAGGCTGGTGTGCGCGACCGCGTCGGAGAACGAGGAGCCCACCGCGTCGGCCATCTGCCGAGCCCCGCGCCCGAGCTGCCCGGCCTGCGCCCGCAGCCGCTCCGCCTGCTGCGGGTCGCTCGTGTGCGCCGCCTGCTCCGCCAGTTGCCGTGCCTTGTCACCGATGCCCTGGGCGACGGCGTAGCCGGCACCGACGGAGTCCCGGGCCGTGGACAGGGAGTCGGCGGGGAGCTTGCTGCCGGCCGTCGCGTCCGAGAGGTGGCCGGAGTACGACGTCGCCAGCAGCGAGCCGAGGATGGCGATGCCCAGCGAACCGCCGAGCTCCAGCGAGGTGTCGTTCACCGCGCCGCCGACGCCCAGCTCGGAGTCCGGGAACGCCCCCATGATGGCGTCCGTGCACGGCGAGAGCGCCAGACCGATCGCGAGGCCGAGGACGACCAGCGGTGCGACGAAGTCGCCGTACGACGATCCGGCGTCGACCTGACCGAGCAGTGCCAGCGCCGCCGTGCCACCGGCCATCCCGGCCGTGACAGTCCACTTCATGCCGACCCGGGGCGTGAGGTAGCCGGTGAGGGCCGAGCCCACGAACACCGCACCCGCCAGCGGCAGCATCCGCAGACCCGTGTCCAGGGCGTCGTAGCCGAGGACGAACTGGAGGTGCTGCGTCAGGTAGTAGAAGGCCCCGAAGACGGCCAGGAAGAACAGGGCGACGGCGAGGTTGGAGCCCGCGAAACCACGGTTCGTGAAGCGGCGGACGTCGAGGAGCGGGCGCGGGTGACGCAGCTCCCACAGGACGAAGGCGACGAGCCCGGCTCCGGCGACGACCGCCGCCGTGAGGGCCCTGACGCCCCAGCCGAAGTGCGGCCCTTCGATGATCATGTAGACCAGCGCGGCGATCCACACCACCGACAGCAGTCCGCCGCCGTAGTCGATGCGGCCGCGGTCCGCGGCCTTGGACGGCGGTACGAGAACGAAGGCGCCGACGACGGCCAGGGCCGCGATCGGCACGTTGATGAGGAACGTCGACGACCAGCCGTGGTTCTCCAGCAGCGCCCCGGCGACCAGCGGCCCGGCCGCGATGGCGAGACCGGCCGTGGCGGTCCACAGGGTGATGGCCTTGGCGCGCTCCGCACGCGGGAAGGTCGCGGCGAGCAGAGACAGCGTGGCGGGCATGATCATCGCCGCGCCCGCGCCCATCACGGCACGGGCCGCTATGACCGTCGTGGAGCTCCCGGCGAAGAAACCGAAGACGGAACCGCCCCCGAACACCACCAGCCCCAGCACCAGCGCGCCCCGGCGGCTGTACTTGTCGCCTGTCGCACCCAGCAGCAGCATCAGCGCGGCGTACGGGACGGTGTAGCCGTCGATCACCCACTGGAGGTCGGCGCTGGTCAGACCGAGGTCCTCGGTCATGGCGGGCGCGGCGACGGTGAGGGCGGTGTTCGCCATCACGATGATCAGCAGGCTCAGGCAGAGCACGAGGAGCGCCCACCAGCGGCGCGCGTACGGGCGGTCCATACCCTCGGCCGGTTCGGTCGTGACGAGTCGCATGGCGGGGGTTGCCTTCCTCACGGATTTGCACAGGGGTGTGCATTTACACAACGCTGTGCAATCTACTCCGTTGCACAGCGCTGTGCAAATAGATGAGGGACGGGGCACAATGGCGTCCATGACCACGGGCAACACCACCCGCGCCGACGCCAACCGGCGCCGCATCCTCGACGTCGCCCTCGCCGAGCTGCTGCGCGACCCCGACGCGTCCATGGACCAGATCGCGCGGGCCGCGGGCGTCGTACGGCGGACGGTCTACGGGCACTTCCCGAGCCGTGAGGCGCTGATCAGCACACTCGTCGACGAGGCGGTGGAGGCCCTGTCGGGCGCGCACGCCGCGGGCCGTGCGGGCGTGCGGGACCCGGCTGAGGCGGTGGCGCGCTCGGTGCTGGCGGTGTGGGAGCTCGCCGACCGCTACCGGCTGCTGATCGCCCTCGCCCAGCGCACGGTCACCATGCAGGGCATCCGGGAGCGGCTCGCCCCGGTCCGAAAGGACGCCACCGGGGTGCTCCGGCGCGGCCTCGACCAGGGCGTCTTCACCTCACCGCTGCCCGCGCCGGCCCTGGCGTACGTGCAGGAGCAGATGCTGGTCGCGCTGATGGAGGCGGTGAACGACGGGCTCGTGGCAGCGCAAGAGGCGGGCCGCTGCGCCGCGGTCACCATCCTGACCGCGGCGGGCGTGCCCGCCTCGAAGGCCACCGAACTGGTGGCGAAGCTGAACTGCTGATGCGGTGGTACTGCTGACCGGGCGGCTGAGCGACGGGGGGACACCCAGCCGCCCGGAGTCTCGCGGGGGGCGGCGCGGCCGTCAGGCCTTCGCCAGTGCCTTCTCGCCGCCCTGCTCGGGCACCTCGGCGTGCTCCTCGGCCGGGCCGTCGTGGCCGTCGTCCAGCAGCGTCTTCTCGTCGAAGGGCAGCTGACCGGCGAGGACCTGGTCGACCCGCTCCTTGTCGATCTCCTTCGTCCAGGTACCGATCAGCACGGTGGCCACGGCGTTGCCGGCGAAGTTGGTCAGGGCGCGGGCCTCGCTCATGAAGCGGTCGATGCCGACGATGAGGCCGATGCCGTCCACCAGGGCCGGCTTGTGCGACTGCAGGCCACCGGCCAGGGTCGCGAGGCCGGCGCCGGTGACACCGGCGGCGCCCTTGGAGGCGACCAGCAGGAAGAGCAGCAGCGGGATCTGCTCGCCGAGGGACATCGGCGTGCCCATGGCGTCGGCGATGAAAAGCGAGGCCATGGTCATGTAGATCATGGTGCCGTCGAGGTTGAAGGAGTAGCCGGTCGGGACGGTGATGCCGACCACCGGCTTGCTGACGCCCAGGTGCTCCATCTTCGCGATGAGCCGCGGCAGCGCGGACTCGGAGGAGGAGGTGGACAGGATCAGCAGGAACTCGCGGCCCAGGTACTTGAACAGCGTGAGGATGTTCAGGCCGGAGATGACGCGCAGCAGGATGCCGAGCACGATGAAGACGAACAGGAAGCAGGTCGCGTAGAAGCCGAGCATCAGCACGGCGAGGCTCTTGAGCGCTTCCACGCCCGCGGAGCCCGTGACGGCGGCGATGGCGCCGAAGGCACCGATCGGGGCGGCCCACATCACCATGGCGAGGATGCGGAAGACGAGCCGCTGGATGTGCTCGATGCCGCGCAGGATCGGCTGACCGGCCGAGCCCATGCCCTGCAGGGCGAAGCCGGCGAGCAGGGCGATCAGCAGGGTCTGCAGGACCGACTCGTTGGTGAAGGCCGACACGATCGTGGTCGGGATGATGCCGAGCAGGAACTCCGTGGTGTTCTTGGCCTCGGAGTCGATCTGCGCGTGACCGGCGTCCTTGACGGCGTCGGTCACCGCGAGGCCGGTGCCCGGGTCCAGGATGTTGCCGACGACCAGGCCGATGCCCAGCGCGACCAGCGACATCACCGTGAAGTAGCCCAGGGCGATACCGCCGACGGCACCGACCTTGGCGGCCTTCCGTACCGAGCCGATGCCCAGCACGATCGTGCAGAAGATGATCGGCGAGATCATCATCTTGATCAGGGCCACGAAGCCCGTACCGATCGGCTTCAGCTCTTGCGCGAAGTCCGGTGCGGCCAGACCGACGGCGATACCGGCGGCGACCGCGATGATCACCGCGATGTAGAGATAGTGCGTGCGGTCCCGCTTGGCCTTGGGTGCGGCAGGTGCCGTATCGGCTGCGCTGGTCACGGCGGCCCTCCTTGACGACGTCGTCGGCATCACCGGCGTGCGGCTCACGTCCGGGGGAAGGGAGCGGGGCTCCCGGAGATGCGTTATGGGGAATGCCGTGACTATGTCCTGCTGTGTGAGCGCGGTCACCCTTCCGTTCATATAGTTCACAATCAGCCACGAGGCAGACTGACGACATGCGCTTCTCCGTACCGGGTCCCCGCAGTCTGGCGGGCCAGCTCTTCGCCATGCAGGCCGTACTGATCGCGGTCGTCGTGGCCGGATACGCGCTGTTCACCTACGTCAGCGACCGCAGCCAGGCCGAGGAGGCCGCGACACGCCAGGCCAGGGCGGTGGCGCGGTCCGTCGCCGACTCCCCCTCCGTGCTGGCGGCCGCCCGCACCCCCGACCCGACCGCCGAGCTCCAGCCGTACGCGCTGAAGGTGATGCGGGACACCGAGGTCGACTTCATCACGATCATGGATCCGCGGGGCACCCGCTGGACGCACCCCGATCCCCGGCAGATCGGCCAGACCTTCCAGGGGCACACCGAGCGGGCCCTGAAGGGCGAGACCTTCACCGAGACCTACACCGGCACGCTCGGCCCGTCCGTCCGCGCGGTCACCCCGATCCAGGACGGCCGCGAGGTGGTCGGCCTGGTCAGCGCGGGCATCCGGGTCGAGGAGATAACCCAGCGGGTCCAGGACCAGCTGACGGCCCTGCTCGGCGTCGCGGCCGGCGCGCTGGTGCTGGGAGCGGTCGGCACGTACGTCGTCAACGCCCGGCTGCGCCGCCACACCCACGGCATGAACGCCGCCGAGCTCAGCCGGATGCACGACTACCACCAGGCCGCCCTGCACGCCGTACGCGAGGGGCTGCTGATGCTGGACGGGCAGTACCGTGTGGCGCTGATCAACGACGGAGGGCGGGAGCTGCTCGGCGTGACCGGCGACGTGGTGGGCCGGTCGGTGGCGGAGCTCGGACTGCCCGCCCCGCTGACGGGCGCACTGCTGGCCTCCGAGCCGCGCGTCGACGAGGTGCATCTGACCGCGTCCCGGGTCCTGGTGATGAACACCTCGCCGGTGTCGGGCGGCGAGCGGCGCGGTACGGTCGTCACCCTGCGCGATGTCACCGAACTCCAGTCTCTGATGGGCGAGTTGGATTCCGAGCGGGGCTTCACACAGGCGCTGCGCTCGCAGGCGCACGAGGCGGCGAACCGGCTGCACACGGTGGTCTCGCTGATCGAGCTGGGCCGGGCGGAGGAAGCGGTGGAGTTCGCGACGGCCGAGCTGGAGCTGGCGCAGGCACTGACCGACCAGGTCGTGGCGGCGGTGAGCGAGCCGGTGCTGGCGGCACTGCTGCTGGGCAAGACGGCCCAGGCGAACGAGCGGGGCGTGGAGCTGATGGTGTCGGAGGACAGCAGCCTCGACGACGGCCTGCTGCCCGAGACCCTGCCGGCGCGGGACCTGGTGACCATCCTCGGCAACCTGATCGACAACGCCGTGGACGCGGCGCAGGGCAGTGTGCGGGCCCGGGTGACGGTGGCGGCGTACACCCGCAACGCCGGTGCCCCGGAGCTGGTGCTGCGGGTCTCGGACACGGGCCCGGGCGTGGACCCCGAACACGCCGAGGCGGTCTTCCAGCGGGGCTTCTCGACGAAGCCGGCGGGCCCGGGCGGCCGGGGCCTCGGGCTGGCGCTGGTACGGCAGGCGGCCCAGCGGCACGAGGGCTCCCTGACGGTGGCGGAGGCCGACGGGGGCGGGGCGGAGTTCGAGGTACGGCTGCCGCTCGGGGAGTCCGGGACGGCGGCCGCGGGCGTGCCCTCGGGGACCACGACGGCCACAGGCGCTGGAGGCGACGCATGACGAGCAGCGAGAAGGCCATCCGCGTCCTGGTGGTGGAGGACGACCCGGTCGCCGCCGACGCGCACGTGCTGTACGTCGGCCGGGTACCGGGGTTCGTGGCGGTGGGCAAGGCGCACTCGGGCGCGGAGGCCCGCCGGGCCCTGGACCGCACCCCGGTCGACCTGCTCCTGCTCGACCTGCACCTGCCGGACGTGCACGGGCTGCAACTGGCACGCTCCCTGCGGACGGCCGGTCATCACGCGGACGTGATCGCGGTGACGTCGGCCCGTGACCTGGCCGTCGTCCGTGAGGGCGTCTCGCTGGGGGTGGTGCAGTACGTGCTGAAGCCGTTCACCTTCGCGACCCTGCGCGACCGCCTCGTGCGCTACGCCGAGTTCCACGCGGCGGTCGGCGAGGCGAGCGGCCAGGACGAGGTGGACCGGGCGCTCGCGGCCCTGCGCGCGCCCGGCCCGGCCGCGCTGCCCAAGGGGCTGAGCGCGCCGACGCTGGAGCGGGTGACGGTGGCCCTGCGCGACAGCGCGGAGGGCCTGACGGCCGCCGGAGTCGCGGAGACCGTGGGCATCTCCCGCATCACGGCCCGCCGTTATCTGGAGCATCTGGTCGAGGCGGGCCGCGCGGCGCGCCGCCCGCAGTACGGCACGGTGGGGCGCCCGGAGTTGCAGTACCGCTGGGTCACGGCTCAGTGACGGTTCATCGGCCGCCGATCGAACCGCCGCACACGCATTGACCTGACTAGACCACTCAACTTACGTTCACGACGCAGCCGTCCCGGCCACAACGCAGTGCGCCCGTAGGAGGTCGTGCCCGTGCGCCCCACCGCCGCCCTCACACCCCTCGTCGCCCTGGTCCTCGCCTCGACCGCCCTCACCGCCTGCGGCGGGGGTTCCGGCAGCGACCCGGACACCGTGAAGGTCTCCTTCAAACAGTCCACGGACAACTCCGTCAAGGTGATGGACACCTATCTCGCGGACATCGGGAAGCAGTTCGAGAAGGCCCACCCCGGCAAGCAGGTCGAGCTCGTCCCGATCAAGGCCCCGGACTCGGAGTACTACACCAAGCTCCAGCAGATGCTCCGCTCCCCCAAGACCGCCCCCGACCTGGTCTACGAGGACACCTTCCTCATCAACTCGGACATCACCAGCGGCTATCTGAAGCCCCTCGACCCGTACCTCGCCAAGTGGCCGGACTGGAACCGGTTCATCGACACGGCGAAGGCGGCGGCCCGGGGCGAGGACGGCAAGACGTACGGCGTCCCCGACGGCACCGACACCCGCGGCCTGTGGTTCAACAAGGACATCTTCGCCAAGGCCGGCCTCCCCGCCGACTGGCGGCCGAAGACCTGGAACGACGTCCTCACCGCGGCCCGCACCATCAAGAAGAAGGTCCCCGACGTCATCCCGCTCAACGTCTACACCGGCAAACCGGTCGGCGAGGCGGCCACCATGCAGACCTTCGAGATGCTCCTCTACGGCACGGGCGACGGCAGCACGGACCCGCTCTACGACAAGAGCTCCAAGAAGTGGATCGCCGGCGGCAAGGGCTTCGAGGACGCCCTGTCCTTCGTCGAGACGGTGTACAAGGAGAAGCTCGGGCCCGACGTCTCGGACGCCCTGGACCCGAACGTCATGACCCGGGTCCGCGGCGAGTGGCTCCCGCAGGGCAAGCTCGCCATCGCCCTCGACGGCTCCTGGCTCCCCCAGGACTGGCTGCCCGGCAGCGGCCACGAGTGGCCCGAGTGGTCGACGACGCTGGGCCTGGCGGCCATGCCCACCCAGAACGGCCAGGCGCCCGGCAAGGTGAGCATGTCCGGCGGATGGACCTGGTCCATCCCGGCCAAGGCCGGAAACCCGGACCTGGCCTTCGAGTTCGTCAAGACGATGCAGACCAAGGCGAACGCGCAGAAGTGGTACGTCGCCAACTCGGGCATCGCGGTCCGCGAGGACGTCGCCGAGGACCCCGCGTACGTCGACGCCCAGCCCGGCATCAAGTTCTTCACCGATCTGGTGGCGACGACGCACTACCGCCCCGCCTACCCCGCCTACCCGCAGGTCTCCACGGCCATCCAGGAGGCGATGGAGGGCGTGACCACGGGCGACACGTCGGTGGCGGAGGCGACGAGCGCCTACACGGACGCGCTGAAGGACGCGACGGACAACCAGGTGGTCGAGCGGTGAGCGGGGGCCCCCGGGCATGACCGCCACCGCACCCCGCCCGCGACTGGCCAAGGCCCCCCAGGACACGCACCCGGCACGCGGCCCCCGCCTGCCGGTGCGGCTCCTGCCCCTGACCCCCGCGGTCGTCCTCCTGCTCCTCTTCCTCGCCGGCCCGATCGCCTACTGCGTCTACATCGCCTTCACGGATCTCCAGCTGACCGGCCAGGCCCGGGAGTCGTTCGTCGGCTTCGCCAACTTCACCCGGGCCTTCGGGGACGAGGCGTTCCTCAACGCCGTATGGCTGACACTGGTGTTCACGGTCGTGTCGTCCCTCATCGGGCAGAACACCCTCGGCCTGGCTCTCGCCGCGCTGATGCAGCGCGCGTCGAAACCGGTGCGCACCCTCACCGGCGGCATCGTGGTCACGGCGTGGGTCCTGCCGGAGGTCGTCGCCGGCTTCCTCCTCTACGCCTTCTTCCGCCGCGAGGGCACCTTGAACGCCGTCCTGGACTGGCTGCACCTGCCCTCCCAGAACTGGCTGTTCACCCTGCCGATCCTGGCGGTGTCCTTCGCCAACGTCTGGCGCGGCACGGCCTTCTCGATGCTGGTCTACTCGGCCGCGCTGAACGAGATCCCCAAGGAGATCACCGAGGCGGCGGAGGTCGACGGAGCCGGGGGCTGGCGTCGCATGTGGCACATCACCCTGCCGATGATCCGCCGCTCCATCGGCACGAACCTGATGCTCAACACGTTGCAGACCCTCTCGGTCTTCGGCCTGATCTGGGTGATGACGAGAGGCGGTCCGGGCGGCCGGAGCCAGACCCTGCCCCTGTTCATGTACGAGCAGGCCTTCCAGAACAGCCTCATCGGCTACGGCACGGCGGTCGCCCTGCTGCTGCTCCTGGTCGGCTCGCTCTTCTCCCTCGTCTACCTGCGCCTGCTGCGGACGGAGGTCTGACACGCATGGCCCTCACCCTCACGACCCGCCGCACGACGCGCCGCCTGGCGGCGGACGCGGGCCTCCTGGTGGTCGCCGCCGCGTTCGTACTCCCCCTGGTCTGGGTGGTCCTGTCGGCCCTGGACCCGCACGCGGGGCTGCGGGTGAAGACACCCGACGGCCTGACCCTCGACAACTTCGACGCGATCCTCACCCCCGAAATCACCTTCACCCCCCTCGTCAACAGCATGATCCTGTGCGGCGGCGCGACCCTGCTGACGGTGGTCTGCGCGGCCCTGGCCGCCTACCCGCTCTCCCGCTTCCGCTCCCGCTTCAACCGTCCGTTCCTGCTGACGATCCTCTTCGCCACGAGCCTGCCCATCACCGCGATCATGGTTCCGGTCTACGCGCTCTTCGTCCAAGTGGACCTGATCGACACCATGCACGGCACGATCTTCTTCTTCGCCGCATCCCAACTGCCGTTCGCCATCTGGCTGATGAAGAACTTCATGGACGGCGTGCCGAAGGAACTGGAGGAGGCCGCCTGGACGGACGGGGCGTCGGCGTTCCAATCCCTGATCCGTATCGTGCTGCCCCTGATGGGCCCGGGCGTGGCCGTGGTGACGGTCTTCTCCTTCGTCATGATGTGGGGCAACTTCTTCGTCCCCTTCATGCTCCTGCTCACCCCCGACCAGATGCCGGCATCGGTCAGCATCAACGACTTCTTCGGAAACCGGGGCATGGTGGCGTACGGCCAGCTGGCGGCGTTCTCCCTCGTCTACTCGACCCCGGTGATCCTGCTGTACGTACTCATCGCACGGCGCCTGGGAGGGGGCTTCGCACTGGGCGGGGCGGTCAAGGGCTGAACGGTGGGTCTCCGCAGGGGGCCGCGCCCGTGGTTCAGCCGGCCGTCTCCTCCGGCAGGACCCCCGCCCGGAAGGGCTCGACTCCCTCCAGCCTCCGCACCCGCGTCGGTTCGATGAGCAACATCACCCGGCGCTCCCCCGGCAGCAGCCACGGGTAGCGGTCCTCGCCGAGGTACTTCCGCGCGAGCCGGTCCATCGCCCGCTCCGCGGCCTCCCCCTCCACGAATTGCACGACCTTCCCGCGGATCTCGGCGCGGTCGTACGGGTTCGCGGGGTCGTGGTGGGACAGCGAAACGTACGGATTGCGCCGCAGATTCTCCTCCTTCACCCGCCCCACCGAGGTGTTGACCATGACGTACTCCCCTTCGATGTCCGCCCACATGGGCGACACCTGAGGCGCCCCGTCCGCCCCCACCGTCGCGAGGTGCCAGAAGTTCGGCGCGAGAAGACGCTCGCGAATATGCCCGTTGAGCTTGCCGTTCACGTGACGCACTGCCTTTCCGGACCCGCGATCACCGGGTCCGGCGCCATCCTCGCCCGCACACCCGTCCGCCCGACAGACGATCTTCAGCCCCGCTCGAACCCGCCGGTAGCCGTAGCTTCCTACAATCCGTGATCCTGGCCGAACAGACCGTAGTCGGCACGGCCCCGCGCCCCTAGCTTGTGGCGCGTGCGCCGACCTTCACCCCATCCGAGCGAGCCCTCCCCCACGACGCCTCCGCCCTTCAACGCCCCCGCCGCCCGCCGCCTGCGTGCCGCCCTCGGCATGACCCCCGAGCACGTCGCGTACGGCATGCGCGTCTCGTACGGGCACCCGCACGTCTCCCCGGACCATGTCATCGCCTGGGAACGCGGGGCCACGGCCCCGTCCGACTCCGAACTCACCGCCCTCGCGGGCGTGCTGTGGTGCTCGCCCGCCGAACTCATCGGCAGACCGCGCACCCTGCGCGAGCACCGCATCGCCCGCTGCCTCGCCCCGGAGGACGTGGCCCGGGCCGTGGGGCACGACCTGCATGCGTACCTGCGCATGGAGGAGACCGACACCTGGCGCGGCACGGACCGCCAGTCCGCCGCCCTGGCCGACCTGCTCGGGCTCGGCCTGCCCGACTTCGTCACCGTCACGGGCCGGAACACCAAGCTCGGCGACCTGCTGCGCAGCGCCGCCACCACCCGCTGGCAGGCCTACGTCCGCCCGGTGGCCAAACTCGTACCCCTGGACCGGCGGTACCTGGAGGCCGTTCTGCAGGCCCTGCACGAGGACTACCAGGGTCACATGGCCGCCACCCTGAGCTGGGGCGGTGGCAGCGGTGACGCGGGCGGCGCCGGACAGGACTTCATGGACCGGATCGTGGAGCACTTCTGGACGAAGCTCCAGGACGACACCGGCCCGGAGGCCGGCCGGCAGACCGGCTTCTAGAAGACCGACTCGGCCTCGTCCATCCGGTCCTTCGGCACCGTCTTCAGCTCGGTCACGGCCTCCGCCAGCGGGACCATCACGACGTCGGTCCCGCGCAGGGCGGTCATCCTGCCGAACTCGCCCTGGTGCGCGGCCTCCACCGCGTGCCAGCCGAACCGCGTGGCGAGCACCCGGTCGTAGGCGGTCGGCACACCCCCGCGCTGGATGTGGCCGAGGATGACCGGCTTGGCCTCCTTGCCGAGGCGCCGCTCCAGCTCGTGGGCGAGGGCGGTGCCGATGCCCTGGAAGCGCTCGTGGCCGAACTTGTCTATGGCGCCCTTGTTGTAGTCCATGGAGCCGTCGGCGGGGTGGGCGCCCTCGGCGACGCAGACCACCGCGAACTTCTTGCCGCGGGCGAACCGCTCCTCGACCATCTTCACGAGGTCGGCCGGGTCGAACGGCCGCTCCGGCAGGCAGATCCCGTGCGCACCGGCCGCCATGCCGGACTCCAGGGCGATCCAGCCGGCGTGCCGGCCCATGACCTCCACGACCATCACCCGCTGGTGGGACTCGGCGGTGGTCTTCAGCCGGTCCATCGCCTCGGTGGCGACACCCACGGCGGTGTCGAAACCGAAGGTACGGTCCGTGGAGGAGATGTCGTTGTCGATCGTCTTGGGGACGCCCACGACGGGCAGGCCCGCGTCGCTCAGCATGCGCGCGGCCGTCAGCGTGCCCTCGCCGCCGATCGGGATCAGCGCGTCGATGCCGAACTCGTGGATCATGTCGGAGGCGTTCTCGCAGGCCTCCCGGAGCCGGTCGCGCTCCAGCCGGGACGACCCGAGGATGGTGCCTCCACGGGCGAGGATGCCGCTGACCGCGTTCAGGTCGAGGGAGCGGTAGCGGCCGTCGAGCAGGCCCGCATAACCGTCCTCGAAGCCGATGACCTCGTCGCCGTAATTGTCGACCGCCCGGTGCACGACCGACCGGATCACGGCGTTCAGGCCGGGGCAGTCGCCGCCTGCGGTGAGAACTCCGATACGCATCGTGCTGTGTCTCCTGCTCGCTGTTGACACCGGTGAGCCACTGTCGATTGTTTCACGCTCCACAGCCCGGTGCGGCACCCGACTCTGATGGGCGCCTTATCTAGCGGCAGAGGTATTGTCAAGAGGGTTCTGCTCACCTCGGTGGGCGATTTTTGTGCCCGTGGCTGGAAAGCCGTGGGTGTGAGGCCTCCCCCCACTCGAGACGAAACGGAGAGCGCGCGTGACCCGCAGCGTGTACGTGACCGGCATCGACCGCGGCGACGGACGGCAGGTCGTCGAACTGGGGGTCATGGAACTCCTCACCCGGCAGGTCGACCGGGTCGGTGTGTTCCGCCCCCTGGTCCACGACGGGCCCGACCGCCTCTTCGAGCTGCTGCGCGCCCGCTACCGGCTCACCCAGGACCCGGCGACCGTCTACGGCATGGACTACCACGAGGCGTCCGCGCTGCAGGCCGAGGCCGGCACGGACGAGCTGGTGTCCACCCTCGTCGACCGTTTCCACCGGGTCGCCCGCGACTACGACGTCGTCCTGGTCCTCGGCACCGACTACGCGGGCACCCAGCTCCCGGACGAGCTGTCGCTCAACGCCCGGCTGGCGAACGAGTTCGGCGCGTCCGTGATCCCGGTCGTCGGCGGCCGCAAGCAGACCGTGGAGTCCGTGCTCGCCGAGACGCGCAACGCCTACCGCGCCTACGGCACGCTGGGCTGCGACGTCCTGGCCATGGTCGCCAACCGGGTGGCCCGCGAGGACCGCGACGAGATCGCCGGCCAGCTCGACTCCCGGCTGCCCGTGCCCTGTTACGTCCTGCCCGACGAACCCGCGCTGTCCGCGCCGACCGTCTCGCAGATCGGCCACACCCTCGGCGCCAAGGTGGTGCTCGGCGACGACTCGGGGCTCGCCCGGGACGTGCTCGGCTTCGTCTTCGGCGGCGCGATGCTGCCGAACTTCCTGGGCGCCCTGACCCCGGGCTGCCTCGTCGTCACCCCGGGCGACCGCGCCGACCTGGTCGTCGGCGCGCTCGCCGCGCACAGCGCCGGTACCCCGCCCATAGCGGGTGTGCTGCTCACCCTCGACGAGGTGCCCGGCGACCACATCCTCACGCTCGCCGACCGCCTCGCCCCGGGCACCCCGGTGCTGTCGGTGGCGGGCACCAGCTTCCCCACCGCCGAGCAGCTGTTCTCCCTGGAGGGCAAGCTCAACGCGGCCACCCCGCGCAAGGCGGAACGGGCCCTCGGCCTGTTCGAGCGCTACGCCGACACCGGCGATCTCGCGCGCCGCGTCTCCGCGCCGAGCAGCGACCGCGTCACCCCGATGATGTTCGAGCACAAGCTGCTGGAGCAGGCCCGCTCCGACCTGCGCCGGGTCGTCCTGCCCGAGGGCACCGAGGAGCGCGTGCTGCACGCCGCCGAGGTGCTGCTGCGCCGGGGCGTGTGCGAGCTGACCCTGCTCGGCCCCGTCGACCAGATCCGCAAGAAGGCCGCCGACCTCGGCGTCGACCTCGGCGAGTCCCAGCTGATCGACCCGGCCGCCTCCGACCTGCGCGACGCCTTCGCCGAGAAGTACGCGGCCCTGCGCGCCCACCGGGGCGTCACCGTGGAGCTGGCCTACGACGTCGTCTCGGACGTGAACTACTTCGGCACGCTGATGGTCCAGGAGGGCCTCGCCGACGGCATGGTGTCCGGCTCGGTGCACTCCACGGCCGCGACGATCCGTCCGGCCTTCGAGATCATCAAGACCAAGCCGGACGCCGACATCGTCTCGTCCGTGTTCTTCATGTGCCTGGCCGACAAGGTCCTCGTCTACGGCGACTGCGCGGTCAACCCGGACCCGAACGCCGAGCAGCTCGCCGACATCGCCATCCAGTCGGCGACGACCGCCGAGCAGTTCGGTGTGGAGCCGCGGATCGCGATGCTGTCGTACTCCACCGGCACCTCCGGCTCCGGCGCCGACGTCGACAAGGTGCGCGAGGCCACCGAACTCGTGCGCTCGCGCCGGCCCGACCTGAAGATCGAGGGCCCGATCCAGTACGACGCCGCCGTGGAGCCGTCCGTCGCGGCGACCAAGCTGCCCGGCTCCGAGGTCGCCGGGCAGGCGAGCGTGCTGATCTTCCCCGACCTGAACACCGGCAACAACACCTACAAGGCCGTGCAGCGCTCGGCCGGCGCGATCGCCGTCGGCCCGGTGCTGCAGGGCCTGCGCAAGCCGGTCAACGACCTGTCCCGGGGCGCCATGGTCTCGGACATCGTGAACACCGTCGCCATCACGGCGATCCAGGCCCAGTCCCCGGCCCCGAGCGAGAAGGCGACCGCCCAGTGAGCAGCCCGACCCGTGTCCTCGTCCTCAACTCCGGCTCCTCGTCGGTGAAGTACCAGCTGCTCGACATGCGCGACAGCAGCCGGCTGGCGGTGGGTCTGGTCGAGCGCATCGGCGAGCAGACCTCCCGCCTGAAGCACACCCCGGCCGGCGGTGAGAGCCGGGAGCGCGGCGGTGCGATCGCCGACCACGACGCCGCCCTGAAGGCCGTGGCCGAGGAGCTCGCCAAGGACGGCCTCGGCCTGGACTCGACCGAACTGGCCGCGATCGGGCACCGGGTGGTGCACGGCGGCAAGTCCTTCACCGAGCCGACCGTGATCGACGAAGCCGTGCTCGCCGAGATCGAGCGCCTCATCCCGGTGGCCCCGCTGCACAACCCCGCCAACCTCACCGGGATCCGCACGGCCCGGGCCCTGCGGCCCGACCTGCCGCAGGTCGCCGTCTTCGACACCGCTTTCCACACGACGATGCCGGAGTCGGCCGCCCGCTACGCGATCGACGTGAAGACGGCCGACGAGCACCGCATCCGCCGCTACGGCTTCCACGGCACCTCCCACGCCTACGTCTCCCGCGCCACGGCGGAGCTGCTGGGCAAGGACCCCGCCGAGACGAACGTGATCGTGCTGCACCTGGGCAACGGGGCGTCGGCGTCGGCCGTGCGGGGCGGACGCTGCGTGGACACCTCCATGGGGCTGACGCCTTTGGAGGGGCTCGTGATGGGTACGCGCTCGGGAGACATGGACCCGGCCGTCATCTTCCATTTGATGCGTGTTGGTGGAATGTCCGCCGACGAGATCGACACTCTTCTCAACAAGAAGAGCGGTCTGACCGGTCTGTGCGGTGACAACGACATGAGGGAGATCCGCCGCCGCGTCGACGAGGGTGACGAGCAGGCGCAGCTGGCGTTCGACATCTACATTCACCGGCTGAAGAAGTACATCGGCGCCTATTACGCCGTACTCGGGCGGGTGGACGCGGTCGCCTTCACCGCCGGTGTCGGCGAGAACGCGGCGCCCGTGCGGGAGGCCGCCCTGGCGGGCCTGGAGGAGCTGGGCCTGGCGGTGGACGGCGAGCGCAACGCCGTACGGGGGGACGAGGCGCGGCTGATCTCGCCGGACGGCGCCCGGGTCGCGGTGGCGGTGGTCCCTACGGACGAGGAATTGGAGATCGCGACACAGACCTACGCGCTGGTAATTGGTTCGGGGAATC
Source organism: Streptomyces flavovariabilis (assembly GCF_000725785.1). Classification (NCBI taxonomy): domain Bacteria; kingdom Bacillati; phylum Actinomycetota; class Actinomycetes; order Kitasatosporales; family Streptomycetaceae; genus Streptomyces; species Streptomyces flavovariabilis. Next base: position 150,193 of record NZ_JNXD01000019.1, on the reverse strand, counting down.
ACACCTGAGCGGCATCCCGCCCTTTTGTATTTTCCGCCAGACGGAATATTCCGTTGCGAAACAAACCGATAGGATCGCCCCCATGCGCCGTTCGAAAATCGTCTGTACTCTCGGCCCCGCGGTCGACTCCCACGATCAGCTTGTCGCGCTGATCGAAGCCGGCATGAACGTGGCCCGCTTCAACTTCAGCCACGGCTCGCACGCCGAGCACCAGGGCAGGTACGACCGGGTCCGTGCCGCCGCCAAGGAAACCGGCCGGGCCATCGGTGTCCTCGCCGACCTCCAGGGCCCCAAGATCCGTCTGGAGACCTTCGCCGAGGGGCCCGTGGAGCTGGTGCGCGGTGACGAGTTCACCATCACCACCGAGGACGTCCCGGGCGACAAGACGATCTGCGGGACGACCTACAAGGGCCTGCCCGGCGACGTCACCAAGGGCGACCAGGTGCTCATCAACGACGGCAACGTCGAGCTGAAGGTCACCGAGGTCGAGGGCCCCCGGGTGAAGACGATCGTCATCGAGGGCGGCGTCATCTCCGACCACAAGGGCATCAACCTGCCCGGCGCGGCCGTCAACGTGCCCGCGCTGAGCGAGAAGGACATCGAGGACCTCCGCTTCGCGCTGCGCATGGGCTGCGACCTGGTCGCGCTGTCCTTCGTCCGCGACGCCAAGGACGTCCAGGACGTGCACCGCATCATGGACGAGGAGGGCCGCCGCGTCCCGGTCATCGCCAAGGTGGAGAAGCCGCAGGCGGTGCAGAACATGGAGGACGTCGTGATGGCGTTCGACGGTGTGATGGTCGCCCGTGGTGACCTGGCCGTCGAGTACCCGCTCGAGAAGGTCCCCATGGTGCAGAAGCGCCTGATCGAGCTGTGCCGGCGCAACGCCAAGCCGGTGATCGTGGCGACCCAGATGATGGAGTCGATGATCACCAACTCCCGTCCGACCCGCGCCGAGGCCTCCGACGTGGCCAACGCGATCCTGGACGGTGCCGACGCGGTCATGCTGTCCGCCGAGTCGAGCGTGGGCGCGTACCCGATCGAGACCGTGAAGACGATGTCGAAGATCGTCACCGCGGCCGAGCAGGAGCTGATGTCCAAGGGGCTCCAGCCGCTCGTCCCGGGCAAGAAGCCGCGTACGCAGGGCGGTTCGGTGGCCCGTGCGGCCTGCGAGATCGCCGACTTCCTCGGCGGCCGGGGCCTGGTGGCCTTCACCCAGTCCGGCGACACCGCCCGCCGTCTCTCCCGCTACCGCGCGGTCCAGCCGATCATCGCCTTCACCACCGACGAGGGCACCCGCAACCAGATGGCGCTGAGCTGGGGCGTGGAGCCGTACGTGGTGCCGTTCGTCAACAGCACCGACGAGATGGTCGACCTGGTGGAGCAGGAGCTGGTGAAGCTCAACCGCTTCAACGAGGGCGACATCGTGGTCATCACCGCCGGTTCGCCCCCCGGCGTGCCCGGCACCACCAACATGGTGCGCGTCCACCACCTGGGCGAGGCCAAGGGCTGAACCGTCCAGGGCCGTGAAGGGCCCGTGAACGGCACCGAGGGCGCCCCCTGGGATCCAGGGGGCGCCCTCGGTGTGTGCGGCTCCCGAACGGGCTCTGAGGGGCGCTCAGTCGGTGACGAAGTTGTGCAGCCCGGGCACGTGCAGGGTCCCGCCGAACTGGCCGGCCTGCTGCACCTTCACGTTGGTGAAGTAGATCAGCGGGATGTTCAGCGGCGGCGGGTGCTCCGGGTCGAAGGTGATGGGGATCAGCCCGAGCAGGTTGCCGGAGATGCTCTCCGTGTACATCACGGTGTCGCCGTCGCGGATCGTGGACGTCGAGCCCTTGGCCGCCTGCACGTGGTAGGTCTTGCCGGACTGCTTGTCCTTGACCGTCTGGTGCAGGTCGCCGATGTCGGTGCCGCCGGAGATGACGTACTTCAGCACCTTCTTGACGGTGCCGTTGGCGGTCCGCACCTCGACGATGCCCTGGTAGTCGGCGCCCTTCAGCGTCAGCGAGCTGGCGTTGAGGAACCACGGGTCGTCGGGCAGCGGCACCTTGTTGTCGACGCCGCCCTCGGCGTCGGTGGCGGCCGGGCAGTCGTCGGGGTCCGTGGTGGCGCTCGGGGAGGGGCTGGGCGAGGCGGTGGCCTCCTCCGCCTTCTCCGCCGCCTCCTCGGCCGCCTTCTCGACGGCCTTGGTGGTGTCCTCCACCGTCTTGCCGGTGTCCTTCACCGCGTCGGACGCCTTGCCGGTGGTGTCCTTGACGGTGTCCTCGACCGTGCCCGCGGCCTCTTCGGTCGCTTCCCGCTCGGCACCGGAGGCGTCCTCGGCCGGCTTCTCGGTGCTCTCCGACGCCGAGGCCGACGGGGTCGGGCCGGGGCTCGCCCCGTCCTTGTTCCCGCCGTCGAAGATGCCGCCGATCGCGTCGCCGATGTCCTCCAGCACGTTGCCGCCGCTCTCGGACGGCGAGGGGGACGGAGTGGCCTCCGCGTCGTCGCCGCCCGTGGCGGGCGCGCTCGGGGACGGGGTCGGCTTCGGCTCGGCCTTGTCGTCGGAACCTGAATCCGACGAAGAGGAACCGCCGTTGTCCGCGTCCGTGCCGCCCGACGGGGACGGCTCCGGGGCCGTGTCGTCCTTCTCGTCCGTCGCGCCGTCGCTCGCCGAGGGGGACGGCGTGGGCGAGGCGGACTCCTCGCCCTTGGAGTCCTTGTCGGAGTCCTCCAGGGCCGCCACGCAGTCCTTGTACTCGTCGGCCGTCAGGCTCTTCGACGTCGGGGCCGCCGGGGTGTCGCTGTCGGCGATGGCGAGCGTCGACGTGAAGCCCATTCCCATGAGCACCGCCGTCGGCATCGCCGCCATGGCTATCGCCTTGCCGGTCGGCCTGCTGAACCTGGTGAACAGCGGCTTCTTGGGTGCCGCGTGGCGCGGCCCGGTTCTCACACGGGACGCCCCCACATCAGCCCCGTGAGTCACCTCGTCAGCCGGCACTGTGCCTCCCGTTCGCCCCGTTGGCCGGGTTCGTTCCTGACAGATCGTTCGGCTCGTCCACCCCGTCCACGGGCCGCAGCACCGTGGTGTCGTGGTCGGTGGCCTCGGGAGTCCCGCCCGTGCCGGTGCTGGCCATGGCGGCGGGCTGTCCCGCGGGCGGTGCGCCCGGCGCCCAGGCCACGGCCATCGCCCCGCCCACGAGGGCGAGGAGGAAGCCGACGAGGAAACCGCCGAGGTTGGACACGGGGATGGACACCAGCGCCAGCAGGATCGCCGCGACTCCCGCGAAGACGCGGACGTGCTTCTGGAACCAGAGGCTGACGCCCAGTACGACGAGCAGCACGCCGATGATCAGGGACCCGGCACCCGCGGTGGTCGCCATCGCCAGCGTCAGGTGACCGATCTGGAGGTTCGCGTACGGGAAGTAGGCGATGGGCAGTCCACTCAGGAGGACCATCAGCCCGGCCCAGAACGGCCGCTCACCCCGCCAGGCGCGGAACTGCTGCCTCCGGACGGTGAACTGGCCGGTGGCGGCAGGAGTCTCGGCGCTCATGGAAAAACAGCTCCCTGGTACAGCGTTGCTGTGGTGGTGATGTGGGCCCCGCGTGAAGGCGCGGCCGGAAGGTGGACGGGCGGGGGCGCCACCGGCTCCCCCGCCCGTCATCGAGTGCTTAGTAGCACTCCTTGACACCCGTCGACAGCGACATCTTCAGGCCGCTGAGCTTGAAGGTTCCGGCGGTGGTCGCCCACGCCGTCTGCTTCACGTCGGACAGGATCGCCCGGTCCGCCTGCTGGGCGAAGCCGTACGGATTCGCCGACTCGCCCTTCCTCATGGCCGGACCCTTGCTGGCGTCCTTGGCGGCCACACCGATGTCGATGTTCTCGAACGTCGCGTCGGCGCTGAGGTCGGCGACGTCGATGTAGAGGTTCTGGGCCTCGACCGGCTTCGCACCCTGACCCGCACGCAGGATCAGGCTGACGTTCCCGAGCACCGGAATGTTCGGGGTGACGACCGACTGGCACAGGTTCTTGATCGTCGCCTGCTTGAACGACGAGACGGCGACCGGGTGGACGGCCTTCTTGCCGTCCATCGTGTAACCCTCGTCGAGGGCGCCGTACTGCGAGAAGCCCGTACCGACGAGCTGGTCGGTCGTGACCTTGAACGACTGCCCGGAGACACTGAACGACGCGGCGAGAGCGCCCTGCGCGAGGGCGACACCTATCGCAGCCGTGGCGGCGACGCTGGGCACCATGACCACAGCGAACCGCTTCCATCTGGTCCCGCCACGCACCTGGGACTCCATATTTCCTCCTTCTCGGACGTACATCTCCTGACCTGGCTCGCCCCGAATCGCGGCTCAGCCGTGCAGGGATGGGAGAAGTGCTACGTCCTCGGGAAGGAGAGCGCCTGCACTCGGCGGCGCAACTCGCGCCCGAATCACCGGCGATCACCCCCGAGCGACAACCACTGGTCGCGCCTGACACGCATCACGCACAACCCTGCTGGACAGGCTTCGCCGAGCGGGCGAAGACCCCCCTGTCCAAGAGCCGGCGCCACTGCCGCCGGCTCTGCTCGGTGGGGACCCAGGATGTCCCGCGACCCAACCGGCTGCCGGGGTACGGGATTGGACCGAGCGTGGCCGATCGTGGTGCATTCTCGCCGCCCGCACAAGGGGGTTCGTTACTCGCTAGTAACGGCCGGATAACCGAACAACGACCCATCGGTCTCGGCCGACGACACAGGGTGGTGCCGAACAGCTGTACAAAGCTGTTGATCGATGGACAGAATCCGACAGATCAACGCCTGTGACTTACTCGTAGTAACAGCGGCCGCGTTTACCAAGTTTTGGTAAAACGCGGCCGCAGTGACCCTCTGTCGGCAAACTTTTCACGCGGGCACCACATGCCCGCGCGTTTAACGACTGGTCAGAACAGGGCGCGCGCCAGAGCCCTGCGCGCCGCGATCACGCGCGGGTCGTCGGGCCCGACGACCTCGAACAGCTCCAGCAGCCGCATCCGGACGGCATCCCGGTCGTCACCCACCGTGCGCTGCACGGTCTCGATGAGCCGGCCGAACGCGTCCTCGACATGGCCACCCACCAGATCCAGGTCGGCGGCGGCGATCTGCGCCTGCACATCGGCCGGCTTGTCGGCCGCGTCCCGGCGCACCTGCTGCGGGTCGACGCCCTGCACCCGCTGGAGCAGCTCGGCCTGGGCGAGGCCCAGTTTGGCCTCCTCGTTGCCCGGGTCCTCGTTCAGTACGTTCTTGTACGCCTGGACGGCGCCCGACAGGTCGCCCGAGTCCAGCGCCTGCACGGCGGCCTCGAGGAGCCCGTCGTGCGGACCGGCCGGCCGCTCGTCGACCGCCGGGGCGCCACCCGGCTCGGCTTCGGGGTCGACGGTGAGACCGGTCAGGCCGAAGCGCTGCTCGCCGACCTGCACCAGCTGGTCCAGCGTCTGCCGGATCTGCGCCTCATCCGCCGCCCCCTGGAAGAGCGGCAGCGCCTGCCCCGCGACGACCGCGAACACCGCGGGGATTCCCTGGATGCCGAACTGCTGCATCAGCATCTGGTTGGCGTCGACGTCGATCTTGGCGAGCAGGAAGCGGCCGTTGTACTCGACGGCCAGCCGCTCCAGGACCGGGCTGAGCTGCTTGCAGGGCTCACACCACTCGGCCCAGAAGTCGATGACGACGGGCACCTCGGCGGAACGCTGCAGGACGTCCCGCTCGAACCCCGCCTCATCGACGTCGATGACGAGATCGGCCGGGGAGATCGCGCCCGTCCCGCCCTCCCGGGCGGACTGCGCGCGCGCCTGCTCCGCCTTCGCCTTGGCCTCCTGGGCCGCCTTCACCGCGGCGAGGTCGACGACTCCGCTCATGGACATGTTCCGTGGCTGCATGCGCCTATCCTCCCCCGTACTGCGCGCGCGTGTGAAAAACGGTGTGAAAGCCAGGCCGGTCCGGTGCCTTTCGGCGCCGGGTCCCCACCCCACGCCGGGTGTGTCGAGGCCCGTGTACGTCCGTCACGGGCTTTCGCTACGAGTCGTAGCGTAATGCCACACCGGGGCGCCGGGACACCACCCCCCGGTGATCTCCCTCACGGCCACACAGGAACCGCCGGTTTATGGTCGGAAGATGCACAGCCGCAGCCCAGCCAGCCGCACCGGGCGCCCGCGCAGCGCCGCGGCGGACGCCGCGATCCTGGCCGCGACACGCGAGGCTCTGGTGGAACTGGGCTGGTCCAAGCTCTCCCTGGGAGACGTCGCGGCCCGCGCCGGGGTTGCGAAAACGACGATCTACCGCCGCTGGCCGGGCAAGAACGAACTGGTCGTCGACGCGGTCGCGGAACTCTTCGACGAGCTGGAACTCCCCGACCGCGGCTCCCTGGCCGCCGACATCGAGGGCGTCGTCCTCCAGTTCGCCACGATCCTGGCTCTTCCGGAGGCGAGAAGCGGCCTGATGGCGGTCGTGGCGGAAGCCACCCGCGACGAGGCCCTGCGGGAACGCATCCGGGCCTCGGTCGTCGACCGCCAGAAGCGCCTGGTCCTGGAGGGCCGCGCACGGGCCCAGGCCCGCGGGGAACTCCCTGCGGAACCGGACCCCGCCTCATCCGCCCGCACCGTCGACCTGATCTTCGACATGGTGGCGGGAGCGGTGGTCCACCGCACCCTGGTGAGCGCGGAACCCGCGGACGAGGAATGGGTCCGCAGGTTCACCAGGGTGCTGCTGCACGGGCTGGGCAGTCAGGGCCCCCAGGGGGCGTCCACCTAGAACCCGGCGGGTTCGGTGTACACCCCCCACTCGTCCCGCAGGACCCCGCAGATCTCCCCGAGCGTCGCCTCCGCCCGCACCGCGTCCAGCATGGGCTCGATCATGTTCCCGCCGTCCCGGGCGGCGGCGAGCATGCCCTCCAGCGCCGCACGGACCCGCGCGTCGTCCCGTCCGGCCTTCCGCCCGCCCAGCGCCCGGACCTGCTCGCGCTCGACCTCGTGGCTGACCCGCAGGATCTCCAGATCCCCGGTCACCGACCCGGTGTGCACATTGACCCCGACGACCTTCTTGTCGCCCTTCTCCAGCGCCTGCTGGTACCGGAACGCCGACTCGGCGATCTCCCCGGTGAACCAGCCGTCCTCGATTCCGCGCAGGATCCCGGAGGTGATCGGGCCGATGGGGTGCTGCCCGTCGGGGTGTGCCCGCAGCCCGCGCTCCTTGATCTGCTCGAAGATCTTCTCCGCGTCCGCCTCTATCCGGTCGGTCAGCTGCTCGACGTACCAGGAACCGCCCAGCGGGTCGGCCACGTTGGCGACGCCGGTCTCCTCCATCAGCACCTGCTGCGTGCGCAGCGCGATCTCCGCGGCCTGCTCGCTCGGCAGGGCGAGGGTCTCGTCGAGCGCGTTGGTGTGCAGCGAGTTCGTCCCGCCGAGGACGGCCGCCAGGGCCTCCACGGCCGTGCGTACGACGTTGTTGTACGGCTGTTGCGCGGTGAGGGAGACGCCCGCGGTCTGGGTGTGGAAGCGCAGCCACTGGGCCTTCTCGGACCTGGCTCCGTAGACGTCGCGCATCCAGCGGGCCCAGATCCGCCGGGCCGCCCGGAACTTCGCGATCTCCTCGAAGAAGTCGAGGTGCGCGTCGAAGAAGAAGGACAGGCCGGGGGCGAAGACGTCCACGTCCAGCCCTCGCGAGAGGCCCAGCTCGACGTACCCGAAACCGTCCGCCAGCGTGTACGCCAGCTCCTGCGCGGCCGTCGACCCGGCCTCGCGGATGTGGTAGCCGGAGACGGACAGCGGCTTGTAGGCGGGGATGCCGGCCGCGCAGTACTCCATGAGGTCGCCGATGAGCCGCAGATGCGGCTCGGGCTGGAAGAGCCACTCCTTCTGGGCGATGTACTCCTTGAAGATGTCCGTCTGGAGCGTGCCGTTCAGGACGGACGGGTCGACGCCCTGCCGCTCGGCTGCGACCAGGTACATGCAGAAGACGGGGACGGCCGGGCCGCTGATGGTCATCGACGTCGTGACGTCACCCAGCGGGATGTCCTGGAACAGGACCTCCATGTCGGCCGCCGAGTCGATGGCGACACCGCAGTGCCCGACCTCGCCCAGCGAGCGGGGGTCGTCGGAGTCGCGGCCCATGAGCGTCGGCATGTCGAAGGCGACCGAGAGCCCGCCTCCGCCGTTGCGGAGGATCATCTTGTAGCGCTCGTTGGTCTGCTCGGCGTTGCCGAACCCGGCGAACTGCCGGATGGTCCACGTCCGCCCTCGGTAGCCGGTCGCGTACAGGCCACGGGTGAAGGGGTACTCCCCCGGCCAGCCGATCCGCTCGAACCCGTCGTAGGTGTCACCGGGCCGCGGCCCGTACACCGGCTCCACGGGGTCGCCGGAGAGCGTGGTGAAATCGGCCTCGCGCTTGCGCGCGGCGTCGTACCGGGCCTGCCAGCGGCGGCGGCCCTCCTCGATGGCGTCAGCGTCCATACCCCCGAATTTACTTGGACGTCCTAGTAAATGTCGATGGCTGACGGGAGTGACCTGGCGAACGGGTGAGGGCGACCGCCGCACGCACCTGTGCGGCGGCGGGCGCCGGACCGCGCCTACGCCTTGGCGGGCGCGGGCGAGTCCTCCGCGAGCCGGGACTCCAGCTCACGGCTGATCTTGCGCTCCACGAAGAACGCGGCCGTCGGAACGGTCCCGGCGAGCAGCACCCAGATCTGCTTGCCCACCGGCCACTTCGCCTTGGAACCCAGGTCGAAGGCGAAGACCAGGTACACGACGTACAGCCAGCCGTGCGCGATGCTGACGACGCGCGTGAAGTCGGCCGCGCCGTTCAGGTCGAGCACATACTTGCCGATCATGCCGAAGGTCAGCAGGACCAGCAGCACGCCGGTGACGTAGGCCATCACGCGATAGCGGGTCAGCACGCTCTTTTTCATGCGGTCGAGCGTAACGACCCGTTCCGGCGGATCTTGCCCCGGGTCACTCCTCCTCGAAGTCGCCCGCCGAGACGCGCAGCGGCCGCAGCATCGCGAAGATCTCCGCGCACTCCTCCGCGTCGTACACCCCGAGCCCGAAGTCCATCGCCATCAGGTCGCGGGTGGCCGACTCGACGACCTCGCGGCCCTTGTCGGTGATGCTGGCGAGGGTGCCGCGGCCGTCGTTCGGGTTGGGCCGCTTGCCGACCAGGCCCGACCGCACCAGCCGGTCCACGGTGTTCGTCACGGACGTGGGGTGCACCATGAGGCGCTCGCCGATCTTGGACATCGGCAGCTCGCCGGACTTGGAGAAGGTGAGCAGCACCAGCGCCTCGTAGCGCGCGAACGTCAGCCCGTACGGCCTGACCACCGCGTCGACCTCGGCGAGGAGGATCTGCTGGGCACGCATGATCGAGGTGATCGCGGCCATGGACGGCACGTTTCCCCAGCGCTGCTTCCAGCGTTCGTCGGCGCGCGCGATCGGATCGAAGGAGAGACTGAGCGGCTTCGGCACGAACCCGACCTTACCGGCCGGTCACATGGTGGTCAGCCCTGTCTCGCCCTTCGGGCGAGCGGCACCGGTTCCGGTACGAGGGCGCGGCGCGACCATGTCCTTTCCATGGCGTTTCATTCCAATGTGTAACGATTGGCGTCCCCTTCGTCACGGCACGTCACCACCCCCCAGGGAGCGGCATGACCCGGCTGATCCACGCCCTCGCGGCCCTCGCGGCGCTCGGTCTCGCCGCGGGCTGCTCCTCCGGCACCGACACGGCGTCCGACGTCGAGGCCAGGAAGGCCGGCTACGCGGCCGGCTCCTCCCCCTTCTGGGTCGACCCCGAGAGCCCCGCGGCCCGGCAGGCGCGGCTCTGGCAGCGGCAGGGCCGCGGGCAGGACGCCGAGCTGATCCGGCGCATCGCCGACCGGCCGGTCGCGCTGTGGCCGGCGGGCGAGATCGACCCGGCACCGATGGTGAAGGCGGCGGCCTCGGCGGCGAGCCGGGAGGGGAAGACCGCGGTCTTCGTCGCGTACAACATCCCGCACCGGGACTGCGGCCAGCATTCGGCGGGCGGGGCGGCGGACGGGAACGCCTACCGCGAGTGGATCGAAAAGTTCGCCGGCGCCCTCGGCGAGGCCGAGGCCCTGGTCGTCCTGGAGCCCGACGCGGTCGCGCACGTCGTGGACGGCTGCACCCCCGGCGAGTACCACGCCGAGCGCGAGCAACTGCTCGGCGAGGCGATCGCCCGGCTCAAGCAGCAGCCGAACACCAAGGTGTACCTGGACGCGGGCAACGCGGACTGGATCCAGGAGTCGGCCAAGCTGGTGGAGCCGCTGAAGCGGGCCGGGATCGAGCAGGCCGACGGCTTCGCGCTCAACGTCTCCAACTTCCAGACGACCGAGGTGACCACCATGTACGGCGTGCGGCTCGCCGAGGCCCTCGGCGGCAAGCACTTCGTGGTCGACACCAGCCGCAACGGCAGCGGGCCCCTGCCCGGCGTGTGGTGCAACCCGCCGGGCAGGGCGCTCGGCACCCCGCCGACGACCGGCACCGGCGAACCCGTCGTGGACGCCTTCCTGTGGGTGAAGCGGCCCGGGGAGTCGGACGGGACCTGCGAGGGCGGGCCGGCCGCCGGGCGCTGGTGGCCGGAGTACGCCCTGGAGCTGGCCCGCAACGCCGAGGACTGACCCGGGCCCCGCTCACTCCACGTGGACCCACTTGGCCCGTGAGGGCGTGCCCTCGGCGTCCGTGACGAACAGCATGTACCAGCCGGGCGGCACCAGCGCCGGGTCGCGCGGCACCTCGAACGTCACGGCGCCACCCTTCCTGGTGATGTCCAGCGCGATGGAGCGCTGCTCGACGTCGGTCGTGTGCGTGACCGCGCTGGGCCGCATCAGCCGGGCCTCGGCCACACGCTCCGGGTGGTCCGTGCGGAACGTGATGCGGTGGTCGTCGTCCAGCGTCTGCGGCCCGTCCTTCAGCGCGGGGCGGTTCCGGGCGTTCTTGTGCAGCGAGGGCGGGGTGAAGATCTCCATGCGCTGCTCGAAGTGGCCCAGCTTGGTGTTCTGCTGATCGTCGAAGAGCGGGTCGGAGCCGAACGTGGCGACCCGGCCGTCGGGCAGCAGCAGTGCCTCGGAGTGGTAGTTGCGGCCCACCTCCGGCGAGGCGGCCTCCCGGAAGGCGTTGCTCTTCGGGTCGTAGAACTGCGCCTTGAGGATGTTGCTGGCGCTGCGGCCGCGGTAGTCCCTGGAGCCGTTGGCGGTGAACACGGTGTCGTCCGGCATGATCACGCTGTTCAGATAGCGGGTGCCCTGCGGCAGGTCGGGGCCGTCCTCGAAGGCCGGGTTGTCCTTCTTCAGGTCCACGACGGCGGTGCGGGGGGTGGACTTCTTCGACTCGCCGACGCCACCCCCGCCGAGGATCATCACCTTCTGGTCCTGCGCCGGGGGCAGCAGCACCGAGGCCGAGGTCTCCGTCTGGTCGAGGTCCGTCAGGCCCGGCACCTTCTCGAACGTGTTCGTCTCCAGGTCCCACAGTCCCGGCGCGCGCCCCTGGTCGGCGGGCCCGTAACCGGCGTTGGAGGCGGGGTAGAACAGCTTGCCGCCCTTGGTGAGGAACAGCGCCGGGTACGTCGGGAAGTACCGCTTGGGTCCCGGTGACCACTTCTTGGTCTCCGGGTCGTAGATCTCGTTGTCGCCCGGATCGATCATGCCCACGTCGTCGAGGCCGGACACCGCGAGGACCCGGCCGTCGTCGAGGCCCACGAGCGTCGGGTACCAGCGGGCCTTCTGCATGGGGTCGACGGGGACGTACTTCTCGGCCTTCGGGTCGAACTCGTATGCGGCGCGGATGCCCTGGAAGTCCTGCTTGTCGAGGGTGATCTTCTCCGACAGGCCGTAGGTGTTCTCGGCGGCCCTGCCCTTCAGGCCGACGACCTCGTACTGCGCCTGCTTCTCGGTGGCCGACAGCGGGCCCTTGTCCACGGCCTCCACGAAGACGCGGGCCTCGGCGGCGGTGACCTTGGTCTTCCAGGGCTGCATCGCGCCACGGCTGTTGTACGTGACCTTGAAGCCGCGCTTGGCCTTGGGGACGGTGACGTCGAACCGGGTGACGTACTCGACGCCGGCCGGGGAGCGGAAGCGGGTGCCCTTCTTGAGGAACACCGCCTTGTCCGGGTTCTCGTTCTTCACGCGCATGCCGCCGCCGGCCCGGGTCACCTCGCCGTCGAGGAGTTCGTAGCGGGCGGTTCCGCCGGCCACCAGCAAACGGCCGTCGGGGAGCTGCGCGTGGCCGGCGCAGAAGAAGTCCTCCGGGGTGGGGATCTTCTTGAAGGTGTTCTTCTCCGGGTCCCACAGGACGGTGTCGAACTCGCCCTTGTCGAACTTGCGCTGCTCGTTGCCCGACCCGGCGACGATCAGCACCTTGCCGGTGTGCAGCAGGGCCGCGTGGATGGCGTTGGTGCGGTACTCGTCGGGGATGTCGAGCCGGCTCCAGGAGCCGTACGCGGCCTTGTACTCGGGCTGGGCGATCTCGTACGCGTGGTACTGCTCGGAGACGAAGTCCACTGCGGCCGGGGCGTTGAGGCTTGCCAGGACCGCGATGCCGCCGATGCCCAGGACGGTCTTCTTGGTCTTCTGCGAGAGCTGGTAGGCCATGGCCTAGTTGCCTCCTGTCGTGGTGCCGGAGACCGGGGCCGCCGCCGGGGACGCGGCGGCGAGCGCCGGCGCGGGCTCCTTGCTTTCGGGCACGCGCGCGTGCGCGGTCGCGGGCGCCTGGGCGGGCTGCGGCCGGTGCCCACGCTGCTCCCGCAGCAGCGTGCCGGCCCACACCCCGACCGGCGCCAGGCAGATCGCCACGGCGAGGACGGCCCAGGTGCGCATCGCCGCGTGCGTGTGGTCCAGGGCGGCCGACGCGGCCAGGGACGTGGCCAGCAGGGCCGCCCAGAAGAGGTGGATGCGGAAGGTGGCGGGCTGGTCGGGGCTGGCGTCGCCGCCCTTGGGCGTGACGACGAAACGGCTGGGGCGGCACATCAGGGCCTCGCCGAGGGACTTGAGGTAGATCGGCGCGGACAGGGCCGACATCGCCATGCCGGCCAGGCCGCCCGAGCCCTCCGGTTCGTGCGGGGAGACGTTGTGCCGGCGGTTCCACAGGTACAGGCCGATCTGGAGCGCGGCGGCGTCGCTGTAGAGCATCATCCACACCGAAGCGGAGACCTGGGTACCGGAGGCGCCGAACCAGAGGAAGAGGAAGCAGCTGAGGATGCCGAGCAGCCAGTTGACGGCCGTCATCGGGTAGTAGACGAGCATGAGGGTGTAGGACAGCAGGCGGCCCGGCGGCATGCTGAAGGGCGCCTTCCAGTACTGCCGGAGGAGCGTCTCGTAGGTGCCGCGCGACCAGCGCATCTGCTGGGTGAAGAAGTCGGTCCAGGAGGCGGGGCCCTCGCCGACGGCGAGCACGTCCGGGGTGTAGACGGAGCACCAGTGGCGGCCCGTCGCCGGATTGCGGTGCCGGTGCAGCTCGAAGCCCGTGGCCATGTCCTCGGTGATGGAGTCGTACAGGCCGCCGATCTGTTTGACGGCGGTGATGCGTACGACGTTGTTGGTGCCGACGAACATGGGGGCGCGGTAGCGGTTGCCGGCGCGCTGGATCAGGGCGTGGAAAAGGAACTGCTGCGACTCGGCGGCCTTGGTGACGGGGTTGTCGTAGTTCCCGTACACCTGCGGCCCCACGACGAAGGCCACGTCCGGGTCGCGGAAGTAGCCCAGCATCCGCTCCAGGTAGTCCGGGTGCGGGACGTGGTCGGTGTCGACGGACGCGAAGAAGTCGTACGCGTCGCCGTGCAGCGCGATCCAGGCGTTGTAGTTGCCGTGCTTGGTGCGGGCCTTGTGGGCGCCCTTGGAGCGGTTCCACTCCGGGACGCCGAGCCGCGTGAAGTGCCGTACGCCGAGTTCCGCGCACAGGGCCCTGGCCCGGTCGTCGTCGCCCTCGTCGAGGAGCCAGACGTCGAGGTGGCCGGTGTGGTGGATGCGGACGGCTCCCTCCAGGGTCGCGCGGACCATGGCGAGGGGCTCCTTGCCGGGCACGTACGTGGTGAGGAAGGCGACGCGCGTGCCGGGTTCAGGGACGACGGGGACGGGGTCACGGGCGACCATCGTGGCGTGGGCGACGGAGGCGACGTTGACGAGCATGAAGAGTTCGATGAGCCCGATGGAGATCAGCATGGTGACGTCGAGGCCGATGAGCCAGCGTTCGGCGCCCTCGCGTTCCACCCAGTGGGAGGGCCAGACAAGGTAGACCAGCAGGGCACCGGTGAGCAGCGGGGCGAGGCTCATCAGGAGGACGGCTCGTATTCGGCGGGGCTCGCGGGAGAGGAGCGAGGCGTACTGGACCCGGTACGCCGCACCGGACGGCTTCGTGAGCGGTCCGGCGAGTCGGCTGTAGGAGTCGTAGTCGTAGCCCTCCGTCCGCACAGCACCCTCCAGATGATCGACGTGATCGAAGCGCGACACCCCGATACCCATACGAAAGTGGACCTTTGGTCCGGTGTCGAACTGGGGGCGTCCAGGCGGGTGGGGGCACGCGCGCGCTGCGACGGGGGCCCCACGACGAGAACCCCGGCCTCACGGGGCCGGGGTTCTCGTCGTCACTGCTGTGCTCGGCGCCTACTCGGCGAGGTGCCGCTCCACGGTCTCCACCTTGGACGTGAGGCCGTCGGTCACTCCGGGGCGGATGTCCGCCTTGAGGACGAGGGAGACCCGGGGTGCCCGCCGCTCGACCGCGGCGACCGCGCGCCGGACGACGTCCATGACCTCGTCCCACTCTCCTTCGACGGAGGTGAACATCGCGTCGGTACGGTTCGGCAGTCCCGACTCCCGCACCACCCGCACGGCGTCGGCGACGTACTCCCCCACGTCCTCACCGACGCCCAGCGGCGTCACGGAGAAGGCGACGATCACGCGCCGACCACGCCTTCCTGGCGAGCCCGGGAGGCGATGACCGCGTCCTCGGCCTCACGCCGCAGCTTGCGCTCGGCGAAGAACCCGCCGGCGGGCAGCACCGAGAGGACGAAGTACAGCGCGGCGGTCTTCACGGGCCACTTCGCCCGGTTCCACGCGTCGGCCCAGAAGATCACGTACAGGACGAACAGCACCCCGTGCACCATGCCCATCACCGGCACGGCGTTGAAGTCCGTGGTCCGCTTCAGCACGGAGCAGACCAGCAGGAGAAGGAAGGAGATCGCCTCGGGGGCCGAGACCAGGCGGAGGCGGCGGATGGCGGTGGCGGTCTTGATGTCCACGGGTCACCTTCGGTGGGAGAGACGCGGCGGTCTGGACGAGCTGAACGGCTTGTACGGGTCCGACGGTTTGTGAACGCACGCACAAGCGTCCCGCCCATTGTGGCAAACCGCCGCGGCCCCCGGCGCCCAGGGGTGCGGTCAGGGTCGTTCTCCTCCTACGGGCCCTGTCCGCGGGGGCCGGCCTGCGGCTACCTTCCAGTCGTGGCGATGTTCCGACTTCAGAGCAGCAAGGTGCTCGCCGTCGACATGACCGGGGATGCCGTGAAAGCGAAGAACGGCTCGATGGTCGCGTACGACGGGGAGATGGCCTTCAAGAAGCTCAGCGGCGGCGGCGAGGGCATCCGGGGCATGGTGACCCGGCGGCTGACCGGTGAGCAGATGACGTTGATGGAGGTGAAGGGGCGCGGGACCTGCTGGTTCGCGGATCGCGCCTCCGAGATCAACCTGGTCGCCGTCCAGGGCGACAAGCTCTACGTCGAGTCGAGCAACCTGCTCGCGACCGACGGCGGGCTGCGCACGGGGACGGAGTTCACCGGCCTTCGGGGTGCCTCGCAGGGCAACGGACTGTTCACGACGACCGTCGAGGGCCACGGCCAGGCGGCGATCATGTCGGACGGCCCGGCGGTGGTGCTGCGGGTGAGCGCGCAGTACCCGCTGACCGTCGACCCGGGGGCGTACGTGGCGCACCAGGGCAACCTGCGGCAGTCCTTCCAGTCGGGTGTGACATTCCGCACGCTGCTCGGGGAGGGCGGCGGCGAGGCCTTCCAGATGCGGTTCGAGGGGGACGGTCTGGTGTACGTGCAGCCGAGCGAGCGGAACACGATCGCGGGAGACGTGTGAGATGGCCTTCCGGGAGATCAACGGAAAAGTGGTCGAGGCGACGGTCGCGCCGGGACAGAGGCTGTTCAGTCAGCGCGGCGCGATGCTCGCCTACAAGGGCGAGGTGTCGTTCACTCCCAACAGGGCGGGCGGCCAGGGCGGGGTCATGTCGATGATCGGACGCCGGGTCGCCGACGAGGACACCCCCCTGATGACCGTCGAGGGCAGCGGCACGGTCCTCTTCGGGCACGGCGGACACCACATCCAGGTGATCCGGCTGACCGGCGACACGCTGTACGTGGAGGCGGACCGTCTCCTGGCCTTCGAGGGCTCGCTCCAGCAGGGCACGATGTTCCTCGGCTCACAGGGCGGCGTCATGGGCATGGTGCGGGGCCAGGTCAGCGGTCAGGGCCTGTTCACGACGACGCTGAAGGGGCAGGGGGCCGTCGCGGTCATGGCCCACGGCGGCGTCATCGAGATCCCGATCACCCCGCAGCGGCCGGTCCATGTGGACCCGCAGGCCTACGTCGCCCACCACGGCGACGTCCGCAACAAGCTGTCCACGGCCCTCGGCTGGCGGGACATGGTGGGCCGCGGCTCGGGCGAGGCGTTCCAGCTGGAGCTCAGCGGCAGCGGTGCGGTGTACGTCCAGGCGTCGGAGGAGAAGCTGTGAGCACGTACGGAACCCCGGGCCCCGGCCCCATGGTCTTCGACCCCGCGACGCTGCCGCCCGACGACAACGTCAACGCGTACACCTTCTGCGTGGAGCTCAAGGGGAGCCAGTGGTTCCTGCAGAAGGGGAAGATGATCGCCTACTACGGCTCGATCGACTTCAACGGCGTCGGGCACGGCCGGCTGGACCGTCTCGTCCGCACGTCCTTCCATTCGCCACTGCACGCGAGCGACTGGGTCGTGGCGGAGGGATCGGGCAAGATGCTCCTCGCCGACCGGGCCTTCGACGTGAATTCGTACGATCTGGAAGACGGCAACCTGACCATTCGCTCGGGCAACCTGCTCGCTTTTCAGCCAACTCTGGCACTGAAGCAATCAATCGTGCCGGGTTTTCTGACCCTCATCGGAACCGGAAAGTTCGTGGCCGCGTCGAACGGGCCGGTGGTGTTCATGGAACCCCCGATCCGGGTCGACCCCCAGGCCCTGGTCGGCTGGGCCGACTGCCCCTCCCCGTGCCACCACTACGACCACGGGTACATGACCGGCGTCATGGGCGGTCTACGTGCACTGACGGGCCTCGGCGGGGCCTCCGGCGAGGAGCACCAGTTCGAGTTCGTCGGCGCCGGGACGGTACTGCTCCAGTCGTCCGAGACCCTGATGGCCGAGCAGGCCACGGGGGCCGTTCCGCACCAGGCCGGAGTGCCCGGCGGTGGGGCGCACAGTCCCCAGGCGGGGCAGTCCGGCGTACCGCGCCTTCCCGGACAGCTGGGGGACCTCCAGCGTCGCTTCGGGCTGTGAGCGGTAGTCTGCGGAGTGTGACATCGAACGCCTGCGCACTGCTGTTCGCCAGGCGTACGCCGTCACACGCCACCCCTCACTAGTTCGCCTTTCAACCTTTTAGGTAGACTTCATTCATGGAGACCGAGACGGCCACCCGCTGGCTGACCGATGCGGAGCAGTGCGCCTGGCGCACCCACCTGGAGGTCAACAGGCTGTTGACGTACCAGCTCGAGAAGGACCTGCAGCCGTTCGGCCTGACAATGAACGACTACGAGATCCTGGTGAATCTCTCCGAGTCCGAGGGCCAGAGGATGCGGATGAGTGACCTCGCCTCCGCCACCCTCCAGTCCAAAAGCCGCCTCTCGCACCAGATCACGCGCATGGAGAACGCGAACCTGGTCCGGCGGGAGAACTGCGAGTCGGACCGCCGGGGGCTCTACGCGGTCCTCACCGACCACGGCATGGCGACGATGCAGAAGGTCGCGCCCCATCATGTGGCGTCCGTGCGCAGGCACTTCATCGACCTGCTGGCCCCCGAGGCCCTGACGGAACTCGACAAGGGCCTCAAGCCCATCGCGGAGCACCTGCGCGGACAGCGCGGACGCCCGTAACCGCGACTAGGCGAGCGGCAGGCGGAGTTCGAACAGGGCTCCGCCTGCGGGTCCCCGACCGGCCCTGAGCGTACCGCCGTGCCGGACGGCGACATCCCGGGCGATGGCGAGGCCCAGCCCGGCTCCGCCGTCGTCGCGGCTGCGGGCGGCGTCCAGCCGGACGAACCGTTCGAAGATCCGCTCCCGGTCGTCCTCGGGCACCCCGTCACCGTCGTCCGCCACTTCGACCACGGCCCGGTCACCCTCGCGCCGCACGCTCACGGTGACGGCCGACCGGGCATGCCGCTGGGCGTTGTCGAGCAGATTGGCGAGCACCCGCCGCAACTGCCCCCGCGATCCGGCCACCTCCACCGGCTCCGCGTCCACGGTGACACCCGCCCGCCCCTCGGCCTCCTCCCGGGCGAGCCCGGCGAGGTCGATCTTCGCGTCGCTGGGCCGCTCCCCCGCGTCCAGCCGGGCGAGCAGCAGCAGATCGGCGGCCAGTCGCTGCAGCCGGACGGTGTCCTCCACGGCCCCGTCCAGGTCCAGCAGCTCGGGGTGCGCGGCGGCCACTTCCAGTTGCGTCCGCAGCGAGGCGATCGGGCTGCGCAGCTCGTGGGAGGCGTCGGCCACGAACCGCCGCTGCCGCTCCACGGACGTCTCCAGCGCCGCGAGTGTCTCGTTGGTGGTGCTGGCGAGCCGGGCGATCTCGTCGTGCGTGTCCGGCTCCGGAACGCGCCGCGCGAGGTCCTCGGAGTGGGTGATCGCGGCCATCTCGCGCCGGATCCCCTCCACGGGCCGCAGGGCCCGCCGCGTGACCAGCCAGGTCACGGCCGCGACGACACCGAGCAGCAGCGGGAAACCGATCAGCATCACCGTCAGCGCGGACCGCACGGCCCCGTGCTCGGCGGCCAGCGGGGAACCGGCGTAGACCGTGAGGTGCCCCCGGTCCTGGGTCTCCACCTCGACGGCGGCGAAGCGGTAGTCCTCCGCGTCGCCGTCGATCGTCGCGGACCCGTTGCTGAAGACGCTCTCCCCGGAGATCTCACCGGGTTCGAGGGGCTCGCCCGCGTCCCCGGAGTCGTCATCGTCGTCGCCGGAAGGCGTCGCCGCCGGCTCAGGCTTCACCTTCCCGGTGTCCGTCCCGCTGATCCGCTCCAGGTCCTCACTGGCCGCGACCAGCCGCTTGTGCTCGTCCAGGACCTGCACCGGCCCGTCGTCGCCGTCCAGCCCCGAGAGTTTGTCGTACGGCGTTCCGGCGGCCAGCTCGGAGGCGACCGCCCGCGCGGAGCGCTCCGCCTGCGTACCGGCCTCGCCGATCAGGTTGGACCGCAGGGACAGCAGCACGGCGGCCCCGGCGGCGACGAGCGCCACCGCGACCACGAGGGTCGCTCCCAGCGTGGCCCGCGCCCGGACGGACCCGAACAGCCGCCTCACGGCGACGTCTCCAGCCGGTAGCCGACCCCGCGCACGGTCCGGATCAGCCCCGCCCGCAGCTTCCGCCGCAGCGTGCTGACGTACACCTCGACGATGTTCGGATCACCGTCGTACGCGAAGTCCCAGACGTGCTCCAGGATGTCGGACTTGGACACCACCTCGCCGGCCCGCAGCACGAGGTGCTCCAGCACGGAGAACTCCTTGGCGGTGAGGGCGACTTCGTCCTCACCCAGGAACACCCGCCGGGCCGCGGTGTCCACCTTCAGGTCTCCGTGCACATGCACCGGCGAGGCTCCCGCGCCCTGCCCGCGCCGCCGCCGCAGCAGCGCCTTGACCCGGGCGACGAGCACGACATACGAGAACGGCTTGGTCAGATAGTCGTCCGCACCGGTGTCGAGCCCCTCGGCCTCGTCGTACTCGCCGTCCTTGGCGGTCAGCATCAGGATCGGCACGTCGTGCCCGGCGGCGCGCAGGGCGGCGCAGACCCGGTAGCCGTTGAGGCCGGGCAGCATGATGTCCAGGATGACCAGGTCGTACGTGCCCTCCGAGGCCTGGTGCAGCCCCTCCCGTCCGTCGTGGACGACGTCCACGGCGTACCCCTCGGCCGTCAGGCCCCTGGCGAGCGACAGGGCCAGCCGCTTCTCGTCCTCCACGATCAACAGGCGCATGCGTAAAGAGTCGCAAAGGGAAGCTGAAGATCCCTTCAGGGGGCTTCAGGTTCCTCTCAGCCTCCTTCAGCCAGAGTCGAAGACGTCGAAAACAAAACGACTCGGGAGGAACCCTCATGAAGCGCAACATCGTGATCGCCGCTGTGACCGCCGCCGCTCTGATCGGAGGGGGCACGGCCACGGCTCTCGCGTCCACCGGAGACGACCAGGGCTCGGCGCGGCAGGCGGCGAACACGAAGCTGTCGGACGACGGCAACCGTGACGATAAGGACGACCGCGACGACCGCGACGACGAAGCCGCTCGGGTCTCCTCCTCCGACGTCACCGCGCCCGAGGCCATCGCCTCCGCGCTGAAGCACACGTCGGGCACGGTCGTGTCCGCCGAGCTGGACGACGAGGACGACAGCGACAAGGTGGTCTGGAAGGTCGACGTCCTGTCGGGCGACGACGCCTGGCACAGCGTGAGCGTCGACCCGTCCAACGGCAAGGTCCTCGGTGCGCACACCGACGACGAGGACGACACGGCGCAGGTGCGGGCCGCTCTGAAGGGTTCCTCGGTGACGGCCGAGGAGGCCGCGAAGGCTGCCGCCGGCAAGGGCGTGGTGACGTCCGTCGGCCTGGACGAGGACGGCAAGGACAAGTCCTGGGAGGCCGAGACGCGGAAGTCCGGCGGGGCCGAGCAGGACTGGAAGGTCGACCTCAAGTCGGGCAAGGTCACGGCGGACCGCGACGACGCCCAGGACGACGCCGCCGACGACGCCGACGACCAGGACTGACCAGGAGCTGCCCCTCTTCACCGCCCCGGCGTCCGCACGGACGCCGGGGCGTCACCGCGCAGCGGGGTGACTGGAGCCGGGTGGGTCCGCAACCCTGCAGGGCGGGGTGCCGCTGCGTTGATGCTGGGGCAGGGTGGGTCCGCCCCTAGCGGCACGCATGCCCGCAGCCAGGGCGGCCCGGACCCGCCGGACGACGCAAGGGGACGTGTCGGGGGGTGTCCGCCCGCAGCTGGTTGGCGCGTCAACGGACAGTCAGTCGGTACGCAACCCCATCGCGCCGTTCCGAGGACGGACACCCCCCGGCGCGGCCCCGCCCCCACCCGGCGGCGTCAGGCGCGACCGCCTCAGCCGTCAGCCCTCCGTCAACCCCGCCACCAGCTCGTCAGCCGCCCGGTAAGGATCAAGCTCGCCCGCGATGATCCGCTCCGCGAGCGCCCCGAGGCGCCGGTCCCCGTGCAGGTCTCCGATCCGCTCCCGCAGCGCCGTAACCGCGATCGTCTCGACCTCGCGCGACGCCCGGGACAGACGCCGCTCCGCGAGGACGCCCCGCTCCTCCATCCAGGCCCGGTGCTTCTCCAGGGCCTCGACGACCTCGTCGACGCCCTCCCCGCGCGCGGCGACCGTCTTCACGATCGGCGGACGCCAGTCGCCCGGCCCCCTGGACTCCCCGAGCCCCAGCATGTGGTTCAGCTCGCGAGCCGTCGCATCCGCCCCGTCCCGGTCCGCCTTGTTCACGACGTAGACGTCGCCGATCTCCAGGATCCCGGCCTTGGCCGCCTGGATCCCGTCGCCCATACCCGGCGCCAGCAGCACCACGGACGTGTCCGCCTGCGAGGCGATCTCGACCTCCGACTGCCCGACGCCCACCGTCTCGACCAGGATGACGTCGCAGCCGGCGGCGTCCAGGACCCGGATCGCCTGCGGGGCCGACCAGGCCAGCCCGCCCAGATGCCCGCGCGTCGCCATCGACCGGATGTACACGCCCGGGTCGGACGCGTGCTCCGACATCCGCACCCGGTCCCCGAGCAGCGCTCCGCCCGAGAACGGGGACGACGGGTCGACGGCGAGCACGCCGACCCGCTTGTCCTGCTTGCGGTACGCGGAGACCAGCGCCGAGGTCGACGTCGACTTGCCGACCCCGGGCGACCCGGTCAACCCGACCACGTACGCCCCGCCCGTCAGCGGCGCGAGCGCCGCCATGACCTCCCGCAGCTGTGGGGACGCCCCCTCCACCAGGGAGATCAACCGGGCCACCGCCCGCGGCCTCCCCTCCCTGGCCTGGGCCACCAGCGTGGAGACGTCCTGCATCACAGCTCCGTTCAGATAAGGGACGTACCGGAAGTCAGGCCTTGGGCACGCGCACGATCAGCGCGTCGCCCTGCCCGCCGCCGCCGCACAGCGCGGCCGCACCCACGCCACCGCCGCGCCGCTTCAGCTCCAGCGCGAGATGCAGCACGAGCCGCGCACCGGACATCCCGATCGGGTGACCCAGGGCAATGGCGCCACCGTTGACATTCACCTTTTCGGTGGACACCCCGAGGTCCTTCATGGACTGCACGGCCACGGCCGCGAACGCCTCGTTGATCTCGATGAGGTCGAGGTCCGAGACCTCCAGGCCCTCCTTCTTCAGCGCGTGCAGGATCGCGTTGGACGGCTGGGACTGGAGCGAGTTGTCCGGCCCGGCCACGTTCCCGTGGGCCCCGATCTCGGCGATCCACTCCAGGCCGAGCTCCTGCGCCTTGGCCTTGCTCATCACGACGACGGCGGCGGCACCGTCGGAGATCTGCGAGGCGGAACCGGCCGTGATCGTGCCGTCCTTGGCGAAGGCGGGACGCAGCTTCCCGAGGGACTCCGCGGTCGTGTCGCCCCGGATCCCCTCGTCCTTGCTGAACAGCACCGGGTCGCCCTTGCGCTGCGGGATCTCCACCGGCGTGATCTCGGCCTCGAACAGGCCGTTCTTCTGCGCGGCGGCGGCCCGCTGGTGCGACAGCGCGGCGATCTCGTCCTGCTCGGGCCGCGCGATGCCGAGTCGGGTGTTGTGCCGCTCCGTCGACTCGCCCATGGCGACGCCGTCGAAGGAGTCGGTCAGACCGTCGTGGGCCATGGAGTCGAGCATCTGGATGGCGCCGTACTTGTAGCCCTCACGGGACTTCGGCAGCAGGTGCGGCGCGTTGGTCATGGACTCCTGACCGCCGGCGACGATCACGTCGAACTCACCCGCGCGGATGAGCTGGTCGGCGAGCGCGATGGCGTCGAGGCCGGACAGGCACACCTTGTTGATGGTCAGCGCCGGCACGTTCATCGGGATGCCGGCCTTGACCGCGGCCTGGCGGGCCGGGATCTGCCCCGCTCCGGCCTGGAGCACCTGGCCCATGATCACGTACTGCACCTGGTCGCCGCCGATCCCCGCACGGTCGAGGGCGGCCTTGATCGCGAAGCCGCCGAGGTCGGCTCCGGAGAAGGACTTCAGCGATCCGAGCAACCGCCCCATGGGCGTACGCGCCCCCGAGACGATCACTGAGCTGGTCGTAGCAGAAGACATGAGCTGCGATCCCCTTACCGGCTGCACAGCCGAGGAGTGAACGAGGGTTTACTTCGAATGTACTGACCGGTACTCCACCCCGTCATCGGGCTGTCGGTGTGATCGCGCGCACGTTGCGTAACCACCTCGGGAGCGCTGCACTGAATCCATGCTGACGCGAATCGACCACATCGGAATCGCCTGTTTCGACCTCGACAAGACCGTCGAGTTCTACCGTGCCACCTACGGCTTCGAGGTGTTCCACTCCGAGGTCAACGAGGAGCAGGGCGTGCGCGAGGCCATGCTCAAGATCAACGATACGTCCGACGGCGGCGCCTCGTACCTGCAGCTCCTGGAGCCCACCCGCGAGGACTCCACCGTCGCGAAGTGGCTGGCGAAGAACGGCGAGGGCGTCCACCACATCGCTTTCGGTACGGCGGACGTGGACGCCGAGGCGGCCGACATCAAGGGCAAGGGCGTACGCGTGCTGTACGAAGAGCCGCGACGCGGTTCCATGGGGTCACGGATCACCTTCCTGCACCCCAAGGACTGTCATGGCGTACTGACAGAACTGGTCACTTCGGCGCCTGTTGAGTCACCTGAGCACTGACCCTCGTACATAGGGGCCGGTAGGGTTGGGGGCGGTCGCCGCTCAGTCCAGGGTGACCGCGGTCCCGCCGTGCGACGGCAGGACCACCGGGGTCCGGGTTTCGGGGGACGAGCGTCGGGGCAGCAGCCTCTGCTCCGCCGATGATCTGACACCATTCCCCGGGGGCCCCGTTCGGCGGATGGACGGAGCTCGTTTGGAGAGTGTTGCGACCAGGGGACGGATGGGACCGCGCAGTGCGGGGCTACGAGAGCCAGGAGCGAGAGCCGGCGGCTGACGTCGACCACCTCTCTCGGTTCGAAGCCGAGATGAAGCGGCTGAAGACCGAACGGGAAAAGGCGATCCAGCACGCCGAGGACCTCGGCTACCAGGTCGAGGTGCTGCGCGCCAAGCTGCACGAGGCGCGGCGCACCATCATGTCCCGGCCCTCCTTCGAGGGGGGCGACATCGGCTGGCAGGCCGAGCAGTTGCTGCGCAACGCGCAGATGCAGGCCGACCAGATCCGTACGGACGCCGAGCGGGAGCTGAGCGAGGCCCGGGCCCAGACCCAGCGGATCCTCCAGGAGCACGCCGAGCAGGCGGCCCGGCTCCAGGCTGAGCTGCACCAGGAGGCGGTGACCCGCCGCCAGCAGCTGGACCAGGAGCTGGCCGAGCGCCGCCAGACGGTCGAGTCGCACGTCAACGAGAACGTGGCGTGGGCCGAGCAGCTGCGGGCCCGTACCGAGCAGCAGGCCCGCCGGCTGCTGGAGGAGTCCCGGGCCGAGGCCGAGCAGGCCCTGGCCACCGCCCGCGCGGAGGCCGAGCGGCTGGCGACGGAGGCCCGGCAGCGGCTGACGGGCGCGGCCGAGGAGGCCCGGGCCGAGGCCGAGCAGATCCTGCGCCGCGCCCGCACGGACGCAGAGCGCCTGCTGAACGCCGCCTCCACACAGGCCCAGGAGGCCACCGACCACGCCGAGCAGCTGCGTACGTCGACCGTCACCGAGTCGGAGTCCGCGCGCCGCGAGGCCCTGGAGCTGAGCAAGGCCGCCGAGCAGCGGATGGCCGAGGCCGAGGAGGCGCTGCGCAAGGCGCAGACCGAGTCGGAGAAGCTGGTCACGGAGGCCAAGGAGGCCGCCGCCAAGGCCCTGGCGAGCGCCGAGTCCGCGAACGAGACGCGGACGCGCACCGCCAAGGAGCAGGTCGCCCGGCTGGTCGAGGAGGCCACGAAGGAGGCCGAGAACACCAAGTCCGAGGCCGAGCAGCTGGTCGCCGACGCCCGCGCCGAGGCCGAGAAGATCGTCGCGGAGGCCTCCGAGAAGGCCCGTACGCTCACCGCCGAGGAGACCGCGACCCAGCTGTCCAAGGCGGCCAGGACCGCCGAGGAAGTCCTCAACAAGGCGGCGGAGGACGCCAAGAAGACCACGAAGGCCGCGGCCGAGGAGGCCGAGCGGATCCGCTCGGAGGCCGAGGCCGAGGCGGACCGGCTGCGGGCCGAGGCGCACGACATCGCCGAGCAGCTCAAGGGCGCGGCGAAGGACGACACCAAGGAGTACCGCGCCAAGACGGTCGAGCTGCAGGAGGAGGCCCGCCGGCTGCGCGGCGAGGCCGAGCAGCTGCGGGCGGACGCGGTCGACGAGGGCGAGAAGATCCGCGCCGAGGCCCGCAAGGAGGCCGTGGCGCAGATCGAGGAGGCGGCGAAGTCCGCCGAGGAGCTGCTCGCCAAGGCCAAGGCGGACGCGGACGAGCTGCGCACGACGGCCCAGACGGACAGCGAGCGGGTCCGCACCGAGGCCATCGAGCGGGCGACGACCCTGCGCCGGCAGGCCGAGGAGACTCTCCAGCGCACCCGGCAGGAGGCCGAGCGGCACCGCGAGGAGGTCGTCGAGCAGGCCGAGGCGCTCAAGGCGGACGCCGAGCGCGCGGCGCTGGAGCTGCACGAGGAGACCGAGCGGGCCATAGAGGCCCGTCGCGGTGAGGCCGCCGAGGAGCTGACGCGGCTCCAGACGGAGGCGGAGGAGCGGCTGACGGCCGCCGAGCAGGCGCTGTCGGACGCCCGCGAGGAGGCCGCGCGGATCCGCCGCGAGGCCGCCGAGGAGAACGAGCGGCTGCGCGCCGAGGCCGCCGAGCGGATCCGGACACTCCAGCAGCAGGCCGAGGCGGAGGCCGAGCGGCTGCGCGACGAGGCCGCGTCCGACGCGTCGGCCGCGCGTGCCGAGGGCGAGACCGTCGCCGTACGGCTGCGTTCGGAGGCGGCGAACGAGGCCGAGCGGCTGAAGTCGGAGGCGCAGGAGAGCGCCGACCGGATGCGCGCGGAGGCGCAGTCCGCCGCCGAGCGGCTCGCCGCGGAGGCGTCCGAGACGCTGGCCGCCGCCCAGGAGGAGGCCAACCGGCGCCGCCGCGAGGCCGAGGAGGTCCTCGGCAGCGCCCGGCAGGAGGCCGACCAGGAGCGCGAGCGGGCCCGCGAGCAGAGCGAGGAGCTGCTGGCCTCGGCGCGCAAGCGCGTGGAGGAGGCCCAGACCGAGGCCGTACGGCTGGTCGAGGAGGCCGACCGCCGTGCCACGGAGATGGTGTCGGCGGCCGAGCAGCACGCCCAGCAGGTCCGGGACTCCGTCGCGGGGCTGCACGAGCAGGCCCAGGACGAGATCGCCGGGCTGCGCAGCGCCGCCGAGCACGCTGCGGACCGTACGCGCCGCGAGGCCCAGGAGGAGGCGGACCGGGTCCGCTCCGACGCCTACGCGGAGCGGGAGCGGGCGAGCGAGGACGCCGGCCGGCTGCGGCGCGCGGCGCACGAGGAGTCCGAGGCCGCCAAGGCGCTCGCCGAGCGGACCATGTCCGAGGCGATCGAGGAGGCGGAGCGGATCCGCACGGACGTCGCCGAGCACGCCCAGCGGGTGCGCACGGAGGCGTCGGACGCGATCGCCGAGGCCGAGCAGAGCGCCTCGCGCACCCGGGCGGACGCCCGGGAGGACGCCAACCGCATCCGGTCGGACGCGGCGACGCAGGCGGACACCCTCATCACCGAGGCGCGCAACGAGGCGGAGCGGCTCACGACGGAGACGGTCCAGGAGACCGACCGGCTGCGGATGGACACGGTCGCCGAGGCCGAGCGGGTCCGTACGGAAGCGGTCTCCGAGGCCGAGCGCGTCCGCTCCGAGGCGGCCACGGAGGCCGAGCGGGTGCGGGCGGAGTCGGTCGCCAAGGCCGAGCAGCTGGTGGGGGACGCCACCGGCGAGGCGGAGCGGCTGCGGGCGGAGGCCGCCGAGACGGTCGGTTCGGCGCAGCGGCACGCGGAGCGGATCCGCTCCGAGGCCGAGCGGGTGAAGACCGATGCGGAGGCGGAGGCGGAGCGGCTCGTCAGCACGGCGCGCGAGGAGGCCGACCGCACCCTGGACGAGGCCCGCAAGGACGCCAACAAGCGGCGCTCCGAGGCGGCCGAGCAGGTCGACAAGCTCATCACGGAGACCACGGCCGAGGCGGACAAGCTGCTGACCGAGGCACAGCAGCAGGCGCACAAGACCACCGCGGAGGCCGAGTCGCAGGCCGACACGATGGTGGGCGCGGCCCGCACCGAGGCCGACCGACTGGTGTCCGAGGCGACGGTCGAGGGCAACTCGCTGGTGGAGAAGGCCCGTACGGACGCGGACGAGCTGCTGGTCGGTGCGCGCCGGGACGCCACGCAGATCAGGGAGCGCGCCGAGGAGCTGCGGGACCGCATCACGTCCGAGATCGAGGAACTGCACGAGCGGGCCCGCCGGGAGTCGGCCGAGACGATGAAGTCGGCGGGCGACCGCTGCGACGCGCTCGTCAAGGCGGCCGAGGAGCAGCTGGCGAAGGCGCAGGCGAAGGCCAAGGAGATCGTCTCGGAGGCCAACTCCGAGGCGGGCAAGGTCCGGATCGCCGCGGTGAAGAAGGCGGAGGGACTGCTCAAGGAGGCCGAGCAGAAGAAGTCCACGCTGGTCCGGGAGGCCGAGGAGCTCAAGGCCGAGGCGGTCCGCGAGGCCAAGCGCACGGTGGAGGAGGGCAAGCGCGAGCTGGAGGTCCTGGTCCGCCGCCGCGAGGACATCAACGCCGAGATCTCCCGTGTCCAGGACGTCCTGGAGGCGTTGGAGTCCTTCGAGGCCCCTTCCACGGGCAAGGACAACGGAGTCAAGGCAGGGGCGACGGTCGGCGCACCCCGTTCGGGTGGCAAGTCCTCGGATAGCTAGCCAAACGGGGCGCATCTGGTGTGTGCTGGGGCCTTTGACCAAGTTTTTGGCAAGCGGTCCGGGGGTTAGCCACTCAAAAGGGGTGTCATTTTCCAGATCAAACGCGCATCCGCTCGATGACACACCGTTTCGGCCCCTAGGATTCCACCTATCACCTCACCGGTCTCATTCGACAGGAACCCCATGAGCGACACTTCCCCCTACGGCTTCGAGCTTGTGCGGCGTGGATACGACCGCGCTCAGGTGGACGAACGTATCTCCAAGCTCGTCTCCGACCGTGACAGCGCTCTCGCCCGCATCACCGCTCTGGAAAAGCGCATCGAAGAGCTCCATCTCGAGACGCAGAACGCCCAGGCCCAGATCACCGACGCCGAGCCGTCGTACGCGGGTCTCGGTGCGCGCGTGGAGAAGATCCTCCGCCTCGCCGAGGAAGAGGCCAAGGACCTGCGCGAGGAGGCCCGGCGCGCGGCCGAGCAGCACCGCGAGCTCGCCGAGTCGGCGGCCCAGCAGGTGCGCAACGACGCCGAGTCGTACTCGGCGGAGCGCAAGGCGAAGGCCGAGGACGAGGGCCTGCGGATCGTCGAGAAGGCCAAGAGTGACGCCTCCCAGCTGCGTTCCGAGGCGCAGAAGGACGCGCAGTCCAAGCGCGAGGAGGCGGACGCCCTCTTCGAGGAGACCCGCGCCAAGGCCGCGCAGGCCGCCGCCGACTTCGAGACGAACCTCGCCAAGCGCCGCGAGCAGTCCGAGCGCGATCTGGCCTCCCGTCAGGCCAAGGCCGAGAAGCGCCTCGCCGAGATCGAGCACCGCGCCGAGCAGCTGCGCCTGGAGGCGGAGAAGCTGCGCACGGACGCCGAGCGCCGCGCCCGCCAGACGGTGGAGACGGCTCAGCGCCAGGCCGAGGACATCGTGGCCGACGCCAACGCCAAGGCCGACCGCATCCGTTCGGAATCCGAGCGGGAGCTCGCGGCCCTCACCAACCGCCGCGACAGCATCAACGCCCAGCTGACGAACGTCCGCGAGATGCTCGCGACGCTCACGGGCGCCGCGGTGGCCGCCGCCGGCACACCGGCCGAGGACGAGCCGATCTCCCGTGGGGTCCCGGCGCAGCAGTCCCGGTAACAGCCCGGCATACGGAGTCTGAACCTCCGCAAAGCCCTCTGCCGCTCGGGTGGCAGAGGGCTTTGTGACGTTCTAGCGTGGCGGCATGATTGAGCTGGAGGGGCTGACCAAGCGTTACGGCGAGAAGGTGGCGGTCAACAATCTGTCCTTCACCGTCAGACCGGGCATCGTCACCGGCTTCCTCGGGCCGAACGGCGCGGGCAAGTCGACGACCATGCGGATGATCCTCGGTCTCGACCACCCGACCGCCGGCGACGTCCGTATCGACGGCAAGCACTACCAACAGCTCAAGGACCCGCTGACGTACATCGGCGCCCTGCTGGAGGCCAAGGCCTGGCACGGCGGGCGTACCGCCTACAACCATCTGCTGTGCCTCGCGCAGAGCAACGGCATCCCGCGCAGCCGGGTACGGGACGTGCTGGAGACGGTCGGGCTGACGGCGGTCGCGAAGAAGAAGACCAAGGGCTTCTCGATGGGTATGGGGCAGCGCCTCGGCATCGCGGCCGCGCTGCTCGGCGATCCGCGGATCCTGATGTTCGACGAGCCGGTCAACGGCCTCGACCCCGAGGGCATCCACTGGATCCGCACCCTGATGAAGTCGCTCGCCGCGCAGGGCCGGACCGTGTTCGTCTCCTCCCATCTGATGAGCGAGATGGCCCTGACGGCCGAGCACCTCGTCGTCATCGGGCAGGGCCGGCTGCTCGCGGACACCTCCATGGCGGACTTCATCGACCGCAACTCACGCAGTTACGTCCGGGTCCGCAGTCCGCAGCGGGAGCGGCTGCTCGACGTGCTGCACCAGGCCGGGGTCGTGGCCGTGGAGAGCGGTGACGGGGTGCTGGAGGTGGACGGCGGCAAGGCGGAGCAGATCGGTGAGCTGGCGGCGCAGCACCGGATCACGCTGCACGAGCTGAGTCCGCAACAGGCCTCGCTGGAGGAGGCGTTCATGCAGCTGACCGCGGAGTCGGTGGAGTACCACGCACACAGCGAGACGAGCCCGGCGAGCCCCGAGCCACCGCGGCAGCAGTGGGGCGACGGCGGGAAGAGGGGCTGAGCAGATGGCGGTGACACAGGTCGTACGGTCGGAGTGGACCAAGATCCGGTCGGTGGCGTCCACGGTGTGGACACTCTCGCTGGTGGTGGTCGTGACGGTCGCCCTCGGCATGCTGATCTCGGCACTGTCGAAGAGCGAGTTCGACTCGATGAACGCGCAGGACCGGGCCGAGTTCGATCCGACGTTCATCAGCTTCGCGGGGATGAGTCTCGGCCAGCTCGCGATGATCGTGTTCGGTGTGCTGGTCGTGTCGAACGAGTACAGCACCGGCATGATCCGCACCTCGCTGGCCGCGGTGCCGCAGCGCGGCTCCTTCCTGCTCAGCAAGATCGCGGTCGCCGGCGGGCTCGCTCTCGTGGTCGGCCTCGTCACCAGCTTCGCCGCCTTCTTCCTGGGGCAGTCGATGCTGGGCTCCCACCGGGCGGAGATCGGCGACCCGGGGGTCCTGCGGGCCGTGCTCGGCGGCGGTCTCTACATGGCGCTGATCGCGATGTTCTCCATGGGCGTCGCCGCGATGCTGCGCTCGCCGATGCTGTCGCTGGGCATCCTGATGCCGTTCTTCTTCCTGATCTCCAACATCCTGGGCAACGTCGACGCGACGAAGAAGGTCGGCCGGTTCCTTCCCGACCAGGCCGGCAGCAAGATCATGCAGGTGGTCACGCCGATCGACGACGACACTCCGTACGGGCCGTGGGGCGGCCTCGGGATCATGGGGCTGTGGGTGCTCGCTGCGCTGATCGGTGGCTATGTGCTGCTGAAGAAGCGCGATGCCTAGCGGGGCAGGCTTGGCCTGACCTTTTACCTCGTCTTGGGCGGAACCGTCAGCGCCTCGATATCCTCCTAACCCTTACGGGGGCGTGTGCCCTGCTGTCCTGAACCTTGCGATGGGTGCGGAGCATGATCGAAGCAGTCGGCCTGACGAAGCGCTACGGCGACAAGACCGCTGTGTACAACCTTTCCTTCCAGGTGCGACCCGGAGCCGTCACCGGCTTCCTCGGGCCGAACGGCTCGGGCAAGTCGACGACGATGCGGATGATTCTCGGCCTCGACAACCCGACGGCCGGGCATGTGACGATCGGCGGCTATCCGTACCGCAGACTTCCCAACGCCGCCCGCCAGGTCGGTGCCCTGCTGGACGCCAAGGCGGTGCACGGCGGCCGGTCCGCCCGCAACCACCTGCTGTCCCTGGCCCAGCTGTCGGGCATCCCGGCCCGGCGGGTGGACGAGGTGCTCGGGGTCGTCGGTCTGCAGGACGTGGCCAAGAAGCGGTCCAAGGGCTTCTCCCTCGGCATGGGGCAGCGGCTCGGCATCGCCGCGGCACTGCTCGGCGACCCGCAGGTGCTGCTGTTCGACGAACCGGTCAACGGCCTCGACCCCGAGGGCATCCTCTGGGTGCGCAATCTGATGAAGGCGCTGGCGGCGGAGGGCCGTACGGTCTTCGTCTCCTCCCACCTGATGAGCGAGATGGCGCTGACCGCCGACCACCTCATCGTCATCGGGCGCGGTCAGCTGCTCTCCGACATGAGCGTGACCGACTTCATCTCGGCGAACTCCGCGGACTTCGCGCGGGTGCGCACGCCCGACTCCGAGCCGCAGCAGCGCGAGAAGCTGTCGGCCGCGCTCACCGAGTCGGGCGGGCACGTGCTGCCCGAGCAGGACGGCGGTCTGCGCGTGACGGGGCTGCCCCTGCCGCGCATCAGCGACATCGCGCACGACCACGGCGTACGGCTGTGGGAGCTGTCGCCGCACCAGGCCTCCCTGGAGGAGGCGTACATGCGGATGACACAGGGCGCCGTCGACTACCGCTCGACGGTCGACCAGAAGGAAGGGTTCCAGCAGCCGCTGCCGCCCGGCGCGCAGCCGCCGATGCCGGTGCCCGGGCAGGGCCAGCCGGGCTGGTACGCCCCGCCGCCGCCCCAGCAGGGCGGACAGCCGTTCCCGGCCCCGCCGCAGGGCGCACCGGGCCAGGCGCCGGCGGGCCCGTACGGCGCTCCGGGGGCTCACGGCGCCCCGGGCGCACCCGGCGCCGCTCCGAGCGCCCCCGGCCCGGGGACGCCGAACCCGTACGCCCAGCCGGCCGCCTCGGCCCCCGCGCAGCCCGCCCCGGTGCCGCCGGCACCCGCCGCCGCCCCGACCTCCGACCTGACCAAGCCCGAGGACGCACGATGAGCAGCCCCCAGCCCCAGATGCCGCAGGCCGCGCCCGCCTGGCAGGCGGCGCCCGGTTCCGCCCCGCACCCGGGCGGCCCCGGCTACACCTCGCCGATCCCGGTCGTGCGCACGCACCTCGGGAACGCCATCGCGTCCGAGTGGACGAAGATCAGGTCGGTGCGCTCCACGATGTGGACGCTCGGCGTGTTCGTTCTGCTCGTCGTGGGCATCGGTCTGCTGACCGGCATCGTGGTGTCGAGCTCCTCCACGGACCTGTCCGGCGAGAACGCGCTGTCCCTGGGCTTCTTCGGGCTGCTGCTCGGCAGCATGTGCATCATCACCCTCGGCGTGCTGACCACGGCCTCGGAGTACGGCACAGGCATGATCCGCACCACGATGGTCGCGTGCCCGAGCCGCGGACGCGTGCTGGCGGCGAAGGCCATCGTGTTCTTCCTGGTCGCGTTCGTGGTGACGCTGGTGGCCGGCTCCCTCGTCGCCTTCCTGCACGTGGCCCTGCTGGAGGACAGCGGCGCCAGGGACCCCTCCGGCGGTGAGTGGCTGAAGGGCACGGTCGGCATCGCGCTGTACATCGCGCTGCTGGGCCTGCTCTCGCTCATCGTCGGCTCGATCATCCGGCACTCGGCCGGCGCCATCACCATCATGATCGGCGCCGTGCTGGCCCCACTGGTGATCGCGCTGTTCATGTTCTCGGAGTCCCTGCAGAAGGTGCGCGACGCCCTGTTCGAGTACTCGATCCCGAACCAGCTCAGCGTCTTCTACGCCAACTCCCTGAGCCAGTCCGGCCCGTCCGGCTGGGACCCGCTGTGGATCATCCTCGGCGTCACGGCCGTCGCGTTCGCCGGCGCCTTCGCGCTGCTGGAGAAGCGGGACGTCTGAGGCCGGTCAGAATCTCGGCGCGTTACGGGACCGCTGCACCCCCGGGGTGCGGCGGTCCCGCGCGTTCCAGCAGGCCCTGTGCCAGTGCCGGCGGTCGTCGACACCCGTGTGCTCCGACCAGGCCACCACGTGCGGCACCCCGTCCGGGATCAACTGGTCGCAGCCGGGGCAGCGGTACGACTTGCCCTGCGCGCTCGCGCCGGCCACGTGCCGCACGCTCCAGTTCTCACCCTGCCAGTTCTCCGAGGACTGCCAGCCGCCGTAGCGGCCGGGGCGGTCGTCCTCGGCGCTCCGGCCGGACGAAACGGCGCCCTTGGGTCGGTTGCGACGCGGGGACACGGGACACCTCTCGGGGCTATACAGGAAGCACGGGCCGCGTCCAGCCTACGCGGCGCGCACGAGGGTAGGCGTACGGCACCAATCGCCATAAGTCTCTCGTGGGCTCGGCCGGCTCACCCCGGGTGCTCTCCCCCGGGCTCCGGGCGGAATGCCCCATTCTGCAGACAATCCGCAAAATACTCCGACCGGCCGTGTCCTCGGCACGTGTCAGACGGTTATGCCCTGTGGGGAGCTCCGTGTCGGAGCCAAGGAAGCGGGAAAGCAATGCGCGTTGGAAGTTTCGTGTTGGCGGCCCAGTTCCCCGGTCAGGGCGAGGGAGAGGCGCTGCACCGCGCGGTCCGCTCGGCCGAGGTGGCCGAGGAGGCCGGGCTCGACGCGGTCTGGCTGGCCGAGCACCACTTCGTGCCGTACGGCACGTGCCCGTCGGCCATCACCCTGGCCGCCTTACTGCTGGGCCGCACCCGCCGCATCCGGGTCGGTACGGCGGTCAGCGTCCTGCCCACCGTCCACCCCGTGGCCCTCGGCGAACAGGCCGCGCTGCTGCACCACACGAGCGGCGGCCGCTTCACCCTCGGTGTCGGGCGCGGCGGCCCATGGGTCGACCTGGAGGTGTTCGGCGCGGGTCTGGAGGCGTACGAGACGGGGTTCCCGGAGTCCCTGGAGCTTCTGGTGCGGTGGCTGCGCGAGTCGTCCGTGGCCGCCGACGGGGAGCGCTTCCGCTTCCGTGAAGTCCCGGTGGTGCCCCGGCCGTCGGAGGCTCTGACGGAGGTCGCGGGGCCCGAGCTCGTCGTCGCCTGCACGTCGCCGGCGAGCGTGCGGCTCGCTGCCGAGCGGGGTCTTTCGATGCTGCTCGGGATGCACGTGGGGGACGAGGAGAAGGCCGAGATGGTCGCGCTGTGGCGGCAGCACGCGCGGGCCTGCGGCCGGTCGCCGGAGGAGATCCGGGGCGCGTCCCATGTGTCGGCCGGTGTCTGCCAGATCGCGGACCGGCGGGTCGACGCGGCGGAGACGCTGATGAAGGCGATGCCGGGCTGGCTGAAGCAGGGCCTGGAGGCCCATGTCACGGTCGACGGCCGCACCCGCCGGATGCGCGACCCGCTGGCGTACACCGAACTGCTCTGCGGACTGCACCCGGTGGGCACTCCGCGACTGTGCGCGGACCGGCTGGCGGCGACCAGCGAGCGCACGGGAATCTCCCGCTTCGCGCTGCTCGTCGAGGGCTCGGGGGACCTGGCGGCGACCGAGGAGAACGTGTGGCGGCTGGGCGCCGAGGTGCTCCCCCAACTCGTGTGACAGCGCGGTGGGTTTCCTGGGGGCTTGCCGCTCCGGTACAGAACTGCACCTCCCGCGTACGGAGCGGCAAGCAAGCGGCGCCGCGTCAGCAGTCCCGGAACTCAGGCGACTGGTTCAGCACCTGACTGCGGACCGAGGTGAAGCGGCCCAGCTTCTCGTCGACCGAGGAGTCAAGCGGGAACACGGCCACCCGGTGGCAGTTCTGGAAGGCCAGGCGCACACCGAAGTGCCGTTGCAGCGCGCCGCGTATCGCGTCACTCGCAAGCGCACGCAGCAGCTGACCGCGTGCCTGCTCGTCCGGCGGGGGCGTCTGGTTGTCGGCGAACGCGCCGCCGTCCACCTTCAGCTGGGCCACCAGTGAGCTGATCATCTCCCACGCATAGGGCAGGGAGGTCCGGACGCAGTCGACGAATTCCGCTTCGTCGACCTCGCCTCGCTCGGCCTGTTCGAGTAGGGCCGGTGAGACGTCGAGCGACATGAGTTCTCCTCTCGCACCCCTGATGAGCAGGGGTTGCCGGACAGATAGGGGGAGTTCGCGATACCGGACACGCTGCGTACACGCCTCGCGACCTCCCGTTCATACGGTAAGCAACGGACGGTGACGGCACCAGGAAAATGCGCAGATGAGACACTCCCAATGAGCACACTGTGCACACAATCGGCCATTACCGAACACACGTTTTCCAGGGCGAATCGCGTCGACAGGCGCCCGTCGAGTAGCGTTGCCGACCATGCGTCTCGTCATTGCCCGCTGCTCCGTGGACTACGCCGGGCGGCTCACCGCCCACCTTCCCTCGGCCCCGCGCCTGATCCTGGTGAAGGCGGACGGCAGCGTCTCGATCCACGCCGACGACCGGGCCTACAAGCCCCTGAACTGGATGTCGCCGCCCTGCACGCTGAAGGAGGGCACCGGCGAGGAAGAGGGCGTCTGGACCGTCGTCAACAAGGCGGGCGAGAAGCTCATCATCACCATGGAGGAAGTCCTCCACGACTCCTCGCACGAACTGGGCGTCGATCCCGGCCTGATCAAGGACGGCGTGGAAGCGCACCTCCAGGAGTTGCTCGCCGACCGCATCGAGACGCTCGGCGAGGGTTACACGCTGATCCGCCGCGAGTACCCCACGGCCATCGGGCCGGTGGACATCCTGTGCCGGGACGCCGACGGCAAGACCGTCGCGGTGGAGATCAAGCGGCGCGGTGAGATCGACGGCGTGGAGCAGCTCACGCGCTACCTGGAGCTGCTGAACCGCGACCCCCATCTCGCCCCGGTGCGCGGCGTCTTCGCGGCCCAGGAGATCAAGCCCCAGGCGCGCGTCCTCGCGACCGACCGCGGTATCGGCTGCCAGGTCCTCGACTACAACGCGCTGCGGGGCATCGAGGACGACAAGCTGCGACTGTTCTGACAGCCGGTACGAAGACGAACAGACGAACAGGGCCGGGTCCGCGGAACGGACCCGGCCCTGCTGTTGTCCGACGAGCCTCAGATCACCTGGTCCGAGCTGCTGGGCGTGCCCCCGCCGCTGCTCGCAGGTGCGCTCGCCGTGGTGCTCGTGGGAGCGCTCGGCGCCGGCCCGCTGGCCGAGTCGGAGGTGGACGGGCTGGTCGTCGGCGGCTCCGAGGTCGGCGGCTCGGAGGTGGGCGGTTCCGACGTGGGCGGTTCCGAGGTCGGCGGCTTCGACGTCGGCGGCTTGGACGTCGTGGGGGGCTTGGACGTCGTAGGCGGCTTGGACGTGGACGGCGGCTTCGAGGACGACGGCGGCTTCGACGGCGACGCGGATTCGCTCGGGTCCTGTGAACCGCTCGGGGAGTCCGTCGGTGTCGGGTCGTCCGACGTGCCGAGTGTGCCGTCCGGGCCCGGATCCGTCGGGCGGGCGGCCGCCTCGCCGGTGCCGCCGCCGTCGTCGTCGTTCGCCGGCCGGTCGGCGCCGAGGCTGCCGTCGTTGACGCCCTGGCTGGCGGACGGATTGACGCCGACCTGGTCGGACGGCGGGTTCTGCTCGTTGTCGGAGGTGGCCCCGAGCGTCACCACCGTGCCCAGGACGGCGACGAGCAGGGCACCGGCACCGGCGGCCACGAGGTTGCGCCGGGCCAGGCCCTTGAGGCCGCCACGGGCCGCCCGCGAGGGCGTGGGCGAGCTGCGGTGGGTGACCAGGGACGGGGAGGGCGGCTGCTGGAGCGTCGGGAAGGCCGCCGGAACACCACCGGGCGGTGACGCCGACTCCTCGTCACGGGTGTCGGGCACCTCCTCCGCCGCGGTCGGCCCGAGCCCGATCGGTGTGCCCGAGCGGTCGGCGACCAGGGCGAGGGCACGGCGGCCGGCGACGGTGCCGCGTTTGTCGGCGAGGGCGCCGCGCAGGCCGATGGAGGCCTCCAGTTCGGCGCGGGCCCGGTCGAGCAGGCCCTCGCACAGGGCGAGGACGCCGAGTTCGTGGTGGAAGTAGGCCTCTTCGGCGACGTCCTCGGCGAGCCGGGCGGCCTCGGCGCCGGCCCGCAGGGCCCGCTCCCAGGCCCCCCAGTGCAGTCCGGCGGCGAACGCGGGGGCGGCGGTGCGGGCCAGGTGAACGGCCGCGCTCTCCTCGCCCTCGGCGGGCGGGCGGGTGACCGGTCCGAGGACGGCCAGGGCGGCGAGCACCGCGTCGGCCTCGGCGCACACGCGCTCCGGGGTGACCGAGGGGTGCCCGGCCCACCAGGAGTAGTGCTGAGCGGCGCTGCGGGCACCGGCCTCGGCCTCGTCGGCGTACCCGGCGGCCTCCAGCTGGGCCGGCACGCCGGCCGCGAGGCGGTAGCGGGAGCCGACCGGCGAGACCAGACCGCAGGCGGCCAGTTCGCCGAGGGCGGCGTCCGCGTGGGTGTCACCGACCAGGGCGGGCAGGTGCGCCTGGTGCGGGACCTCGCCGCCGAGGGCGACGGCGAACCGCAGAGTGGCGCGGGCGGAGGCGCTCAGCCGGGAGGCGAGCAGCGGCGCGGGCGCGGCGGCCTCGCCGAGCGCGGGCAGCGGCACGTCGTCACCGAGGTCGTAGGCCTCGGCGGTGTCGGCCTGCGGCACGTCCTGGAAGACGCCGAACTCGTCGACGGCACCGGTGCCGGCGCGCAGCCGGTCGCGCTGCCGCAGCAGGGCGCCGGCCTGGACGAAGCGCAGCGGCAGGCCTTCGGACTCGAACCAGAGGTCGCCCGCCCAGTTGGACTCGTCCTCGGTGAGGGTCCGGCCGACGGCGTGCTCCAGCAGGTCGAGCCCGGCCGCGCGCTCCAGCCCGCCGAGGACGACCTCCTCGACGGCGGCGTCGGCGGAGGGAGCCGGCACGTCCGGGGTGGCGCCGAGCAGGAAGGCGCACTCGGGGGTCGCCTCCAGCAGCTCGTCGAGCGCGGCACCGCCGAACTCCAGGTCGTCGACGACGACGACCGCGCCGATGTCACGGACGTGGGTGAGCAGTTCCTCCCGGCCCGGGCGGCGCAGGGGTGCGCTGTACACCGCGTGGAACAGGTCGTACAGCAGGTCGCCGGAGGTGCGCCCGAAGCCGTTGAGGCGGACGACGCCGTCGGGGGCGAGGTCGGAGCAGTCCTCGGCGACCAGGTCGAGGAGACGGGTGCGGCCGGAGCCGGCCGGGCCGGTGAGGCGGGTGGAACGGCCGCGGGCGAGCAGGCGCACCAGGCGCTCGCGTTCGTCCTGGCGGGCCAGCAGCGGCAGGGCGGGCTGCGCGGGGCCGGGCGGGACGGGCGGGCGAGCCGCGCGATCGGCCTCGGCGCGCTCGGCCGCGCCGAGCTTCACGGGCCGGGCGGGCAGCTCGGCGGGCGGGCAGGCTTCTATCTCGCTGCCGTCGACGGGGTTGACGGTCAGCAGGAAGTCGCCGGAGGCGAGCTGCACCGTGCGGGCGAGCGCCGGCGCGTGCTGCCCGAAGTCGGGTGCGAGGGATTCCCTGGGAGGGCGCTGGCGCGGCGCAGGGCCGTCACCGTCGTGGCCGTACTCCTCGGGTCCCTGGTGGTTAGGGTCCATAGGTCAAGCCCCCCAAAAGCGTGTGTGTGCTTGGAAAAGCCCCTCCCGGCCTTGCTGCACACCGCGCTGTCGCTTCTGGTCCGGTCCCGCTCGAAGGGTGTCAAGGCAGCGGGCAGCCGAACCCTAAACCTTCGCACAGTATCTACGACAGTCCGGGGTACCGCGCCGTCCGTAACGTCACGGTCTCGTGAGGATTGTGCGCGTCGCACGATGCGACGACGTGCGTCCGGGTCTCCCCGGTCGCCCGGCTCACACGCGTACGAGGCGTCACACGCGGGGAAGGGTCTCCACCCCGATGCCCCCCTCGATCGCCAGAATCCGGTGCAGGCGGGTGGCCACCAGCAGGCGCTGCATCTGCGGCGGTACTCCGCG
This sequence comes from Streptomyces flavovariabilis, assembly GCF_000725785.1. NCBI lineage: Bacteria > Bacillati > Actinomycetota > Actinomycetes > Kitasatosporales > Streptomycetaceae > Streptomyces > Streptomyces flavovariabilis. The sequence goes on along the minus strand of NZ_JNXD01000019.1, from coordinate 110,691 downwards.
CAGCACCAGGCGCCGGCCGCAGCGGCCGGCCCGTCGGTGGGCCCCCATGATCACGCCCAGTCCGGTGGCGTCCCAGGAGTCCAGTTCGGACAGGTCCAGCACGAGGTCTCCGACGCCGTCGTCGACGGCCGAGTGCAGGACCGTACGGGCGTCCGCCGCGCTCCGGACGTCGAGGCGGCCCCCGACGACCAGCTCGGCGTGGTCGCCCCTGATGTGCATATGCGCTCCCCGTGCGTGCGAATCGTGCTCCGCGTTCTGGATGTGGGTGATGCAACCTCTGACTGTGTGGAGGAGCCAGAGGTTGCTTCTTGTAAGCGAACCGATACCGAATTCACCCTGGGGTGTGATGGGCCCCGGGGCATGTGCGGTTTCAGTGCTTGTAGAAGCCCTGCCCGCTCTTGCGTCCGATGTCACCGGCGTCAACCATCCGGCGCATCGATTCGGGAGCCGCGAACTTCTCGTCCTGGGACTCGGTGTAGATGTTGTTCGTGGCGTGCAGCAGGATGTCGACGCCCGTCAGGTCCGCCGTCGCCAGCGGGCCCATGGCGTGACCGAAGCCCAGCTTGCAGGCCAGGTCGATGTCCTCGGCGCTCGCCACGCCCGACTCCTGAAGCTTCGCCGCCTCGACGACCAGGGCGCAGATGAGACGGGTCGTCACGAAGCCGGCGACGTCACGGTTGACGACGATGCAGGTCTTGCCGGCCGACTCGGCGAACTCGCGGGCCGTGGCGAGGGTTTCGTCGCTGGTCTTGTAGCCGCGGACCAGTTCGCACAGCTGCATCATCGGCACCGGTGAGAAGAAGTGCGTGCCGACGACCCGCTCCGGGCGCTCCGTCGCCGCCGCGATCTTGGTGATCGGGATGGCGGAGGTGTTGGAGGCGAGGATCGCCTCGTCCTTCACGATCTTGTCGAGCGCCCGGAAGATCTCGTGCTTGACCTCGAGCTTCTCGAAGACGGCCTCGACGACCACGTCCGCGTCGGCCGCGGCGTCCAGGTCGGTGGTCGCGGTGATGCGGGCCAGGGCGGCGTCGGCGTCGTGCGCCTCGAGCTTGCCCTTGGCGACGAACTTGTCGTACGACGCCTTGATGCCGTCGGTGCCCCGCGTCAGAGCCTCGTCGGTGACGTCACGCAGGACCACCTCCCAGCCCGCCTGTGCGGAGACCTGGGCGATGCCGGATCCCATGAGGCCGGCTCCGATGACGGCGAGCTTCCGTGCCACTGTGCGACTCCCCTGACGCGCTGCTTATGTCTGCCTCTCGGGCGGACACTAGCGCTCGTGAGGGGCTGTGTGACCGGTAAGTAATGCGCGTCACGTCTCACATGACGGACATCACACCGGCGTGGGTCATGCGGTGCCTCGTACGGCGTAGTTGAGCACCTTCTCGCTCAACAGCCCCTCGATGTCGTCGAGGAGCACGAGCATCTCGCGGGACACTTCGTCCGGGTTGCGCCCCTCGGCCATCTCGCGGCCGATCGCGACGAAGGCCGTGCCGTGGACCCAGCAGATCTGACCGGCGATCAGCCTGGGCAGCGGGTCGGCGTCCCCGGCATCCGTCTCCTCGCGGAGGGTCGCCTCCAGGTTGTCCTGGACCTCCTGCTGGATGCGCCACAGCCGGGAGCGCAGCGGCGGCGCCTCCTCGATGCAGCGCATGAAACGGTCGTAGCCCTCGACGAGGCCCATCCGGGGCGAGACGGCCTCGATCTCGGCGCGCAGCTCGCGCAGCACCGCCCGCGCCGCCGACTCCCCCGCGTCCCGGCCCCGCACCCAGCGCGAGAGCCGGTCGACGACCCCCTCGGAGCGGTCGAAGAAGAGGTCCTCCTTGGCCGGGAAGTAGTTGTAGACGGTGTTCACGGAGACGTCGGCCGCCTCCGCCACGTCCGCGATGGTCACCGTCACGAACCCGCGCTCCAGGAAGAGCCCGGTGGCGATGTCCGAGATGCGCTGCCTGGTCTCGCGCTTCTTCCGTTCCCTGAGCCCCTCAGCCATGTCCGAATCCTAGCTTCCTTGGGCCCGCTGAAAATTTGGGGTCATTGCAAACTTTAAGAGACTCTGTTTTCCTGGGCGCATGACCATCATCAGTACGGCCGGACTGGCCCGTACCTTCCTGACCAGGAGCGGCCCCGTGGAGGCCGTGCGCTCCATCGACCTGACCGTCCGCGAGGGCGAGATCCTCGGCTTCCTCGGCCCGAACGGGGCCGGCAAGACGACGACCCTGCGCATGCTGACGACCCTGCTGGAGCCCACCGGCGGTGCCGCCACCGTCGCCGGGTGCGACCTGGCGACCGACGCGGCCGGGGTGCGCCGGGCCTGCGGCTACGTGGCGCAGTCGGGCGGGGTCGATCCGCAGATCAGCGTGCGGGAGGAGCTGGTCACCCAGGGGCGTCTGTACCGGCTGACCAGGGCACAGGCCGCCGAGCGCGCCGGTGAACTGGCCCGCGACCTGGACCTCACCGAGCTCCTCGACCGCAAGTGCGGCGCGCTCTCCGGCGGGCAGCGGCGGCGGCTGGACATCGCGATGGCACTCACCCACCGCCCGAAGGTGCTGTTCCTGGACGAGCCGACGACCGGTCTCGACCCCGGCAGCCGTGCCGACCTGTGGGACCTGGTGCGCCGGCTGCGCGACGAGCACGGCACGACGGTGTTCCTGACCACGCACTACCTCGACGAGGCCGACGCCCTCTCCGACCGGCTGGTCGTCGTCGACCGCGGCGTGGTCGCCGCCGAGGGCACCCCGAGTGCGCTGAAGCTCCGCCACGGCGGCTCGCTCGACGCCTCGCTCCAGGACACGTTCCTCGCCATCACCGGCCGCAGCGCCGCGCCGGCCGGCCAGACCCCCGTCGCCGTCTAGGACGCAGAGGACTCCCGATGCTGTTGCACGACACCGCCCTCGTCTACGGGCGCTACCTCCGGCAATCCCTCCGCTCGCGCTTCGCGCTGCTCTTCGGCGTGCTCATGCCGCTGCTGTACCTGCTGTTCTTCGGCCCTCTGCTCACCGATCTGCCGCTCGGCGGGGGAGGCAGCTCCTGGCAGGTGCTCGTCCCCGGGCTGCTGCTCCAACTCGGCCTGTTCGGCGCGTCCTTCGCGGGGTTCTCGATCATCATCGAGAAGGGTCACGGAGTGGTCGAGCGCATGCGCGTCACCCCGGTCAGCCGGCTGGCCCTGCTGCTCGGCCGGGTGCTGCGCGACGCCACGGTGTTCGTCTTCCAGGCCGTGCTGCTGGTGCTGGCGGCGGTGGTGATGGGCCTGCGGGCACCACTCGCCGGCGTCCTGATCGGCTTCGCCTTCGTCGCGCTGCTCACGGTCTCGCTGGCCGCTCTGTCGTACGCGCTGGCGATGAGGATGGACACCCCGCAGAGCTTCGGCCCGGCGATCAACGCGCTGACCATGCCGTCCATGCTGCTGTCCGGCCTGATGCTGCCGATGACGCTCGGCCCGGCCTGGCTGGACGCCCTGTCGCACCTCATGCCGTTCCGCTATCTGGTGGACGCGGTGCGGGACGCCTACGTCGGCAGCTACGCGACACCCCACATGCTCTACGGCGCGCTGGTGGCCGCCTGCTTCACGGCGCTGTCCGTGACAGTGGGCACACGCGTGTTCCGAACGGCCTGAGCATTACTACGCTGACGACATGGTCAATCTGACGCGCATCTACACCAGGACCGGCGACCAGGGCACCACCGCCCTCGGCGACATGAGCCGGGTCGCCAAGACCGACCTGCGGATCTCCGCGTACGCCGACGCCAACGAGGCGAACGCGGCGATCGGCACGGCGATCGCGCTGGGCGGCCTGGAGGCGGAGGTCGTCACGGTCCTCACCCGCGTGCAGAACGACCTGTTCGACGTGGGTGCGGACCTGTCGACACCGGTGGTGGAGAACCCGGAGTTCCCGCCGCTGCGGGTCGAGCAGTTCTACATCGACCGGCTCGAGGCGGACTGCGACCACTTCAACGGGCAGCTGGAGAAGCTCCGCTCCTTCATCCTCCCGGGCGGCACCCCCGGCGCGGCGCTGCTCCACCAGGCCTGCACCGTCGTACGCCGGGCGGAGCGCTCGACGTGGTCCGCCCTGGAGGTTCACGCCGAGACGATGAACCCGCTGACGGCCACCTACCTCAACCGCCTCTCCGACCTCCTGTTCATCCTCGCGAGGACGGCGAACAAGGAGGCCGGAGACGTGCTGTGGGTACCGGGCGGGGAGCGTTAGTTCTTGCTGCGCGCCTCCTGCCACAGGCCGGAGGCGACCAGCACGCCGCCGACGCACATCATCACGACGCCGACCTTCGTGAGGGTGACGACGGGGACCTCCACGTCGCCGGTGAACAGCCACAGCCCGAGGCCGGTCACGAAGGTGACGATCCCCTCCACCAGATTCCCGCGGGCCTTGCTCATCGCTGCACCCCCTCCTTCTCCAGCCGCACCTCCGGCTCCCCCGCGGGAGCGCGCCGCGGCCAGATCGCATAGCTCAGCGCGATCAGGCCGTGGATCCCGGCCGTGCGCCAGGCCACCCAGCGCCAGCTCTCCAGGGAGGTGACACGGCTCGGGTCGTCGACGTACCAGATGGCGAGCTGGAGCAGCACGGTCGCGACGACGGCGGCCGTCAGCGTCCCCAGCCACACCTTGCCCTCGTGACGCGCCCGGGCCATGCCGTAGCGCGGCGGTTTCGGCGGGGGCGGGGCGCCGCCCAGCCGGTGGGCCGCGTGGCCGTCGAGCCACTTCACGGTGCGGTGGCCGTGCCCGACGGTGTAGCCGATGTACAGCGCGGCCAGGCCGTGCGTCCAGTTCGGCTCCGCGCCGTTCTTCAGGTCCAGCGCGGTGGCGACCAGCAGGACGACCTCCAGCAGCGGCTCGCACAGCAGCAGCGCCAGTCCCGTGCGCGGCATGCGCAGCAGGTAGCGGACGCACAGCCCGGCCGCCAGCAGTACCCAGAAGCCGATCTCACAGGCGGCGATCAAGGCGACGATCACGGTTCGCTCCTCTCGGTCACCCTCCCAGGCTCCCGGTCGGTGCGGACCGAATCGTCGTCGCGACTGACGAACCCGCGGTACATCGAAAGATGCAGTCCGGGACCCTACGCGCGGATCAGGCGCGGGGCCGGGCGGCCGTGTTGGATGGTGCCATGGCCGTCCGACTCCCCCGCCCCCGCCGCTTCGACGTCTGCGTCGCGGCGGGCAGTCTGCTCGGCGGGCTGCTGCTGTGGGGCCTCGGCCTGGCCACCCGTCCGCACACCGAGCCGTACGTGCTGCTGCCGGGACGCTGGCCGGTGCTGCTGCCGCTCCTCGTCATGGCGGGCTGCGAGCTGCTGCGCCGGACCGCCCCGCGCACCGCCCTGCTGATCGGCACGGCCGCGATCGTCCTGGACCTCGTCACCCAGGGGAACCTGGTCACGGTCCTGATGTACACCGACCTCATGTACGCGGCCGTCCTGTACGGTCCGCCCGCCTCCGCCCACCGCATCCCGCGGATCACCGGGCTGCTGTCGGTGGCCGGGAGCGTGGTGCCGTTCGCGGTCTGGCGGGAGCCCGAGGCGCTGCTGATCGGTGTGGTCACCGGCGTCGTGGCCTTCGCGCCCGCGGCCACCGGCCTGATCGTGCGCAACCACCGCGACGCCGCCGAGGCGGCCCGGCTGCGCGCCGAGCAGACCGCGCTGCTCGCTGAGATGGACCGCACCCAGGCCGTCACCGCCGAACGCGCCCGGATGGCCCGTGAACTGCACGACATGGTCGCCAACCATCTCTCCGCGATCGCCATCCACTCCACGGCCGCGCTCTCCCTGGACGACCCGAAGACCTCCCAGGAGGCGCTGGTGGTCATCCGTGAGAACAGCGTGGAGGGGCTCTCGGAGATGCGGCGGCTGATCGGCCTCCTGCGCGACTCCAGCGGGGACGTGGAGCCGGCCGCGGCCCCCACCCTCGACGGACTCGGCGCACTGGTCGAAGGTGCCCGCACCAACGGACTCGACGTCACGTTCGACGCCGCTCACGGCACGGTCCCCACGCCCGTCGAACTCGCCGCCTACCGCATCGTCCAGGAGTCGCTCACCAACGCCCTCAAGCACGCCGGGCCCGGCCGCGTCTCCGTGTCCCTCGCCCAGCCCGACGGCCTGCTGACCGTCGCGGTGACCAGTCCGTACGGTGACCGGGACGGGCCGAGCGCCCCTGGCTCGGGCGCCGGTCTGGTCGGCATGCGGGAACGCGCCGCGCTGCTCGACGGCACGTTCGAGGCCGGTCCCGAGGACTCGCCGGACGGCAAGATCTGGGTCGTGCGCGCGACCTTGCCCGTCACCGAAGGAGAACCCGAATGATCCGCGTCCTGGTCGCCGAGGACCAGTCCGCCGTCCGCGCCGGCCTGGTCCTCATCCTGCGCAGCGCACCCGACATCGAGGTGGTCGGCGAGGCTGCGGACGGCGAGCAGGCGGTGGCGCTGGCCCGCGAGCTGCGGCCGGACCTGGTGCTGATGGATGTTCAGATGCCGCGCTTGGACGGGGTGTCGGCGACCCGGCGGGTGGTCACGGAGGGGCTCGCCGACGTGCTCGTGCTCACCACCTTCGACCTCGACGAGTACGTGTTCGGCGCGCTGCGCGCGGGCGCGTCCGGCTTCCTGCTGAAGAACACCGAGGCGAGGGAGCTGCTGGAGGCGGTACGGACGGTCGCTCGCGGGGAGGGGCTGATCGCCCCGGCGGTGACCCGGCGGCTGATCGCGGAGTTCGCCGCGAAGCCCGCGCGGGAACCCGCGGCCGATCCGGCGGTGCTCGACCAGCTGACCCGGCGGGAGCGCGAGGTGCTGGCCTGCCTCGGCGCGGGCCTGTCCAACGCGGGCATCGCCGAGCGGCTCGACATGGCCGAGGCGACCGTGAAGACCCATGTCAGCAGGCTGCTGGGAAAGCTCGGACTGCGGAGCCGGGTGCAAGCCGCTGTGCTGGCCCAGGAGTTGGGTATCTGAGCACAGTCGGGCGAGTGGTGGTCCAGACCTATTGACCGGTGGTCCAGACCTTTCTATTCTCACCGCACCATGTGTGGCGTGAGGCTCAGTCACGCCCCCCACAACTCCATCAAGGAGGCGCAGCATGCGCTTCAGACACAGAGCCGCGGCAGGGTTCGCGACCCTGTTGCTCCCGCTGGCCGGCCTCGTCGGCCTGGCGAGCCCGGCCCAGGCCGCGACGTCCGCCACCGCCACCTACGCCAAGACCCAGGACTGGGGCTCCGGCTTCGAGGGCAAGTGGACGGTGAAGAACACCGGCACCACCGCCATCAGCTCCTGGACCGTCGAGTGGGACTTCCCCTCCGGCACCTCCGTCACCTCGTCCTGGGACGCCGACGTCACCTCCTCCGGCACCCACTGGACGGCGAAGAACAAGTCCTGGAACGGCACCCTCGCCCCCGGCGCCGCCGTCTCCTTCGGCTTCAACGGCAGCGGCTCCGGCTCCCCCGCGAACTGCAAGCTCAACGGCGGCGGTTGCGACGGCGGCACCACGGAACCCGGCGACAGCGCGCCGAGCGCCCCCGGCACCCCCACCGCCTCCGGCATCACCGACACCTCGGTGAAGCTGTCCTGGTCCGCCGCCACCGACGACAAGGGCGTCAAGAACTACGACGTCCTGCGCGACGGCACCAAGGTCGCCACCGTGACGGGCACGTCGTACACCAGCACCGGCCTCACCGCCGGCACCGACTACTCCTACTCCGTCCAGGCCCGTGACACCGCCGACCAGACCGGTCCCGTCAGCGGCGCCGTCCGGGTCCGCACCACCGGCGGCACCACCGACCCGCCCACCGGCGACAAGGTCAAGCTCGGCTACTTCACCGAGTGGGGCGTCTACGGCCGCAACTACCACGTCAAGAACCTGGTGACCTCGGGCTCGGCGTCGAAGATCACCCACATCAACTACGCCTTCGGCAACGTCAAGAACGGCCAGTGCACCGTCGACGACACCTACGCTGCCTACGACAAGGCGTACACCGCCGACCAGTCCGTCAGCGGCACCGCCGACACCTGGGACCAGCCGCTGCGCGGCAACTTCAACCAGCTGCGCCAGCTGAAGGCCAAGTACCCGCACATCAAGGTGCTGTACTCGTTCGGCGGCTGGACCTACTCCGGCGGCTTCGGCCAGGCCGCGCAGAACGCGGCCGCGTTCGCCAAGTCCTGCAAGGCCGTCGTGGAGGACCCCCGCTGGGCCGACGTCTTCGACGGCATCGACATCGACTGGGAGTACCCGAACGCCTGCGGCCTGACCTGCGACACCTCGGGTCCGGCGGCGTTCAGGAACCTCTCCCAGGCACTGCGTGCCGAGTTCGGCCCGGACTACCTGGTCACCGCGGCCATCACCGCCGACGGCTCCTCCGGCGGCAAGATCGACGCGGCCGACTACGGCGGCGCCGCCCAGTACCTCGACTGGTACAACGTGATGACGTACGACTACTTCGGCGCCTTCGACAAGGACGGCCCGACCGCCCCGCACTCCCCGCTCACCTCGTACCCGGGGATCCCGCAGGCGGGCTTCAACTCGGCCGACGCGATCGCCAAGCTGAAGGCGAAGGGCGTCCCGGCCAAGAAGCTGCTGCTCGGCATCGGCTTCTACGGCCGCGGCTGGACCGGCGTCACCCAGTCCGCCCCGGGCGGCTCGGCCACCGGCGCGGCTCCGGGCACGTACGAGGCGGGCATCGAGGACTACAAGGTCCTGAAGAACTCCTGCCCCGCCACCGGCACCGTCGCCGGCACGGCGTACGCCCACTGCGGCAGCAACTGGTGGTCCTATGACACTCCGGCCACCATCGGCTCGAAGATGGCGTGGGCGAAGAACCAGGGGCTCGGCGGCGCGTTCTTCTGGGAGTTCAGCGGTGACACCGCCAACGGAGAGCTGGCCACGGCCATCGACAGCGGCCTGAAGTAGGCCGGGTTCAAAGCGAAGTTCGAAGGGTCATAGACCCTAGGCGACATTGACGCGCTGACCGGGCGGGGCTGCCTCCAGCCACGCGAGGAAACCGGTCAGCGCGTCTTCGCTCATCGCGAGCTCGAGACGCGTGCCCCGGTGCAGACACGCCAGGATCACATGGTCGGAGAGCAGCGCCAGCTCCTCCTCGCCCTCCGGGACCCGGCGGCCGGCGACCTCGATCGCGGAACGCTCCAGGACACGGCGCGGACGCGGCGAGTACGAGAAGACGCGGTACCACTCGACGCGGTCCCCGTTGTAGCGGGCCACCCCGTACGCCCAGCCCTTACCGCTCCGGTCGCCCTCCTCCGGGGTGTCCCAGCGCAGGCTGGCGTCGAAGGTGCCGCCCGAGCGCTGGATCAGCCGGCGGCGCAGACCGAAGACGAACAGGCCCACCACCACGAGGGCCACCACGATTCCGCACACAGTCAGAGCGAGGACCATCGACACCGACCTCCTCGTCTCCTAGGTAACGGAACGTAAAAATCACCCACATCCGCCTCAGCCGCGGCTGGGTCCGGATCTCTCCGGTACCCAGCCGCGGCTGAGTGACGTCATCACACGGCGGACGGGGTCAGCGCGCCGCCGTGGCAGCCCGCAGACGGACGTCCGCGCGGCGCTGGGCCTCCGCGTCGTCCTCCGCCTTCGCGCGCTCGAGCTCCTGCTCGGCACGCTGGACATCGATCTCGTCCGACAGCTCGGCGACTTCCGCCAGCAGCGAGAGCTTGTCGTCCGCGAACGAGATGAATCCGCCGTGGACCGCGGCGACGACCGTCCCGCCCTCACGCGTACGGATGGTCACCGGGCCCGACTCCAGCACACCGAGCAGCGGCTGGTGACCGGGCATGACGCCGATGTCGCCGGACGTGGTGCGCGCGACGACCAGGGTGGCCTGGCCGGACCAGACCTCACGGTCGGCCGCGACCAGCGCGACGTGCAGCTCAGCAGCCAAGGGTGGCTCCTCGGGTCACCACCCGGCGGGAGTGCCGGGTGTTGGTTACAAGTCTAGTAGGCGTGAATGAGGGGGCGGGACGAACCCCGCCCCCTCATGACTCGAGCACTGCCCGGGTCAGGAGACGCCCAGCTCCTTCGCATTGTTCTTCAGGTCCTCGAGACCACCGCACATGAAGAACGCCTGCTCCGGGAAGTGGTCGTACTCGCCGTCGCAGATCGCGTTGAACGCGGCGATCGACTCGTCCAGCGGCACGTCCGAACCGTCCACGCCGGTGAACTGCTTGGCGGCGTGGGTGTTCTGGGACAGGAAGCGCTCCACGCGACGGGCACGGTGGACGACGAGCTTGTCCTCCTCGCCGAGCTCGTCGATACCGAGGATCGCGATGATGTCCTGCAGGTCCTTGTACTTCTGCAGGATGTTCTTCACGCGCATCGCGGCGTTGTAGTGATCCGCCGAGATGTACCGCGGGTCGAGGATCCGGGACGTCGAGTCCAGCGGGTCCACGGCCGGGTAGATGCCCTTCTCGGAGATCGGACGGGACAGAACCGTCGTCGCGTCGAGGTGGGCGAAGGTGGTGGCCGGGGCCGGGTCGGTCAGGTCGTCCGCGGGGACGTAGATCGCCTGCATCGAGGTGATCGAGTGACCACGGGTCGAGGTGATGCGCTCCTGGAGGGTGCCCATCTCGTCGGCCAGGTTCGGCTGGTAGCCCACCGCGGAGGGCATACGGCCGAGCAGGGTCGACACCTCGGAACCGGCCTGGGTGAAGCGGAAGATGTTGTCGATGAAGAACAGCACGTCCTGCTTCTGGACGTCACGGAAGTACTCCGCCATCGTCAGGCCGGCCAGGGCCACACGCAGACGGGTGCCCGGGGGCTCGTCCATCTGGCCGAAGACCAGCGCGGTCTTGTCCAGAACGCCGGACTCTTCCATCTCCGCGATGAGGTCGTTGCCCTCACGGGTGCGCTCACCGACGCCCGCGAAGACGGAGACGCCCTCGTGGAGGTTGGCGACACGCATGATCATTTCCTGGATCAGCACGGTCTTGCCGACACCGGCACCACCGAACAGGCCGATCTTGCCGCCCTTGACGTACGGGGTGAGCAGGTCGACGACCTTCAGGCCCGTCTCGAACATCTCGGTCTTCGACTCGAGCTGGTCGAACGCGGGGGCCTTGCGGTGGATGGACCAACGCTCGCCCTCGTGGACCTCGTCGCTGTTCAGCACCTCACCGAGGGTGTTGAACACCTTGCCCTTGGTGAAGTCGCCGACCGGGACGGTGATGCCCGCGCCGGTGTTGGTCACCGGGGCCTGGCGGACCAGGCCGTCGGTGGGCTGCATGGAGATCGCGCGGACCAGGCCGTCACCCAGGTGCTGGGCGACCTCCAGGGTCAGCGTCTTCTTCTCGCCCGCCAGCGCCGGGTCTGCGACCTCGACGTGCAGGGCGTTGTAGATCTCCGGCATCGCGTCGACGGGGAACTCCACGTCGACGACCGGGCCGATGACCCGCGCGACGCGGCCCGTCGCCGTGGCCGTCTCAACAGTGGTGGTCATTTATCGGTCACTCCCCGCGGTCGCGTCGGCCAGGGCACTCGCGCCACCGACGATCTCGCTGATTTCCTGGGTGATTTCGGCCTGGCGGGCCTGGTTGGCAAGCCGGGTGAGCGTCTCGATGAGCTCTCCGGCGTTGTCGGTGGCCGACTTCATCGCGCGCCGCGTGGCGGCGTGCTTGGAGGCGGCCGACTGGAGCAGCGCGTTGTAGATACGGCTCTCGACGTAGCGCGGCAGCAGGGCGTCGAGGACGTCCTCCGCCGAGGGCTCGAAGTCGAACAGCGGGAGGATCTCGCCCTTGGCGGGCTTGTCCTCCTCAGCGACCTCGTCGAGGCTGAGCGGCAGCAGCCGGGCCTCGATCGCCGTCTGCGTCATCATCGACACGAACTCGGTGTAGACGATGTGGAGCTCGTCCACGCCGCCCTCGGCCGTCTCCGTCTCGATCGCCTCGATCAGCGGGGCCGCGACCTTCTTGGCGTCCGCGTACGACGGCTCATCGGTGAAGCCCGTGAACGTCTCCGCGATCTTGCGCTCGCGGAAGTTGTAGTGGGCGACACCGCGGCGGCCGACGATGTAGCTGACGACCTCCTTGCCCTCGGCCTCGAGCTTCGCCGTGAGCTTCTCCGCCGCCTTGATGGCGTTGGAGTTGAAGGCGCCGGCCAGACCGCGGTCGCTCGTGAGGAGCAGGACCGCGGCGCGGGTCGGGTTCTCGGGCTCAGTCGTCAGCGGGTGCTTGGTGTTGGATCCGCCGGCGACCGCCGTGACCGCCCGGGTGAGCTCGGTCGCGTACGGCGTGGAGGCCGCCACCTTGCGCTGCGCCTTGACGACGCGCGAGGCGGCGATCATCTCCATCGCCTTGGTGATCTTCTTGGTCGCGGTGACGGATCGGATGCGACGCTTGTAGACCCGGAGCTGGGCTCCCATGAGTCAGGTCCCTTCCGTCGTCACTTGCCGGCAGCCGGGGTGTCCTCGCCGAGCAGCTTGCCGTCGGAGGTCTCGAACTGCTTCTTGAACTCCGCGATGGCCTCGGCGACAGCCTGAAGGGTGTCGTCGGACATCTTGCCGCCCTCACGGATGGAGGTCATCAGACCCTGCTCCTTGCGGTGCAGGTAGTCCAGCAGCTCCTTCTCGAAGCGGCGGATGTCGGCGACGGGAACGTCGTCCATCTTGCCGGTGGTGCCGGCCCAGACGGAGACGACCTGGTCCTCGGTGGCCATCGGCTGGTACTGCGCCTGCTTCAGCAGCTCGACCATGCGCTGGCCGCGCTCCAGCTGCGCCTTGGACGCGGCGTCCAGGTCGGAACCGAAGGCGGCGAACGCCTCCAGCTCACGGAACTGGGCGAGGTCCACGCGCAGACGGCCGGAAACCTGCTTCATCGCCTTGTGCTGGGCGGAACCACCGACGCGGGAGACGGAGATACCGACGTTCAGCGCGGGGCGCTGACCGGCGTTGAACAGGTCCGACTCCAGGAAGCACTGGCCGTCGGTGATGGAGATGACGTTGGTCGGGATGAACGCCGAGACGTCGTTGGCCTTCGTCTCGACGATCGGCAGACCGGTCATCGAACCGGCGCCCATCTCGTCGGAGAGCTTCGCGCAGCGCTCCAGCAGACGGGAGTGCAGGTAGAAGACGTCACCCGGGTAGGCCTCACGGCCCGGCGGGCGGCGCAGCAGCAGCGACACGGCACGGTAGGCGTCGGCCTGCTTCGACAGGTCGTCGAAGATGATCAGGACGTGCTTGCCCTGGTACATCCAGTGCTGGCCGATGGCCGAACCGGTGTACGGCGCCAGGTACTTGAAGCCGGCCGGGTCGGACGCCGGGGCGGCGACGATGGTCGTGTACTCCAGCGCGCCGGCCTCCTCCAGAGCGCCGCGCACACCGGCGATCGTGGAGCCCTTCTGGCCGATGGCGACGTAGATACAGCGGACCTGCTTGTTCGGGTCGCCGGTACGCCAGTTGTCGCGCTGGTTGATGATGGTGTCGACGGCCAGGGCGGTCTTGCCGGTCTGGCGGTCACCGATGATCAGCTGACGCTGGCCACGGCCGACCGGGGTCATCGCGTCGACGGCCTTGTAGCCCGTCTCCATCGGCTCGTGCACCGACTTACGGACCATGACGCCCGGGGCCTGCAGCTCCAGGGCGCGACGGTCTTCGGTCTCGATCTCGCCGAGGCCGTCGATCGGGTTGCCGAGGGGGTCCACCACGCGGCCGAGGTAGCCCTCGCCCACCGCTACGGACAGCACCTCACCGGTGCGCTGCACCGGCTGGCCCTCCTCGACGCCGCTGAACTCACCGAGGACGACGCAGCCGATCTCGCGCTCCTCGAGGTTGAGGGCGAGGCCGAGGCTGCCGTCCTCGAACTTCAGCAGCTCGTTGGCCATGACCGAGGGCAGACCCTCGACCTTCGCGATACCGTCGCCGGCGAAGGTGACCGTACCGACCTCCTCGCGCGAGGCCGCGTCCGGCTTGTACGCCTGGACGAAGTTCTCCAGCGCGTCCCGGATCTCCTCCGGCCGGATCGTGAGCTCCGCCATCTGGGTTCCCTGCTCTCCTTGTTGGGCCCGAAGTTTCACTTTGGGGGTCTGGGGGCGACCCCCAGGATTCTTCTGCACGGCCCAACCAGGGCCGTCGTAAGTACGTACTGCCTATTGAGTTGCTGCTCAGCCGGCGAGCCGGCGGCTCGCGTCCTCGATACGGTCCGCGAGGGAGCCGTTGATGACCTCGTCGCCGACCTGCACCCGGATTCCGCCGAGGACCTCGGGGTCCACGTCCAGGTTGAGGTGCATCTTGCGGCCGTAGAGCTTCGCGAGGGCGGCGCCCAGGCGCTGCTTCTGCGGTTCGCTCAGCGGCACCGCCGAGGTGACGATGGCCACCATGCGGTCCCGGCGGTCGGCGGCGAGCTTGGACAGGGACTCGAGTCCCGACTCCAGGCTACGTCCCCGCGGCGCGGTCACAAGGCGCGTCACCAGACGCTCAGTGGTCGACTGCGCCCGGCCGCCGAGCAGGCTGCGCAGCAGCGCGCCCTTGGCCGAGGTGGTGGCCTTGCGGTCGGTCAGCGCGGCCCGAAGCTCGGTGCTGCCGGAGACGATCCGGCCGAACCGGAACAGCTCGTCCTCGACATCGTCGAGCTTGCCGGCCTGCTGCGCGGCGGTGAGGTCGGCGGTGTCGGCCAGCACCTCCAGCGCGTCCACCAGGTCGCGCGACTGCGACCAGCGGGAGCGCACCATGCCGGCCACCAGGTCGGCGGCCGGGCCGCTGACCTGGGTGCCGAGCAGGCGCTGGGCCAGTTCGGCCTTGGCCTCCGCGGCCTGTGCCGGGTCGGTGAGGACCCGACGCAGCGACACCTCACGGTGGAGCAGCGCGGTGACGGCGGCCAGCTCGTCGGCGAGCGAGCCCGCGTTCACGGACGTCGAGTCCGTCAGCGCGTCGAGACGCTCACGTGCGGCTGCCAGGGCCTCGCGGCTCGCTCCGTTCATCGTCCGGCCTCGGCCTTCTCCTCGAGCTCGTCGAGGAACCGGTCGATCACGCGGCTCTGGCGGGCGTGGTCCTCGAGGGACTCCCCGACGAGCTTGCCGGCCAGGTCGGTGGCGAGCTTGCCGACGTCCTGGCGCAGCGCGGAGGCGGCGGCCTTGCGGTCGGCCTCGATCTGGGAGTGACCGGCGGCGACGATCTCCTCGCGCTGACGCTGGCCCTCGGCCCGCATCTCGGCGATGAGCGTGGCACCCTGCTCCTGCGCCTCCTGGCGCAGGCGCGCGGCCTCGTGCCGGGCCTCGGCGAGCTGTGCCTTGTACTGCTCAAGGACGCTCTGGGCCTCGACCTTCATGGTCTCGGCCTCTTCGATACCGCCTTCGATCGCCGCGCGGCGCTCCTCCAGAACCTTGTTGATGTTCGGAAGCAGCTTCTTCCAGAAGAAGAAGAACACGATGGCGAAGGCGATGGTGCCGATGAGCAGCTCGGGGCCCGGAGGAACGAGCGGGTTCTGCTCTTCCTCGGCCGCCAGCTGCACCAGGTTGGCGATCACATCAGTGCCTTTCGTCGATGCGTGTCAGTAAGCGGTGATTACTTACCGAACACGAACGGCATAACGATGCCGATGAGGGCGAGCGCCTCACAGAACGCGAAGCCCAGGATCTGGTTGGCACGGATCAGGCCGGCGGCCTCGGGCTGGCGGGCCAGGGCCTGGGTGCCGTTGCCGAAGATGATGCCGACGCCGATGCCGGGGCCGATGGCGGAGAGGCCGTAGCCGATGGAGCCGAGCGAACCGGAGACAGCGGCAAGGGTCTCAGTGGCAGCCATGCTGAATCTTCCTTCTCTTTCACGGACCGGCGGGGGTTGGCCACCGGACGTTCTTGGGATTTGCGGGGGCGGGAGGGGCTCAGTGGTGCTCGGCCAGAGCGCCCTGGATGTACGTGCAGGCGAGGAGTACGAAGACGTACGCCTGGACGGCCTGCACGAAAAGCTCGAAGAGGATCATGACCATGGTCATCACGAACGAGATACCGGCCGCCGGGATCATCCAGCTGTTCAGCAGGTACCAGGAGGCGACCGTGAACATGACGAGCATCAGGTGGCCGGCGAACATGTTCGCGAACAGTCGCACCGCGTGCGTGAAGGGCCGGACGAGCAGGTTCGAGAAGAACTCGATGACCATCACGAGCGGCAGCACCGGGCCGAGCGACTTGTCGTAGCCGGTGATGTTCTTGAAGAACCCGACGAAGCCGTGCCGCTTGAAGGTCAGCGAGACCCAGGTCACGTAGACGATCGCGGCGAGGACCGCCGGGAACGCGATGATCGACGACACCGGGAACTGCGCGAGCGGGATCACGGACCAGATGTTCATGATCCAGATGAAGAAGAAGAGCGAGACCATCAAGGGGACGTACTTCTCGCCCTCCTTCTTTCCGAGGGTCTCGTAGACGATGCCGCGGCGGACGAAGTCGTAACCGGCTTCACCCACCATCTGCAGTTTGCCCGGCACCACCTTGGCCTTGCCGAAGGCCGCATAGAAGAAGCCGATGACGAGGATGGTGGTGATGAGGGCAAGCAGCATCACCTTGTTGAACTCGAACCCTCCAACCGTGGCAATCGGCTTGAAGAGGAACGAGTGCAGGCCCGGTGCCGGAAAACCACACCCGTCGGACATGATCCGACAGCTCCAGTCAAAGGCGAGCTGGGTCTGGTCAGCACTCACCGCGGGCTCCTTCGGCGTGACGCATAGGTACGGCAACCTCGTTGTGTCGGCGCGGCGCGCAGCCGCGGATCGGCACCGGACTGGTGTTACGGATGTGAGGGCGGCTGGGGGGCATCGAGCCTCGCGTTCGAGCAGGCGTCAGCTCAGATGCCCGCGCCC
Organism: Streptomyces flavovariabilis; assembly: GCF_000725785.1. NCBI lineage: Bacteria > Bacillati > Actinomycetota > Actinomycetes > Kitasatosporales > Streptomycetaceae > Streptomyces > Streptomyces flavovariabilis. The sequence goes on along the minus strand of NZ_JNXD01000019.1, from coordinate 93,914 downwards.
GCGATGCCGCAGTTGGCACCGGACGATAGCAGGAGTTCTCACCGGCCTTTATCGCGCCCCTACCCGTCACGACGACGACCCGGTCTTCTCGGGCTTCTCGCTCTTCTCGGAGTCCGGGTCGATGTAGAAGATCTTGGCCTTCATATGCGCACGAGCCTGCGCGGCCATCCACACGACGGTCGCGATGACGAGCCCGAGGGCGAACGTCTTCGCGTTGAAGAGAGAGGTGTCCTTGAAGAGGGCGACGAAGATCAGGAGAAGCAGCAGCTGGGCGACATAGAGCATCAGCCCCATGGCCTGGAACAACTGCGGGAGCGTTTTTGCCGTCCACTGGAGAACGTAGAGGCCGATTCCCATGAAGAGGATGGCCAGCACCGTGCCGACGCCCGCTCCGATGGCTCCCTTGCCTCCGGCCACCACGCCACTGACGGCGACCACGACCACACCGGCAGCGGCTGTGGGCACAGCGCACTGCAAGAGGTTCCGGGCGTCATTGGACGGCATGGCGGCAACTCCGCTTTCGCAGGGGGCAGGGGTGTCGTCATGGACGAGCGTAGTCCCGGGCTGAGTGGAGTCCTCACACCAATGGACCGTCGCACTGCGGTCCTTCGGCTCTATCCGGGGGGTTCTCGTGAACCGTATCACAAACTATTTGATGCAGTCTTTACCTGAAGGTGTGCGGACTGTCACACATGAGAGTGAAGCTGCGCGTCTGAGCGTGAAGGCCGCCGACATGTCTGGTATTGGGCGCTTCGCACCCCCATAGCGGCCCCACGACTTGGTAATGCTCTAGTCAGATTCTTACCTTGTCCCCGCCTTGCGCCGGTCGGCGAGACGCGAACGGGGGCCGATGGCCGTCGCCCCGTTGACACCGGCGACCCCGGACACCACGGGGGTGCGGCTCTCGGACCCGGCGGCCGCGGGCTCGTCCTCAGCGGACGCCGGCGTCGAGGCCTCGGGCGCCAGGGCCGCGACCGAACCGCGCCGCCGGTAGCGCGGCGGCACGAAGCTCTCCATCCAACGCGGGGCACGCGGCGTGAAGCGCGGCAGCAGAAGCAGCAGGAGACCGATCGCGCTGAGGAAGACGACGCCGAGCACGATCCACATGGACGCCGAGTTGACCGAGTAGGCGAGCGCGCCGAAGGCGATCAGCGCCGACCAGAAGTACATGATCAGCACCGCGCGGCTGTGCGAGTGGCCGATCTCCAGCAGCCGGTGGTGCAGGTGGCCGCGGTCGGCGGCGAACGGCGACTGGCCGCGCCAGGTGCGCCGCACGATCGCCAGGATCAGGTCGGCCGCCGGCACCGCGATGATCGTCAGCGGCAGCAGCAGCGGGATGTAGACGGGGACCGTCTGGTGCACGGCCTCCTTCTCGGACCCCACGTACAGGTTGAGGGCGTCCGGGTCGACCTGCCCCGTGACGGAGATCGCGCCGGCGGCCAGGACCAGGCCGATCAGCATCGAACCCGAGTCGCCCATGAAGATGCGCGCCGGGTGCATGTTGTGCGGCAGGAAGCCCAGGCACATGCCCATCAGGATCGCCGAGAAGAGGGTGGCCGGGGCGGCGGCCTCGATGCCGTACGAGTACCAGATGCGGTAGGCGTACAGGAAGAACGCCGTGGCCGCGATGCAGACCATGCCCGCCGCGAGGCCGTCCAGGCCGTCGACGAAGTTGACCGCGTTGATGGTGATGACGACCAGCGCCACCGTCAGCAGGGTGCCCTGCCACTGGGTGAGCGCGACCGAGCCGACACCCGGGATCGGCAGCCACAGGATCGTCAGACCCTGCACCACCATCACGCCGGCGGCGATCATCTGGCCGCCCAGCTTGATCAGGGCGTCGATCTCGAACTTGTCGTCCAGCACGCCGATCAGCCAGATCAGGGCCGCCCCGGACAGCAGCGCCCGGGGTTCGTTCGACGTCTCGAAGACCTGGTTGAGGTTCGTCAGGTGGTCGGCGACCAGCAGGCCCGCGCACAGGCCGAAGAACATCGCGATACCGCCGAGGCGCGGAGTGGGCTCCCGGTGCACGTCACGTGCCCGGATCTCCGGCATCGCCCCGGCCACGATCGCGAACTTCCGTACCGGCCCTGTCAGCAGATACGTCACCGCGGCCGTGATGCAGAGCGTCAGGAGGTATTCACGCACGGGCTTCCCCACAGGTCTCGCTGGCCATCACAGCCCCACACCCTAGCGATGCGCGCATATGAGTGGGGACTTCCGGGTAGCGACGATGGTTGCACGAGTGGCTGTGCACCCTGGTGCGTCTACCCCGGCTCAGGCGGGATACGGCGGAAATCCACCGGCCAGCTCCCGCACATCTTCACGGGCTCTCGAGGTCTCCGTCACGCCCCCGAGCACCCCGGTGATCAGCTCGGCGATCCGGGCCATCTCCGCCTCGCCCATGCCCTGCGTGGTGACCGCGGCCGTACCGAGCCGCAGCCCCCGGACGTCCGCGTGCGGCAGGGCGCAGCAGTCCATGACCAGGCCCGCAGCGGCGAGACGGCCCCGGGCGGTACGTCCGTCGACGCCGAGCGGGGCCGGGTCGGCGGTGATCAGGTGGGTGTCCGTGCCGCCGGTGGTGACGACGAATCCCGCCGCTCCCAGCCGGGCCGCCAGAACCCGCGCATTCGCCACCACCTGATGGGCGTACGCGGCGAACGCCGGTGTTGCCGCCTCCCCGAACGCGACCGCCTTGGCGGCGATGGTGTGCATCTGCGCACCGCCCTGTGTGAAAGGGAACACCGCCCGGTCGACGCGCTCGGCCAGCTCCGCCCGGCACAGGAGCAGGCCGCCGCGCGGGCCCCGCAGCACCTTGTGGGTGGTCCCGCACACGATGTCCGCGTACGGCACCGGATTCGGGGCCGCTCCCCCGGCGACGAGCCCGAGGGGGTGCGCGGCATCCGCGATGAGGTACGCGCCCACCTCGTCGGCGACCTCGCGGAAGAACGCGTAGTCGATGTGCCGGGGGTAGGCGATCGAGCCGCACACGATCGCCTTGGGGCGGCGCGTGCGGGCCAGGGTGCGCACCTGCTCGTGGTCGATGAACCCGGACTCGGCCTCCACGCCGTAACCGACGAAGTCGAACCAGCGGCCGGAGAAGTTGGCGGGCGAGCCGTGCGTGAGATGCCCGCCGTACGGCAGGCCGAGCGCGAGGACGGTGTCGCCGGGGCGGAGCAGGGCGGCGTAGGCGGCGAGCACCGCCGAAGAGCCCGAGTGCGCCTGGACGTTGGCGTGGTCGGCGCCGAACAGTGCCCGGGCCCGCTCGACGGCGACGCGCTCGGCGACGTCGGCGATCTCGCAGCCGCCGTGGTGCCGCGCCCCCGGGTAGCCCTCGGCGTACTTGTTGGCGAGCGGTGACCCTAGAGCGGCCAGCACGGCCGGCGAGGTGAAGTTCTCGGCGGCGATCAGCTGGAGCGTCGTCGACTGCCGCTCCCGCTCCCCGAGCAGGATGTCGGCGAGCTCGGGGTCCTGGCGGCGCAGGACGTCGGCCTCGATGGCAGGGGTGACCGTCATGATGGGCTCCGGGCGTCGACGGTGACGTAGGACCAATGTAGGCCCGGGGCCTGCGGAGCGCTCGGTCGTTACGCCTTTGCGGGGACGCCCGTGAGGGCCGTCACGACCGGATCGAGTGCCTGGTGTATCTCGTCCCCGATGGACCGGAAGAACGTCAGGGGCGCGCCGTACGGGTCGTAGACCTCGTCCGCCTCGGCGGTCGGCGCCAGCAGCCACCCGCGTAGAGCGGCCGCGGCACGGACCAGCGCACGCGCGCGGACGACCACACCGTCCTCCAGGGGCGGCAGGGTCGCCGGGTCGATCGCCTTGACCAGACGGGTGAACTCCTTGAGCGTGAAGGTGCGCAGGCCCGCCGAGTGACCCATCGAGATGACCTGCGCCCGGTGGTCGCGGGTGGCGGTCAGCACCAGGTCGGCGCGGATCACGTGCTCGTCGAGGAGCTCGCGCCCGGTGAAGCCGGAGGCGTCCGCGCCGAAGTCGGCCAGGACGGTCTCCGCGTGGGACTCCATCGAGGCGCCCTCATGGCCCCAGGTGCCCGCGCTCTCCACGATGAGCCCGCCGCCGAGGATGCCGAGCCGCTCCTTGACGAAATGACGGGTCAGCCGCTCGGTGATGGGCGAGCGGCACACGTTGCCGGTGCTGACGTGGAGGATGCGGAAGCTGTCGCGCGGAAGTCCCACGAAGGTCGTCGTGATCTCCGCCGCGCTTTCCCCGTTGCCTATGCCACGCCCCGATCCAGGGGCCGTCAATTCGCCACCTCGAGGTCGGGTACGACCTTTCGCAGCTCGTCCGCCGAGAGGGCACCCGCGCGCAGCAGCAACGGCACCTCACGGGTCACGTCGACGATCGACGACGGGACGTTGCCGGGGGTCGGGCCGCCGTCGAGGTAGACGGAGACGGAGTCGCCCAGCATCTCCTGCGCGGCGTCGCAGTCCTCCGGCGCCGGGTGGCCGGTCAGGTTGGCGGAGGAGACGGCCATGGGGCCGACCTCGGTCAGCAGCTCGATGGCGACCGGGTGCAGGGGCATGCGCACGGCGACCGTGCCACGGGTGTCCCCGAGGTCCCACTGGAGGGACGGCTGATGCCGGGCGACGAGCGTCAGCGCGCCCGGCCAGAAGGCGTCGACCAGCTCCCAGGCCAGCTCGGAGAAGTCCGTGACGAGACCGTGCAGCGTGTTCGGGGAGCCGATGAGGACGGGGGTGGGCATGTTGCGGCCCCGGCCCTTGGCGTCCAGGAGGTCTGCGACCGCCTCCGAGGAGAACGCGTCGGCGCCGATGCCGTACACCGTGTCCGTCGGCAGCACCACGAGCTCGCCACGGCGGACGGCGGACGCTGCCTCGCGCAGACCGGTCACGCGGTCGGTCGCGTCGTTGGTGTCGTATCGCCGTGCCATCTTTAGCTGGCCTCCTCGTACACGTGCTGCTGGGATGAAGTCCGCGAAGTCCGCGAAGACCGCGGGGTGCCCGGTGTGCTCACGGCAGTGCCTTGCGGGCGGTGGCGAAACGCGGGCGGTTGTTCAGGTCCGGGTGGTCGGCCGCGTCGGTCCAGCCGCGGTCCTCGGCGAAGATCCACGGCACCTGGCCGCCCTGGGTGTCGGCGTGCTCGACGACGACCACGCCGCCCGGGCGCAGCAGCCGGTGCGCCGTGCGCTCCAGGCCGCGGATGAGGTCGAGGCCGTCCTCGCCGGAGAAGAGGGCCATGTCGGGGTCGTAGTCCCGCGCCTCGGGGGCGACGTACTCCCACTCGGTGAGCGGGATGTACGGCGGGTTGGTGATGACCAGGTCGACCTGGCCGTCCAGGTCCGGGAAGGCCGTGAGGGCGTTGCCCTGCCGCAGGTCGACCCTGGACCCCTCGACGTTCTTGCGGGTCCACCGCAGGGCGTCCTCGGACAGTTCCACGGCGTGCACGCGCGAGCGCGGCACCTCCTGGGCGAGGGCGAGCGCGATGGCGCCGGAGCCGGTGCACAGGTCGACGATGCACGGCTCGACGACGTCCATGGCACGTACGGCGTCTATGGCCCAGCCGACCACGGACTCCGTCTCGGGCCGCGGCACGAACACCCCGGGACCGACCTGGAGTTCCAGGTAGCGGAAGTAGGCGCGCCCGGTGATGTGCTGGAGCGGCTCGCGGGCCTCGCGGCGGGCGATGACCTCCCAGTAGCGGGCGTCGAAGTCGGAGTCCTTGACGGAGTGCAGCTCGCCGCGCTTGACGCCGTGCACGAACGCGGCGAGTTCCTCCGCGTCGGTGCGCGGCGAGGGCACGCCGGCGTCGGCGAGCCGCTGGGTGGCCTGGGCCACCTCCGCGAGCAGCAGGTTCACGCAAGTCCTCCGTATTACTCGTACGTGCTCGTACGTGCTCGTACGTGCCTTACGCGGCCGCCAGCTTCGCAGCCGAGTCCGCGTCGACGCAGGCCTGGATCACCGCGTCGAGGTCACCGTCCAGGACCTGGTCCAGGTTGTACGCCTTGAAGCCGACGCGGTGGTCGGAGAGGCGGTTCTCCGGGAAGTTGTACGTGCGGATCTTCTCGGAGCGGTCGACCGTGCGGACCTGGCTGCGGCGGGCGTCGGCGGCCTCCCTCTCCGCTTCCTCCTGCGCCGCCGCGAGCAGCCTGGAGCGCAGGATACGCAGTGCCTGCTCCTTGTTCTGCAGCTGGCTCTTCTCGTTCTGGCAGGAGGCGACGACTCCGGTCGGAACGTGTGTGATGCGCACGGCGGAGTCGGTGGTGTTGACGGACTGTCCGCCGGGCCCGGAGGAGCGGTAGACGTCGATGCGGAGGTCGTTCGGGTTGATCTCGACGTCGACCTCCTCGGCCTCGGGCGTGACGAGCACACCGGCCGCGGAGGTGTGGATCCGGCCCTGGGACTCCGTCGCGGGCACACGCTGCACGCGGTGCACACCGCCCTCGTACTTCATCCGCGCCCAGACGCCCTGGCCGGGCTCGGTGGCACCCTGGCCGCCCTTGGTCTTCACGGCGACCTGGACGTCCTTGTAGCCGCCCAGCTCGGACTCTGTGGCGTCGATGATCTCGGTCTTCCAGCCGACGCGCTCGGCGTAGCGCAGGTACATGCGCAGCAGGTCACCGGCGAAGAGCGCCGACTCGTCGCCGCCCGCGCCCGCCTTGATCTCGAGGATGACGTCCTTGTCGTCGCTGGGGTCGCGCGGGACGAGGAGGAGGCGCAGCTTCTCCGTGAGCTCCTCGCGCTGCCGTTCCAGGTCCTTGACCTCGGCCGCGAAGTCGGGGTCGTCGGCGGCCAGCTCGCGCGCGGCCCCGATGTCGTCACCCGTCTGCGTCCAGGAGCGGTACGTGGCGACGATGGGGGTGAGCTCGGCGTAACGCTTGTTCAGCTTGCGCGCGTTGGCCTGGTCGGAGTGGACCGACGGGTCGGCGAGCTTCTTCTCCAGGTCGGCGTGCTCGGCGACGAGTTCCTCGACGGCCTCGAACATCTTGGGGCTCCTGTGTACGGACGGGGGTGAAGGGCGGGCGACCAAAAACGCCGGTCCCGGAGCGCCCGGTGTGGGGGCGCCTCCGTGGACCGGCGAATTGAGGCTCGCTACTTCTTGGAGCCGGCGGCCTTGCCGAAGCGGGCCTCGAAGCGGGCCACACGGCCACCGGTGTCGAGGATCTTCTGCTTGCCCGTGTAGAACGGGTGGCACTCGGAGCACACATCGGCACGGATGGCACCGGACTCGATGGTGCTGCGGGTGGTGAACGACGCGCCACAGGTGCAGCTGACCTGCGTCTCGACGTACTCGGGGTGGATGTCGCGCTTCAAGGTGTCTCCTAGGTTCGGGAGGGCGCCGGGTCGCTGCCGCGGGGTGCGGGAGCGTGAACCGGAGCCGACGTACCAGTCTGCCAGGACTGGGGCCTACTCCCAAAACCGGGGGTTGCTGTGATCTATTCCCCCGCGGGCCGGTGGGGGTTGTTCGCGCCCACGCGGCGGGGCCGCACATCGATACAGCCCCGCGCCCCTTGGGGACGTGCCCGTCAGGGCGCGCTCACGACACCCTTGGCTTCACCTGTGGCCGATCCGGACGTCGCCGACTTGGGGATCGGCCTGTCGTTCTCCAGGGCCTTCCAGATCTGGTCGGCCTTCTTCTTCTGGAGGAGGACGCGGTTGGGGTCGGCCGGGTCGTAGGCCACCGGCATCGTGATCATGTGCATGTTGGACGGGCTGATGCCCTTGAGGCCGCTCGCGAAGGAGGCGAGCTTGTTGACCGAGCCGAGGTCGGAGTCGGCCGTCACCGTCTTGGTCGCGGTCTCCGCGAGGTCGAGCAGCTTCTTCGGGTCCGAGAAGACGCCGACGTCCTTGATCTGGTTGACCAGGGCCTTGATGAAGGCCTGCTGGAGCTGGATCCGGCCCAGGTCGGAGCCGTCGCCGACGCCGTGTCTGGTGCGGACCAGGCCGAGGGCCTGCTTGCCGTCGAGCGTGTGGGTGCCGGCCTTCAGCTTCAGATGGCTGTCGGGGTCGTCGATGCTCTCGGTCGTGGTGATCTCGACGCCGCCGAGGTCGTCGATGAGCTCTTGGAAGCCGGAGAAGTCGACCTCCAGATAGTGGTCCATACGCAGGTCGGTGATCGACTCGACGGTCTTCACGGCGCAGGCGGCCCCGCCGGTGGAGTACGCGGAGTTGAACATCACGCTGCGCGCGGCGGGGTGCTCGTCGCCCTTGGTGTCCGTGCACGAGGGACGGTCGATCAGGGTGTCGCGCGGGATGGAGACCACGCTGGCCTTCTTGTGGCCCTTGTAGACGTGCACGATCATCGCCGTGTCGGAGCGGGCGCTGCCGTCGTCGGTGCCGCCGCCGAGCTTCTTGTTGCCGCCGGCGCGGGTGTCGGAGCCGAGGACGAGGATGTTCTCCGAGCCGTTGTCGGCCTTCTTGGGGCGGTCCGCGCCGAGGGCCTGGTCGATGTCGACGCTCTTGAGGTTGCCGTTGAGCTTGAAGTACAGGTATCCGGCGCCGGCGCCGCCCAGCACGACGACGCCCGCGGCGGTCCACGCCGTGATCAGCAGGCCCTTGCGACGCTGCGGGGCCTTGCGGCGTCGGCCCTTGCCTCGGTGACGCGCTCCGTTGATGCCGGTGTCGCCCGGTATACCCGGACCCGGCGTGCTCTCGGCAGACATGTACTCCTCAGCTCTTCTACGGTCGGTTACCCCCTGCGGTCAGTGCCAGGCGTGGCCGGAGAAGACCCTTCCTCGCACCATCGTCGCCCCACCTGGTCAGACGGAGAAACTCGGGAAAGGGTTGCACAACGGACTGCGCCCACCGCGTGGAACGGTGGGCACAGTCCGTGTTCGTCACTGCCGGGGCGATCCCCGTTCACCTGCGATTTCAGCCGAAGATGTCGTACTGCTTGAAATCGGTGCCCACGGACTTCCTTGTGGCAAAGATCTCGCTGGTCCCCTTGCCGGTGCCCGCGTACAGATAGAGCGTGCCGCCGGGGGTGCGGGCCAGGAAGTCGGCCTTGCCGTCGCCGGTGACGTCGCCGGGGGCGTCGAAGGCGTTGTAGTCGGCCCAGGTGCGCACCTTGACCCGGGCCGAGAAGGCGCCCGAGCCGGCCTTGCCGGTGCCCTTGTAGAGGTAGATGGCGCTGCCGGACTTGCTGCGGGCGATCAGGTCGGTCTTGCCGTCCCCGTTGAAGTCGCCCTTGCCGCGCACGGAGTTGTACTGGTTCCAGCCGGAGCCGACCTTCACGCGGGGCGCGAAGGTGCCGTTGCCCTTGCCCGGGTAGATCCACATGACGCCCGCCGAGTCGACCGAGAGCAGGTCGGGCAGGTAGTCGCCGGTGACGTCACCCGGGGTGATGATCCGGGTGCGGGTCTTCCAGTTGTCGGCGATCTGCTTGGTGGACCAGGTGCCGCTGGAGGTGACGTAGTGCGTCCAGAAGAGGTCGCCGTCGCTGCTGCGCCGGTAGACCAGGTCCTGGTAGCCGTCGCGGTCGAGGTCGGTCTGCAGGACGACGTTCACGCCGTTCCAGTCGCCCCATGACTCGCGGGCGGCGAACGACGTGCCCTTGGAGTCCTTGGAGTAGCCGGTCTTGGTGGAGGCGTTGCGCACCCAGAGGTCGGCCTTGTGGTCGCCGCTGATGTTGGTGTCGTCGAGGCGCGGGTAGGCGGCGCCGACGTAGGAGCTGACCTTGGCGAAGACGCTGTAGGCGCCCTTGGCGACGCAGTCGGTCACGCCCCAGGAGACGACGCCGACGATCCGGTTGTTGACGACCAGGGGGCCGCCGGAGTCGCCGTTGCAGGCGGAGACGGTGCCGGTGTCGCTGCCGGTGGCGGGCTTGCCCGCGCAGACCATGTGGCCCTTGACGAAGTCCCTGCCGTACGCGCCGGAGCAGGTCGTGTCGGACTGCATGGGCAGCGTGGCGGTCTTCAGCGTCTCGGAGATGTCGTCGCTGGTGGAGCTGGTGCGGCCCCAGCCGTAGACCTTGGCACTGGTGCCGGCCTTGTACGAGGTGGTGTCGCCGGACGTCGTCATACGGATCGGGGTGGCCTTGACCGGGACCGGCAGGGTCAGCACCGCGATGTCGTTGTCGATGGTCGTCGCGTTGGACGACGGGTGGTTCCACTGCCGCCAGACGCCGGTGACGGTGCCGCCGTGCAGGTCGGTGCCGTCGGCCGAGGGCAGCTGGGAGGTGCCGGTGACGACGGCGCCGTTGGCGTTCCAGTTGTAGCCCTTGACGCAGTGCGCGGCGGTGAGGATCTTCGTCGGCGCGACGACGGCGCCGCCGCAGAAGAAGCCGATGTCGTCGCCGGTGCTCGACGTGCCCCGGTCGTCGTAGTAGTGGAGCTGCGCCATCCACGGAGCCGTGCTGATGGTCGTCTCGTTGCCGCCGATGACCTTCGGGTCGATGCGGCTCGGGGCGGTGTTCGCGCCGAGCGAGGTCTTGCTGGTCTTGCCGGCGACGTCGTCACCGGCCATGGCGCCCGCGACGCGCTTCTCCAGCTCGGCGAGCGGGGGCGAGCTGGTGGCGGGCTTGACTGCCGGCTGCGGCAGCGGGGTGGCCGCACCGGCGGACGTCGTCAGCAGCGCGCCGGCCACGGCGGCGGCGACACCGGCCGCGGCGACGGGCAGTGCGATGCGTATCCGGCGTCTGTGCCGACCGCCCCCGGACATGGGTGTACCCACGTATGTCCCCCCTCGGGATCACAAGTTCGAAGAGAGCGTGATCCTACCTGCACGCGAACACCACAAAGGGCCGCCCCCGTTCATATGAACGGGGGCGGCCCTTACGCGCCCTCAAGGGACGCGGGGAATCGCGCGATCAACCACGACAAACCCGCAGCCGACCGGCCATCCGCAGCTCAGCGGCGACTAGTCACCGTTACCCGGCGTCGGCGTCGTCTTCTGGATCTGCATCAGGAACTCGGCGTTCGACTTCGTCTGCTTCATCTTGTCGAGAAGCAGCTCCACCGCCTGCTGCTGGTCGAGAGCGTGCAGCACCCGGCGCAGCTTCCAGACGATGGCGAGCTCGTCGGGGGCGAGCAGGATCTCTTCCTTACGGGTGCCGGACGCGTCGACGTCCACCGCGGGGAAGATGCGCTTGTCGGCGAGCTTCCGGTCGAGCTTGAGCTCGGCGTTGCCCGTGCCCTTGAACTCCTCGAAGATGACCTCGTCCATGCGGGACCCGGTGTCCACCAGCGCGGTGGCGAGGATGGTCAGCGAGCCGCCGTCCTCGATGTTGCGGGCCGCACCGAAGAAGCGCTTCGGCGGGTACAGCGCCGTCGAGTCGACACCACCGGACAGGATGCGGCCGGAGGCCGGGGCGGCGAGGTTGTACGCACGGCCCAGGCGGGTGATCGAGTCGAGCAGCACGACCACGTCGTGACCCAGCTCCACCAGGCGCTTGGCGCGCTCGATGGCCAGCTCGGCGACCGTGGTGTGGTCCTCGGCCGGGCGGTCGAAGGTCGAGGAGATGACCTCGCCCTTCACCGACCGCTGCATGTCGGTGACCTCTTCCGGACGCTCGTCGACGAGGACGACCATCAGGTGGCACTCGGGGTTGTTGTGGGTGATCGCGTTGGCGATCGCCTGCATGATCATGGTCTTGCCGGTCTTCGGCGGGGCCACGATCAGACCGCGCTGGCCCTTACCGATGGGCGAGACCAGGTCGATGATGCGGGTGGTGAGGACGCCCGGGTCCGTCTCCAGGCGGAGGCGGTCCTGCGGGTACAGCGGCGTCAGCTTGTTGAACTCCGGCCGCCCGCGCCCGGATTCGGGCGCCATGCCGTTGACGGAGTCCAGACGCACCAGCGCGTTGAACTTCTCGCGCCGCTCGCCTTCCTTGGGCTGGCGCACGGCACCGGTGATGTGGTCGCCCTTGCGCAGACCGTTCTTGCGGACCTGGGCGAGGGAGACGTACACGTCGTTCGGACCGGGCAGGTAGCCGGACGTGCGGATGAAGGCGTAGTTGTCGAGGATGTCCAGGATGCCCGCGACGGGGATCAGGACGTCGTCCTCGTTGATCTGCGGCTCGGGGGCCATGTCCTCACGGCCGCGACGGCCCCGGCGGTCGCGGTAGCGCCCGCGACGGCCACGGCGGCCGCCCTCGAAGTCGTCGTCGTCCTGCTGCTGCTGCTGCTGCTGCTGCTGGCCACGATCCTGGCGGCCGCCGCCCTGGCCCTGCTGCTGGCCGCGCTGGCCGCCCTGCTGGTCGTCGCCCTTGCCCCCGCGACGGTCACGGTCGCGGTCCCGGCCGCGGTCACGGTCACGGTCACGGCGGTCGCGACGACGGCCCTCGCCGTCACCGGCGTCGGACTTGGCCTCGTTGTTCTGGGACTGCTGCTGCGACTGGGCCGGCGTCTCGGCCTTGGAGTCGTTCTTCGCCTCGGCCACGATGGTCTCCGTGGCGGCGGCCGGGGCTCCGGCCTCGGCGGTGGCCCGGCGACGGCGACGCTCGGGCGCGTCGTCTCCCCCGCGCTCGTTCTCGCTCGACCGGGAGGCGCCTCCGGCGGGCTGGCCGGGGATCTCGATCTGCTGCTGGGCCACGGCCTTGTCAGCCTTGCCGGCCTTGTCCGCGGGGGCCTGGGAGGCCTCCTTCGCGTCCGCCTTCTTGTCCGCCTTCTCGGCGTTGTCGCCCGTACGGGTCCGCGAGGTGGCGCGGCGCTTGGGCTTGGTCTCGGCGGCGGCGTCGGCCTTCGCGGCCGGAGCGGCGCCGCCGGACGCCTGCGCCTCCTTGATGACCTCGATCAGCTGGCTCTTGCGCATACGCGCGGTGCCCCTGATGCCGAGGCCGGATGCGACCTGCTGCAGCTCGGCCAGCACCATGCCGTCGAGGCCGGTACCGCGGCGCCGCCGGGAGCCGGCACCGGTGGCAGGCGCGGAGGCGTCCGTGGCGGGCGCGGCAGCGGTCTCCTCGACACGTGCGCCCATCAGATCGGTGGTGTCGCTCACGAAGGGTCCTTCCCTGGAGCGGACGTCGGCCTGTCTGGCTCGGCGACCGGTTGTGCTGTCCGGCTTCGGTCCGTGTGGTGTGAACCGTGCCGGGGCGGTGGTCCGCCTAAGCGGCGGAGGAATCTGGTGATGGCGCTTCCTTGAGCCGTGGCACCCAGTGTCAGTGTCACGCGGCGTGGTCGCACCGGTTCCGGAGCGTGCCCTGCGCCCCGCTCAGTGTCCTTGTACGGCGTACGGTCCGACGTACAAAACACAGTGCGGCTTGGGGGGCTCCCGGAAGAATGTCTGTCCCGGACGGGGACACGAGGCACCTCGCCATGGTGGGGTCGGGTGCAGACTTGAGATTAACACTACCGGATCCAACAAACATTCCCCCTCTCAAAATCCGGCAACCGCGCGCTTTCAGATGTCACCTGAGGCCGCGAGCGGCAGCACGCTCGCGCCGTGCTGATCGAGCCGCAGCCGGTTCGCGGCCCATTCCGGGCCTGCCAGGGCCTCGACCTTGTCGGCGGTCTCCGCGTCGGCCAGCGCCATGACCGTCGGTCCGGCTCCGGAGATGACCGCGGGGATGCCGTCGCCCCGCAGCCGCTCCACCAGTGCCGTGCTCTCAGGCATGGCCGGCGCGCGGTATTCCTGGTGCAGGCGGTCCTCGGTGGCGGGCAGCAGCAGTTCGGGGCGGCGGGTGAGGGCCTCGACCAGCAGGGCGGCCCGGCCGGCGTTGGTGGCCGCGTCGACGTGCGGCACGGTGCGCGGGAGCAGGCCGCGCGCGGTTTCCGTGAGGACCGGCTTTCCGGGGACGAAAACCACCGGAACGATGGAATCCGCGGGCTCCATCCTGATCGCGCGGGCCGCACCGCCCTCCATCCAGGACAGCGTGAAACCGCCCAGCAGGCACGCCGCGACATTGTCGGGGTGGCCCTCGATCTCGGTGGCGAGCTCGAGCAGCGCGGTGTCGTCGAGCTTGGCGTCGGCCCCTATGGTCACGGCGCGGGCGGCGACGATCCCGGCACAGATGGCCGCCGAGGAGGAGCCGAGGCCCCGGCCGTGCGGAATGCGGTTGGCGCAGACGATCTCCAGACCGCGCGGCTGTCCGCCGAGCAGGTCGAAGGCGGTGCGCAGGGAACGTACGAGAAGGTGCTGCTCGTCGCGCGGGAGCGTCTCGCTTCCCTCACCCGCGATGTCGATGTGCAGCCCGGAGTCGGCCACCCGGACGACCACGTCGTCGTACAAGCCCAGCGCGAGGCCGAGGGCGTCGAAGCCCGGGCCGAGGTTGGCGCTGGTGGCGGGGACGCGCACCCGGACGGCGGCGGCGCGGAACGCTGGACCGGCCATCGCTCGATGACTCTCCTTGAGCTGCGGTGATTGTCGAATGACGTTCAGTGGACATTCGATGGCGTACGAGAACCCCGGGGGCCGCTGCCGACCGCGATGGCCGGCCGCTGTCCCGGCCGCGGAGACGGCGCGGCACCGTGCTCCTTGCGGAGGCATATGCGGCGGGCGGGTTCAGTACAGCCTATCGAAGGAAGGTTCTGTGGCGACATAGGGCGCACAGGAGGCGCACGATGCGTGTCGTAAGCCCCCTGTGCACCCCCCGTAGGGAACCTTCCCGGGCAAGCGCCGTCCTACGCCGGACCGTGTCGGGCGTTGCACCGGCGCTCGGTGCATACCCGCACGTCAGGCGAGGCCGAGGCGCTCCGCCGCGGCCGCCGCGTCGACGGGTACGGTGACCGGCTGCGGCGCACCGGCGACGGCCCAGTCGGGGTCCTTCAGCCCGTTGCCGGTGACGGTGCACACGATCCGCTGCCCCGGGTCGACCTTGCCCTGCTCGGCGGCCTTCAGCAGACCGGCGACGGACGCGGCGGACGCCGGCTCGACGAAGACGCCCTCCTGCGACGCCAACAGCCGGTAGGCGCGCAGGATCTCACGGTCCGTCACCTCGTCGATGAAGCCGCCCGACTCGTCCCGCGCGGCGAGCGCGTAATTCCACGAGGCCGGGTTGCCGATGCGGATGGCCGTGGCGATGGTCGAGGGGTCCTTGACGACCTCGCCGCGCACGATCGGGGCGCTGCCGGAGGCCTGGAATCCCCACATCCGCGGGGTCCTGGTCGCCACGCCGTCGGCGGCGTACTCCGTGTAGCCCTTCCAATAGGCCGTGATGTTGCCCGCGTTGCCCACCGGCAGGACGTGGATGTCGGGCGCGTCGCCGAGCATGTCCACGATCTCGAAGGCGGCCGTCTTCTGGCCCTCGATACGCACCGGGTTGACCGAATTGACCAGCGCCACCGGGTAGTTGTCGCTCAGGCCGCGCGCGAGTGTGAGGCAGTCGTCGAAGTTGCCGTCGACCTGGAGGATCTTCGCGCCGTGCACGAGGGCCTGGCCCATCTTGCCGAGCGCGATCTTGCCCTGCGGCACGAGCACGGCGCAGACCATCCCGGCCCGCACGGCGTACGCGGCGGCGGAGGCCGACGTGTTGCCGGTGGAGGCGCAGATGACGGCCTGCGCGCCCTCCTCCTTGGCCCGGGTGATGGCCATGGTCATGCCCCGGTCCTTGAAGGACCCGGTCGGGTTCGCGCCCTCCACCTTGAGGTGGACCTCGCAGCCCGTGCGCTCGGAGAGCACCTGCGCGGGGACGAGGGGCGTGCCGCCCTCGCGGAGCGTCACGACCGGCGTGCTGTCGGAGACGGGCAACCGGTCCCGGTACTCCTCGATGATTCCGCGCCACTGGTGGGTCATTGCTGGTTACTCTCCTTCAACCCGCATGATGCTGGCGACACCACGCACGGTGTCGAGCTTGCGCAACGCCTCGACGGTCCCGGTGAGGGCGGCGTCGGACGCACGGTGCGTGACGACGACGAGGGAGGCCTCGCCGTCCTTCCCCGACTGGCGAACCGTATCGATCGAGACTCCGTGCTCGGCGAAGACGGTCGCGACCTGGGCGAGAACACCCGGTTTGTCAGCCACGTCGAGGCTGATGTGGTAGCGCGTGACGACGTCGCCCATCGGGGACACCGGCAGCGCGGCATAGGCGGAATCGCCTGGTCCGGTCGCACCGCTGAGCCGGTTGCGGCAGACGGCGACGAGGTCGCCGAGCACGGCGGAGGCCGTGGGGGAACCGCCCGCTCCGGGGCCGTAGAACATGAGCTGCCCGGCGGCGTCGGACTCGACGAACACGGCGTTGTAGGCGCCGCGGACGGAGGCCAGCGGGTGACTCAGCGGGATCATGGCCGGGTGTACGCGCGCGGTGACGGACGCCCCGTCCTCGGCCCGCTCGCAGATGGCGAGCAGCTTGATGGTGCAGCCCATCTCCTTCGCGGAGGCGAAGTCGGAGGCGGTCACCTCGGCCATGCCCTCGCGGTAGACGTCGTCGAGGCGCACGCGCGTATGGAAGGCGATGCCGGCGAGGATCGCGGCCTTGGCGGCGGCGTCGAAGCCCTCGACGTCGGCGGTCGGGTCGGCCTCCGCGTAGCCCAGGGCGGTGGCCTCGTCGAGGGCCTCCTGGTAGCCGGCGCCGGTCGAGTCCATCTTGTCGAGGATGAAGTTCGTCGTGCCGTTGACGATGCCCATCACCCGGTTGATCTTGTCGCCGGCGAGGGACTCGCGCAGCGGCCGGATCAGCGGAATGGCACCGGCGACGGCGGCCTCGTAGTAGAGGTCCTTGTCGTGCTGCTCGGCGACGGCGTGCAGGGCCGCCCCGTCCTGGGCGAGCAGCGCCTTGTTGGCGGAGACCACGGAGGCGCCGTGCTCGAAGGCGGTGGTGATGAGGCCGCGCGCGGGCTCGATACCGCCGATGACCTCGACCACGACGTCGATGTCGCCACGTTTGACGAGCGCGGTGGCGTCGGTGGTGATCAGGGCGGGGTCGATGCCCTCCCGGACGCGGTCGGGCCGCCGCACGGCCACGCCCGCGAGCTCCACCGGGGCCCCGATCCGGGCTGTGAGGTCGTCGGCGTGCGTCGTCATGATGCGCGCCACCTCTGAGCCGACCACTCCACAGCCCAGCAGCGCCACCTTCAGCGGACGCGTACGCATCATCCGACCTCGTTTCCTCTTTACCGTCTACGGTGGAACCAGTCTCACTCACCGGACGGGAGTTTCTGCCCCCGGTCCGGATCGTGAGACATGTATTTCATTTCCGCGGGGGCGGCAGACAGGAGATCTTCCGTCGCCCGCTGCGGTTCGCTTCTCGCTTCTTTCTCAGCCGATCTTTCTCAGCCGACGTCGAGACGCAGCAGGTCCTCCTCCGTCTCCCGGCGGACGATCACCCGCGCCGCACCGCCCTCGACGGCGACGACCGGCGGGCGGAGCACGTGGTTGTAGTTGCTGGCCATGGACCGGCAGTAGGCACCCGTCGCCGGTACGGCGATGAGGTCACCCGGTGCCAGGTCGGACGGCAGGAACGCGTCCTTGACCACGATGTCCCCGCTCTCGCAGTGCTTGCCGACGACGCGGGCGAGCATCGGCTCGGCGTCGGACGTGCGGGAGACCAGCGCGACGCTGTACTCGGCGTCGTACAGCGCGGTGCGGATGTTGTCCGACATGCCGCCGTCGACGGAGACGTAGGTCCGCAGCCCGTCCAGGGGCTTGATGGTGCCGACCTCGTACAGAGTGAAGGCGGTAGGGCCGACGATGGCACGCCCGGGCTCGACGGAGATGCGGGGCGTGCGCAGCTTGGCGGCCTCGCACTCCCTCGTGACGATCTCGGTGAGCGCCTTGGCGATCTCGTGCGGCTCCCGGGGGTCGTCGTCGCTGGTGTACGCGATACCGAGACCGCCGCCGAGGTCGATCTCGGGCAGTTCGACACCATGCTCGTCGCGGACGGCCTTCAGTAGCGAGACGACGCGGTGGGCGGCGACCTCGAACCCGGACATGTCGAAGATCTGCGAACCGATGTGGCTGTGGATGCCGACGAGCTCGAGCCCGTCGAGCTGCAGGGCCCGGCGCACGGCCTCGGCGGCCTGCCCGCCGGCCAGCGGGATGCCGAACTTCTGGTCCTCGTGGGCCGTGGCGATGAACTCGTGGGTGTGGGCCTCGACGCCGACGGTGATGCGGATGAGGACCTTCTGCCGCGTGCCGAGGCTCCGCGCGACGTGGGCGACGCGCACGATCTCCTGGAAGGAGTCGAGCACGATGTGCCCCACACCGGCCTCGACGGCCCTGGTGATCTCCTCGACGGACTTGTTGTTGCCGTGGAAGGCGATGCGGTCGGCGGGCATGCCGGCGGACAGGGCGGTGGCCAGCTCGCCGCCGGAGCAGACGTCGACGTTCAGCCCCTCCTCGTCGAGCCAGCGCACGACGGCGCGGGACAGGAACGCCTTGCCGGCGTAGAAGACGTCGGCGTCGGCCCCGAAGGCGGTGCGCCAGGCACGCGCGCGAGCCCGGAAGTCGGCCTCGTCCAGGACGTAGGCGGGAGTGCCGAACTCCTCGGCGAGCCGGGTGACGGGGATGCCGCCGACGGTCACGACCCCGTCCTCGTCACGCGTCACGGTCTGGGCCCACACCTTGGGGTCCAGCGCGTTGAGGTCGGCGGGCGGGGCGGAGTAGTGGCCCTCGGGGAGGACATCAGCGTGACGGGGCCCGGCGGGGTGGGCGGAACGGCTCATGATCTGTTCGTGTCTCTCAGAGATGGTCGGGTGCGTCGATGCCGAGCAGGGACAGGCCGCCGGCCAGCACCGTCCCGGCGGCTTCGGCGAGCGCGAGCCGGGCACGGTGGGCGGCCGAGGGTTTCTCCTCACCGAGGGGCAGCACGGCGGGGAGCAGGGGCATCGCGGCAGCGGCGACGGCGAGGAGGTGCCGGGCCAGGCGGTCGGGGGTGTGATGCGTGGCGGTGGCGGCGAGGACGCGGGGGTGGTCGCCGAGTACGGCGAGCAGCGCTTCCGCTTCGCTCACGGGACCGGGCTCGGGGTGGAAGCCGAGGTCGGCGGCGTTGCGCAGGAGGGCCCGGGTGCGGGCGTGGGCGTACCGGACGCGGAAGAGGGGGTTGCCCTCCCGCTGGACGAGGTGGTCGCCGGGGATTCGGGGCCGGTCGTGGGCGGCGGGGTGCAGCAGCGCCCAGCGGGCGGCGTCCCGGCCGAGGGGCAGGGGGTCGGCGGGGGCGGGGACGGGGCGGACGGTGACGTACCGGTCGGCGATGCGCGGCCCCCGGGTGGTGACGTCCACGCCGAGGACGGACGCCCACTCCGGGGCGGGCGGGCCGTCGCACTCGACACGGACGAAGTCCCCCTGGCTGCGCAGCACACGGGTCACGGCGTCGGCGACCACGACGGCACGCACCTCTGCCGGGCAGCGGAGCAGGACAGCGGTCCCGCTGAACCCGGTCGTCGCGTGCCCGTACCGCAGCCCGCGCCGCAGGATCTCCTCGACGAGGCCGGCGGCGGCGGTGCGCTCGAGGCTGAAGTTGAGGAACCCGGGCCCGGTGACGACGACGTCGTCGAAGCGCTGCTCGCCCACGAGCCGTGCCCGCAGGATCTCGGCCACGTCACGCGGCGGCCGCCCGGCCGCGCCGGCCAGTTGGAGGGCGATGTTCGTGGCGTAGTCGCCGCAGCCCCCCGGCCCCGGCGCAGTGACCACGGCCCGCTCCGGCACGGTCACGCTGAGCTCACCGTCGTCGACAGCGCGGCGCACGGCGTGCAGCACGGTGCGGGAGAGCTCGACGGGGGTCACGGGACAAGCGTATGGGAGGAAGGGGGTGGTTATGCGAGCCGGTTTCGGTACGGTCCGGGATGTGGACGCGGCGCCTGTTCAGCGGGCCTTTCCTCGACCGTGATCCGGACGTGGCCGCCCTGGCGGGGCGGCCGGGCACGAGTCACTCGCCTACGGCACGGCGGGTAGATCCACTTCCTTCACCTGTTCCTGCTCGTGCTCCTTGGCGGGGGCGTCGCTGCCGCCGCCGGCCTCGGGGCCGCTGCCGCGCTGCCGGCCCCCACCCCGGGCCCGCTCGACCAACTGGCGGACCATGCGGACCAGTTCGGCAGGCTCGAAGGGTTTGGCGAGGAAGGCGTCGACGCCGATGTCGAGTCCGGCCTCGACCTCCTGGTGACCACAGGCGCTGACGATGGCGAGGGGCACGTCCCGGGTCCGCGGGTCGGCCCGGAGGCGAGCGGCGGTCCGGAGACCGTCCAGCCGGGGCATGACGACGTCGAGGGTCACGACATCGGGCCGCACCTGATGAACGACATCAAGACACTCGGCACCATCGGCCGCGGTCACGACCTCCAGCCCCTCCAGCTCGAGATTGACCCTGATCAACTGCCGGATGACCTTGTTGTCGTCCACAACAAGCACCCTGCCCGACGCGCCTGGCACAACTCGAGAGTAGGTCGGCCCCGGCCATCGCGTCCGGGTTTTCCCCACTTCCACCCCGCACGAGCGAGCCGCAACCCCTCCCCCGGCAGCGGAAACCCGTTCATGACCACACCGAGGGAGCTGGTAGTGTTCTACCCGTCGCCGCGAGCAACGCGACGAACACGCCCCCGTAGCTCAGGGGATAGAGCAACGGCCTCCGGAGCCGTGTGCGCAGGTTCGAATCCTGCCGGGGGCACCTTGCATGAGGTGCCCAAAGACCCCGCCATCAGCGCTTTCGCTGAGACGGGGTCTTCGTGTGTGTGCAGGCGTGTGCTGCTTCCGTGATCGACCTTCACGGAGTGGTCGCCGACCCATACGGCCTCTTGTGGTGGTGCTTCGTATCGATGCTGAACACTCCGCCCCGGCCCGATCGGCAGGACTGCCGACCGTGGCGCACTAAAAGCGTCAGGTGCATGGAATCACCGCGCTCATGAACCCCACCAAACGGCTGATGCATGCGGCTCGTCGGTAGCCCCGGCCGAGACCGCACGCCGCGAAGCGCTGTGGGCTGCACCTCAAGGGGGGTAAGGAGCGTACCCTGGAATTGAAGTTGCGCGAGTGGGTGGTATCGATGTGTTTGAGGGCGCTCTTCTCTCTCGTGTTCCTCGGAGCGCTTCTGCTCCTGGCGGTTTCAGACGCTTTTGACTGGGTGGGCTATGCGGGCGGCTGGCTTGGCTGGTTGATTGGCTCCTTGGTCGGAATCATCGGCATCAAACTTGCATGGGAAAGTTGGGTTGAACATGAGCACGAGGTCTGGATGCTGAAGTTCTGGAAGGAGTTGATGGAAATTACCATAGAGGGCATTCGCGCAGGCCAGGTTGCAAGTGCGGAGCCTGTTGTGAAGGTAACCTTCCCAGCCTCCAGTGACGATGTCGGGGGGTTTTACTGGGACGACTCTATGGCGCTGTTTCACCATGCCGATGGCGCATCCAGTGCTATTGATACTTCCGGCGTACGCCTTGGGGATCGACTTGCCGTATTGTCCCACGTACACACGCCTGCACCAGATAAAGTCCTCACCGTGACGCGCAACGAGACCCAGGTTTCGGGTCCACGAAATCCGGGAGACGGAGAATAGAACCAGTTCATAAATGCATTGTTTCTCGCTGAGGACCTGGGGACCCTAACGACTCAGCGACTGGTCAGGACTGCGCGCTTGACTTCCGACCCGCGGTCTTCACCACGGCCTGCTCCTTCGGCTGGAGGTAGTAGCCCTCGCCGATCTGGATCGGGTCGATGGACTCCAGCGGCACGAACGCTTGATCTCGATCGCCTTCGCGGTGGGAAGTGGCAGGTCCCGCAGTTCGTCGTCGCTGATCGGGATGACCGCCGATCTCATCGTTGCGGACCTCGCGCTCCTCGACCTCGCAGTACTTCCGGACGCGGACCCGGCTCATGTTGAGTGGGCGGCCGGCTCCGTCAAGGTGGTACTCGTGGAAGCGGACGCTGTGGTCTTCGGCGGTCAGGCTCACTGCCGGCAGTTGGCGAACAGCCCCTGCCCCTCCGCCCGTTCGGGCGCCTCATGTCACGACTCGGTGAACTCTGCACACATATCCCCCACATGTGGCCTACGTTGTTCCGACGTTCAACCCTGGGGGGACTCATGCGCGTTCGCGCTACTGCGGCTGTGGCCGCGATGCTCCTGGCCGCTCTCACCGCATGCGGGGGTGGCGGCAGCGACAACTCGTCGGCCTCGAAGACGAAGAAGCCGACGAGCAAGAAGGAGAAGGTCGACTGCGCGAGCCAGACGCTCGACCAGGCCGAGTGGATGGAGCACTGCGCCGACGAGGCCAGCACCGACAGCGACACCGGGGTGACGTCGACGGGCCTGAAGTTCGGCGAGTCCTACACGTGGCCCGACGGACTGAAGGTGTCGGTCGTCGAGGCGAAGAAGTGGACGACGTTCACCGACGAGGATTTCGCCGAGGACGACCCGAAGGCGAACGAGTTCCGTGTGCTGCTGAAGCTGGAGAACACCGGCAAGAAGCCGGTGCAGCTGGATGAGGTGTCGACGTTCATCGAGGGCGCCACCAACGGCGGCGAAGCGGCCTTCACCGAGTTCACGACAGACTCGGAGCCGCTGGGTGGTCGACTCGCCCCGGGGGTGACGGCGACGAAGACGGACGACAACAGCCTGGAAACGAAGTACGGCAAGAAGATCGTGGTGACCGTGCAGCGGAACAGCGAGAACTTCGACCTGGACTTCCCGGAGTTCAACGGCGAGATCACCGGCTGAGCACAGCGAAGCGCCCCCACTCCACCGCCGTAGCGGATGGAGTGGGGGCGTTGTCACTCGGGCTCATCATCGGGCGGCGGTCAATCGGGTTCATGGAACGGGCGGGGTGACAGCCAGAACGGGTCGACTGGTCGTCGGTCTCGTCACGCTTCGGAAACGAGCGTCCTACGCTTACGCCGCACGGTTTCTGCGGCTGTTGAAGGCCCAGTTGCGCAGTGCTCTGCGAATCTCCTCGTCGGACGGCCGCCCGGCCCGCTCGTCGAGGAGTTCCAGCGTCACGCTGGTGAGGGATTCGTTGATGCCGTCTCTCGTATTCCCCGCTATGCCTTCGGTGCGCTCTCGAACGGGACGAACGCGTCGTCCTTTCTCATCGCGCACAGGGCCCAGATGATGATCCCGGAGATCGCGATCATCACGATCGACCAGACCGGGTAGTACGGCAGGGAGAGGAAGTGGGTGATGATGACGAGGCCCGCGATGCCCACGCCGATGACGCGGGCCCACGTCGACGCCATGAAGAGGCCGAAGCTGACGACGAAGGCCAGCACACCCAGGGTGAGGTGGATCCACCCCCAGGCGGTGAGGTCGAACGCGAAGACGTAGGTGCGCGTCGAGGCGAAGATGTTGTCATCGGCGATCTCCGCGATGCCGCGCATGATGTCGAGGATGCCGCCGATCATGAGCATGATGGCCGCGAAGACGGTCACGCCGGTGGCCCATTCCCGCAGGGATGTGCGGGCGCTTCCTGGGTGCGTGGTGGTCATGCCGGCTGCCTCGTTCCCATGTCGCCAAGGTCGTGCCGTTCTCAGCATGCGCGCGGCAGGACGCGGGGGGCATCACCCGGGAAGGGTGAGGCCCCGGGGGCGATGAAGCACTTTCGCCCCAAATGCACCATTGTTCTACCGTGGAGAGGAACGATGCTGCTCATCCCCCTCACCGATCATCGAGGTGACGGTCATGACGGAGACCACTCAGCGCAGGAACGCATCACAGGACGGCATGGGTGCTCCCGGCACCCGTGGAAGCACCGCCATCGCGGACACGGTCGTCGCGAAGATCGCTGGCATGGCGGCCCGGGAGATCCCGGAGGTGCACAACCTCGGTGGCGGGATGACCAGGGCCTTCGGGGCTGTGCGTCAGCGGGTGCCGGGCGGGGGCAGCGGGGTCACCCAGGGGGTGAAGGTCGAGGTCGGCGAGCGCCAGGCCGCCGTTGATCTCAATCTGGTCGTCGAGTACGGCGCCGCCATCGCCGACACCGCTGCGGACGTCCGGACCAACGTCATCAACGCCGTGGAGCGGATGACCGGTCTCGAGGTCGTGGAGGTCAACATCGCCGTCGACGACGTCCATCTGCCGGACGACGACTACGAGGCAGACGAGGAGTCCGAGCAGCGGGAGAGGCGGGTGGCCTGAGGGCCCGACGCCCCGGGGTCAGTAGACCTCCGCGGCCGCCCCGGGAGCGCACGGCACGCAGGCGCGTTCCCCGTGGCCGCAGTGGATGACGCGGTCGCCGAGGCCGATGCGGTCGGCCTCGGCGAGGAACACGGACAGGGGCGAGCGCATCACCGTGTAGTCCCCGTAGTGGACGGGGAGGACGAGCCTGGGGTCGAGGCGGCGGGCGAGTTCGGCGCCCTGGGTGCCGTCCATCGTGACCACGAAGCCGCCGGGGAGGCGGGTGCCGCCGAGATGGAGGACGGCCAGATCGGCGGACGGGAAGCGTTCGGTGATCTCTTGGAGGCCGTCGTACAGGAGCGTGTCACCGGAGAGGTAGAGCCGCATGCGGGGCGGTCCCCCGGCGGGGCCGAACTCCAGCATGCTTCCCATCACCGGCGGCAGCAGCCTGCGCAGCATCGCGTGGCCCGCGTGCCGGCCCGGCAGGGCGGTGACCGTGACCTGGACGCCGTCGCGTTGGAGGGTGAGCGCCTTCCAGGTGCGCAGTCCCGCCGTGCGGTGGAATCCGTGCACGGCCCGGAGGCGGCGGGCCGCGTGCGGGGTGGTCAGGATCGGCACCGTGTGGTCCAGGTGCCGGCGGGCGCGGCGGTCCCAGTGGTCGCCGTGCAGGTGCGACAGCACGATCGCGTCGAGGCGGGGCAGTTCGTGGACGTCGAGGGCCGGTTCGGTCAGGCGGCGGCTCAGCAGGCCGTGGCCGAGGTAGGCGTACTGGCCCCGGTGCAGGAAGTTCGGGTCGGTGAGCAGGGTGAGCGGGCCGTACGACAGCAGTACCGTCGCGTTGCCGATGAAGTGGACGTCGACCGCGTCACCGGTGTGACGGTGGTGATCGTGGTGGTTCATGGGCTGCGGCATGGCGCTCTCCTCCCGTGAGGGGAGTACCCGCGCGGGAGCGGGTCAGGCCGAGCGCTTGCGGGACGTCGACTTCTTCGCCGCCGTCTTTTTCGCGGTGCTCTTCGCCGCCGTCTTCTTGGTCGTCCCCTGACCCGACTTGGCCGTCGACTTCTTCGCCGCGGTGGTCTTCTTGGCCGCCGTCTTCTTCGTGGTGGACGTCGACTTCTTGCCGCCGGTCTGCTTGGGGGCCGCGCGGGCCGTCTTGCGCTGCGGGAGCGACTTGACCTCGGCGTGCTCGGCTTCCTCGCCCCGGGACTCGCGGGCCGCGCGGACGCTGCTCTCCAGGGCCGCCATCAGGTCCAGGACCTTGCCGCCGGCGGCCGGTTCCGGGGCCTGGGGCGGGGCCTCGCCCGCGGCCTTCGCGGCGATGACCTCCTCCACGGCCTCGCGGTACTCGTCGTGCAGATCCTCCAGGTCGACCTCGCCCAGGGTGTCCATCAGCGCGTCCGCCAGGTCCAGTTCCTGGTCACGGACGGTGACATGGGTGTCGGGGGCCAGGCCCTCGGGGGTGCGGACCTCGTCCGGCCACAGCAGGCCGTGCATCGCGATGGCCTCGCCGACGACCCTGAGCATGCCCAGGCGTTCCCGTCCCCGCAGGGCGAACTTGGCGATCGCCACCTTGTTGCTGCGCTTCAGTGCCTCGCGCAGCAGGGTGTACGGCTTCGCCGCCGGGGCGCCGCCGGCCTGGAGGTAGTACGCGGCGTCCATCTGGAGCGGGTCGATCCGGTCGGCCGGGACGAAGGCGACGATCTCGATCGTCTTGGCCGTCGGGAGCGGCAGGCTGGACAGGTCCTCCTCGGTGATCGGGATGATCGTGCCGTCCGCGTCCTCGTAGCCCTTGCCGATCTCCCCCTGGGTGACCTCGCGGTCCTCCAGTTCGCAGAATTTGCGGTACCGGATGCGGCCGCCGTCCTCGGTGTGGATCTGGCGGAAGGAGATCGAGTGGCTCTCGGTGGCGTTCACCAGCTTGATCGGAATGCTGACCAGGCCGAACGAGATGGCGCCGTTCCAGATGGATCTCACGTGCAGCACCCTTCCGGTCACGCTCGGGAGTGTTCGTCACGGTTTGCGTGGGATTCTTATCGTATGGCGCCTATCACAGTGGTGGAGGGGCGACGGCTCGCTCTCAGCAATCTGGAGAAGGTGCTGTATCCCGCCACCGGCTTCACCAAGGGCGAGGTGCTGCACTACTACGCGACCGTCGCCGAGGTCCTGCTGCCCCATCTGCGTGATCGGGCGGTGTCCTTCCTGCGGTATCCGGACGGGCCGGACGGGCAGGTGTTCTTCACGAAGAACGTGCCGCCGGGTACGCCCGACTGGGTCACCACCGCCGAGGTGCCGCGGGTCGAGGGGCCCTCGCGGATGGTCCTGGTGCAGGATCTGCCGAGCCTGATGTGGTCGGCGAACCTCGTGGCCGAGTTCCACACCCACCAGTGGCTCGTCGATACGCCGGACGAGGCCGACCGGATCGTCTTCGACCTCGATCCGGGGGCGCCGGCGACCATCGTGCAGTGCTGCGAGGTCGCCCTGTGGCTGCGGGAACGGCTCGCTCGGGACGGCATCGAGACCTGCGCCAAGACCTCCGGCTCGAAGGGGCTGCATCTGCTCGCCGCCGTACGGGGTGCGTCCTCCGAGCGGGTGTCCGAGTACGCCAAGGCGCTCGCCGTAGAGGCCGAGAAGGCCATGCCGCGGCTCGCGCTGCACCGGATGACCAGGAGCCTGCGCCCGGGGAAGGTCTTCGTCGACTGGAGCCAGAACGCCGCCCGCAAGACGACGGCCACCCCCTACACCCTCCGGGCCCGCCCGGAACCGACCGTCTCGGCCCCGGTGACCTGGGAGGAGGTCGAGGAGTGCGGCGCACCCGGACGGCTGGACTTCCACGCGGTCGACATCGCCCCGAGGATCCAGGACTACGGCGACCTGCTCGCTCCGCTGCTGGACACGGACGGGGCCGGGACACTGCCGTAGCCGGACAGCCGGCGGATCTCCGACGCCGGGTGCGCCCCTGACGGGCCCGGGCCGTCAGCCGGCGCGTGCTGATGCCCGTACTCATGCCCGCGCCCGTGCCTCTGCTCATGCCCGCGCCCGTGCTCGAGGGCCGGTCGGGCGGTCGGCCGACGGACCGGCCGGCCGACCCGGGTCGCACCCCTCACACCCGGGCCCACGTGTTCCGGTCCCGGGCCATCGCGTGCAGTGCCTCCACGTCCGCCGTTTTCAGGACTCCGCCCCGGTGAGCGAGCCCCTCCACCTCCGTGGCCGTCAGGACGTGGACCGCTCGTGGGGCGGTCGGGACGGACAGCGCCGCCGGGTCCACCAGGGCGAGTACCGGGCGGACCTCTGCCGTCAGGGCGTGGGAGGCACGGTCGGCGTCGGTGCGCAGGCGGCGCAGCAGGGGGTGGGGGTCGCGGCGGCCCAGCGTGATCATGGGGTCGGTGATCCGTACGCGCTGCTTGCGGGCGTGGAGGGTGTGGACGGCGTAGAGGCCGCCGGGGCCGATCAGCAGGTGGTGGATGCGGTCGCCACCGGGGAGCGGCACGGAGTGCAGGGCGTGCCAGCCCGCGCCGTCGAGGTGGTCGAGGGCGTCGCCGACCGTCTGCTCGGCCGCGAGGGCCCTGCGGCGCGGGTCGGGGCGCAGCCGGTGGGCGGGTCCGGGGTCGCGGTCGAGGGCGACGATGAGGGCCTCGCCGGGACGGTTGGGGGCCAGGTCGTCGTCGGGGTGGAGGGTGAGGCGGGCCAGTTCGGCGGAGGTCGGCACCGGGGGCGGCCCCACTGTCACGGGGCCGGTGAGGAAGGGCCCCAGGGCCCGCAGGACGTCGTCCTCGTGGTCTACGCCGAGCAGGTTCACCCGGGCCGCCTCACGGTCGTACCAGGCGATGTTCCTGCCGTCCGGGAGGCAGACGTACAGCCGCTCCCGGCCGTGCCGCCAGGTCGGTATGACGCGCAGTCCGTTCATGCACCATCACCCCGGTCCATGGGAACAGGCGGGGTGCTGCGGGGGCAAGAACCCGGCTACCTTGGAGAGGAGTTGGGCCTGCCCGCGGACCCTCGGGCGGTGATGGTGGGGAGGCGCCGTTGCGTACCCGCAGTAAACCCGACGTGCCCGCTCCGGAGAGTCCGTGGAGCGAGGTCGTGCCCGGGCTCTGGATGGGCGGTCACGAGTACACGGGGGCCATGGGCCATCCGGAGTTCGTCGTCGTGCGGGACGAGTTCGATCTGGTGCAGACGCTGCTGCGGCTGCCGGGGCACGGGCCCGATCCGGGCGTCCGGCACCATGTGTGGCCCATCCCCGACGGGCCGCTGGACGGGACGCAGCTCGCCGGGGTGATCCGGCTGGCCGAGGCCGCGTGCGAGGCGCTGGGCGAGGGCCGCAGGGTCCTCGTCCGCTGCTACCACGGGTACAACCGCTCCGGTCTCGTCGTCGCGCACGCGCTGATGCGCCAGGGCAGCTCCGCCGACGCGGCGATCCGGCTGATCCGGGCCCGCCGCTCGCGCTGGGCGCTGCACAACGACCTGTTCGTCGAGTACCTGCGGGCCGGACTGGCCACGGCCCGGCTGCTGGAGGAGCTCACCGAGTAGCACGGCATGCGTACGGCATACGTACGGCTGCGCAGGTCCGGCTGCGCACACAGACGGCCGCCCTCTCGCGCAAATGGGACTTCCCTACGAATAAGGTGTACGCGGCCGTCGGTCGCGTCCGCCTGTGCGACCGCCCGCGAACCGCCCACGAACCGCCAGGAGTGCAGTGCCCCTCAGCCGCCCCGGACAGGCCGCCCGTCGCCTCGCCGTCGTCGCCCTCGTGCTGGCCACCGCCGTGGGCTGCGGGGACACCGGCGCTCTGGAGGGCGCGGGGTCGACCCCGACGGCGCAGGAGCCGGCCCGGCTGTGGCCGGATCTGACACCGGCGTCGAGCCCGGCCTTCGAGATCGGCGAGGTGAACACCGAGGTGGTCAAGGGGGTGAAGGTCCCCGGCGGCGACATCCGCCGGGTCGATCCGGTCGAGATCGTCAGGGCCGAGATCGCCCGCAACCCCGGGGAGTACGACGGCGAGAAGGCGCCCTACCGCGACACGGAGCGCAGGATGGCCGACTGCGCGAAAGGCCCGGGGCGCGGGAAGTGCCCGGTACTCAGGCCGTACTACCGGGATCTGACCGGCGACGGGCTCGACGACCTGACGCTGGGTTTCCCGCTGCTGCCCGGCAAGACGACCGCCGTCCGCGTCTACACCGTGGAGAAGCAGCGGCTGGTGCAGGTGATGGCGTGGGAGGACGCGCTCAGCGGTGTCGAGCTGGCCGGGCGTTCGCTGGTGATCCGCTCGCCGTCGGAGGTCGCGGGCTACGAGTACCGCCTGCAGTGGACCTGGGACCGGGACCAGCGGGCCATGCTCCTCACTCACGACGAGATGCTGCGCACCGGCCCGCGCAAGCACTCCCGGCGCCCGTCGGCCTCTCCCACCGGCCCCCTCTCCCCCTCTCCCACCGGCCCCCTCTCAGCCTCTCCCTCTGTCTCCCCGCCGGCGAGCGGCGGATGAGACCCACGCTCCCCCAGTGGTCCGGGACGCTCGCCGCGAAGGCCGCCGCCTTCATCACCGTGATGTGCTGCGCGCTGGCCGCCCTGCTCGGCGTCCTGGTGCATGTGCAGGTGACGAACCAGACCGTGAGTCAGGCCCGTGACCAGGCGTTGCAGCGGCTGACGCAGGCGACGGAGCGGTACGAGGCCGGGGACACCCTGCGGCGGGGCGCCGGGGTGGATCCACCGGAGCTGCCCGGGGAGCTGCGGGACCTGGCGGTGGCCGGGGACCGCGGCACGATGGTCGCCGACCGTGCGGGACGCCCCACGATGTGGGCGGCGGGTCCCGTCGACGGCGGGCGGGCGCTGGCCGTGGCGGTCGACTACTCGCAGCAGTCCCGCACCATCGAGGGCCTGGACCGGGCGATCGTGTGGTCGTCGGGCCTGGCGATCGGGGCGACGCTGCTGGTCGGGGCATTCGCGGTGACGCGGGTGACGCGTCGGCTGCACACCACGGCGCTGGTCGCGCGGCGGATCAGCGCGGGCGACCTGGACGCGCGCGTGAACGACCCCGGCGCCGGCCCCCGCACGGAGGCCGGCCCACGGGACGAGGTGGCCGCCGTCGCCGCCGCGCTGGACTCCATGGCGGCCTCGCTCCAGGGCAAGCTGCTCGCCGAGCAGCGGTTCACGGCGGATGTCGCGCATGAGCTGCGCACGCCGCTGACCGGGCTGCACGCGGCGGCCGAACTGCTGCCGCCGGGCCGTCCGACGGAGCTGGTCCGCGACCGGGTGGCGGCGCTGCGCACGTTGACCGAGGACCTGCTGGAGATCTCCCGGCTGGACACCGGCCGGGAGCGGGTGGAGCTGGACACCGAGCAACTGGGCCCCCTGGCCGAGCGTGCGGCGCGGGCGGCGGGCCACGGCACGAAGGTCAGGGTCGTGCGGGACGTGTCCGTGGAGACGGACCGGCGGCGGCTGGAGCGGGTGCTGGGCAACCTCGTGGCGAACGCGCACAACCACGGGCGGGGGCCGGTGGTGCTGACCGTGGACGGTCCGGTGGTGACCGTTCGCGACCATGGGGACGGGTTTCCGGAGTACCTGGTCGCCCACGGGCCGCAGCGGTTCCGCACGGAGGGCGGTACGCGGGGGCACGGGCTGGGGCTGACCATCGCGCGGGGGCAGGCGGAGGTGCTGGGCGCGCGGCTGGAGTTCGCGAACGCGCCGGAGGGCGGGGCGGTGGCCACTCTGAGACTGGCGGCGGAGTGAGAGCTCGGGGCGCGTCCTCCTATGGCCCAGTGTGAGGGGCGGCACCTCCGGGGCGCTCCTAATGTGGCGATTAGTCAGCTTCAGTACTTTCGCCCCCACATGGAGGTAACCCCCATGTCCCTGCGCACCCGCCTCTCCATAGCCACCGTCGCCGGGCTCCTCGCCGCCGCGGCTTCCGTCACACCCGCCGTCGCCGCGTACGACGACTGGGACCCGACGGGCGGCAACGGTGGCAACGGCAACCACCACGGCCACCACGACGGCCACCACGACGGCCACCACGACGAGCGCCTCTACAAGGGCGTCGTCACGGCCGACAGGCTGGCGCTGCGCAGTGCCCCGAACCGCGGTTCGCAGATCATCCGGTTCGCCCACCGGGGCGAGGTCGTCAAGATCTTCTGCAAGACGGGCGGTGAGACCGTGCAGGGCAATCCGCTCTGGTACCTGCTGACGGACGGCACCTGGGCCTGGGGCGCGGCCCGGTACATCGACAACATCGGCCCCGCGCCACGCTGGTGCTGACACTCGGCCACCCAAAGACACGCAAGACGCACCGTTTGGGTAGGTTCCGGACATGAGCAAGGCCGGAATCACCGTGGCGACGGCGGACCCGCCCGCGCCCGCCGTCCGCCCCCTCCCCCGGCGCCGGGGCATCGAACTCGCCCTCATCGTGCTGGCCGTCCTGCTGTCGGTGTACGGCTACTGCGCCGTGGGCCTGGCCCGGCACGGAGCGCTTCCGCCCGGCGCCGCGGGCTACGGCGCCGGACTCGGCGTACTGGCACTGCTGGCCCATCTGGCGGTACGCCTGCGGGCCCCGTACGCCGACCCCCTGCTCCTCCCCATCGGGGTGCTGCTCAACGGGCTGGGCCTGGTGCTCATCTACCGGCTCGACCTGGAGACCCCCGGCGACCGGGCGGCACCGGCCCAGCTGGTGTGGTCGACCCTGGGGGTGACGCTGTTCATCCTGGTCGTCCTGCTGCTGCGCGACCACCGGGTGCTCCAGCGCTACACGTACGTCTGCGTGGTCTCGGCCCTGGTCCTGCTCACGCTGCCGATCCTGTTCCCGGCGGTGAACGGGGCCCGCATCTGGATCCGGATCGCCGGGTTCTCCATCCAGCCGGGCGAGTTCGCGAAGGTGCTGCTGGCGGTGTTCTTCGCCGCGTACCTTGCGGCGAACCGCAACGCCCTCGCCTACACCGGCCGCCGCGTCTGGAAGCTCCAGTTGCCCACCGGTCGCGTCCTCGGCCCGATCGTCACCGTCTGGCTGGTGAGCGTGGGCGTGCTGGTCCTGGAACGCGACCTCGGCACCTCGCTGCTCTTCTTCGGCCTGTTCGTGATCCTCCTCTACGTCGCCACCGGCCGCACCGGCTGGATCGCGGTCGGCCTGCTCCTGGCCGCGCTGGGTGCCGTCGCCGTGGGCCGGCTGGAACCGCACGTGCACAGCAGGATCGACACCTGGCTGCACCCCTTCGCCTCGATCGAGGCGGGCGAGGGTGCGAACCAGCTCGCCCAGTCGCTGTTCGCCTTCGCGGAGGGCGGCATGCTCGGCACCGGCCTCGGACTCGGCCACTCCTTCCTGATCGGCTTCGCCGTGAAGTCGGACTTCATCCTGGCCACCGCGGGTGAGGAACTCGGCCTGGCCGGCCTCTGCGCCGTCTTCCTCCTCTACGGCCTGCTGGTGGAGCGCGGCTTTCGCGCGGGTCTCGCGCAGCGCGAGCCCTTCGGCCGGCTGCTCGCGGTCGGACTCGCCTCGCTGGTGGCGCTCCAGGTGTTCGTGATCGCGGGCGGGGTGACCGGGCTGATCCCGCTGACCGGCATGGCGATGCCGTTCCTGGCGCAGGGCGGCTCGTCGGTGGTCACCAACTGGGCGATCGTGGCGCTGCTGGTCCGGGTGAGCGATTCGGCCCGGCGGAGTTACGACGGGCAGGACACCCGGTGACCCGGCACATCCGGCACGCCGGATACTTCTGCGCCCTGCTGCTGGTGGCCCTGCTGCTGAACGCCGCCCGCGTCCAGGTCGTCCAGGCACCGGCGTACGACCGCAACCCGGCCAACCGGCGCCCCGACATCACCCGCTACGAGCAGCCCCGCGGGGACATCCTGGTCGGCGGCCGGCCCGTCACCGGCTCCAAGGACACCCGCGAGCACCTGCGCTACGAACGGACCTACACCGACGGCCCGATGTACGCCCCGGTCACCGGCTTCGCCTCCCAGCTCTACGGGACGACGCTGCTGGAGAGCACGGAGGACGGCGTGCTGTCCGGCGCGGATCCGATGCTCGCGCCGTTCCCGCTGTGGAACGACTTCACGCGTGCGCGCAACGCCGGCGGAGACGTCGTCACGACACTCCACCCGGCCGCGCAGGAGGCCGCGTACAAGGGGCTCGCGGGCCGTAAGGGCGCGGTGGCGGCGCTGGAGCCGTCGACCGGCCGGATCCTGGCCCTGGTGTCCGCCCCGTCCTACGACCCCCAGCCGCTGTCCGGCAACGGCTCGGCGGCGGCCCGGGCCTGGACGCGGCTCCACGCGGACCGGGACCGGCCGATGCTCAACCGGGCGGTGCGGCAGACGTACCCGCCCGGCTCGACCTTCAAGGTGGTCACCGCGGCCGCCGCGCTGGACGCCGGTGTGGTCACGGACCTCGAAGCGCCGACCGACTCCCCCGACCCCTACCGGCTGCCCGGGACGCGGACGCGGCTGGCCAACGCGTCCAAGGGCTGCGCAGACGCCTCCGTGCGTGAGGCCTTCGCCTTCTCCTGCAACACGGTGTTCGCCAAGCTCGGCGTGGAGGTGGGCGTCACGGACATGACGGCCACGGCGCACGCCTTCGGGTTCAACAACGGGGAGCTGAGGATCCCCTTCCCGGTGGCCCGGTCCACGTTCGACACCACCCTCGACAAGGCCCAGCTGGCCCTGTCGTCGATCGGCCAGTACAACACCCGCGCCACACCGCTGCAGATGGCGATGGTCGCGGCGGCCGTGGCCAACGGCGGCCAGGTACGGGATCCCTACCTGGTGGAGCGCACGACCCGGCCGGGAGGCAGCACCCTCGCGACGGCCGGATCGCGGGCGGTCCGTCAGGCGATGTACCCGTCCACCGCCGTCCGGCTGCGGGCGATGATGCGGGACGTGGTCGAGAACGGCACCGGGCGCAGCGCCGCCATCCGCGGCGCCAAGGTCGGCGGCAAGACCGGCACCGCCCAGCACGGCCTGGGCAACTCCGGTGCGCCCTACGCCTGGTTCGTCTCCTGGGCGCAGGGCGACCGCGACGTGGCGCCGCGGGTGGCGGTCGCGGTCGTCGTGGAGGACGCGGAGGCGGACCGCGGGGACATCAGCGGGGGCGGTGACGCGGCGCCGATCGCGCGGGCGGTGATGGAGGCGGTGCTCAAGTCCCACTAGGGAGTGCCCAGTTGCTGAGACGGCTCTACCGCGCCGGGAACGCCCGACCTAACGTTCGGTACATGACTGAGCCTGCTGCCGCGTACGAACTCGCCGAGGTCAACATCGCCCGCCTGAAGGCCCCGTTGGACTCCCCGCAATTGAAGGACTTCGTCGACAGCCTGGACCCGGTGAACGCCGACGCCGACGCGGCCGACGGCTTCGTCTGGCGCCTGCAGAGCGACACCGGCAACGCCACGGACGTGTCCGTCTTCGGCGACTCCTGGCTGATCCTCAACATGTCGGTGTGGCGCGACGCCGACTCACTGACGGCGTACATGTACCAGGGCAGGCACCGGGAGATGCTCGCCCGCCGCCGCGAGTGGTTCGAGCGCGTGGAGGAGGCCATGGTCGCCCTGTGGTGGGTGCCGGCCGGTCACCGCCCGACCGTGGCCGAGGCGGAATCCCGCCTCCTCCACATCCGCACCCACGGCCCGACGCCGTACGCCTTCACCCTGCGGACGTCGTTCCCGCCCCAGGGCGCGACCCCGCTGATCGGCGAGGTGCCCGAGGGACTGGGCTGCGCGCTCTAGCCGGTCCTCACTCGGCGGCTCACCGCCCCGCGTCGATCGCCCCCCGCACCTCCGCCACCCGCTCCTGCTCCTCCGCCGCGAAGCGCTCGGCGTCGAGCTTCTCGGCGATCTCCTCGTCCTGGGACATCAGCAGGTCCAGGCTGGAGTCGCCCATCTCCAGGACGCCCATGTCGACGTAGGCCTGCTGGAGGCGTTCGCCCCACAGGCCGATGTCCTTGACGCAGGGCACGATGCGGCTGAAGAGGAGCTTGCGGAACAGGGTGAGGAACTCGGACTGCTCGCTGTACTCCTCGGCCTCCCCCTTGGGGATGCCGAAGTTCTCCAGGACTTCCACGCCCCGCAGCCGGTCGCGCATGAGGTAGCAGCCCTCGATGACGAACTCCTCGCGCTCCCTCAGCTCGGCGTCCGTGAGCTGCCGGTAGTAGTCGCGCAGGGCCATCCGCCCGAAGGCGACGTGCCGGGCCTCGTCCTGCATGACGTAGGCGAGGATCTGCTTCGGCAGCGGCTTGTCCGTCGTGTCCCTGATCATGCCGAAGGCGGCCAGCGCGAGGCCCTCGATCAGCACCTGCATGCCCAGGTACGGCATGTCCCAGCGGGAGTCGCGCAGTGTGTCGTCCAGCAGGGACTGGAGGTTGTCGTTGATCGGGTACAGCATCCCGATCTTCTCGTGCAGAAAGCGGCCGTAGATCTCGGCGTGCCGGGCCTCGTCCATGGTCTGGGTCGCGGAGTAGAACTTCGCGTCCAGGTCGGGGACCGATTCCACGATCCGCGCGGCGCAGATCATCGCGCCCTGCTCGCCGTGCAGGAACTGGCTGAACTGCCAGGAGGCGTAGTGCCGCCGCAGATCGCCCCTGTCCTTGTCCGTCAGTTTCGCCCAGTGCCTGGTCCCGTAGAGGGACATCGCCTCGTCCGGGGTGCCGAGCGGGTCGTACGGATCCACCTCCAGGTCCCAGTCGATCCGCTTCTGGCCGTCCCACTGTTTGTCCTTGCCCTTCTGGTAGAGGGCCAGGAGACGGTCGCGCCCGTCGTCGTACTCCCAGTTGAAACGGGCCGCGCCGCTCGCCGGCACCTGCCGTACGGGCTCTTCCGGTTCCTTGGTGTACAGGTCGAAGGTCGGCATGTCCGCAGGCTCACACGAGGTAGACACCGGGTCAACAAGTAGCGCGCAGGGGATTGACGAGCTTGCTGACAGGCAGTCTCATAAGAGAAACAGTGACGTGTGCACAACGAGGTGGGCAGCCATGACGACCCTGACGGAAGCCGACGCGCTCGACGGCCTGCGCGATGCTCTCGGCCTGCTGAAGGACCGGGAGCAGGTGGCCCAGCGGCTGCTCGACTCCTCCGCCAAGCACTCCTTCGATCCGGACAAGGAGCTGGACTGGGACGCGCCCTTCGAGGAGGGCAAGTGGTTCTGGCCGCCGGAGCTTGTGTCGCTCTACGACACCCCGCTCTGGAAACGGATGGGCGAGGAGCAGCGGATCCTGCTCTCCCAGCACGAGGCGGCGGCCCTGGCCTCGCTCGGCATCTGGTTCGAGATCATCCTCATGCAACTGCTGGTCCGGCACATCTACGACAAGGCGGCCACGAGCGCGCACGTCCGGTACGCGCTCACCGAGATCGAGGACGAGTGCCGGCACTCCAGGATGTTCGCCCGGCTGATAGCCCAGGGCGACACGCCCTGGTACCCGGTCAGCCGCGCGCACCAGCAGCTGGGCCGCCTGTTCAAGACCATCTCCACCACGCCGGGTTCCTTCACGGCGACCCTGCTGGGCGAGGAGGTCCTGGACTGGATGCAGCGGCTGACGTTCCCCGACGAGCGCGTCCAGACCCTGGTCCGCGGCGTCACCCGCATCCACGTCGTGGAGGAGGCCCGCCACGTCCGCTACGCCCGCGAGGAACTCCGCCGCCAGATGGTGACGGCCCCCAAGTGGTCCCAGGAGTTCACCCGCATCACCTCCGGCGAGTTCGCCCGCGTCTTCTCGGTGGCCTTCGTGAACCCCGACGTCTACACGAACGTAGGGCTCGACAAGCGCGAGGCCCTCGCCCAGGTCCGGGCGAGCGGACACCGCCGCGAGGTCATGCAGAACGGCTCCAAGCGCCTGACCGACTTCCTCGACGACATCGGGGTGCTGCGGGGGGTCGGGCGACGGCTGTGGAAGTCGTCGGGGTTGCTGGCGTAGGGGGCGGGGGAATCGACGCTCAGCCTGCCAGCCGGGCTTTCCAGATCTCCTCGCTGGGCCACTGCCGGGCCCAGTCGACGGAGACTTCTGGGTAGTCCTGGTGCGCAGGCTGGGGCGCTTGGATCTCGATCAGGTCTTCGACGACGAAGCCGCAGGACCGCAGCAGACGGAGCATCTCACCGTGCGGCAGGATGAACTCCACGCGATTCCCCCAGTCCAGCCGGGTCAGGCCGAACTGGCCGCGGGTCAGGCTGGTGGAGGCCGGTCCCTCCGAGGGGACGCACAGCGCGAACAGCGGTGAGTAGCGCGAGAACACCAGCCGGCCTCCGGGAGCGAGAAGCCGCGCTGCCTCCGGGATCCACTGGTAGGGGTCGCACCACAACGAGGCGCCGTACTCGCTGATCGCCAGATCGAACGTGCTGTCCTCGTAGGGCACCTTCTCGGCATGGCCCAGGACGAGGGGGAAGTCGATGCCGAACTCCGCCTGCATCGCGCGAGCAGTGGCGAGCTGCTTCTCCGAGATGTCGACCCCCACCGGGTGGGCCCCTGCTCTGGCCAGCCAAGCGGAAACGTAGGCGGTACCGCAGCCCAGCTCAATGGCGCGCATACCGTCGATATCGTCGGGAAGCACGGAGACCTGCGACTCAGGGGTGGCCCACAGCCCCCATGACGGTGCTGCCTGCGCCCAGTGATCACGGGCGAGCGGCCCGTGCCACGCAGCCGCCTCGTCATCCCAGAAGCGCCGGTTTTGCTCCACATGGTCCGCAGGGCCGTCATGGGTCATGAAAACAGTGGATCGAAGAGGCCGGCGCCCCCGCAACAGGATTTCAACCCCGAGGCGGCCCCGCCCACCCCCCGGCATCAGGCGAAGCACGCGCACGCACCACCGCTACGCAGCCCCCCGGCCCCCCGATTACGCTGCCAGGCATGACACCAGCCGCCCCCACCCCCGCCTACCGGCGACTCAGCGTCGAGGAACGCCGCAGTCAGCTGCTGACGTCCGCGCTGAAACTGTTCGCCCACCGCGCCCCGGAGGAGGTGTCCCTCGACGACGTGGCGGAGGCGGCCGGAGTCTCGCGGCCACTGGTGTACCGGTACTTCCCGGGCGGCAAGCAGCAGCTCTACGAGGCCGCCCTGCGCTCCGCCGCCGACGAACTCCAGCACTGCTTCGACGAACCCCGCGAAGGCCCCCTCCTCCCCCGCCTGTCCCGCGCCCTCGACCGCTACCTCACCTTCGTCGACGAGCACGACACCGGCTTCAGCGCCCTCCTCCAGGGCGGCAGCGTCGTGGAGACCTCACGCACCACCGCCATCGTCGACGGCGTCCGCCGCGTCGCCGCCGAGCACATCCTCAACCACCTGGGCGTCACCGTCCCCGGCCCCAGCCTGCGCATGACCATCCGCATGTGGATCACCGCCGTGGAGGCGTCGTCGCTCATCTGGCTCGACGAGGACAAGCAGCCCCCCGCCGAGGACCTCCGCGACTGGCTCGTCGAACAGTTCGTGGCGATGCTGACCGTGACCGCCCGTCGCGACCCGCAGACCGACACCCTGGTCCAGGCCCTTGCCGAGGATGTCTGACACTGATTCCGTGAAGAGCGAAGACACCCCGTTCGAGGGCGGCCCCATGGACGGCAGAGTCCTGCCGGTCCTCCTCGGCATCACCGGCCACCCGCCCAAGACGTACCGCATCCCCGTCCCGGACCCCGACGGCGGGCCGGACACCGTGCTCGTCTACCGCCGCGTCCCCCGGGGGCCGGGCAAGGCCGGCCTGACCAACCGCTGGAAGTACGAGTACGCCCCGGAAGGCGTCCCTCCCCGCCGGCTCAACTGGCCCTGGTCGAAACCGGACGTCCCACCCTCCGGCAAGCCAGACGCCACGCCGCCCGGCAAGCCGGACGACGCCGACGGGTGACCCCGTTGCGCCGAACCGCGCACACCCACCGCGCGCACCGCCCGCATACGCCTGATCCTCACGATGTCCGGCGGCACCACGCCGCCCCCGCAACGGAGGTGATGGCATGTCAGGAAAGCTTCTGCGTCTGGTCTGCATCGCGGCGACGGCGGCCGGAACCGTCCTGGGAGCCGCCCCGGCCACGGCCGTTCCCGAGCCGGACACGGAACAGCACCACGTGGCCGGTCTCCTGACAGATCTTCAAGCGCTGTACAGGAAGGCCGAGGAGGCCACCGAGGCCTACAACGCCACCGAGGAGAAGCTGAAGAAGCAGCGCGCCGAGACCGACCGCCTGGACCGCGCCCTCGCGCGCGCCCGGCTCTCCCTGCACGACAGCCGGGGCGCTGCCGGCCGGCTGGCCCGGCAGCAGTACCAGAGCAGCACCGGCATCTCTCCCTACGTGCGCCTGCTCCTGGCCCGCCACCCGCAGCACGCGATCGAGCAGGGCCATGTGATCGGACGGCTCGCACAGGAGCGGGCCGACACCATCGGCCGGCTCACCGGCGACGAGCGCAAGGCCCACGAGCTGGCCCGCAAGGCCCGCACGGCCCTCGACCGGCGGCTCGCCCTCACCGAGCGGCGCAAGAAGGAACGGGACGAGGTCCGCGCCCGCCTGCACGACGTCGAGGAACTGCTCGCCTCCCTCAGCCGTGACCAGCTCACCGAGCTCGCCGAGTTCGAGCAGAACGGCATCGCGAAGGCGCAGAAGAAGTTCATGGCCTCCGGCGCGCTCGGCAGCGAAGGCAGCCGCAGCAACGGCGAGAGCAACGGGAGCAACGGGAGCAACAGCAGCTTGCGCACCCCGTCGGCCGAGGGCGGCCGGGCCGTGCGCCACGCCGTGCGGCAGGTCGGCAAGCCCTACGAGTGGGGCGCGGAGGGCCCGAGGACGTACGACTGCTCGGGGCTGACCTCGCAGGCCTGGGCCGAGGCCGGGGCGCCCATCCCCCGGACCAGCCAGGAGCAGTGGAAGCGGCTGGAGCGGATCCCCCTGGACGAGCTGCGCCCGGGTGACCTGGTCGTGTACTTCCCGAAGGCCACGCACGTCGCGCTGTACCTCGGCGACGGCATGGTCGTCCAGGCACCCCGTCCGGGCGCGAAGGTGAAGGTGTCACCGATCGCGGCCAACCCGGTCCTGGGCGCCGTCCGACCGGACCCGGAGGGGGAGCCCCTGCGGCGTTACGAGCCGCCGGAGCTCCCCGAGGGCGCCACGGACGGGCCGGACGAGGGCTATGCGGGCGACGAGGGTTACGCGGCGCCCGCGCCGGACACCTCGACCAGATAGGCCTGCGTCTTCGCCGGGTCGTAGAAGAAGTTCTCGAAGTCGGCCGGGTCGTTGAAGCCGTTGGCGAACCGGTCGGCGACCGGCTGGAGCTCACCGGCGGCGCCGATCAGGTTCAGGATGTGCTCCGGCGGCGGCGCGAGCATCGCGTTGGTCCACTTGGTGACGTGCTGGGCGGTGGCCCAGTAGCGGTCGAAGGTGGCCCGCATCCACTCCTCGTCGAACGGCTTGTCGCCGTGCTCGACGATCGAGGAGAGGTACGCGGCGGCGCACTTGGACGCCGAGTTGGAGCCCTGCCCGGTGATCGGGTCGTTCGCGACGACGACGTCCGCCACGCCCAGCACGAGTCCGCCGCCGGGGAGGCGGCCGACGGGGTTGCGGACGGTGGGGGCGTAGCGCCCGGCCAGCGTGCCGCCGGCGTCGGTCAGTTCGACCTTGGTGGCCCGCGCGTACTCCCAGGGGACGTACCGCTCCATGAGTTCCAGGGTCAGGGAGAGGTGCTCCGCGGGGTCCTTGACGCCGTTGAAGACGTCGAGCGGGCCGCCGGGTATGCCCTCCCAGAACAGGATGTCGGCGCGGCCGGAGGTGGTCAGGGTGGGCATGACGAACAGTTCGCCGACGCCCGGAACGAGGTTGCAGCGGACCGCTTCGGTGCCGGGGTGCTCGGGGCGCGGGCCCAGCCCGTGGACGTACGCCACGGCCAGCGCGCGCTGCGGCTCGCTGTAGGGGGAGCGCTCCGCGTCCCGGCCGAACATCTGGACCAGTTCGCCCTTGCCGGCCGCGACGAGCACCAGGTCGTAGGTGCGGGAGAAGTAGTCGAGGTCGCCGACGGCCGCGCCGTGGATGACGAGCTGGCCGCCGCGCTGGG
The DNA here is from genome assembly GCF_000725785.1 of Streptomyces flavovariabilis. Taxonomy (NCBI): domain Bacteria; kingdom Bacillati; phylum Actinomycetota; class Actinomycetes; order Kitasatosporales; family Streptomycetaceae; genus Streptomyces; species Streptomyces flavovariabilis. Next base: position 53,062 of record NZ_JNXD01000019.1, on the reverse strand, counting down.
CGAACGTCTCCATCCAGCCGGCCATCTTCACGCGCTGGTCGACCGACTGGGCGTGTCCGTCGAGCTTGCCCAGCCAGTCGATGGCGCGGGCGGAGGGGCCCTCGGCCCAGGAGCCGGGGGCGGCGACCGAGACGCCGAGTCCTTCGATCTTCGGGGCCTGGGACTCCCAGAAGTTCAGCTGGAGATCGCGCTCGTGCTGCAGGGCCGTGTGGAACATGCACTGCGTCGACATGACCCGGCCGGTGCGGATCTCGTCCGCCGTCCGGTTGGACATCAGGGTGACCTCGTACCCCTGCGACTGGAGGCCGAGAGCGATCTGGAGCCCGGACTGACCGGCTCCGACGACGAGTATCTTCCGCATGCGGGGCTGTCCTCTACTCGGGGGTTTCGTCGAGCGCGTGGCCCACGAGGGCCAGGAGGGTCTCGATCACGGAGATCCGGCGACGCGCGTCCATGATCATGACAGGTATGTGCCGCGGGATGGTCAGGGCCTCCCGCACGTCCTCCGGCTCGAACAGCTCACTGCCGTCGAAGTGGTTGACCGCGACCACGTACGGCAGTCCGGAGCTCTCGAAATAGTCCAGAACCGGGAAGCAGTCCTTCAGACGGCGGGTGTCGGCCAGGACGACGGCGCCGATCGCGCCGCGCACGATGTCGTCCCACATGAACCAGAACCGCTGCTGGCCCGGCGTGCCGAACAGGTACAGCACCAGGTCGTCGTCGAGCGTGAGGCGCCCGAAGTCCATGGCGACGGTGGTGGTGGTCTTGCCCGGCGTGGCCGTGAGGTCGTCGGTCGCCTCGCTCGCCTCGGTCATCAGCGCCTCGGTCTGCAGGGGCGTGATCTCCGAGACGGCGGTGACCAGCGTGGTCTTGCCCACGCCGAAGCCGCCCGCCACCACGATCTTCGTGGCGATCGGGGCACGGGTGCGGTCCGTCTCCCAGGCGTGCATGCTCTCGCCGGGCTGGACGAACGGCGATGAACCAGTGACGCCGTGAGCGACGTCAGAGACGACGGAGTCCACTCAGCACCCTTTCCAGCAGAGCCCGGTCCGGGCGGCCCGTGCCATGGCCGGTGCCCGTTCCGTACACACGGATCTTTCCCTGGTCCGCGAGGTCGCTGAGGAGCACGCGGACCACGCCGAGCGGCATCTTCAGCAGCGCGGCGATCTCGGCCACCGTACGCATCCGGCGGCACAGTTCGACGATGGCCCGCAGCTCCGGCATGACGCGGGTGGAGAGGTTGCCGTTCGTCAGTTCCCTGCGCTCCTCCGGGGCGTCCAGCGCGGCCGTGCTCGCCACGAACGTCTCCACGAGGAGGACGTGGCCGAACCGGGTGCGGCCACCGGTGAGCGAGTAGGGGCGGACCCGGGCGGGTTTGCGGTCGCCGCCGCGGACCGGCAGGTGATGCTTCGGCGTACTGCTCATCGGGCACTCCCCGCCGTCTGGGAATCCTCCAGGGATTTACGGAGCTCGCTGCGGAGTTCGGGCGTCAGCACGTGGCCGGCACGGCCGACGAACAGGGCCATGTGGTACGCCACCACGCTCATGTCGCAGTCCGCGGAGCCGTGGACGCCGAGCAGCGAGCCGTCGCTGATCGACATCACGAACAGGCTGCCCTCGTCCATCGCGATCATCGTGTGCCGGACCCCGCCGAAGGCCATCAGCCTGGCGGCGCCGACGGTGAGGCTGCCGATGCCGGAGACGATCGTGGCCAGGTCGGCGGCGGAGCCGCGCGGGCCGGTGCGCCGGGTCCCGCGAGCCTGCAGGGCCTCCCTCGCCTCCTTGTTGCGGTGGTCGTCGGAGGAGAGCAGCAGCAGTCCGTCCGACGAGACGACCGCGACCGAGAGGATGCCGGGTACCTCCTCGACGAGGTTGGTCAAAAGCCAGTGCAGGTTGCGGGCCTCACTGCTCAGTCCGATCAGTCCGAAGGTACTGGGAGCGGTCAACTGCTTGCCTCCTCGACTGTGCCCCCCGTGGCTTCTTCGGATCCAGCTGGTCCTGCTGCGCCGGTGGCCGGCCGCTGGTGCGAGGCCGTCCTCTCGGCGATCTCCGCCTCCACGTCCCGGTACCCGGCCTGGGCGCCCTGGCGGAAGCCGCCGAGACGGCGACGCAGGGCGTCGGCGTCGACGGAGCCGCTGCGCTGGCGCGGGGCGGTGGTCGATGCGGTGATCTTCGGGGTGCGCTTGGGGAGGCCCTTGTCGGTGACGCGGTCCTCCTCCTCGTCGAGCGCACGCTCGTGCTCCGGGCTCTCGCCCCCGCCCGCACCGCCCGTACGGCTCGCGTCACCGGCGGCGGGCGGCCCTTGCGGGCCGTTCTCGCCGTCGCCGGCCACGGGTTCGTGCCGGTCCGAGCCCGACGCCCCCGGCTGCACCGGGATCAGCAGCTCCATCGTGGTCTCCGCCAGGGACTCCACGGGTTCCACGGACTCGACCGGGTCGGCGGGTGCCGACGGGGTGGCGGGTGCGGCCGGGTCGGCGGGTGCGGCCGGGGTGCCGGGCACGGCCACGTCGGCGGGCGTCACCGGGTCACCGGGCGTTGCGAGGGTGCCGGGCACGGCCAGGCTGCTGGGCGTCACCAGGTCAGCGGATGCCGCCGGGTCACCGGGCGTCACCGGGTCAACGGATGCCGCCGGGTCACCGGTCGCCGCCAGGTCGGCGGATGCCGCCGCAGAGGGCGTCGGCGGTTCGGCGGGCGCGGAGCGCTCGGCGCGCGCGGCCTGCCCGTCCTGCGTGGTCGGTTCGGCGGGCGCCGTCGGGGCTGCCGCCCCGGCCGGTTCCGAGTCCCCAGCCGGTTCCGGGTTCCCGGCCGGCTCCGGCCCCCCGGCCGGCTCCGGCCCCCCGGCCGGCTCCGGCCCCCCGGCCGGCTCCGGGGCCACGGCCGGATCCGGGGCCACGGCCGGTTCCGGGGCCACGGCTTCGTCCTGGCGTACCGCCTTCTCCGCCAGGGCGACCAAAGGGTCGTCTCCGGCCGCGCGGCCGTGCAGGACGTTGGAGTTGGCCTCGGCGTCGGCGCCCGGGAAGGAGAAGGAGTGGGGCGTGCCGGCGAGGGGGCCGGAGGTCGGGACGGCCACGGGCGGGGCGGCGGCGAGGAGTGTGCGCGGCAGGACGACGACGGCCGCGACGCCGCCCTGCTTCTGCTCGCGCAACTGGACGCGCACACCGTGGCGGTGGGCGAGCCGGGCCACGACGTACAGGCCGAGGCCGAGGCCGTCCTCGCCCTCCTGGTCGTACGGCGCCTCGGGATCGAAGTCGGTGAGACGGGAGTTGAGGCGCTCCAGCCGCTCCGCGGTCATGCCGATGCCTTCGTCCTGGACGGAGAGCATGACCTCGCCGCTCTCCAGCAGCCAGCCGGAGATCTCGACGGGCAGATCGGGCGGGGAGAACGAGGTGGCGTTCTCCAGGAGTTCGGCCAGCAGGTGGGAGAGGTCGTCCGCGGCGAATCCGGCGATGTGCGCGTGCGGCGGAAGCGCGGCGATCCGGACCCGCTCGTACCGCTCGATCTCGCTCACCGCGGCACGCACGACGTCCACCAGCGGCACAGGTCCGGCGGCATGCTGGACGTGCTCGGTACCGGCGAGGACCAGCAGGTTCTCGCTGTGCCGGCGCATGACCGTCGCGAAGTGGTCGAGCTTGAACAGCGTGGCGAGGCGGTCCGGGTCCTGTTCGCGCTCCTCCAGGTTCTCGATGACGGCCAGTTGCCGCTCGACCAGGCCGAGAGTGCGCAGCGCGAGGTTGACGAACGTCCCGCCGATGGCCGTACGCAGCCGCTCCAGCTGGGCGGCGGACTCGGCGAGTTCGCCGCGCAGTTCCTCGCGCGCGTCGGCCATCTTCTGACGCTGGCCGACCAGGTGCCTGCGGTCGGACTCCAGCGTGGTGATCCGCTCGGTGAGGGCGGCCGCGTGCGCGTGCAGGGCGTTGACGGACCGCACGGCCTGGGCGAACTCGTCGTTGCGGCCGGTGAACTTCACCGGCTCCTCGGCCGCCGGGTCCTCCGCTTCGGCGAGACGCTTGGAGCCCAGGCGCAGGACGGCGAGGGGGCGGGTGAGGCTGCGGGCCATGCCCGTGGCGACGCCGACGGCGAGGAGCATGAGGGCGCCGAGCACGGCGATGCGGATCTCCAGCGCGGTGACGTCGTCGTCGCGCAGCGCCTCGAGGTCCTTGGTGCGGCGGTCGTAGAGGGCCGACTCCACGCCGCGCATCAGGTCGACGCGGGCGGACAGGGCCGTGTCCAGTTTCTTGGTGCCGGTGGCGAGGTCGCTGCGGGAGAGCGTCGGCTGGTCGGTCAGGGTGGCGAGGTACTTGTCGGCGGAGTTGACATCGGTGCCGGTGACCGTGGAGTCGAAGGAGGCGCGGGCCGGCTTGGGCGCGGTGCCGCGGAAGTCGGCCAGGGCCGCGTCGGAGCGCAGCCTGGCCTGCTGGGCGGCGGCGCTGAGGGCGTCGCGCTGCCGGGTGTCCTCGTCCGAGGAGGTGGAGGTCTCGGCCGGCAGGCCGGTGACGGGGTCGATGACCGTCCCGGTGCTGCGCGGCACGCTCAGCGCGGCGAGCAGCAGCCCGCGGGCGGCGGCGGCCTGCTGGACGGCGGAGTCCAGCTCGGCCAGCGCGTAGCCGCCGGCACCCGCGCGCGGCGGCGTCTGCTGCGCCAGCTGCTCGGCGAGACCGTGGAGTTCGGTGATGGCGGTGGAGTACGCCTGGTGCGCTTCGAGGGCGCTGCTCTTGCCGGTGAGCGCCGCCCTGCGTACGGCCGCTATGGCGTCGAGGTCCGAGCGGAGCGAGGCGGGCGTGTCGGTGTCGGACCGCAGCTCCTCGACCTGCCTGTCGACCCGGGCGCTGCGCTGCTCGGAGGGCGCCCTGGACTTGGGGCGCCCGGCGGCGATGTAGGGGGTGACGTCGTCCCGCTCGTCGGCGAGGGAGTGCGCGAGGGCGAGGGCGTCCTGCGTCTGCTCCGCGAGCGTCACCAGCTTCTGGGAGTCGTGGAGTTGCCCGGAGGCGGCGAGGACGGACGGGGTGCCGGCACCGGCGATGGCAGCGGCGACCACGGCCACGGCGACGATCAGCCGGTTGCGTACGTGCGTGGGGCGTCCCTTGCCGGTGGGGGGCGTCGGCTCAGCGCCCTGAACGGGGGCCGTCTGCTTGCCTGTGCGACGAGGCCGCGTCTTCTGCACCGGTGCTCGCATTCCTGACTCGTGAACCCTTGGGCCCGGATGACGCTCCGTCAACTGGTGCGTACTCCCGGTACACTTCCCGACCCTCCCAGCGCCGGTGGGCAGCGCACGCGCATCACCTGACCCGCCACTCGAAGGAGTGAACCCCGGACGGGAGTTGAGGGGCAAGTTCCACAGGCCCTTGCAGCGGCCTTGCGCGGCACGCCGGTTGGACGGCGGCGACGGCCGGTGGCAGTATTCGCCACCACGTCTTCCCGGAACAAATCATTCCACCCCAAACCAGGCGTCTGACCTGCGCGACCGCGCCGATCCGGCAATCATTGCCAGCCTCCTGCGGACCTTGTGAAGGGCTCGTGCAGACTGGCCGGATGCGTACTGAACTCGCCTCGGAACCGGGAGACGCCGACCGCCCCAACGAGGACTTCGCCAGTGTCGGGCTTCCGGCCTCGGGACAGGGCGGTTCGGTCGTCGTTCTGGACGGCGTCACGCCACCGAAGACCGGGACGGGCTGTCTGCATTCCGTCCCCTGGTTCACCGCACACCTGGGCGGCGCACTGACCGAACTGACCGTTTCACTCCCGGATGTTCCCCTCGTCGACGCCTTGTCCCGCGCCATCGCGCGTACCTCCGAGGCGCACGCCGCAACCTGTGACCTTTCTCACCCCCGAACCCCCCAGGCCACCGTGGTCGTGACCCGCTGGAATCCGGACACCGTGGAGTACCTGGTCCTGTCCGACTCGGCTCTTCTGCTGGAGTCCCCGGACGGCGTGGTGACACCCGTCCTCGACGACCGCCTGGCCCTGCTCCCCCGCTCGGCGCTGGCCACGGACGCGCTCGTGGACTCCACCCTCCGCAACAGGGAGGGCGGCTTCTTCACGGCGGCGGCGGATCCCTCGGTGGCCCGGCGAGCGGTGACCGGCACCCTGCCCCGCAGCGAGGTCCGCGCCCTTGCCGCGCTGACGGACGGCGCCACCCGCTGGGTGGAGCGGTTCGAGGAGGGCGGCTGGACCGACTGCTTCCAGTTGGTCCGCAAGGAGGGCCCGCAGGCGCTGGTGGACCGCGTCCGGACGCTGGAGCGGTCGGACGCCGCCGCGACGTTCCTCGGCCGGAGCAAGCGGCACGACGACGCGACGGTGGTGTTCGCCGAGATCTAGGAGCTGCCCGGCTCTACTTGTCCATGCCGCGGTTGAGCTGGTTCAGCAGCCGGGCCAGTTCCGTGACCTCGCGGGAGTCCCAGTCGGCCAGGCGGCCGGCGTAGCGGGCGCGGCGGGCCTCCCGGACCCGGCGGACGCGGTCGCGGCCCTCCTGGGTGAGGGCGACGAGCCAGGCGCGTCCGTCGGCGGGGTCGGGTTCGCGCGCGACCAGCCCGAGTTCCTCCAGAGCGCGCAGCTGGCGGGACATCGTCGCCTTGCCGACTCCGATGTAGGCGGCGAGCTCGGTGGCCCGCTGCTGTCCGCACTCGTCCAGCCGTACGAGCAGGCCGTACGCGGACGACTCCAGGTCGGGGTGGACCTCGCGGGCCATCTCGCCCTGGCTGGCCCGGGCGCGCCGCAGCAGGACGGTCAGCTCGCGCTCCAGCGCCAGGAAGGCCGGCTGATCCACACCGCTTCCGGCCACACCGGCGTCGCGGTGTCCGTCGTTGCCTTCCTCGTGCACGTGAGCCCCTGCCTCGGTCGTCGCCCGGACGTGAGAGTTCCGGTACTGGGATTTTCCGTCACCTGCCGTCATCACCGCAGTTCGGCAAGTATTCCGCAGGTCACGGCGTACGCGTACACAGGGCCACCACACGGTGAAGGCCCGGGCCTCCCGCACGGGAACCCGGGCCTTCTCTCATCCGATGCACTCCGTCACGCGGCCACCGGAACCTCCGGCGTCACACCCGCGGTGGCGGGCGCGAGCGCCAGCTCCAGGACCTGGCGGACGTCGGTGACGGCGTGGACGTCGAGCTTGTCCAGCACCTCCGCCGGGACGTCGTCCAGGTCGGGCTCGTTGCGCTTGGGGATGATCACCGTGGTGACACCCGCCCGGTGCGCGGCGAGCAGCTTCTGCTTCACCCCGCCGATCGGCAGGACCCGCCCGGTCAGCGAGACCTCACCGGTCATCGCCACGTCCGTGCGGACCAGCCGGCCGGACAGCAGGGACGCGAGGGCCGTCGTCATCGTGATGCCGGCGCTCGGGCCGTCCTTGGGGACCGCGCCCGCCGGGAAGTGGATGTGCACGCCCCGGTCCTTCAGATCGGCCACCGGCAGTTCGAGCTCGGCGCCGTGGGAGCGCAGGAAGCTCAGCGCGATCTGCGCGGACTCCTTCATCACGTCGCCCAGCTGACCGGTCAGGGTCAGCCCGGCCGCGCCCGTCTCCGGGTCGGCCAGCGACGCCTCGACGAACAGCACGTCACCGCCCGCCCCGGTCACCGCGAGCCCGGTCGCCACGCCCGGCACGGACGTCCGCCGCTCGGCGGGGTCCTGGGCGGACTCGGGCACGTGGTGCGGTCGGCCGATCAGGTCGCGCAGGTCCTCGTCCCGGACGGTGAACGGCAGCTTCCGCTCGCCCAGTTCGTGCTGGGCGGCGATCTTGCGCAGCAGCCGTGCGACGGACCGCTCCAGGGTGCGGACGCCCGCCTCGCGCGTGTACTCGCCGGCGAGCTTGCGCAGCGCGCCTTCGTCGAGGGTCACCTCGTCCTTGTCGAGCCCGGCCCGCTCCAGCTGGCGCGGGAGCAGGTGGTCGCGGGCGATGACGACCTTCTCGTTCTCGGTGTAGCCGTCCAGGCGGACGATCTCCATCCGGTCGGCCAGGGCCTCCGGGATCGCCTCCAGGACGTTGGCGGTCGCGAGGAAGACGACGTCCGACAGGTCCAGCTCGACCTCCAGGTAGTGGTCCCGGAAGGTGTGGTTCTGAGCCGGGTCGAGCACCTCCAGCAGGGCGGCGGCCGGGTCGCCCCGGAAGTCCGAGCCCACCTTGTCGATCTCGTCGAGCAGCACGACCGGGTTCATCGACCCGGCCTCCTTGATGGCGCGCACGACCCGGCCCGGCAGGGCGCCCACGTAGGTACGCCGGTGGCCACGGATCTCGGCCTCGTCGCGCACGCCACCGAGGGCGACGCGGACGAACTTGCGGCCCATGGCGTGGGCGACGGACTCGCCGAGGCTGGTCTTGCCGACGCCGGGCGGCCCGACGAGTGCGAGCACGGCACCGCCGCGCCGCCCGCCGACCACGCCGAGGCCCCGCTCGTCACGGCGCTTGCGCACCGCCAGGTACTCGGTGATGCGTTCCTTCACGTCCTCCAGCCCGGAGTGCTCGGCGTCCAGGACCGCCTTGGCGCCCCGGATGTTGTAGGCGTCCTCGGTGCGCTCGTTCCACGGCATCTCCAGGACCGTGTCGAGCCAGGTACGGATCCAGGAGCCCTCCGGCGACTGGTCGGAGGACCGCTCCAGCTTGTCGACCTCCTTGAGCGCGGCCTCGCGGACCTTCTCGGGCAGGTCGGCGGCCTCCACACGGGTGCGGTAGTCGTCGGACTCCTCGCCCTCCTGCTCGCCGTTCAGCTCGCGCAGCTCCTTGCGGACGGCCTCCAGCTGGCGCCGCAGCAGGAACTCGCGCTGCTGCTTGTCGACGCCCTCCTGGACGTCCTTCGCGATGGACTCGGCCACGTCCTGCTCGGCGAGGTGGTCGCGCAGCTGCTGGGTGGCGAGCTTGAGCCGGGCCACCGGGTCGGCGGTCTCCAGCAGTTCGACCTTCTGGTCGGTGGTCAGGAACGGCGAGTAGCCGGAGTTGTCGGCGAGCGCCGAGACGTCGTCGATCGCCTGGACCCGGTCGACGACCTGCCAGGCACCGCGCTTGCGCAGCCATGCGGTGGCGAGGGCCTTGTACTCCTTGACCAGTTCGGCGACCTGTCCGGGCAGGGGGTCCGGCACCGTGTCGTCCACGCGGGTGCCCTCGACCCACAGTGCGGCGCCGGGGCCGGTCGTCCCCGCGCCGATGCGCACCCGGCTCCGGCCGCGGATCAGGGCGCCGGGGTCGCCGTCGGCGAGCCGGCCGACCTGCTCGACGGTGCCGAGGACACCGGTGTTCGCGTAGGTCCCGTCGATGCGTGGCACCAGGAGTACCCGGGGCTTTCCGGGCGTTGTCCGGGCAGCGGCCTGAGCGGCCTCCACCGCGGCACGGACCTCGGAATCGCTCAGGTCCAGCGGGACCACCATCCCGGGCAGCACGATTTCGCCGTCGAGCGGCAGCACGGGCAGGGTGAGCGGTGTAGACGTCGAAGCCATGATCTCCCCTTCGGCAGTCAAGTTGAGTTATGCCGACTCAATGCTCGGGCGGGGCCGGATGTTCCCCCACCGCTGTTCGCTGTCAGCGATCACCGGTGACGCCGCGAGCGGGAGGACACGTAAGGTCCCCCCAGGTAATAGGTGATCAGCGCTTTCGATCGTTACAGGGAGATGACGTGGACGCGACCGTGCAGGCATGGGTGAACGGCTGGGTCGTGTCGCGCGGGGCCGCTCCACCCATGGCCGAGCCGTGGGGCTGGACGATCGACATGGGGATGAAGGGGCACGTCACGCGGCACGTGTTCGGCGCGACGGGCGACGGCCTCGACGAGACGACCGTCCGCAAGGTGGCCGACACGGTGACCGGGCACGGCGTGTGGCTGAAGGCGTTCCGGGACCCGTCGGTGGTCTCCGGCTGGCTGGACGACGACTGGTGGATCGACCCCGAGCCCGGTTGTCTGATGACGGTCCCGCTGACGGCGGACGACGCTCCGGCCGCCCCCGACGGCTACCGGCTGCGCGAGTGGTCGCGCGGCGGAGTGACCCGCCTGATGGTGGCCGCGCCGGACGGGTCCCTGGCGGCACGCGGACAGATCACCCCGACGGGCGGGACCGCCGTCGCCGACCAGATCGAGACGGCCCCCGAACACCGCCGCAAAGGCCTGGGCAGTCTCGTCATGCGGACGTTGCAGAACGCCGCCGTCCGGCAGGGGGCGCGGACCGGCGTCCTGGCCGGGACGCCCGCGGGGCGAGGCCTCTACGAGGCGCTGGGCTGGGAAGTGGTGGCGCTGCTGACCAGCGCCAGGTACAGCCCGGCGGCCTCCGCCCGGACCTGAGGGGCGTCGCGGTCAGCCCCCGGCGGGGCCGAGGCGCCTCGTGTACCACCGCCGGACCACCGGCCAGGTCGCGATCCCGATGCCCAGGGCGATCAGATGCCCCCAGTTCGTCATCGGGTCGGTGAAGGCGAGCAGGTCCTGGAGGAGCATCCAGCCGAAGCCGGCCAGCAGTGGCAGGCGCAGCCACAGCGGCAGGAGGCCGGCCAGGGCGCCGATGCCGGCGGCGACGCCGAAGCTGACGCCGTAGTCGAGGCGGTGCAGGGAGCTGTCGGGAAGGTGCCCGGCCAGGACCGCGACACCCACCGGGACCTCGGTCGCGAGGGTGGCCAGCACGTGCCCGAGCAGGAAGACACCGGCCGTGCGCAGAGCCCCGATCCGCCGTTCCAGCGCGGTCAGCACCAGCACGAAGGCGATGGCGAACGGGGAGGTCACTCCGCCCGCGACCCACAGCGCGCTGCCGATCAGCACCAGTTCCGGTGTGCGCACCAGGTGGCTCACGTCCGTGCTGGAGCCCTGGAGCAGGGCGTGCACGAGGGCCGGGTCCGCGTACGCAGAGATCAGCGAGGTGACGCAGAGGAGGAGCGCGTACCCGAAGGTGAACGGCGTTCCCGCCGGGGTGGGCAACAGCCGCCAGGGGCGGAGCGTCCGCGACCGGGGCACCGCCGCCGGAGCGGGCCCCCGCACTCCCGCGCCCGCCGCTCCGTACGGACCCCGCTGCCGCGGCACCCCGTCCAGCAGCCCCGGCACATCGGAGACGGGCGCGTCCGCCGGCGTCGGTGCGGCCGTCTCGTGGGACGGCGCGGTGCGTTCCACAACGGGCCCTCCCTTCGCTCGGGTCCCAGCCTTCGCCCCGGACACCCCCCTGTCTGTGACCCGCGCCACGCGAGAGGCGATTCACAGCAACCCGAAAGCCTTCCCTGCGTCCCCCGCAGGCCCCGGCGAAATGCCGGGCGCCGCACCTCCCACCCCTGCCAGGATGCCCCCATGCCTACCCCGTACGACATTCCCGATGTACTGGACCGACGTGAGGGCCCGCACGGTGAGGTGGTGCTGCGGCGGCACGGAGACCGGCTGGAGATCATCGCCAACGGCTGTTTCCTGATGGACACCTCCGACGGCCGCTCGGAGCGTCGGCTGGTCGACGCGGCCCTGGAAGCCCTGGCCGGGCGGGACCACCCCGAGGTCCTGATCGGCGGTCTCGGCGTCGGCTTCTCCCTCGCGCACGCCGCGGCGGACCCGCGCTGGGGAGGGATCACGGTGGTGGAACGGGAGCACGCGATCGTCGAATGGCATCTCGACGGCCCGCTCGCCGCGCTCTCCGCCCGGGCCCTGGCGGACCCCCGCACCACAATCGTCGAGGCGGATCTCGTCGCACACGTCAATGAGACATCCGACACATACGACGCCCTGTGCCTCGACATCGACAACGGACCCGACTGGACCGTCACGGACGGCAACGGAAGTCTCTACGGGGAAGCCGGACTGGCAAGCTGTGCAAGGGTGTTGAGACCGGGCGGGGTTCTCGCCGTCTGGTCCGCCCAGCCATCTCCCCCATTTGAAGAAACCTTGCGGAATGCCGGGTTCCAGCAGGTGCGTACCGAAGAGATCCCGGTTGCCCGGGGCGTTCCGGACGTCGTGCACCTCGGCATCAGCCCTGGATAGCAAAGGTGTGCTGACTCCCCGTACGCTGCTCCCCTGACGCCGATCATTCAAGCGTCAATCGCAACCATGCGCAGGCATAGCCAGTCAGAAGGAATCACCCCACTGATTCCGGGAAAGCACACCCCAGGGGCGGGCGATGGAGCAGACACAGACCTCCCACAACGGTTCAGCGACGGCTACTCCGGGCGCCCAGCGCCGGGTCCTGGTGGTCGAGGACGACGCCACGATCGTGGACGCCATCGCGACCCGCCTGCGGGCCGAGGGATTCCTCGTGCAAACAGCGGGTGACGGTCCGGCCGCAGTCGACACGGCCGAGGCGTGGCAGCCCGACCTGCTGATCCTCGACATCATGCTGCCCGGCTTCGACGGCCTGGAGGTCTGCCGCCGCGTGCAGGCCGCCCGTCCCGTGCCGGTGATGATGCTCACCGCGCGCGACGACGAGACGGACATGCTGGTCGGGCTCGGCGTCGGCGCCGACGACTACATGACCAAGCCGTTCTCGATGCGGGAGCTGGCGGCGCGCGTGCACGTCCTGCTGCGCCGGGTGGAGCGGGCCGCCATCGCGGCGGCCACCCCCCGCTCCGGCATCCTGCGCCTGGGCGAGCTGGAGATCGACCACGCGCAGCGCCGGGTCCGGGTGCGCAGCGAGGACGTCCACCTCACGCCCACCGAGTTCGACCTGCTGGTGTGCCTGGCGAACACCCCGCGTGCGGTGCTCTCCCGTGAGCAGTTGCTCGCCGAGGTCTGGGACTGGGCGGACGCCTCCGGCACCCGCACGGTCGACAGTCACATCAAGGCGCTGCGCCGGAAGATCGGCGCCGAGCGGATCCGCACGGTGCACGGCGTGGGTTACGCCCTGGAGACCCCGACGCCATGAGCGGCGGGCCGGCCGCACGGAGAAACCCCGGGGAGCCGGATCCCTGGGGCGGGGTGAGCCCGTTCTCGATCAAGACCAAGCTGGGCGCGCTGGTCGTCATCTCGGTGCTGATCACCACAGGTCTGTCGGTGATCGCGGTGCACACGAAGACGGAGCTGCGCTTCATCACGGTCTTCTCGATGATCGCCACACTGCTCATTACGCAGTTCGTGGCCCATTCGCTCACCGCACCGCTGGACGAGATGACCGCGGTGGCCCGTTCCATCTCGCAGGGCGACTACACCCGCAGGACGCGGGAGAACCGCCGTGACGAGCTGGGCGACCTGGCCGTGACGATCAACGCCATGGCCGACGAGCTGGAGGCCCAGGACAGCCAGCGCAAGGAACTCGTGGCGAATGTCTCGCACGAGCTGCGCACCCCCATCGCGGGTCTGCGCGCGGTGCTGGAGAACATCGTCGACGGCGTCACGCAGGCCGACCCGGAGACGATGCGCACGGCGCTGAAGCAGACCGAGCGCCTCGGCCGGCTGGTGGAGACGCTGCTGGACCTGTCCCGCCTGGACAACGGCGTCGTACCGCTGAAGCAGCGGCGGTTCGAGGTGTGGCCGTATCTGTCCGGCGTGCTGAAGGAGGCCAACATGGTCGCCTCCGTGCGCGCGGGCATCGCGACCGGCTCGGGCAGTCACACCCGTACGGACGTGCATCTGCACCTCGACGTCCACCCGCCGGAGTTGACCGCGCACGCGGACCCCGAGCGCATCCACCAGGTCGTCGCCAATCTCATCGACAACGCGGTCAAGCACAGCCCGCCGCACGGCCGGGTGACGGTCAAGGCGCGGCGTGGCGCCCTGCCGGAGTCGCTGGAGCTGGAGGTCCTGGACGAGGGCCCCGGCATTCCGAAGTCCGAGTGGCACCGCGTCTTCGAGCGGTTCAACCGCGGCAGTGCCAAGCGGCCGCAGGGGCCGGGCAGCGACGGCGGCACGGGCCTCGGCCTGGCGATCGCCCGCTGGGCGGTGGACCTGCACGGAGGCCGGATCGGAGTGGCCGAATCCGAGCGAGGTTGCCGGATTCTTGTCACTCTCCCGGGACTTCCATCTGTGCCAAGTTGACGTAAAGTTCGAAGCGGAGCCACAAGATCCACGGGTGTCCGCGCTGACGGACACGTGTGATCAGGCACAGGCCCGCGCCATCGGCGTCCGGGGCCCTGCCCCGCTCTTCCCTCCTTAAGCGGAACTACGCTTGTTTCCCGCCATTTCAAGCCCCGAAACACGCTTTCAGATGTGACTTGCACGACGTTGAACGGGCCCGGCCTGACCTTCCCCGTCCAGGGGGCGTAGCCTTGATTCCCGCTGTCCATCATTTTGTGAAGCGGAAGAGGGCGGTTGCCGCCGTGTCGCCACAGTCCCCCAGTAACTCGAGCATCTCGACCGACACCGACCAAGCGGGGAAGAACCCTGCCGCATCGTTCGGTGCCAACGAGTGGCTCGTCGACGAGATCTATCAGCAGTACCTCCAGGACCCGAATTCGGTAGACCGAGCCTGGTGGGACTTCTTCGCCGACTACAAGCCAGGGGCGGCCGCCGCCTCGGCTCCGGCGGGTACCGCGGCCGCGGGGGCCGCGGGGACCACCACCGCTCAGGCGGCCGCTCCGGCCGCTCCCGCCCAGGCCACCGCCCCGGCGGCCGAGAAGCCCGCCGCCGCGCCGGCCCCCGCCCCGGCTCCGGCCCAGGCCAAGCCCGCCGCGCAGGCCCCGGCCCAGGCCCCCGCTCCGGCGAAGGCCGCCCCCGCCGCGAAGCCGGCCGCCGCCAAGCAGGCCGCTCCCGCGAAGAAGGCCGAGCCCGCCGGTGAGGCCCCCGCGGGCCCCGAGCAGGTCGTGCTGCGCGGCCCCGCCGCCGCGGTCGCGAAGAACATGAACGCCTCCCTGGAGGTGCCCACGGCCACGTCCGTGCGCGCGGTCCCGGTGAAGCTGCTCTTCGACAACCGCATCGTCATCAACAACCACCTGAAGCGCGCCCGGGGCGGGAAGATCTCCTTCACGCACCTGATCGGCTACGCCATGGTGCAGGCCATCAAGGCCATGCCGTCGATGAACTACTCCTTCGCGGAGAAGGACGGCAAGCCGACCCTGGTCAAGCCGGAGCACGTCAACTTCGGCCTCGCCATCGACCTGGTCAAGCCCAACGGCGACCGCCAGCTCGTGGTCGCGGGCATCAAGAAGGCCGAGACGCTGAACTTCTTCGAGTTCTGGCAGGCCTACGAGGACATCGTCCGCCGCGCCCGCGACGGCAAGCTCGGCATGGACGACTTCACCGGCGTGACGGTCTCCCTGACCAACCCCGGCGGCCTCGGCACGGTCCACTCGGTGCCGCGTCTGATGCCCGGCCAGTCGGTGATCATGGGCGTCGGCTCCATGGACTACCCGGCGGAGTTCCAGGGCACGTCCCAGGACACGCTGAACAAGCTCGGCATCTCGAAGGTCATGACGCTCACGTCGACCTACGACCACCGGGTGATCCAGGGCGCCGCCTCCGGCGAGTTCCTGCGGATCGTCGCGAACCTCCTCCTCGGTGAGAACGGCTTCTACGACGACATCTTCGAGGCGCTGCGCATCCCCTACGAGCCGGTCCGCTGGCTCAAGGACATCGACGCCAGCCACGACGACGACGTCACGAAGGCCGCCCGCGTCTTCGAGCTGATCCACTCCTACCGGGTCCGCGGCCACGTCATGGCCGACACCGACCCTCTGGAGTACCAGCAGCGCAAGCACCCCGACCTGGACATCACCGAGCACGGCCTCACGCTCTGGGACCTGGAGCGCGAGTTCGC
This sequence comes from Streptomyces flavovariabilis, assembly GCF_000725785.1. Lineage (NCBI taxonomy): Bacteria > Bacillati > Actinomycetota > Actinomycetes > Kitasatosporales > Streptomycetaceae > Streptomyces > Streptomyces flavovariabilis. Next base: position 37,438 of record NZ_JNXD01000019.1, on the reverse strand, counting down.
CGTCGGCGGCTTCGCCGGCAAGTCCCTGATGAAGCTGCGCGACATCCTCGGCGTGCTGCGCGACTCGTACTGCCGCACCACCGGCGTCGAGTTCATGCACATCCAGGACCCGAAGCAGCGCAAGTGGATCCAGGACCGCATCGAGCGCTCGCACACCAAGCCGGAGCGTGAGGAGCAGCTGCGCATCCTGCGCCGGCTGAACGCCGCCGAGGCCTTCGAGACCTTCCTGCAGACGAAGTACGTCGGCCAGAAGCGCTTCTCCCTGGAGGGCGGCGAGTCCGTCATCCCGCTGCTGGACGCCGTGCTGGACTCGGCCGCCGAGTCCCGCCTGGACGAGGTCGTCGTCGGCATGGCCCACCGCGGCCGGCTGAACGTCCTCGCCAACATCGTCGGCAAGTCGTATGCGCAGATCTTCCGCGAGTTCGAGGGCAACCTCGACCCGAAGTCGATGCACGGCTCCGGTGACGTGAAGTACCACCTGGGCGCCGAGGGCACCTTCACCGGTCTCGACGGCGAGCAGATCAAGGTCTCCCTGGTCGCGAACCCCTCGCACCTGGAGGCGGTGGACCCGGTCCTGGAGGGCGTCTCGCGCGCCAAGCAGGACATCATCAACAAGGGCGGCACGGACTTCACCGTCCTGCCGGTGGCGATCCACGGCGACGCGGCCTTCGCGGGCCAGGGCGTGGTGGCCGAGACCCTGAACATGTCGCAGCTGCGCGGCTACCGCACCGGCGGCACGGTCCACATCGTCATCAACAACCAGGTCGGCTTCACCGCGGCCCCCGAGTCCTCGCGTTCCTCCATGTACGCGACGGACGTGGCCCGCATGATCGAGGCCCCGATCTTCCACGTGAACGGCGACGACCCGGAGGCCGTGGTCCGCGTCGCGCGGCTCGCCTTCGAGTTCCGCCAGGCGTTCAACAAGGACGTGGTGATCGACCTCATCTGCTACCGCCGCCGCGGTCACAACGAGTCGGACAACCCGGCCTTCACCCAGCCGCTGATGTACGACCTGATCGACAAGAAGCGCTCGGTGCGCAAGCTCTACACCGAGTCCCTCATCGGTCGCGGCGACATCACCCTGGAAGAGGCCGAGCAGGCACTGCAGGACTACCAGGGCCAGCTGGAGAAGGTCTTCACGGAGGTCCGTGAGGCCACGTCCCAGCCCGGGACGGTCGAGTCCTCGGACCCGCAGGCCGAGTTCCCGGTCGCCGTGAACACCGCGGTGACCACGGAGGTCGTCAAGCGGATCGCCGAGTCCCAGGTCAACATCCCCGACAACATCACCGTCCACCCGCGTCTGCTGCCGCAGCTGCAGCGCCGGGCGTCGATGGTCGAGGACGGCACGATCGACTGGGGCATGGGCGAGACCCTCGCGATCGGCTCCCTCCTGCTGGAGGGCGTCCCGGTTCGCCTGGCGGGCCAGGACTCGCAGCGCGGTACGTTCGGCCAGCGCCACGCGGTCATCATCGACCGCAGCACCGGCGAGGAGTACACGCCGCTGCAGTACCTCTCCGAGGACCAGGCGCGGCTGAACGTCTACAACTCCCTCCTCTCCGAGTACGCGGCGATGGGCTTCGAGTACGGCTACTCGCTGGCCCGCCCCGAGGCGCTCGTGATGTGGGAGGCGCAGTTCGGCGACTTCGTCAACGGCGCCCAGACGGTCGTGGACGAGTTCATCTCGTCGGCCGAGCAGAAGTGGGCCCAGACGTCCGGCGTCGTCCTGCTCCTGCCGCACGGCTACGAGGGCCAGGGCCCGGACCACTCCTCGGCCCGCCCGGAGCGCTTCCTCCAGATGTGCGCCCAGAACAACATGACGGTCGCCATGCCGACGTCGCCGTCGAACTACTTCCACCTCCTGCGGTGGCAGGTGCACAACCCGCACCACAAGCCGCTGGTGGTCTTCACGCCGAAGTCGATGCTGCGCCTGAAGGCGGCGGCGGCCAAGGCGGAGGAGTTCACGACCGGGCAGTTCCAGCCGGTCATCGGCGACTCCTCGGTCGACCCGGCCGCGGTCAAGAAGGTCGTCTTCTGCGCCGGCAAGGTCTACTACGACCTGGAGGCCGAGCGTCAGAAGCGCGGCGTGACGGACACGGCGATCATCCGCATCGAGCGCCTGTACCCGCTGCCGGGTACCGAGCTCCAGGCGGAGATCAAGAAGTACCCGAACGCCGAGAAGTACCTGTGGGCCCAGGAGGAGCCGGCGAACCAGGGTGCCTGGCCGTTCATCGCGCTCAACCTGATCGACCACCTGGACCTCGCGGTCGGCGCGGACGTCCCGCACGGCGAGCGGCTGCGGCGCATCTCGCGCCCGCACGGCTCGTCCCCGGCGGTGGGTTCCGCGAAGCGGCACCAGGCGGAGCAGGAGCAGCTGGTGCGTGAGGTGTTCGAGGCGTAATCGCCCTCGCGCAGTTCGTGCGTGGCCGGGCCGCATCCCCCACTCGGGGGGTGCGGCCCGGCCGTTTTTCGCGCACATATCCTTGGAGGCATGTACTTCACGGACCGTGGCATCGAGGAACTGGAGAAGCGGCGCGGCGAGGAGGAAGTCTCCTTCGAGTGGCTCGCCGAGCAGCTGCGGACGTTCGTCGATCTCAATCCCGACTTCGAGGTACCGGTGGAGCGGCTGGCGACGTGGCTGGCGAGGCTGGACGACGAGGACGACGAGTAGGAGACGCGTCGCCGTCGGGGCGTCAGTCGCGTGGGTGAGCCAGGGCGTATGCCAGGCCCCATGCGCCGTGCGCGAGGAGCAGGGCGCCGGCTGTGGCCCAGCCGCTGCCCCGCCGCCGCAGGCCCCGTACCAGGAGCGGCAGGCCCGCCGCCACCTGCGCCAGGGCCAGGGCACCGGCCCTGGGGCCGCCCGCCCAGGGCATCCACGGCCCGAGGCGGCTATGGTCGACGGTGTCGCGTTCCGCGACCGCTTCGCGCCAGCCCGGCCACTCGACGGGCAGGCTGTCCGGCCGGCGGGCGGCTGCTTGCCGGAGGCGGTCGGCGGGTTCGCCGGGGGCGAGTCCGGCGGGCAGGGAGACGCCCACGCGCGTGAGGACCGCGAGCAGGCCGCGCAGGCGGGTGCGGGCGTCGGCCGCGGAGTCGGGCTTCGTCAGCCGGTCGAGGGCCTCGACGTCCAGGACGGGGTCGAGACCCAGGCGTGCGGCGAAGGTGCGCATCGCCTCGTCCTCCCCCACCGGGACACCGCTCGCGAGCCATACGAAGCCGACCGGGCGGCGGAAGCCGGAGGCGAGCGTGAATCCCGCGTGGTCGCTGTCCCACCACAGGGCGAGGACAGGCCAGGGCGCGCCGACGGCGAGTGCCGTGGCCCAGCCGGTGACCACGCGGTCGACGGGTTCGGCGCCGTCCCGCCAGGGCCGGCCCTCGGGGACGAGGGCGCTCCAGTCGCCGCCCGCGCGCGTGAGCTGCATCGGTTCGCGCAGCAGATGGGCGACGGGAGCGACGGACGCGGGTGCCGCCCGGCACAGCAGCAGCGCCCCGGACGCGGGGCCGGTGCGGGCAGCTTCCGTCGGCATGCTCACACGCTAGGCCGAATCATCCTTATTTGAGAGCTTTTGGCCGCCCGGCCATCCCCAGAACGGGTGTCTTGACTTTCCCCGACCGCGATATATCGTGAATACGAGAAGACGCGATATGGCGCGTCGAGTCGGGGAGGTCTGCACCATGTCCGAGTGGTCCGTCACGGAACCGAGGAAGCTCACCTTCGACGAGTGCGTGAGCGATCTGCACGTACGTCTCGTCAACGGAACGGTGAACGTGGTGGGCACCGACGAAGGTTCCGCCCGCCTGGAGATCTCCGAGATCGAGGGGCCACCCCTGGTGGTGACCCAGCAGGACGGCATCCTCACGGTGGCCTACGAGGACCTGCCCTGGAAGGGCTTCCTCAAGTGGCTGGACCGCAAGGGCTGGCGTCGCAGCGCGGTGGTCTCCCTGGCCGTCCCGGCCGGCACCCGCGTGGAGGTGGGCGTGGTGGGCGCGGCGGCCGTGATCTCAGGGATCCAGGGCCCGTCGGTGGTGAAGGGCGTCACCGGCGACACCACGCTCGTGGGCCTTTCCGGCCCGGTCCGCGCCGACACGGTCTCCGGCAGCCTGGAGGCCCAGGACGTGACGGGTGACCTGCGGTTCAACTCCGTCTCCGGCGACCTCACGGTGGTCGAGGGCTCCGGCCCCTCCGTGCGGGCGGATTCGGTGAGCGGCTCGATGATCGTCGACCTCGACCCCGACGGCCCGACGGACGTCCGGCTGACCAGCGTCTCGGGCGAGATCGCGATCCGGCTGCCGTACCCGGCGGACGCGGAGGTCGAGGCGAACACGGCGAGCGGCTCCGTCTCCAACGCCTTCGACGGCCTGCGGGTACACGGCCAGTGGGGCGCCCACAAGATCACGGGCCGCCTCGGCGCGGGCACCGGCAACCTGCGGGCCACCACCGTCTCCGGCTCGATCGCCCTGCTGCGCCGCCCGGCCGGAGAGGACGGGCACGACGAGCCGTGGGACACCCCGCCCGGCAGCCCCGGCGCGGCGGCAACCCCGGCGAGCGGCCCCCAGGACGACTCGGGAGACAATTCCGTCTCCGGCCCGGGCGATGACCCCACCAGCGTCCCGGCCGACGGCACGACCGACAAGAAGGTGCTCTGACATGCCCCCCGTCTTCGCCCACGGCCGCCTCCGCCTCTACCTGCTGAAGCTGCTGGACGAGGCCCCCCGCCACGGCTACGAGGTGATCCGCCTCCTCGAGGAGCGCTTCCAGGGGCTGTACGCACCGTCGGCCGGCACGGTCTACCCGCGCCTGGCCAAGCTGGAGGCCGAAGGCCTGGTCACCCACACCACCGAGGGCGGCCGCAAGGTCTACTCGATCACCGACGCGGGCCGCGCCGAACTGGCCGACCGCAGCGGCGAGCTGGCCGACCTGGAGCTGGAGATCGGGGAGTCGGTCGCGGAACTGGCCGCGGAGATCCAGGCCGACGTGCGCGGAGCCGCCGGCGACCTGCGCCGGGAGATGCGCGCGGCGGCGAGCGAGGCCCGCCGGAACACCGGCAATGGGACCGACGGCTCGGCAGGCGCCCCCCACGGCGACTTCTCGCAGTACGGCGACAAGGAGACCTGGCGCATCGCCAAGGAGGAGATGCGCCGCGCCCGACAGGAGTGGAAGGAGCAGGCCCGGCGTGCCAAGGACGAGAGCCGCCGTGCCCGCGAGGACGCCCAGCGCGCACGCCGCCAGGCGAAGGAGGCCCAGGAACAGGCCCGCGCCCAGGCCCAGGAACAGGTGCAGCGCATCACCCGTCGCGTCCAGGAGCAGGTCCAGGACCACTTCGCCCGCGGTGACTGGCCGACGGGTCTGCGCGAGGGCCTGAGCGAACTGGCCAAGGAAGTGGGCGAGTTCGGGAAGGACTACGGCAAGGACCTCGGCTTCGACTGGACAGGCACCGGCACCGGCAAGCCGGCCACGGAACCGACGCCCGCACAGCCCGCGGAGGACTTCCCCGCCGCCTACGAACCGGCCTGGGCCCACGAGGACGCCGCGGACTCCACCGGCGACCCGGCCCGCGACCTGGACCGCCTGCTCGACCGCTTCCGGGACGACATCCGGGACGCGGCCCGCGACCACGGCGTCACCCCCGACCAGCTGAGCGACGCCCGCCGCCACCTGTCGACGGCGGCGGCCCACATAGGAGCCCTCCTGCGCACGCAGAGGAAGTAGGCGCCCCCGGGAGCGCATGGGCGCAGCCCTTCAGCTTCAGCCGGCCTTGGCCTCGCCACCACTGCCATACAGCACCCGCACCAGGGATGCGTACGTCACCCCGTGGTCGGCGAGGACCTCGGCCGGCACACCGGGGCGCAGGGTCAGGGCCAGCAGGATGTGCTCGTCCCCGATGTGCCGGTCCCGCTGTGCGAGAGCGACCCGCAAGGAGCGTTCCAGCACGTCCTTGGCACCCCGGCCGAAGGAGGTCCGGCCCGACCACCACCGCTTGTCCTTGCGGTCGCCGGCCAGGGCACCGACCCCGTGGGTCTCCTCCACCCGGGCGACGATCGCCTCCACGTCGATCCCCAGCCCGGCGAGCGCGTCGGTCTCGGCCTGCGTCAGCCCGGCCCGCCGTCGCGCCTCACGCAGCGCCTCCCGCACGGACTCCCGCCGCTCACCGAGCCCGAGAGCGGCGAGGGCGAAGGACCCACGACTGCCCTCCCGGTCGAGCAGCGCCAGCAACAGATGCTCCGGCTCCACGCACTGCCCGCTCTCACCACCCCCGTCCACATACGCGTACGCGCTCTTCACCACTTCCCGGGCGTCCTGCGTGAACCGCTCGAACATCAATGCCTCCCGTACTTCTTGTGCACGGCCTGCCTGCTCACACCGAGTTCCGCGGCGATCTCCTGCCACGACCAGCCCTGATTGCGCGCATTGCGCACCTGTACGGCTTCCAACTGCTCCAGCAGCCGACGCAGCGCGGCGACGGCCCGCAGGCCGACCCGTGGATCACGGTCACCCGCACGCTCGGCCAGATCGGTCGCTTCGGTCATGACGTCAACCTACGTTGACATCTCACTCGCGTCAACCATGGTTGACAAACGAAAACGGTCGGCCCGCCCCGGACCGACCGTCAACGCACCCTCGCGAGGACTCAGGAGTTCGTCAGCACGACCTTCCCGAACTGCTCACCCGAGGCCAGTCGCTCGAAGCCCTCACGCGCCCGGTCCATGGGCATGACCTCGTCGATGACGGGCCGGACACCGGTGGCGGCACAGAACGCGAGCAGGTCCTCCAGCTCGTCCTTGGTCCCCATCGTGGACCCGACGACCTTGAGCTCGAGGAAGAAGATCCGGGTCAGCTCCGCGTGCGAGGGCCGGTCGCCACTGGTGGCACCGGAGATGACCAGCGTGCCGCCGGGCTTCAGCGACTTCACCGAATGCGACCAGGTGGCGGCCCCGACGGTCTCGATCACGGCGTCGACCCGATGCGGCAGCCGCGCCCCGGACTCCAGCGCCTCGACGGCGCCGAGCTCCACGGCCCGCTTCCGCTTGGCCTCGTCCCGGCTGGTCGCGAAGACCCGGAGCCCGGCGGCCTTACCCAGCACGATGGCGGCCGTGGCGACACCACCGCCGGCGCCCTGCACCAGCACCGAGTCGCCGGGGCGGACACCCGCGTTGGTGAACAGCATCCGGTACGCGGTCAGCCACGCCGTGGGCAGACAGGCGGCCTCCGCGAAGGAAAGCTCCTTGGGCTTGGGCAGAAGGTTCCAGGTCGGCACGGCGACCCGCTCGGCAAAGGTGCCCTGGTAGCGCTCGGTGAGGATGGAACGGGGTTCCTTCGGGCCGACCCCGTGCCCGCTCTGTCCGATCACGGAGTGCAGGACGACCTCGTTGCCGTCCTCGTCGACACCGGCGGCATCACAGCCGAGGATCATCGGCAGCTTGTCCTCTGCGAGGCCCACGCCACGCAGGGACCAGAGGTCGTGGTGGTTGAGGGAGGCGGCCTTGACCGTGACGGTACTCCAGCCGGGACGGGCCTCGGGAGCGGGACGCTCTCCCAACTCCAGGCCGGACAGCGGCTGGTCGCGGTCGATTCGGGCGGCGTAGACAGCGAACATGGCCTCGACGATAGGTTCCGCGAGGGACCGAAGGAACCATCCGGCCCTGTGAGACACGCCCTCTTGCCAGGTGCGCGGCGGTGTTGCTGGGGCGAGCCGGACAGCCGCCCGCAGCCATGCGCATGCGGCGCGAGGCGGTACGCTCCCGCACCCGCCGGACGACGCAAGGGGCCGTGTCGGGGGGGTGTCCGCCAGCAGCTGGTTGGCGCGTCAACGAACAGTCAGTCGGCGGGAGACCCCATCGCGCCGTTCCGAGGACGGACACCCCCCGACACGGCCCCGACCCCCACCCGGCGCCACGCGTAAACACCCACCCGCACCCCACCCGAACAGCCGCGCCTCACCCGAACAGCCGCACCCCACTGCAAAAAAGTGGCCCCGCCCGATCCCGGGCGGGGCCACACAACACCGGCGTCAGCGCCGAGCCACACCCTCGGCCCGAGCCGCAGCCGCCACCGCGGCCGTGACAGCCGGAGCGACCCGCTCGTCGAACGGCGACGGAATGACGTAGTCGGCGGCGAGATCGTCCCCGACCACAGCGGCCAGCGCCTCCGCGGCGGCCAGCTTCATCCCCTCGGTGATCCGGGAGGCCCGCACCTGCAGCGCCCCCGCGAAGATCCCGGGAAACGCCAGCACGTTGTTGATCTGGTTCGGGAAGTCCGACCGCCCGGTCGCGACGACCGCCGCGTACTTGTGCGCGACCTCGGGGTGCACCTCGGGATTCGGGTTCGCCATGGCGAAGACGAACGCGCCCTTGGCCATCGTCGCCACCGCGGACTCCGGAACCGTCCCACCGGAGACCCCGATGAACACATCGGCCCCGTCCAGCGCCGACTCCAGCGACCCGGTGATGCCGGCCTTGTTCGTGAACCCGGACAGCTCCCGCTTCACCGGCGTGAGGTCGTCCCGGTCCGCCGACACGACACCCTTGCGGTCGGCCACCGCGACATCCCCGATCCCGGCCTCGACCAGCATCTTCGCGATGGCGACACCGGCCGCGCCGGCGCCGGAGATGACCGCGCGCAGCTCACCCAGCGCCCGCCCGCTCAGCCGCGCGGCGTTCCGCAGGGCGGCCAGCGTCACCACGGCCGTCCCGTGCTGGTCGTCGTGGAAGACCGGAATGTCCAGCCGCTCCTGCAGCTTCCGCTCGACCTCGAAGCACCGGGGTGCCGAGATGTCCTCCAGGTTGACCCCGCCGAACGACGGCGCGAGCCGCACCACGGTCTCGACGATCTCGTCGACGTCCGTGCAGTTCAGGGCGATCGGAACCGCGTCCACGCCACCGAACTGCTTGAACAGGATCGCCTTGCCCTCCATCACCGGGAGGGAGGCCTCGGGTCCGATGTCCCCGAGCCCCAGCACGGCCGTACCGTCCGTCACGACGGCCACGACCGATGACTTCCACGTGTAATCGTGCACGAGCTCCGGCTGCTCCGCGATCGCGCTGCACACCTTCGCGACGCCGGGCGTGTACGCCAGGGACAGGTCGTCCTTGTCACGGACCGGCACGGTGGCCTGCACAGCCATCTTGCCGCCGCGGTGCAACGCGAATGCCGGGTCGAAGGAGTCGAGGGGCTCCGCACTGCCCTCGTGGTCCGTATCGCCGGTCTTGCTTTCGCTGCGAGGATTGACGATCTCCGCTGCCACTTCGTTTTACCCCTTAAATCTTCATTGGTTTGAGGGTGGCCACTCCTGGTGAGGGGTGGGCGGGCACCGCGTAGGCCCATGCCGTGCTGTGTACGTGTATACGTACGGGCGCGTACGCGACGGGCGCGCCGCACACGCGCCCTGAGCCCCGGATGAGGGGTGTAAAGACCCTTCTTACCGGACGGACGGCATCGACGACGAGTCCATAACGCGAAGGTCACATGACGGCGCCCTGACTCTTCGTCCAAAATCGGGACAACACCTGGACAAACGAGCCACAACCACTCAACCATCGTCGAAGCCCTCGGCCCCCGTGTCGAAATCTCGGGATTTACCGAAGATCTTCCGGCCGGAAGGGTTGATTCCCATAGAAGGTCCGGCCGTGATGTACCGGAGTGGTGCGGTTCGGGGGTCGCCCGTTATCCGATTTTGACATGGCTGGCCCCCAGAATGCCGCAGTCCGAATGGCAAGATGCCGTAATCACACGAGGTCGCGACACTCGAAGAGGTGTGCTCTCGTCGACCCACGGCACTGCCGAGCCTTTCGGCGTGCCACGGCCGCTCCGAACCCATCGGCTGCGGCCCGCCCCATCGGCAACTCCACCCATCCGCCGGAGGAACCCACCATGACCGCAAGCTCCACCCGTCGTACGACCGCCGCGCACTCCCGGCTAGCAGCGGTCGGTGCGATCGCGGTCGCAGGCGCGCTGATGCTCACCGGATGCGGTGACCAGACCAAGGACACCGGCTCGAGCGACACCGCGGCCTCGGCCCCGCTCGCCGACAAGCTGCCGCAGGCCATCCGCGACAAGGGTGTCATCAAGGTCGGCTCCGACATCGCCTACGCCCCGGTCGAGTTCAAGGACAGCTCCGGCAAGGTGGTCGGCATCGACCCGGACCTCGCCGCCGCCATGGGCAAGCAGCTCGGGGTCGACTTCCAGTTCGAGAACGGCACCTTCGACACGCTGATCACGGGTCTGCGCTCCAAGCGGTACGACATCGCCATGTCCGCGATGACCGACACCAAGGACCGCCAGGAGGGCATCGACTCCGACACCGGCAAGAAGGTCGGTGAGGGCGTGGACTTCGTCGACTACTTCACCGCCGGTGTCTCGATCTACACCAAGAAGGGCGACGACCAGGGCATCAAGGCCTGGTCCGACCTGTGCGGCAAGAAGATCGTGCTGCAGCGCGGCACCGTCTCCGAGGACCTCGCCAAGGCGGAGTCGAAGAAGTGCCCGGCCGGCAAGAAGATCGCCATCGAGCCCTTCGACAACGACCAGCAGGCCCAGACCCGCCTGCGCGCGGGCGGCGCCGACGCCGGCTCGTCCGACTTCCCGGTCGCCGCCTACGCCGTGAAGACCTCCGGTGGCGGCAAGGACTTCCAGCTGGTCGGCGAGCAGGTCGAGGCCGCTCCGTACGGCATCGCGGTCGCCAAGAACCAGGCGCAGCTGCGGGACGCCCTCAAGGCCGCTCTCGACGCCGTCATCGAGAACGGCGAGTACGAGAAGATCATGAAGAAGTGGGGCGTCACGGCCGGCGCCGTGCAGGAAGCCACCATCAACGGCGGCAAGTGACCGCGCCCTAGCGGCACTGAAAGGCAACACCCGTGACTGTTGACATCGACAAGACGTCGGGGCCGTCCGACACGCCCCCGGCCGGACCGGAGGCCATCAAGGCCGTCCCGGTCCGGCACTACGGGCGGTACGTCTCCGCCGTCGTAGCCATCGCCCTGCTGGTCGGGGTCGTCTACGCGTTCTCCCAGGGCAAGATCAACTGGGATGCGATCCCGGACTACTTCTTCGACGACCGGATCCTGGACGGCGTGGGCAAAACGCTCCTGCTGACGGTGCTGTCCATGGTGATCGGCATCGTCGGCGGCGTCATGCTCGCCGTGATGCGCCTGTCGAAGAACCCCGTGACCTCGTCGATCGCGTGGTTCTACATCTGGTTCTTCCGCGGCACCCCGGTCCTGGTGCAGCTGATCGTCTGGTTCAACCTGGGCCTGGTCTTCGAGTACATCAACCTCGGGCCGTTCTACAAGGACGAGTGGTCGGACTTCATGACCCCGTTCCTGACGGCGCTGCTGGGCCTCGGCCTCAACGAGGCCGCGTACATGGCGGAGATCTGCCGTGCCGGCCTGCTCTCGGTCGACGAAGGCCAGACGGAGGCGTCGCACGCGCTGGGCATGAGCCACGCCAAGACGCTGCGCCGGATCGTCATCCCGCAGGCGATGCGCGTGATCGTGCCGCCGACGGGCAACGAGGTCATCAACATGCTGAAGACGACCTCTCTGGTCTCGGTCGTCCAGTATCCCGAGCTGCTTCGCGCCGCTCAGGACATCGGGCAGACCTCCGGCGCCCCCGCCGAGATGCTGTTCCTGGCGGCGGCCTGGTACCTGCTCATGACGTCGGTCTTCAGCATCGGCCAGTACTACCTGGAGCGGTACTACGCGCGTGGCTCCAGCCGATCGCTCCCGGACACGCCGTTCCAGAAGATCAAGGCCAACGTGCTGTCCCTGTCCAACCGCTCGGCGTCGACGGGAGGCACCGCATGAACGCCATGGTCAAGGCCGAGGGCGTCCACAAGTCCTTCGGCCCCGTGGAGGTCCTCAAGGGCATCGACCTGGAGGTGAAGTCCGGCGAGGTGTTCTGCCTCATCGGCCCCTCCGGTTCCGGCAAGTCGACCTTCCTCAGGTGCATCAACCACCTGGAGAAGATCAACGCCGGCCGCCTGTACGTCGACGGCGAGCTGGTCGGCTACCGGCAGAAGGGCGACAAGCTCTACGAGCTGAAGGACAGCGAGGTCGCGGTCAAGCGCCGGGACATCGGCATGGTCTTCCAGCGCTTCAACCTGTTCCCGCACATGACGTCCGTGGAGAACGTCATGGAGGCGCCGGTCCAGGTCAAGGGCGTGAGCAGGGCCAAGGCCCGGGAGCGCGCCCTGGAACTGCTGGACCGGGTGGGTCTGGCCGACAAGGCGGGCAACTACGCCTCCCAGCTCTCCGGCGGCCAGCAGCAGCGCGTCGCCATCGCCCGGGCCCTGGCCATGGACCCGAAGCTGATGCTGTTCGACGAGCCGACCTCGGCGCTCGACCCGGAGCTGGTGGGTGACGTCCTGGACGTCATGCGCGACCTGGCCGAGTCCGGCATGACGATGATCGTCGTCACCCACGAGATGGGCTTCGCCCGCGAGGTGGGCGACAGCCTGGTCTTCATGGACGGCGGTGTGGTGGTCGAATCCGGTCACCCGCGCGAGGTGCTGACGAACCCGCAGCACGAGCGGACGAAGTCGTTCCTGTCCAAGGTGCTCTGACGGTACGCACAGCGAGGGGGCGGTACGGGATCTCCGTGCCGCCCCCTTCGTCTGCGCTACTTCACGGCCAGCAGCAGGGTGTCCGAGGGCGAGCACCACACGGGCCTGGCCTCGCCGAATCCCTTCTCGCGCAGCACGCGCGCATGCCAGCCGACCGACGGCATGTCGCCGTCCGCGTGCTCGCCGTAGATGTCGTAGCGCCGGGCCGTGGACTCCGCGAGAACCGGGTCCTTCGCCGCGAGCTGCCACCACTCGGCCCAGTCGAGGACGCCGTCCCGCTTGGCCTGATCCATGCGGGCGTGCCGCTGCGCCCGCTCCGCGGCGTTGATCCGGGGCGTCGTCTCGTCGATCATGTGGTCCGCGTTCATGAAGACACCGCCGGTGCGGACGAGTCCCGCGACCTGGCCGTAGAGGTCCGCGAGGGGTTCCCGGTGCAGCCAGTGCAGGGCCGTCGCGGTCAGGACGGCGTCGTATGCCTCGTGCGGCAGCTTCGCCGGCCAGTCGGGGTCCTTGAGGTCGGCGGTGACGAGGGTGACCCGGTCGTCGCCCGCGAAGGTGCCCTCGGCGATGGCGAGGAGGGCGGGGTCGAGGTCGACGCCGGTGCTGGTGGCGTCGGGGAAGCGGGCGAGCAGCCGGGCGGTGATGCTGCCCGTGCCGCAGGCGAGGTCGAGCACGCGCGGGGCGGTGCCCACGACGGCCTCCACCATGTCGAGCATGATCCGGAACCGCTCCTCGCGGTCGGGCAGGTACCACTCCTGCTGCCGGTCCCAGCTCTCCTGCCAGGCCTGCCAGTCGGTGGTGGCGGTCGTGGTGGTGTCCGCGTCCGTCATCAAGCCCCTCCCTCGTAATACCCTGGAAGCACCATCAGCTGTTACAAGTGCGCGCTCACGACATTAAAGCCCCTCCGTAAGGACTACAAGTGGAACTGGCCTATTACTCGGACTATGCCGTGCGCCTCGTCAACACCGAGGAACCGGCCCGGGGCAAGGACGCCCTGACGTCGGTCGAGGTCGTCCGCGATCTGTTCGGGCCCAGCCAGTCGGCGGCCCGCCGCGCCACCGACGCGGACGTGACCCGCTTCCGCTCGGTCCGGGCCCGGCTGCGCGCGGTCTTCGAGGCGGCCGACTCCGGCGACGAGAGGCTCGCCGTCGACCTGCTGAACTCGCTGCTGCTGGAGTTCCCGGTCAGCCCGCAGATCTCCGGGCACGACTTCCGTGACGACGACGGCCGCCCCCTGTGGCACATGCACCTGGCGGACCACCCGTCGAACGCCACCGCGGGCTACGCGGCGATCGCGGCGATGGGCCTGGCGTTCCACCTGACGGAGTACGGCGTGGACCGGCTCGGCCTGTGCGAGGCGCCGCCCTGCCGCAACGCCTTTCTCGACACCTCCACCAACCGCTCCCGGCGCTACTGCTCCGACCGCTGCGCGACCCGCGCCAACGTGGCGGCCTACCGCGCCCGCAAACGCCTGGAGGCCGACCGGTCGGAGAAGACCGGCCTGGCGGCCGACAGCACCCAGCCCAGCACCGCCCAGGGCGACCGCCGGCCGGGCCTGAGCGGCCGGTAGCGGAACCGGACCCGCCCCAGCACCAGGTCGTCGGGCACGACGCCGTAGTCGGTGCTGTCGCCGCCGGCGTACGCGTTGTCCCCGAGCACCCACCAGCCGCTCTCGCGCCGCTGGGCGACCCGCTTGACGACCAGCAGGTCCTGCTGGAAGGGGTGCCGCAGCACGACGACGTCCCCGGGCCTGACCCGGGCCCCGTAGTGCACCAGGAGCCGGTCCCCGTGGTACAGCGTGGGCACCATGGACGGCCCGGTCACCTCCGCCACCCCGAAGGGCGGGGCGGGCCTGCCCCGCTCGGACTCCTGCGACAGCTCCGGCATCACCCGGCACCTCCCCGGTTCTTCGTCCACCAGTCTCAGTCTCACCCCGGACTTTTGTCCTAAGCCCATGGGGGCACCCGCCAAAAGCCGTCCCTCACGGAGTAATGTCCCCTGTGAGAAGACGATCACGAGGAAGGAATGCTCCATGCTTTCCCGCCTGTTTGCCCCCAAGGTCAAGGTCAGTGCACACTGCGACCTTCCCTGCGGTGTGTACGACCCCGCCCAGGCCCGCATCGAGGCGGAGTCGGTGAAGGCCGTGCAGGAGAAGATGGCCGCCAACGACGACCCGCACTTCCAGGCGCGCGCCACCGTCATCAAGGAGCAGCGCGCCGAGCTCGCCAAGCACCACGTCTCGGTGCTCTGGAGCGACTACTTCAAGCCCCCGCACTTCGAGAAGTACCCGGAGCTGCACCAGCTGGTCAACGACACCCTGAAGGCCCTCTCGGCCGCCAAGGGCTCGACCGACCCGGCCACGGGTCAGAAGGCGCTGGACTACATCGCCCAGATCGACAAGATCTTCTGGGAGACCAAGAAGGCCTGAGCGCCTTCGTACGGCGAAGGGGTCCGACCGCGAACCGGCCGGGCCCCTTCGTCGTGGGCTCAGTGAAACTGAGGGACGATCAGGTAGATCCCGTACGCCACCACGGCCGCGCAGGCGAGGAAACACAGGGTGGCCTGGGTGAGGCCGAGGGCGAAGGTGCCGCCCTGCTGTGCGCGGGCACCCTCCAGCCGGGCAAGGCCGAGGACGCCGAGGGCGAAGACGACGACCACGGCGACGGTGGCGCCGACGCTCACCGCGGCGACCTGGCCGAGTGCGGTCCAGTCCAGATGCATGTCGGGCTCCCCGTCGCTCAGGCGGCCGTGCCGACCGTGGCCGGCGGCTCGATGCGGATGGTGACTTCGTGTGCGTCGTTGACGTTGTGCGCGTGCACCGGGTTGCGGCGCGAGATGACCACCATGCCCGCCGCGAGGGCCGCGCCGACCAGCGCGACGACCGCCGTACCGGCGTCCCCGCCGTTCTGCACGACCGCTGCGGCCAGGCCCCCGACCAGTGCGGCGGCGGGCAGGGTGATCATCCAGGCGACCGCCATCCGGCCCGCGAGGCCCCAGCGGACCTCCGCGAGCCGGCGGCCGAGACCCGCACCGAGGATGCTGCCCGAGGCCACCTGGGTGGTGGACAGGGCGAATCCGAGGTGGGCGGAGGTCAGGATGACGGTCGTGGAGGCGGTCTCTGCGGCGAAGCCCTGCGGCGACTGGATCTCGGTGAGGCCCTTGCCCATGGTGCGGATGATCCGCCAGCCGCCGAGGTAGGTGCCGAGGCCGATGGCGAGGCCCGCGGAGGCGATGACCCACAGGGGCGGGCCGGCGTCGTGGCCGAGCGCGCCCGCCGAGATCAGGGTGAGGGTGATGACGCCCATGGTCTTCTGCGCGTCGTTCGTGCCGTGGGCGAGGGAGACCAGCGAGGCGGTGGCGATCTGGCCGATGCGGAAGCCCTTGGTGACGGAGTCCTTGCGGGCCCGGTCGGTGAGCCGGTAGGCGAGGTAGGTGGCGAGCAGCGCGGCGACACCGGCCACGACCGGCGAGGCCACCGCCGGCACCAGCACCTTCTCGACGACCTTGTCGAAGTTGACGCCGTGGCTGCCCGCCCCGACCCACACGGCCCCGATCAGCCCGCCGAACAGGGCGTGCGAGGAACTCGAAGGGAGACCGACCAGCCAGGTCAGCAGATTCCACAGGATCGCGCCGACCAGCCCCGCGAAGATCATGCCCGGTGAGACGAGGGTGTCGTCCACGATGCCGCCCGAGACGGTCTTGGCGACCTCCGTGGACAGGAAGGCACCGACGACGTTGAGGACACCGCTGATCAGGACCGCCGTACGGGGAGCGAGCGCGCCGGTGGCGATGGACGTGGCCATCGCGTTCGCCGTGTCGTGGAATCCGTTGGTGAAGTCGAAGGCGAGTGCCGTGACGATGACGACCGCCACGAGGAACGTGATGTGGTCCATTCCTGAATGCAAACAAGCGCAGGCCAATGGACGGGGAACGGTGCGGCAAAGGCTGGTCAAGGTTCACGCGGGTGGCGGCGACGCGGGCCCTCTACGATCGCGCCCATGAGGATCAGCTGGACATACGCCTTCATCGACCGCCCGCGTGAGGCCTTCGCTGCCGCGTGCGACTTCTGGACGGCGGTCACGGACACCCGCCTGTCCGAACTGCGCGGGGAACAGGACGAGTTCGTCACCCTGCTCCCCGACGGCGCCGACGCGTGCCTGAAGCTGCAGGCGGCCGGTCCGGGCCCGGGTGGTGCGCACATCGACTTCTGTGTGGACGACGTACCGGAGTTCGCCGCGGCCGCGGTACGGCTCGGCGCGAGTGTGGCGGCCGACCTCGGATCACTCGTCGTGCTGCGCTCGCCCGGCGGGCAGCTGTTCTGCGCGGACCCCTGGCGCGGGCAGTCGTCACGGCCGGGCGTGGTGCGGGGCAGCCGGCTCGACCAGGTGTGCCTGGACGTCCCCGCCTCGGCCTACGGCACGGAAGTCGCCTTCTGGAGTGCGCTGCTCGACGGCTGGGAGTCGCTGCCGGGCTCCCTCCCGGAGTTCCACGTGGTCAAGCCGCCGCCCGGCCTGCCGGTCCGTCTGCTCCTGCAACGCCTCGGCGAGGAACGCCCGGCCGCCGCCCACCTCGACCTCGCCTGCGCGGACGTCACGGCGACCCGGGCCCGGCACGAGGAACTGGGGGCCGTCTTCGTGGCCGGCTTCTCCGGCTGGACGGTGATGCGCGACCCGGCGGGCGGCACGTACTGCCTGACGACCCGGGACCCGGAGACGGGCGGGCTGCGCGGCTAGGGCTCTTCAGGCGGATCGCTCTCGGTGTGCCGGGCGTCGCGACGCCGCGGGGAGCCATCAGAAGGGCGCTGGAGGGCTACGCCGCGGAGGGCCCGTCAGGAGCGCCTGGTCCAGGTACCGAACGCGCAGGCGGCGGCCCCGGCTTCCTCAGGTGGCGTCGGGCAGGGCGGCAGGTCCGGGGTCTCGTCGGGCTTCGTCTGCTCCCAGACGTACGGCCCCCGGGGCTCTGCCGCGTCCTGCGTCCACAGCGTCAGCCCGCCCGCGACGGCCACGACCACCGCCCACGCGATCACCACCCGGCGCCACACGGTGCGACGCCGCTCCCCCGCTGTCCCCATGTCTCACACGCTAGTCGCTCAACCGCGCCGCCCGAGCCCGGAGATAGCGCTGCTCGGGCAGGCTGAGGGTCTGCGCGGCCGCCGACTCGTAGGCGGCCCGGGCGGCTTCGGGCTCGCCCGCGCGCTCCAGGAGGTGACCTCGGACGGCGTTCAGGCGGTGGCCCTTCAACTCGTCGGCCAGGGCGTCCACTTCGGTGAGGCCTGCGCGCGGGCCGTGGACCATGGCGACGGCGACGGCGCGGTTGAGGCGTTCGACCGGGCCGGGGACCAGGCCGACGAGGACGTCGTACAGGCCCAGGATCTCGGCCCAGTCGGTCGACTCCGGGGAGGATGCCTCGTCGTGCACGGCGGCGATCGCGGCCCGCAGCTGGAACGGCCCCGGGCGGCCCATGGACAGGGCCCGGGTGACCAGCGCGACGCCCTCCTCGATCGCGGCCCGGTCCCAGCGGCCGCGGTCCTGCTCGTCGAGGGGGATCAGCTCGCCGTGCGGACCGCTGCGCGCGTCACGCCGGGCGTCGGTGAGCAGCATCAGCGCGAGCAGACCGGCCACCTCACAGTCACCGGGCAGCAGCCGGTGGACGGTACGGGCCAGCCGCACGGCCTCGCCCGCGAGGTCGCGGCGCTGCAGCACGGCGCCCGAGGTGGCCGTGTACCCCTCGTTGAAGATCAGGTAGAGGGTCTGCAGGACGGACGGCAGCCGCTGCTCCCAGCGGTCCGGGCGGCCGAAGCGCACGCCCCGCACCTTCTGCTTGGCCCGGCTGACGCGCTGCGCCATCGTCGCCTCCGGAACCAGATAGGCCCGGGCGATCTCCGCCGTGGTCAGTCCGCCCACGGCACGCAGCGTGAGCGCGATCTGCGCGGGCGGCGACAGGTCCGGATGACAGCACAGGAACAGCAGCGAGAGCGTGTCGTCCTCGCGGGGCGCCCGCTCACCGGGCGGCGGCGCCGTGAAGGCGTCCCGGGGTGTGAGCGCGGCCGCCCGCTCCTCGCGCTGCCGCCGGGCCTGATCACTGCGCAGGGCGTCGGTGAGCCGCCGCGAGGCGACCTTGATCAGCCAGCCACGCGGATTGCCGGGCACGCCCGCGGAGGGCCACTGCCCGGCAGCCGCGAGCAGCGCCTCCTGTACGGCGTCCTCGGCGGCGTCGAAGTGCCCGTACCGTCTGACCAGCGCACCGAGGACCTGCGGCGCGTTGCCGCGCAGCAGGTCCTCGATCTCGGGTGTGTTCCTCACCGGCACGTCCGTCGGCGTCGGGCCCTCAGATGTCCCCGGAACCGTCCATGATCGGACGGATCACCACCGGGTAGTCGGGTGCGCCGGCCGGCTGGGGGCAGCGGGCGACACGGTCGGCGATCTCCGTGACCCGCTCCAGGCTCTTGCACTCCAGGACCCAGTAGCCGGCCAGCAGCTCCTTGGTCTCGCCGTACGGCCCGTCGGTGATCACGGCCTTGCCGTCGTCACCGACGGTGACGTGCCGGGTCTGCGCCGGCTCGGCCAGGCCCTGTCCGTCGACGAGCTCGCCCGTCTCGGCCAGGTCGTTGTTGATGGCACCCATGTAGGCGAACATGGCCTGCAGCTCCTCATCGCTCCAGGCCGGGGAGTTCGCCGACGCCTTGCCGCGCATGGCTTCGTAGTCCGCCTGTGTTCCCTGCACCATGACCAGGTACTTCATGAGTCCGCTCCTTCGGCTCTCACCACCCCGGTGGGCGGCTCTTCACAGGGGACGTCGGAGCCGGGCCGCGCATCTCGACAGGTGCTCAGGAGTTTTTCGCGGCGCTTTCTCCGAGAGCCGGGTCCGGCGGGGGCGTCGCGGGCGGGGCGGTTTCACCGGGGGCCGCGGAGGCCTGCCCGGGGCGAGTGCCCTCGACGGTGTGGCCGCTGTCGGCGTCTTCCGCGTCGCGGGCCCCGCACTCGGGGTTGCGGCACGGGCCCGCCACCCATCGCGGGACCCAGGCGCCCAGCGTCTTGTGACGCCGGACGACCGTTTCCACTGGCTGTCCGCAGCTGGGACAGACGCGTTCTTCGCTGCCCATGTCCTCAGGGTAGGCCCGTGGGGGGCTCAGCGCTTCCTGCTGTACGTGCTCACCAGAGCGCCGTTTCCGAACGTGCGCGCCGACTCCAGGGTGAACTCCGAGAGCGCGAACCCGGCGGCGAACATCGGCATGCCCGAGCCGTACACCAGGGGGTAGGTCTTGATGACGAGCTCGTCGATCTCGTCGAGCAGCTCGCCGGCGACCTTCGAGCCGCCGCACAGGTAGATGCCGAACTCGCCCTCTTCCGCCTTCAGCTCGCGGACCTTGCCGACCAGGTCGTCCGCGATGATCTCCACGTTCGGGTCGGGCGACTCCGTCAGGGTGGTGGAGGCGACGTACTCGCGCAGATGGGCGTAGGGGCTGGTGATGCCTTCCTTCAGAGCCAGGTCGTAGCTGCCCCGCCCCTGGATGACGGTGTCGAACCGCCTGTTCGGCAGGTCGTCCATGCCGAGGGCCCGGCGGCCTTGGGTGGGCACGGTCTCCGGGAATTCCGCCTTGAGGAAGGCGAGGAACTCCTCGTCGACGAAACGGATCATCGCCGATCCGTCGCCGCCCGGGTCGCCGATGAAGCCGTCGAGGGAACAGGCGATGTAGTACGTGAGCTTTCGCAAGCCGGTCTCTTTCCGTGGGCTGCCGCTGTAACGACTTCAGTTGTAGTACTTCCCCTGTAGTGGTTGCAAGGGTTTTACGGCGCCCGTCGGAAGTGAGAGAAGGGGCTCCGCATGGTGGCGTACCCCGGGCGCTCCGTGTGGGCGGGCAGGCCGGAGTACCCGTGGGCATCGCCTCCGTCCACATCACTGGGCGCGCCGCGCACGGCCCGTCTCCTCGCCCTGTGCGCCCTGAGCTTCCCGGGGGTGACGAGTCCGTCGCCGTGCTGTATCCGGCCACGCTCGGGCTGCCCCTGGAGCATCTGACCCAGCCGGGCGTGCCGGCGGGCGTCCTGTCCGGTTGGGCGTGCCGGACGGGTTGGTGGAGCGGATCGTGGCGACGGTGCTGCCGGAGGAGGGCCGGGCCGACGGGGCCCTCGAGGCCCTTCCCGCTACAGGGCCCGGGCGGGCCGCTGTGGCCTGGGCTCGCGCCACATGGGCCACATCGACGGGCCGTCCGGCAGGTTGAGGACCGGGCCGGCGGGCTCGAAGCCGAGGCGCTCGTACAGTTTGCGGCTACGGGCGTTGCTGGCCTCCAGGTAGGCGGGCAGCCCCTCACGGTCGCAGCGGTCGAGGACGGTCTCGATGAGCGCGGTGCCGAGGCCCTCGCCCTGGCGGCCGGAGGCCACACCGATCATCCACAGGTACTCGTGGGCCCGCCCGGTGGGATGGATGGCGGCCGTCAGCCGGCCGATCCTCTCGATGCGCTCGTTGTCCGGGTCGACCGCCTCCCGCACCTGGGCCGGTCCTTCGTCCTCGGCGTCATGGTCGCCGTGCCCCTCGTCGGCGGGCATGGAGAGCCACAGCGCACAGGCCGAGCCGTCCCCGGTGACGTCGATGCGGCCGGCCGCGAGCACGATGTCGGTGAAGGCGGCCATGAGCCCGGGGTGCTTGGCACGGCGGTCCTCCGCGTCGGGGAAGACCCAGCCGCTCACGGGGTCGTCCTGAAACGCCTCGTCCAGAAGCCGGACGATCAGCTCCCGGTCCCCTTCGCCCGCCGTCCGGATGACCACACCCATGCCTCGCCCCTTCGCTCGTCCCGACGGGCGTTGATCGTAGGGAGGTTGGCCTTCACGGAGGGATGCGGGCAAGATCTTGGCGAGATTCGATCGAACATTTGCCCAAACTCGACCGACGTGCGGAGGGGGGCGGGCCCCGCACACCGTGGGGCAGTGCGGGACCCGCCGACCGGAGGCCGGTGGCCGTGCGGAGTCAGGAGCCGCACGGCCCCGGCGCTCCGGGGTCCGGCCCTTCGGTCGCCCGAAGGGACGTCGCTGGTGCAGCCGATCACCGGCCCGCCGGCATCGACTCCTGACGGCCGTCAGCCGCCGTCGACCATCGGCACCGACGTCCGTCAGTTGCGTCGGTCGTCGTCCACCGGCGGGCGACGACTGCTCGCGGTGGGCCACCACTGCCGCCGTTGACTGCTGTCGGCCGACAACTGCTGCGGGCCGCCGACCGATGCGCACCGCCTGCCGCTGAAAGCCGTCCACCGGCGCGAGCCGTCAACTGCTGCGCCGTGTCACGAACTCGGCGAGGGCCAGCAGGCCGCCCGCCGCCTCCGGGTCCGGCACCGCTCGGGCCAGCTGCTGCATCGCCCGGGCCATGCGGTCGGCAGCCTGGCCCTGGGCCCAGTCACGGCCGCCCGCGCGCTCCACGGTCAGGGCTATGTAATCCAGGTCCTCCTTCTCGCCGGTGCGTACGTACAGTTCGGCGAGTTCGGCCGCCGCCGGTGTGCCGGAGGCGAAGGCCGCCACCACCGGAAGCGACTTCTTCCGGGCGGCCAGGTCGGCACCGGCGGGCTTGCCGGTGCGGCGCGGGTCGCCCCATATGCCGATGACGTCGTCGATGAGCTGGAAGGCGAGCCCGGCCTCCCGGCCGAACGCGTCCAGCGCCGCCACTTCCTCGTCCGAGGCGCCCGCGTACAGTCCGCCGATCGCGCAGGCGCTTCCGAGCAGAGCGCCCGTCTTGGCCTCCGCCATGGCGAGCACCTCGTCGAGCGTGACCTCACCGGGGGCGCACCTCTCCATGGCCGTGTCCGCGTGCTGCCCCGCGCACAGTTCGACCACGCAGTCCGCGAGCCGGGCGGCGGCGGCCGAGGACGCCGGATGCGGGTCCTGGGCGAGCAGCCCCAGGGCCAAGGCCTGCAGGGCGTCCCCGGCGAGGATCGCGTCGGCGTCGCCGAACACGGACCACACGGTGGGCCGATGACGACGGGTGGCGTCCCGGTCCATCACGTCGTCGTGCAGCAGTGTGAAGTTGTGGACCAGCTCCACCGCGGCGGCCGCCCGGGCCGCCCCCGCTCGCGCCTCGGGCCCGCCGAGGGCGGCCGCCGCAGCGAGGACCAGCGCGGGCCGGATCGCCTTGCCGGAGCCCCCCTCCGCCGGGGTGCCGTCGGCCTGTTCCCAGCCGAAGTGGTAATGCGCGATCCGGCGCATCGGCCCGGGCAGCGAGCCGAGCGCGGCCCGCAGCACCGGGTCCACCTCTGCCCGGGCCCGCTCCAGCAGCATGACCGCCTCGTGCCCTTCGGCCGGTGCCGGCCCGCCGTCCCGCTGCGCCCCGACGGGCCCCCGCCTTTCCGCAGCCCCGGCCGCCTGCCGGGGCCCTGCGCCGCGCTGCCCGCCGGAGGCGAGCAGCGCGGCCTTCGTCCTGGACTCGGTGAGGGACTCACCCATGGGACCGCCTCGGAGAATGAGCGGACGGTGCCGCTGCCGCTGGGCGCGTGTCCCGAGGATGTACCCGCCCTGAGGGGCGGGGACACGGCCGGCGTACCGGGAGCGTCACCGCCAGCGGCCGATCTCGACGTTCTCCAGGACGCCGAGCGCGTCCGGTACCAGCACCGCGGCCGAGTAGTAGGCCGTGACCAGGTACTTGATGATGGCCTGTTCGTTGATGCCCATGAAGCGCACCGACAGGCTCGGCTCGATCTCGTCGGGGATGCCGGAGGCACGCAGGCCGATGACGCCCTGGTCGGCCTCGCCGGTACGCAGGGCGATGATGGACGTCGTACGGGCGTCCGAGACCGGGATCTTGTTGCACGGGAAGATCGGCACACCGCGCCAGGTCGGGATGCGGTTGCCGGCCATGTCGATGGTCTCGGGAACCAGCCCGCGCTTGTTGAGCTCGCGGCCGAACGCGGAGATGGCGCGCGGGTGGGCGAGGAGCATCTTGGTGCCGCGGCGCCTGCTGAGCAGCTCGTCCATGTCGTCCGGGCTGGGGACGCCGTCGTGCGGCTGGATCCGCTGCTCGTACTCGCAGTTGTGCAGGAGCCCGAAGTCCCGGTTGTTGATGAGCTCGTGCTCCTGGCGCTCCTTCAGCGCCTCGACCGTCAGCCGGATCTGCTGCTCGGTCTGGTTCATGGGCTGGTTGTACAGGTCGGCCACCCGCGAGTGGATGCGCAGCACGGTCTGGGCGACGCTCAGTTCGTATTCGCGGGGCCTGGCCTCGTAGTCGACGAAGGTGTGCGGGATGTCCGGCTCGCCGGAGTGGCCGGAGGAGAGGTCGATCTCCTTCTCGCCGTATTTGTTCGAGCGCTGCGAGGGGATCGAGCGGCGCTGGTGGAGGTGTTCGCGCAGGGTGTCCGAGCGTTCCGCGATCTGCGCGAACTCCTGGCGGGGCAGCACGAGCACGGTGCACGCGGTGAGGGCGCGGGCCGTGTACTCCCAGATCGCGTCCTCGTTCAGCAGCGCGTCGTCGCCGAAGTAGGCGCCGTCGGCGAGGACTCCGAGGGACTCGTCGTCCCCGTACGGTCCTGTGCCGACCTTCTCCACCCTGCCGTGCGCCAGGAGGTACACCTCCTCGGACGGGCTGCCGAACGAGGCAATCACATCGCCCGCCGGGACCTCCCGCTGCTCGCAGCGGCGGGCGATCTCGAAGAGCACCTCCTCGTCCTCGTACGACCGCAGCGCCGGCAGCTCGCCCAGCTCCGCGGGGATGATCTCGACACGGTCGCCGGTCTTGACGAACGTCAGCCGGCCGTCGCCCACCGCGAACGTCAGCCGCCGGTTCACCCGGTACGTACCACCCTGGATGTCGACCCACGGCAGCATCCGCAGCAGCCAGCGGGAGCTGATCTCCTGCATCTGTGGCACGGACTTGGTCGTGGTGGCCAGGTTCCGCGCGGCCGCCGTGCCGAGACTCTGCTGCGGCTTGGTCTGCTCCGTGCGGACCTCTTCGCCTACCGACATAGAGAACTGCCCTCCCGGTTGTGACCGACGCCCATATGCCTCGGGCATCGATGTGCACGAGCAAGCCTTCCCCACTCAACGTCGCAGTGCTATTACACGAAAGAGCGGGAATGGATCTTTGCGCTTTTGGGCAGAGGGGGGCCGTTACACGTCGAAACGGCCCGCGTCCTGGGCCCGGAGAGCCCGCGATCGGAGTCGAAACCGGGTGCACGGCCGCAGATCATCGCGTCAGCCCCGAGCCCCCTTCCTCCACTCCCGGGTGACAATGACCCGGTGACCAGCCCCGACACCCCCGGACTCGCCGCGCTGCACCCCCGGCTCCCCTCGCCGGTGCAGGAGGTCGTGGACGGCCGGTTCGAGCGCCGGGGCGTGCGGCTGCTGCTGAAGCGGGACGATCTGATCCACCCGGAGCTGATCGGCAACAAGTGGCGCAAGCTTGCGCCGAACCTGACCACCGCGGCCGGCCGTACCGTCGTCACCTTCGGCGGAGCATGGTCCAACCATCTGCGCGCGACGGCCGCGGCCGGCCGGCTGCTCGGCATTCCCACGGTCGGTGTCGTACGCGGCGACGAGCTGGCCGGCCGGCCCCTCAACCCGTCGCTGGCCCGCTGCGCGGCCGACGGCATGCGGCTGCACTTCGTCGACCGGGCGACGTACCGCCGCAAGTCCGAGCCGGGGGCCCTGGCCGGCATCCTGCGCGCGGCGGACGCCGAGGAGGCGTACGTCGTCCCCGAGGGCGGCAGCAACGCCGACGCCGTACGCGGCTGCCGGGCGCTCGGCGTCGAACTGCGCGGCCACGCCGAGTCCGTCGCCGTGGCCTGCGGCACCGGCGGCACGCTCGCGGGGCTGGCCGCCGGTCTCGCCCCCGGCCAGCGCGCCCTGGGCGTGCCGGTGCTCAAGGGCGGCTTCCTGACCGCCGGGACGGAAGCCCTGCAGCGTGCGGCCTTCGGAGGCCCGCGCGGCACCTGGAGCATGGACGACCGCTTCCACTTCGGCGGCTACGCGCGCGTGCCCGCCGAGCTCGACGCCTTCGCGGCCAACTTCGAGCACCGGCACGGCCTGCCCGTCGAACGTCTGTATGTCGCCAAGCTGCTGTACGGACTCGTCATCCTGGCCGGTGAAGGCGCCTTCCCGCGCGGGACGTCGGTGGCGGCCGTGATCACCGGCCGCCCCTTCCCCTGAGGCGCCGCTTCCGTCGCCTGAGGCGCCGCTTCCGTCGTCACGCCACCTCCCGGAAGGCCGCCGCCTCCTCCAGGTCCAGTTTGCGCAGCAGGGTCCGCAGCATCTCGTCGTCGATGTAGCGGCCGTCCCGGAGCTTGACGAACACCTCGCGCTCGGTGCCGATCATCTCCCGCGACAGTCGCCGGTAGGTGTCGTCGACGGACTCCCCGGTGATCGGGTTGGCCTGCCCGAGCCGCTCCCAGACGGCGTTGCGGCGGCGCTCCAGGACGATGCGCAGCCGGTCGGCGAGCGGGGCGGGCAGGGCGTTGCGCTCGTCGGTGAGGAGCTCGTCCAGGCGCCGCTCGGCGGCCCGGGAGGCCTGCGCCTGGGCGTTGGCCTCGGCGAGCGTCTCGGTGTGCGCGTCCCGCCCGGGGAACTTCAGCAGCCGGATCAGCGGGGGCAGGGTCAGGCCCTGCACGACCAGGGTCCCGATGACCGTCGTGAAGGTCAGGAAGAGGATCAGGTTGCGCTGCGGGAAGGGCTCCTCGCCGTCGTGCATGGTGAGCGGGATCGAGAAGGCGATGGCCAGTGAGACCACGCCCCTCATTCCGGCCCACGCGACGACGAACGGTCCCTTCCAGGTGAGGCTCTCCTCCCGGCCCCGGATCCGGGCCGACAGCAGCCGCGGCAGGAAGGCCGCCGGGTACACCCAGACGAACCGGGTGGCGACGACCACCAGGAAGACGGCGACCGCGTACCAGGCCGCGTCGACGCCCTCGTACTCCCCGAGGCCCTTCAGAACCACCGGCAGCTGCAGTCCGATCAGCGCGAACACCGCCGACTCCAGGACGAAGGCGACCATCTTCCATACCGCCTCCTCCTGCAGTCGCGTGGCGAAATCGACCTCCCACGCGCGGTGCCCCAGGTAGAGCGCGACGACCACGACGGCGAGGACGCCGGAGGCGTGCACCTGCTCGGCGACGGCGTAGGCGACGAAGGGGATCAGCAAGGACAGCGTGTTCTGCAGCAGCGCCTCCTTCACATGCGTGCGCAGCCAGTGGATCGGCGCCATCAGCAGCAGACCCACCACGACCCCGCCGACCGCCGCGAGCAGGAACTCGCCGACCCCCCCGGCCCAGGTCGCGCCCTCGCCGACAGCGGCCGCCAGGGCCACCCGGTAGGCGGTGATCGCGGTCGCGTCGTTCAGCAGGGACTCGCCCTGGAGGATCGTGGTGATCCGCGAGGGCAGCCCCACCCGTCGGGCCACCGCCGTCGCCGCGACCGCGTCCGGGGGCGCCACCACCGCCCCGAAGACCAGGGCCGCGGTCAGCGGCATGTCCGGCACGATCACGTAGAGGGCCCAGCCGACGACGAAGGTCGCGAACAGCACGTACCCGACGGACAGCATCGCGACCGGCCGCAGCTGCGCCCGCAGGTCCAGGTAGGAACTCTCGGTGGCCGCCGTGTGCAGTAGCGGGGGCAGGATGAGCGGCAGGACGATGTGCGGGTCGAGCGTGTACTCGGGCACTCCGGGGACGTAGCTGACCGCCAGCCCCACGGCCACCAGCAGCAGCGGCGCCGGCACCGGGGTGCGCCGCGCGGCCGCGGCGATCGTGGCACTGCCCGCCACGAGCAGCAGCAGTGGCATCACGTCCATCGTTCTCGCCCGCCCTCATTTTTCGACGCGGTCTTCCGCCCGACCGTCGTAACCTGGCAATCATGAAACAGTGCACGCACGCCGACGCGCTGCCGCACCCCGAACCCGGCCCGCTCAGCGGGACGTGTCCGGAGTGCTTGGCGGAGGGCCTGGACCCGGTGCAACTACGGTTGTGTCTCAGCTGTGGTCATGTCGGCTGCTGCGACTCCTCGCCGGGACGGCACGCGGCGGAGCATCATAGGGAGTCCGGTCACCCCGTGATGCGGACCCACGAGCCCGGGGAGACCTGGCGTTGGTGCTTCGTCGACCATGTCCTGGTGTGACGTGACAGCGCCCCGGCGCCGGACGGTTCGACCGTCTGACGTCTGGGTACGTCAATCCGGCGCGCGCTCTTCCCATTTGGGCCCGCCCAACCCCTAGACACGGAGCGTATCCACAGGTTTACTGTGAGTGACGACAAGGGGTTGGGGTCCCGGGGACAGGACCGTCAAGAGCGCGATAGCGTCACCGCTGAACCACGTATCGCGTTACCCCCGGGGGGCGACCCTCGGCCCTGAAACGCTTGTACCACCTTGGAGGTGAGGGTGTCCCAGATCGCAGGCGAGCCCGCGACCCAGGACTTCGTGGAAGTCCGGCTGCCGGCCGCGGGTGCCTACCTGTCGGTGCTGCGTACGGCCACGGCCGGTCTCGCGGCCCGTTTGGACTTCACCCTCGACGAGATCGAGGACCTGCGCATCGCGGTGGACGAGGCCTGCGCGATCCTGCTTCAGCAGGCCGTGCCCGGCTCGGTGCTCAGCTGTGTATTCCGCCTCGTCGACGACTCACTCGAGGTCACCGTCTCGGCACCGACCACGGATGGTCATGCCCCTTCGCGGGACACCTTCGCCTGGACCGTCCTGTCCGCTCTCGCGGGCAAGGTCTCCTCTGCCGTCGACAAGGACAAAACCGTTTCGATCAGCCTCTACAAACAGCGCGGCGCGGGACCCGGGCCGGCGTGAGGAGCGAGGACGGGCCGGTGCGGGACGAAGAGCGCGGCACACGAGAGCTGCCGGCCGAGGACACGGGCACGAGCGGCCCGAGCGGTGCCCGGCGCATGGCGGACGGCATCGACGGCATCCCCGAGCAGGCCCGCCCGCATCCCGAGGACGACTCCACGGAGGCCGTCCTCCCGGGCGGCGGGCGGCTGGACCTGGACGGTGTCGTGCGGAGTGCGCCCGCGGGCGGGGAGATCGCCGCACCCCCGGCCCCGGGGGGTCCCCCCACTCGCGAGCAGTCGAGAGTGGCGGAGGAGGCGAGGGCTCGGGGAAGGGCGACGGGCGGGACGATGAGCGAGCACGAGCGACACTCCGAGGATCAGGCACCGCGCGCACACCACACTCAAGGTGCACATCGCGGCTCACCGGACCGCAGCGGGGCGCGCGAGATGTTCCTCAAACTGCGCACCCTGAGCAGTGGCAGCCCCGAGTACGCGGAGCTGCGCAACCAGCTGGTCCGGATGCATCTGCCGCTCGTGGAGCATCTCGCGCGCCGCTTCCGCAACCGCGGCGAGCCCCTGGACGACCTCACCCAGGTCGCCACGATCGGCCTCATCAAGTCGGTCGACCGTTTCGACCCTGACCGCGGTGTGGAGTTCTCGACGTACGCGACCCCGACGGTCGTCGGCGAGATCAAGCGGCACTTCCGCGACAAGGGCTGGGCGGTGCGCGTCCCGCGCCGGCTGCAGGAGCTGCGCCTGGCGCTGACCACGGCCACGGCCGAGCTCTCGCAGCTGCACGGCCGCTCTCCCACGGTCCACGAGCTCGCCGAGAAGCTGGCCATCTCGGAAGAGGAGGTCCTGGAGGGCCTGGAGTCCGCCAACGCGTACTCCACGCTGTCCCTGGACGTCCCCGACACCGACGACGAGTCCCCGGCGGTCGCGGACACCCTCGGCGCGGAGGACGAGGCGCTGGAGGGCGTGGAGTACCGGGAGTCCCTCAAGCCGCTGCTGGAGGATCTCCCGCCGCGTGAGAAGCGGATCCTGCTGCTGCGGTTCTTCGGCAACATGACCCAGTCGCAGATCGCGCAGGAGGTCGGCATCTCGCAGATGCACGTCTCCCGGCTGCTGGCGCGCACCCTGGCGCAGCTTCGGGAGAAGCTCCTCGTCGAGGAGTGACGGCTACTTCTCCAGGTCGCCGGCGTTGCCGGGCCCGCGGATCCCGAGGGCCCGGGTCGTCTCGGGGTTCACCAGCAGCACGAGCGAGGCGACCGCCACGACCGCGAGGGCGATCCCGGCCGGAATGGCCATGCTGTCGGCCTGCAGCAGGTTGTAGGCCACCGGCAGTGCCAAGAGCTGGGTAATGACGGCCGGGCCGCGGCTCCAGCTGCGCCGGCCGAGCAGCCCGCGCGCGGCGAGCAGCGGCAGCAGCGCGAGCACGATCAGCGTGATCCCTCCGGTGACGGCCTGCTGCCTGTCGTCCGGATGACCCGTGAGGCCGAGGACGAGGATCCAGACGCCGCCGACGACCAGCCCGAGCCCCTCCAGCGCGGCCAGCAGCGCGGCGTAGGTCAGACGCCGGGGGCGGGGGCCGGTGGTTTCCTCGGTGGTGGGGATCTGCTCACTGCTCACCCCTGAAGGGTAGCCCCCGTCGTACACGCCCCCCGTGGCACGGTTCACCCCCGCTCTCTTACCTGATCCCTACCTCGGTATGGGCCCGGTACCCCCCAGTAGGTACGCTGCCAGTCATGCGTGCACTTCTCGTGGTCAATCCGGCGGCAACCACTACAAGTGCGCGCACACGCGACGTACTGATCCATGCACTCGCCAGCGAGATGAAGCTGGAGGCGGTCACCACCGAGTACCGCGGCCATGCGCGTGACCTGGGCCGGCACGCCGCGGACAGCGACGACATCGACCTGGTGGTCGCCCTCGGCGGCGACGGCACGGTCAACGAGGTGGTCAACGGCCTGCTGCACGCCGGCCCCGCTCCGGGGCATCTGCCCGGCCTCGCCGTGGTCCCGGGCGGCTCCACCAATGTCTTCGCCCGGGCCCTGGGCCTGCCCAACGACGCCGTGGAGGCCACCGGCGCCCTGCTGGACGCCCTGCGCGACGGCAGCGAACGAACCGTCGGCCTGGGGCTGACCTCGGGCACGCCGGGCACGGAGGACGAGGCGGTGCCGTCCCGCTGGTTCACCTTCAACGCGGGACTCGGCTTCGACGCCGGTGTGGTGGGTCGTGTGGAGCAGCATCGCGAACGCGGCCGGAAATCCACACACGCTCTTTACGTGCGCCAGGTCGTGCGTCAGCTCCTCGGCGAACCGAACCGCCGGAGCGGGACGATCACGCTGGAGCGGGCCGGCGAGGATCCGGTCACCGATCTGGTGCTGTCCATAGTCTCGAACACGTCACCCTGGACATTTCTGGGGAATCGCCCGATCTACGCGGCACCTAAGGCCTCGTTCGATACCGGCCTCGATCTCTTCGGCCTCAGCCGCCTGTCCACCGCGGCGGTTGCCCGGTATGGCACCCAGTTGCTCACTTCGTCCCCCGAGCGCGGACCCCGCGGTAAGCACGCCACCTCTCTGCATGACTTGACAGAGTTCACCTTGCATTCGAAGGTCCCGCTCCCCCTCCAGATGGACGGTGACCACCTGGGGCTGCGAACAAGCGTGACGTTCACAGGCGTACGCCGTGCACTGCGTGTGATTGTGTGAGCAGAACTGGCTAAAGTCCTTTCACTCGAACGTTTAGGCCAGGATCCACCCCATGGAAGTACGGCTGTGACCTAGTCGACACCGAAGAATCAAAAAAAACTTTCCAGAAGGGGTTGTATCCGCCGCTGAGGTTTGCGAGTCTCTACGTGGCGATCGAGACGGCCCGCAACACCGGCCTCCACTGATCACCAGAACCCCTCTTCAATTCACAGGACCTTCGCCGGGGAACCTGGCAGTCGGCCCTTCACTTGTTGAGGGATTCGTGAAAGCGTTCACATTCACAAGCAAGCCCTGCACGTAATACCAAGGAGAGGTAGCAGCCATGGACTGGCGTCACAACGCCGTTTGCCGCGAGGAAGACCCCGAGCTCTTCTTCCCCATCGGCAACACCGGTCCTGCGCTGCTGCAGATCGAGGAAGCCAAGGCCGTCTGCCGTCGCTGCCCTGTGATGGAGCAGTGTCTGCAGTGGGCGCTCGAGTCCGGCCAGGACTCCGGCGTCTGGGGTGGTCTCAGCGAGGACGAGCGCCGTGCCATGAAGCGCCGCGCCGCCCGCAACCGGGCCCGTCAGGCCTCCGCCTGACAACCCACCCCTGCTGACAGCCTGAGCTTGGCGGCGCGTGTGCCTGTCGGCATTACTTCGTTGACAGCGACTACGCATCTCCCGCCCCCGAGTCGCAGCGCGCAGTTCCCCCGATGCGCTTAGTTAAGCAGCAACGAGCTTTAGCCCCGGGCCACTTGGTGGCCCGGGGCTCATTGCTGTCCGGGCCCTTGTCCCCAGGCTCCGGATTCCGTCACTTCTGCGACCGCACCGGGATGTCCAGGATCACGCGGGTGCCGCGCTCCGGGGCCGGGACCATGTCAAAGGTTCCGCTCAACTCGCCCTCCACCAGGGTCCGCACGATCTGCAGCCCGAGATTGCCGGCGGTGTGCGGATCGAACCCCTCCGGCAGACCGGCCCCGCTGTCCTGGACCGTGACCAGCAGTCGGGCCTCCTTGGTCGTGCCACCGCGGACCGCGGAGACCTCTACCGTGCCGGTGTCGCCTTCACGGAAGCCGTGCTCCAGTGCGTTCTGCAGCACTTCGGTCAGCACCATCGACAGCGGCGTGGCGACCTCGGCATCGAGGATGCCGAAGCGGCCGGTGCGCCGGCACGCGACCTTGCCCGGGGAGATCTCCGCGACCATGGCCAGCACGCGGTCGGCGATGTCGTCGAACTCCACCCGCTCGTCCAGGTTCTGGGAGAGCGTCTCGTGCACGATCGCAATCGATCCGACGCGCCGCACCGCCTCTTCGAGGGCCTCGCGCCCGCGGTCGGACTCGATGCGCCGGGCCTGCAGGCGGAGCAGTGCGGCCACCGTCTGGAGGTTGTTCTTGACGCGGTGGTGGATCTCCCGGATCGTCGCGTCCTTGGTGATCAACTCGCGCTCTCGCCGACGCAGTTCGGTGACGTCGCGGAGCAGGACGAGGGACCCGATGCGGGTGCCCTTCGGCTTGAGCGGGATCGCGCGGAACTGGATGACCCCGTCCGTGGCCTCGATCTCGAACTCGCGCGGCGCCCAGCCGCTGGCGACCTTGGCGAGCGCCTCGTCCACCGGGCCCCGGGTCGGGGCGAGTTCCGCGGTGGTCCTGCCCAGATGCTGGCCGACGAGGTCGGAGGCGAGGCCGAGCCGGTGGTAGGCGGACAGGGCGTTCGGGGAGGCGTACTGGACGATGGCGTCGGCATCGAGCCGGATCAGACCGTCGCCCACGCGGGGCGAGGCGTCCATGTCGAGCTGCTGATTCGCGAACGGGAATGACCCGGCCGCGATCATCTGCGCGAGGTCGGAGGCGCTCTGCAGATAGGTGAGTTCCAGACGGCTCGGGGTACGCACGGTGAGGAGGTTGGTGTTGCGCGCGATGACGCCGAGGACGCGTCCCTCCCGCCGTACGGGGATCGACTCGACCCGGACGGGAACCTCCTCGCGCCACTCGGGGTCTCCCTCGCGCACGATGCGGCCCTCGTCGAGGGCGGCGTCCAGCATCGGGCGGCGTCCGCGCGGCACGAGGTGGCCCACCATGTCGTCCTGGTAGGACGTCGGGCCGGTGTTGGGCCGCATCTGGGCGACCGAGACATACCGGGTGCCGTCGCTGGTGGGGACCCACAGGACCAGGTCGGCGAAGGAGAGGTCGGAGAGCAGCTGCCACTCCGAGACCAGCAGGTGCAGCCACTCGAGATCGGTGTCGTCGAGGGCGGTGTGCTGGCGTACGAGTTCGTTCATGGAGGGCACGTGTGCGAGCGTACCCGGGGGTTCGTACGGCCCTGAAACACCCGCGGGCCGCGGCGCCTGAGAGGGACCCTCAACCCTCCCGGCACCGCAGCCCGGAGCAGCATCGGCCGTGGGGTGTGCGGTCCCGGTCGGCCGAAGGATGAGGAGCCGGGGCAGTCAGGGCAGAGAGCCTCGGTTCCTCGGTCCGCCTTCCTGTGCGGGGAAGACGGAGGCTGATGCGCGTTGCACACGCGCTCTCGTGACGCATTGTGGACTAGACCACTTACGGTGTCCATGCGTTGGAGGCTGTTCGTTGTTGTCAGTTCTGCGACGCGTGGCAGCACTGTCGTCCAGCAGGAAGCCTAACCCGTGTGGGTTCCTGTGCGGGGCCAGATGGACAGGGCAATTTCCGCGACCGCCTCCAGTTCCTCCCGGCTCGCCCCGTCGCGTGCCTGTTGTGACATGCCCTGGATCATCGCTCCGGTGTGACGGGCCAGGGCGGCGGCGTCGGTGGCCGGCGGCAGCACGCCGGCGGCGACGTCGGCCCTTATACGGCTCTCGAACGCGGCGATGTTGGCGTTGCGGCGGTCCCGCAACGACTGCTCCACCTCGGGGTTCGAGCAGTTCGCGGCCGCGTGGACGACGAGGCAGCCGTGCGGGTGGCCGGGTTCGGTGTACGCACCGGCGGCTTCACGCAGGGTGCGCTCGGCGGCGGCCCGCGCGGTGGGCTCCTCGGCGAGGGCGCGGTCGGTGAAGGATCCGTATCCCGTGCCGTACACACGGACGACCTCTTCGAAGAGGGACTGCTTGTCACCGAAGGCCGCGTAGAGGCTGGGGGCTCCGATGTCCATGACGCGGGTGAGGTCGGAGACGGACGTGGCCTCGTAACCGTGCTCCCAGAAGGCCAGGAGGGCCTTCTCCAGCGCGGTCTCGCGATCGAAGGAGCGAGGACGGCCGCGGGGCCTGGTCCTGGCCTTGCCGTCCCCGGCGGCTCTCGCACTCGCGGCGTCAGACCCCTTCCGGGCCCTCGCGGTTCCGTCGTCGTTCACCATGGGGTGCATTTTATAGCGGGCACTAGAGAAATGTCGGCGGGCTGCTGTACGGTCATTTGTGTAGCGACCGCTAGAAAAATGAGAAGGGGGCGCCGCCATGGGCGTGCTCACGGGCAGGACGGCACTCGTCACGGGGGCGAGCAGGGGTATCGGGCGAGGAATCGCCGAGCGGCTGGGGCGCGACGGTGCGCGGGTCGCCGTGCACTACGGCAGGAACGAGACGGCGGCGAAGGAGACGGTCGCGTCGATCGAGAGGGCCGGGGGCTCGGCGTTCGCGGTGGGCGTGGAGCTGGGGGCACCGGGGGATGCCGAGGCGTTGTGGGAGGAGTTCGACCGGCACGCGGACGGGCTGGACATCCTGGTGAACAACGCGGGGATCGGCAACACGCGGCCGATCGGGCAGTTGGACGAGGGAGAGTTCGACAAGGTCTTCGCGGTGAACGTCAAGGCACCGTTCTTCATCCTCAAGCACGGCATGACGCGCCTGCGGGACGGTGGCCGGGTCGTCAACATCTCGTCAGGGCTGGCCAGGACAGCGGTGATGCCGGACAACATGGCGTACGCGATGACGAAGGGTGCGCTGGACGTCTTCTCACGGGACCTGTCCAAGGTACTGGGGAGCCGGGGCATCACGGTGAACTCGGTGGCACCGGGGATCATCGACACCGACAACACGGCGGCACTGCTGCGCGGCAGCCCCGACGGCTGGGCCAAGGCCGCGGCAATATCGGCACTGGGCGGGGTCGGCGAGCCTGCCGAGGTCGCCGACGTGGTGGCGTTCCTGGTGTCGGACGGGGGGCGTTGGGTGACGGGGAGCTGGATGGATGTGACGGGTGGTTCGCTCACGTAGCCGTGGCGGCCTCGGCTGCGACTGAGACGCGGCTGCGGCTTGCGGCTTGCGGCTTGCGGCTTGCGGCTTGCGGCTTGCGGTCATAGTGACGCCTCGAAAGCGCCCCCGCCCTCAGCGGGTCTCCGTCACCTTCGCCAACGCCCGGGGCGCGTCCGGGTCCTGGCCCCGGGCGATGGTGACCTCGTAGGCGAGGAGCTGGAGGGGGATGATCTCCAGCACGGGCTGAACCTCCTCGGCCACGTCGTCCGTGGGCAGGACGAAACCGGCCGATGCCTGCTCGACCTGGTGCCTGGGACCGATGACGACGAGGTCGGCCCCGCGGCCGCGCAGCCGGTCCAGGACCGGCTGGAGCACTTCGCCGCCCTTGCCGTCGGTGACCACGGCGATGACCGGGGAGACGTTGTCGACCATGGCGAGCGGTCCGTGCAGCAGGTCCGCGCCGGAGTAGGAGAGCGCCGGGATGTAGCTGGTCTCCATCAGCTTGAGGGCGGCCTCCTTGGCCGTGGGGTAGCCGTAGCCGCGGGAGGTGATCACCATGCGCTCGGCGAAGCGGTAGCGGGCGGCGAGGGCGCGCACCTCGTCCTGCCGGGCGAGCAGCTGCTCGGCGAGTTCATGTCGATGTGGTACTCGGAGACGCCGGCGAGAGGTGAGTCCGGGTTGTTGGTGACGGCGAGCGTGATCGCGCCGGCCTCGCGGGCGGCCCGGGTCGAGACGACCAGGTCCGGGGAGCCGCCCGACTGGCTGACGGTGACGACGAGGACGTCGGTGAGGTCGGGCCGGGCTCCGTAGGCCGTGGTGGTGGACATCGAGGTGAGTCCGCAGGGCAGGCCGAGCCGGATCTCCAGGAGGTACTTGGCGTACAGGGCGGCGTTGTCGGAGGTGCCACGAGCGGTCAGCAGGACGAAACGGGGCGTGCGGGCGGCGATCTGCCGGGCGACGTCCTGGATGGCCGGGGCGCCCCCGGAGAGGATCCGGCGCAGGACGGTGGGCTGCTCCGCCATTTCACGGGCCATGGTCCGGCCGGGGAGCTCGCTGAGGGGGTGCGGTGTGTCGGGGGCTGTCATGGCGGGTCCTTCCTGGGCGGGGCGGCTGCAGACCCCATTTCACTCCCCGGGGCCGGACAGCGCCCGCCCGGAAGGCCCTCGCTTTCCACTCCCGAACCCTGTGCGGAGCGGCATTGTTCACCCCCTGGTGACCTGGTCGGCACGGCGGCGCTGTTCGCGTGGGAGCGGCGGCGCTCACCCTGGGAGGGACAGGCCCGCTCTGTTAGATTGGTCTAAACCACACGACCCCTCCCGGGTCCCGTCCCAGTTGAGTACTCCTCTCAGATCGGCAGGCCCAGCGTGGAAGTTGTCATCGTTCCGGACGCCAATGCGGGCGGCGAGCTCATCGCCGAGGCCATGGCCAAGCTGCTCCGCCGCAAGCCCGGCGCTGTGCTCGGCGTGGCCACCGGCTCGACGCCGCTGCCGGTGTACGAGGCGCTGGCGGCGAAGGTGCGCTCCGGTGCCGTGGACGTCGGGCGGGCGCGGATCGCGCAGCTCGACGAGTATGTGGGGCTGCCCGCCGACCATCCGGAGTCCTACCGCTCGGTGCTGCGGCGCGAGGTGCTGGAGCCGCTCGGGATCGGGATGGAGCAGTTCACGGGCCCGGACGGCACGGCTGAGGACGTGCAGGGGGCGTGCGAGGCGTACGACAAGGCCCTGTCGGACGCCGGGGGTGTGGACCTTCAGCTGCTCGGGATCGGGACCGACGGGCACATAGGGTTCAACGAGCCGTGCTCGTCGCTGGCGTCGCGGACGCGGATCAAGACGCTGACCGAGCAGACCCGCATCGACAACGCGCGCTTCTTCGACGGCGACATAGACCAGGTGCCGCACCACGTGATCACGCAGGGTATCGGCACCATCCTGGAGGCCCGGCATCTGGTGCTGCTCGCCACCGGCGAGGGCAAGGCGGACGCGGTCGCGGCGACGGTGGAAGGGCCGATCGCCGCGGTATGCCCCGCGTCCGCGCTCCAGCTCCACCCGCATGCGACCGTCGTCGTCGACGAGGCCGCCGCGTCGAAGCTGAAGCTGGCGGACTACTTCCGGCACACCTACGCCAACAAGCCGGAGTGGCAGGGGATCTGAGGCCTCCGGCCGGCACCGGACGGCTTCCGCGCTCCCCTGCGGCCCGACCTGGACAACAGGCCCTAGCTGTATTGACCCGCAGCGTTGTTGACGCGGGTGATGGGTGGCTGGCCTGCGAGTGCGGTGTGGCAGCGGTGGTGGTTGTAGGTGTGGAGGAAGTCTGCCA
>NZ_JNXD01000018.1:0-178830 GCF_000725785.1 Streptomyces flavovariabilis | reverse complement strand
CCCACCCCCGAGCACGGCCCCGCCGCCGACGAGTCGTCGCCCCGCCCCGCGCCGCCCCCGGCCCCCGCGACGGCGCCCGCCGCGACCCCCGGGCCGCCTCCGCCGGGCCTGCCGGGCGAGGGGCCGCCGGTGAACCATCTGCCCACCATGGTCGCGGGGCAGAGCGCGCCCCAGGCACCCGGGCAACTTCCTGGCCCCGGCGCCCCGTCCCACCCGCAGATGCAGACACCCCCGCCCCCGTACCCGGCGTACGGCCACCCCCAGCAGCACCCCCAGCACGGAGTTCCGGGCATCGCCCCGCCCCACCCCGCCTACGGCGGCCTCGGTTCCACCCCGCCCTACGGCCCGCCGCCCTACGGCACGACCCCGCCGTACGGCCCGCCGCAGCCGCCGCCGCGAGGAGGCGGCCGTTCCACCGCGCTGCTCGTCGTGATCGCCCTGGTCGTCGCGCTCGCCGCCGGCGGGTCGGTGTACGCGCTGATGCAGGGCGGCGCCGACGACCGGACCGACGGCGGCCCCGGCCCCGGCCCCACGCAGAGCACGGGCGCGACCACTCCGGGCCCGTCCCCGACGACCTCGCAGCCGGACACCTCCCCTTCCCCGGCGGACGGCACGATCCCGACCGGGTACCTCGGCACCTGGACCACGACCATCGACAACGCCGACGGCGAGCACAGCCGTTCGCTCACCCTCCAGCAGGGCGAACCGGGCGACACGGTCCTGTCCCTCGTGGCCGACGGCCCCACCAAGGACGGTGGCACCTACCACTGCGTGTTCGAAGGGCGACTGACCGCGGAGCCCGCCACCGGCGGCGCGCTGAAGATCGGCCCGTCCACCGTGAAGGCCGGGCAGCCCCGCACCGCCTGCACCCCGGGCGCGGCCACCGAGGTCACCCTCCTCCCGGACGGCACGCTCCAGCGCGTGAACAGCAGCAGCGGGGAGCGGCTGACGTACACGAAGCAGTGACCGACTCCCGGTGACCGGGAGGCCGTTGCACGTCGGGCGGATTCCGGCCGACGTGCAACCGGAGAGGCGCTCGTACGGTCCTACGGTGCCCGGACGATCGCATCGTCCGGGCACCGGCGAGCTCTGTGCGCGTCCTGGCCGCGGGCCCCGTGATCCCGCCGGGCCGCCGACCGGCTCACCGCGGCTCCGGCGGCCGCTGCCGGGGCATGTTCGGCCGCGCGCCCCCCGCCGGGGGGACCGTGAACCGCCCGTTCACGCCCACCTCCGCCCCGCGCCCCGGCCCCGGGAACACCACCGCCTGCAACCCCGCCGGCGCGGCACACCCCGACCGGAACTCCCCCATCCAGTCCGCCGTCTCCACCCGCACCAGCTCCGTCACGTCCTCGGAGAACCTCCGCAGCACCCCGAGGCACCGCTCGGCGGCCTCGCCGGCCGTGCCCTCCGCCGGCCCCAGCACCTCCCGCACACTCTCCGCCGCCCAGTCGAACTGCAGCGCCTGCAGCCGCCGCTGCACGGCCTGCGCGGTGGCCACGTCCCGCATCCACCCGGACGTCACCCCGAAGTACCGGTCGACGGCCACACACGCCGCCCCCGCCAGCAGCGCCAGACACCCCCAGGGTGCGACCCCGCCCGCGGCCCCGGTCAGATCCAGCAGGGGCAGCGTGACCCCGGTGACCGCCCCGGCCGCGGTCCCGCAGCGCAGCACCCGCGCGCACCGCCGCTTCCACACCCGGTCCGCGAGGTACCAGGCCGCCGTCCGCAGCGCCCCGCGCTCCACCCACCGGTACAGCTCGTCCAGCCGGACCGCCGGCTCGCCCCAGTCCCCGAGCGGAAAGACCCGCCCGGTCAGATCGCCCGGCCGCAGCCCGGCCGCCGCCTGCTCGCCCCGCCCGTCCTGAGGCGGCCCCTCGGGCT
The DNA here is from genome assembly GCF_000725785.1 of Streptomyces flavovariabilis. NCBI lineage: Bacteria > Bacillati > Actinomycetota > Actinomycetes > Kitasatosporales > Streptomycetaceae > Streptomyces > Streptomyces flavovariabilis. The sequence goes on along the minus strand of NZ_JNXD01000018.1, from coordinate 176,949 downwards.
GCATCTCCGGCTGACCCACCCGGCACTCCTCACTGACCACGAATGACCACGCACGGTTCACCCACCGATCACGCTGCGCGATGGACGAAAGCCTGCATCCTGGAACGCGCCCGACCCTTCCTACCTCCCAATGGGTGGCGAAGACGTAGCTTTCGCCTCTTTTCCGCCCGGAAGTATTCCTTGATCGGGTATAGGGCGCGAGGGGGACTCACTCGAAAGAGTGCTGGGGCGACGGCAGCCCCGACCACGTAGGCTCGTGCCGAACGGGAAAACCCGTACCGAGCAAGGAGCTGATCGTGATCCCCGGTGGTGGCCAGCCCAATATGCAGCAGCTGCTCCAGCAGGCCCAGAAGATGCAACAGGACCTGGCACAGGCGCAGGAGGAACTGGCGCAGACGGAGGTCGACGGGCAGGCGGGCGGCGGTCTGGTGACGGCCACCGTCACCGGCGCCGGCGAGCTGCGCGCCCTGAAGATCGACCCGAAGGCGGTGGATCCGGACGACACCGAGACCCTCGCCGACCTGGTCGTGGCGGCGGTCCAGGCGGCCAACGAGAACGCGCAGGCGCTCCAGCAGCAGAAACTGGGCCCGCTCGCGCAGGGTCTGGGCGGCGGCGGTATCCCCGGCCTGCCGTTCTGACCCGGCGCACCGCCTTCCTCCGACAGGCGGCAGACAACTACGGTACGTACGGGACGGTGCGTACCGACCCCGAAGACCCAGGAAGGGCAGTCCGTTGTACGAAGGCGTGGTCCAGGACCTGATCGACGAGCTGGGACGGCTGCCCGGCGTCGGTCCGAAGAGCGCCCAGCGGATCGCCTTCCACATCCTGCAGGCCGAGCCGACGGACGTCCGGCGCCTCGCGCAGGCCCTGACGGAGGTCAAGGCGAAGGTCCGCTTCTGCGCGACCTGCGGCAACATCGCACAGGAGGAGCTGTGCAACATCTGCCGCGACACCCGCCGTGACCCGGCCGTCGTCTGCGTGGTCGAGGAGCCGAAGGACGTCGTGGCGATCGAGCGCACGCGTGAGTTCCGGGGCCGCTACCACGTCCTGGGCGGCGCGATCAGCCCGATCGACGGCGTCGGCCCGGACGACCTGCGCATCAGAGAGCTCCTGGCCCGCCTGGCGGACGGGACGGTCACCGAGCTGATCCTGGCCACGGACCCGAATCTCGAAGGCGAGGCGACAGCGACGTACCTCGCCCGCATGATCAAGCCCATGGGCCTGAAGGTCACCCGCCTGGCCAGCGGCCTCCCGGTGGGTGGGGACCTGGAATACGCGGACGAGGTCACCCTCGGACGCGCCTTCGAGGGGAGACGACTCCTAGATGTCTGACGCCACGCTGCACGCGACCGAGCAGAACCCGGACGATTTCGCGGTCCAGATCGCGGACCAGATCGAGAGCTTTTTGGTCGCCGTCACGGAGGTCGCGAAGGGCGACGAGCCGGAATCGGCCGTGCCCTTCCTCCTCCTGGAGGTCTCCCAACTCCTCCTGGCCGGCGGCCGGCTCGGCGCGCACGAGGACATCGTGCCCGACGAGCGCTACGAACCCGACTCGGGTCCCGAGCCGGACGTCGACGAGCTCCGCGAGAACCTGGCCCGCCTGCTGGACCCGATCGACGTCTACTCGGAGGTCTTCGACCCCTACGAGCCCCGCAAGGCCCCGGTTCCGGCCCGCATCTCCGACGACCTCACGGACGTCATCACGGACCTGCGCCACGGCATGGCCCACTACCGGGCGGGCCGCACCTCGGAGGCCCTGTGGTGGTGGCAGTTCTCCTACTTCTCCAACTGGGGCTCCACCGCCTCGGCGAGCCTGAGGGCCCTCCAGTCGGTCCTCGCCCACGTCCGCCTCAACCAGCCCCTCGCCGAACTCGACGGTCTGGACACGGACCAGGGCATGGGCGACGACACGCTGGAGATCGAGGCGGGCCGGGTGATGACGGAGGAGATCGCGGAGCCACTGGGGCTGCGCCCGGCGACGTAGGCGGTCAGATCGAAACGGCCGTACCGGTGACGCCGATCCCGGTGTCAGCGCCCTCCGGAACGGACACCGTGATCACGCTCGGCCGTCCCATGTCGGCGCCCTGGTGGATCGTCAGCGTCGCCGGTGGCGTGACGAGACCGAGTTCCCTCAGATAGCCGCCGAACGCCGCCGCAGCCGCTCCCGTCGCCGGGTCCTCGGTCACGCCGCCGGGCGGGAACGGGTTGCGGGCGTGGAAGACGGTGGGTGACTCCCGCCGGACCAGGTCGATCGTGGTCCAGTCCCTGCGGGCCATGAGGGCGGTGAGCGCGGCCATGTCGTAGTCCAGGTCCGCCAGCCGCTCCCGGCTCGCTGCGGCGATGACCGGGTGCCAGGCCCCGGCGAAGGCCACCCGGGGCGGCAGCTCCGGATCCAGGTCCCGGGCCGACCAGCCCAGGATCGCCAGCAGTTCGGCGAGATCCGCCTCCTCGACCGGTGCCGTACGCGGTGCGACGCTCACGAGGGTCGCCACGACCGCGCCGTCCGCCGCCCGGTCCGTGGTGACGGTGACCGGACCCGCCGCGGTGCGCAGCAGCAGCCGCCCGGTGCCGTGCCGCTCCGCGTGGGCGACGGCCGTGGCGATCGTCGCGTGGCCGCAGAACGGCACCTCCGCCAGCGGGCTGAAGTACCTGACGTTCAGGGAGCCGTCGCAGGCCTCCACCACGAACGCCGTCTCCGAGTAGCCGACTTCGGCCGCCGTCGCCAGCATCGCCGCGTCGTCGGCGCCGCTCGCGTCGAGCACCACCCCCGCGGGGTTGCCGCCTTCGGGATCCGTGCTGAACGCCACGTAGCGCAGTATCTCCATGCCCAGACGGTAGCGCCCGGCCCCCGGTCACGCCGCGTGAATTGGGGGCACCTTGTACGTCCCCTGTACGCGGGCTGCACGGCCCCTGACCGGCGAAGCGCGAGGCTGGAGTCACTTCCACCGCGGCGAACGCGGAGGCAAGCAACTCCCTTCGGTCACTGGAGATGTCATGAGCCGTCGCCCCGCCCGCCGGAGCACAGCCATCGCCACCGCCACCGCGGTCCTGGCCGCCGGCACCTTCGCCCTCGGTGCCTCGGTCGCCGGAGCCGACTCGGGGAGCAAGGGCGAGAAGCGCGCCGAGCCGGTGACCAGGACGCAGGTGCTCGGGCTGTTCGACCACTGGAACGCCGCGCTGCGGACCGGCGACCCGAAGAAGGTCGCCGACCTGTACGCGAAGGACGCCGTCCTGCTGCCGACCGTCTCCGACCAGGTCCGCACGGACAGAGCCGGGATCCTCGGCTACTTCGAGCACTTCCTGCGGAACAAGCCGGTCGGGACGAAGACCGAGTCCGTCGTCAACGTCCTCGACCGCGACACCGTCATCGACACCGGCGTCTACGAGTTCGCGCTCACCGACCCCGCCACGGGTGAGAAGAGCACCGTCAAGGCCCGCTACACCTACGCCTACGAGAAGCAGCCGAACGGCACGTGGCTGATCGTCAACCACCACTCCTCGAAGATGCCGCAGGGCTGAGCCGGGTCAGCCGCCGCCCCGGTGGGACGCCCGCAGCGTGATCGTCACGCACAGGCCGCGACCCGGGGCGTCCGTCAGCGCCACGGTCCCGCCGTCGTCCGTCGCCAGCTGTTTGACGACGGCGAGACCGAGGCCGGAGCCGGACTTCCCGGTCAGGCCCTGGCCGCGCCAGAAGCGGTCGAAGGCACGGGACTTCTCGGCGTCGGACATGCCGGGCCCCTCGTCGAGGACCGACACCCCCACCACATCGCCCCGGGGCTCCACCCGCACGGTGATCGTCCCGCCGTCGGGCGAGACCTCCAGGGCGTTGGAGAGCACGTTGTCCAGCATCTGGTCCAGATGACCGGGGCTGGCCAGCACAGACGGCCGGCCGTCGGCACTCCCCCCGAGCGCGATGGTGACTCCGCGCTCGTCGGCGGCCGGCCTCCACACGGCGAGCCGCTCCCGCACGATGTCCAACAGCGGGAGCGGCTCGGCCGCCGCCACCTTCGCCTCGGCCCGGGCCAGCACCAGCAGCCCGCTGACCAGCCGGCTCATCCGGACGACCTCCGCCGTCGCCTGCTCCACGTCCTCCCGTACGAACTCGTCGTCCACCCCGTCCGCGATGTTGTCCAGGGACAGCCGCAACGCCGTGAGGGGGGTGCGCAGTTGGTGGGAGGCGTCCGCGACGAAGATGCGCTGGGCCGCGATCAGGGTGTCCAGGCGTTCGGCGCCCTGGTTGAGGGTGCGCGCCAGGGTCTGGGTCTCGGGCGGGCCCGTCACGGGGGAGCGGGCGGTCAGATCGCCGTCGCTGAACTTGCTGGCCATGTCGTTGAGCTGGCGCAGCGGCCGGGTGAGGCGCCGGGCCACCGCGACGCCGAGCAGCGCGGCCACCCCGAGGACGAGCACGGCGAGGATCGCCCGGAAGCCCCAGATCTGCCACAGGCGGCCGGTCATCTCGTCGGTCGAGTACACGACGCGCACGGCACCGACGACCCGGTCCGTGCCGGCCGCGTGGGCGGGCACCGTGACCTCGAGTTCGGGGCCCCAGATGAAGGAGGAGCCCCAGTTCGTGGTGGGCGTGCCCTCCTCCAGGGCCCGGGTCAGTGCCGCGTCCGCCGCCGGCCGCGGCAGGTCCGCCGCGCAGCTCGCGGTGCGGGTCACCTGGATCTCGTCGTCGTAGGCCCCGGCCATCTCCTCGAGCGCCTGGCAGGAGGCGGCCCGGCCGTCGCCCAGCAGCAGGGCCATGGCGTGGGCCTCGCGCAGGACGGCCGACCTGGTGTCACCGCGCAGCTGGTCCGTGAGCGTGAACGCCACCGGCACGGTGAACAGCGCGATGGCGACCGCCACGAGCAGGACGTAGCTGCGGACGAGCTGGCGGATCATGAGGCGGCGCCGCTCCCGCCCGTGCCGGGCTCCCCGGTGATCTCGAGGCGGAAGCCGACCCCGCGCACCGCCTCGATGACGATCGCCCCCGCGAGCTTGCGCCGCAGCGCCGCCACGTGCACGTCCAGCGTCTTCGTCGGCCCGAACCAGTTCGCGTCCCAGACCGCTTCCATGATCTGCTCGCGCGACATCAGCGCCCCGGGCTCCTCGGTGAGGAAGGCCAGCAGGTCGTACTCCTTGGGCGCGAGGGCGACCTCCTCGCCGTCCACGCGCACCCGGGCCGCCCTGCGGTCGATCGTCAGACGGGTGCCGTAGCGGTCGGGGCCGGCGTCGGGCGTCTGCGCGGGGGTGCGGGGCTGCGCGCGGCGCATGACCGCCCTTATCCGCGCGATGACCTCCCGGACGCCGAACGGCTTGGTGACGTAGTCGTCCGCGCCGAGCTCCAGGCCGACCACCCGGTCCGTCTCGTCGCTGCGGGCGCTGATCACGATGATCGGGATGTCGCCGCGCCCGCGCAGCGTTTTGCAGACGTCCAGGCCGTCGGCGTCGGGCAGGCCGAGATCCAGCAGGACGACGTCGTAGGGACCCTCGTGCCCGAGGGCCGCCTCCCCCGTGGTGACCCACTCGACCTCGAAGCCGTAGCGCCGCAGGCCACGGCGCAGGGACTCGGCGACCGGTTCATCGTCTTCCACCAGGAGTACGCGCACAGGCGAACCCTAGTGCTTGAAAGTTGGGGCACAGGGCTCGGCCCACGTGTGATTGTGACGCCGGGCACTTTCTCGCGTGGCCGGTGCCGAGATGGGCATGAGCAGCTCTGAGCGAGTACCCCGGAAGTCTCACCATGCGATATCGCGGAAGGGATTTTCGGACGCTCGTTAGACTGAGCCGACCGCGGTACGAATGCGTATGAGCGGATAGAGACGGATTGAGCGAGGAGCGCACGTGGGCCTTGTCGTGCAGAAGTACGGAGGCTCCTCCGTAGCCGATGCCGAGGGCATCAAGCGCGTCGCCAAGCGGATCGTGGAAGCGAAGCAGAACGGCAACCAGGTGGTTGCCGTGGTTTCCGCGATGGGCGACACGACGGACGAGCTGATCGATCTCGCCGAGCAGGTTTCCCCGATGCCTGCCGGGCGCGAGCTCGACATGCTGCTGACCGCCGGAGAGCGGATCTCCATGGCCCTGCTGGCCATGGCGATCAAAAAGCTGGGCCACGAGGCCCAGTCGTTCACCGGCAGCCAGGCGGGTGTCATCACCGACTCGGTCCACAACAAGGCCCGGATCATCGACGTCACGCCGGGCCGGATCAAGACCTCCGTGGACGAGGGCAACATCGCGATCGTCGCCGGTTTCCAGGGCGTCAGCCAGGACACCAAGGACATCACCACCCTCGGCCGTGGCGGCTCCGACACCACGGCGGTGGCTCTCGCCGCCGCCCTCGACGCCGACGTCTGTGAGATCTACACCGACGTCGACGGCGTGTTCACCGCCGACCCGCGGGTGGTGAAGAAGGCCCGGAAGATCGACTGGATCTCCTTCGAGGACATGCTCGAACTGGCGGCGTCCGGGTCGAAGGTGCTGCTCCACCGCTGTGTGGAGTACGCCCGCCGGTACAACATCCCGATCCACGTCCGGTCCAGCTTCAGCGGACTCCAGGGCACATGGGTCAGCAGCGAGCCGATTACGCAAGGGGACAAGCAGGTGGAGCAGGCTCTCATCTCCGGTGTCGCGCACGACACCTCCGAGGCCAAGGTCACGGTCGTCGGCGTGCCGGACAAGCCGGGCGAGGCGGCCTCGATCTTCCGCACGATCGCCGACGCCGAGATCAACATCGACATGGTCGTGCAGAACGTGTCCGCCGCCTCCACGGGCCTGACGGACATCTCCTTCACGCTGCCGAAGACCGAGGGCCGCAAGGCCATCGACGCGCTGGAGAAGAACAAGGCCGGCATCGGCTTCGACTCGCTGCGCTACGACGACCAGATCGGCAAGATCTCCCTCGTCGGCGCCGGCATGAAGACCAACCCGGGTGTCACGGCCGACTTCTTCACGGCCCTGTCCGACGCGGGCGTGAACATCGAGCTGATCTCGACCTCCGAGATCCGCATCTCGGTCGTCACCCGCGCCGACGACGTGCCCGAGGCCGTCCGGGCCGTGCACTCCGCGTTCGGACTCGACTCCGACAGCGACGAAGCCGTCGTCTACGGAGGCACCGGCCGCTGATGGCCGACCTCCGACAGGACGCCCGGACCGGACGGTCCGGGCGTCCGACGCTCGCCGTGGTGGGAGCGACCGGAGCCGTCGGCACGGTCATGCTCCGGATCCTGTCCCAGCGGGCGGACATCTGGGGCGAGATCCGGCTGATCGCCTCCCCGCGCTCGGCCGGCCGCAAGCTGACCGTGCGCGGCGAGGAGACCGAGGTCGCGGCGCTCACCGAGGAAGCCTTCGACGGGGTCGACGTCGCCATGTTCGACGTCCCCGACGAGATCGCCGAGCGGTGGGCGCCCATCGCCGCCGCCAAGGGCGCGGTGGTGGTCGACAACTCCGGCGTGTTCCGGATGGACCCGGACGTGCCGCTCGTCGTGCCCGAGGTCAACCCGCACGCCGTACGGATGCGCCCGCGCGGGATCATCGCCAACCCCAGCTGCACGACGCTCTCCATGATCGTGGCCTTGGGCGCGCTGCACGCCGAGTTCGGGCTGCGCGAGCTGGTCGCCTCCTCGTACCAGGCCGTCAGCGGTGCCGGACGCGCCGGTGTGGCGACGCTGCGGCAGCAGCTGTCCCTGGTCGCGGGCACGGAGCTGGGGACCGGCCCCGGCGACGTACGCCGGGCCGTGGGGGACCACACCGGGCCGTTCCCGGAGCCGGTCGCGCTGAACGTCGTGCCGTGGGCCGGTACGGCGCGCGAGGACGGCTGGTCGTCGGAGGAGATGAAGGTGCGGGACGAGTCCCGCAAGATCCTCGGGCTGCCCCGCCTTCCCGTGGCCGTCACCTGTGTCCGGGTGCCGGTGATCACCACGCACTCCCTGACCGTGCACGCCCGCTTCGAGAGCGAGGTCACCGTCGACAAGGCCCGCGAGATCCTCGCCACGGCGCCCGGGGTCGTGCTTTTCGACAACCCGGCCGCGGGGGAGTTCCCGACCCCCGCCGACGTGGTCGGCACCGACCCGACCTGGGTCGGGCGGGTCCGGCGGGCGCTGGACGACCCCACGGCGCTCGAACTGTTCGTGTGCGGGGACAATCTGCGCAAGGGGTCCGCGCTCAACACCGCTCAGATCGCCGAGCTCGTCGCGGCCGAGCTGCCCTGACCGGGGTGGCCGCCCGGGTTTCGTGAAGTTTCGCGTCGCCGAAACTCCCGGCCGATGTCAGAGGCGGTTTGTAGGATCTGAGGACGACATGTGAGCCGGTCGATGGTCCGGACCACTTGTTTCGTGGCGCTTCGGCATCAGAGGATTTAGCTCCCCGTCCTCCGCAACCGTGCGGAGGGCGGGGAGCGTCTTTGCGGTCGCCCTTCGGCCGTGGGAGCGCTTCATCAGGCGTGGGGACGCCTGGAACCGGGCGTGGGGACGTCCGTTCACATCTGGACATAGGGGAAGAGCGGGGCGCATGAGGGCATTTAATGCACCATCGGTTGTGCTGCCTGACGCGGGTAGACCGCCGACGACGACGGTCGGCGTGAAAGTGATGCCCGGCACGTACAACCCTCACGGGGGTCAGCGTGTCCAACAGGCGTGGCAGAGGTACTCGACTTCAGCGCGGCACGCGGCACGGTCCTTCGACCGCCCCGTCCGGCGGCTCTACGACCCCGCATGGCCGGTACGCCCGGTGGCATGCCGGTGATCGCGCCCGTGCCCGCAGCGCGGCCGGCCCGCATACCCAACCAGCGTGACGGCGCAGAGGACGGCGTAGCGGCCGGCACCTCCGTCGACCACCTCACCGAGACCTACCGCGCGCACTACCGCTCGCTGCTGGGTCTCGCCGCCCTCCTCCTCGACGACACCGCCTCCTGCGAGGACGTCGTGCAGGAGGCGTTCATCCGTGTCCACTCCGCCCGCAAGCGGGTCCGCGACCCCGAGAAGACCCTGGCGTACCTGCGCCAGACCGTCGTCAACCTCTCGCGCTCCGCGCTGCGCCGCCGCATACTCGGCCTGAAGCTGCTGTCGAAGCCGATGCCCGACATGGCCAGCGCCGAGGAAGGCGCCTACGACCAGCTGGAGCGCGACTCCCTCATCAAGGCGATGAAGGGGCTGCAGCGCCGCCAGCGCGAGGTGCTGGTGCTGCGCTACTTCGCGGACATGACCGAAGCGCAGGTCGCCGAGACGCTCGGCGTATCGCTGGGCTCGGTCAAGGCGTACGGCTCGCGCGGTATCGCGGCGCTCAGGGTCGCCATGGAGGCGTCGGCATGAGTGACGGCAACGGCGCGGGCGGCAAGGGGCGCGACGGCCCCGAGCCCGTCGAGCGCCTCGAAGAGTGGCAGACGCCGACAAGGCTGCACGGGCAAGATCCGAAGCAATCGCACGCTGGGAACGGAACTGTGAACCACGGCCCCGACGACCAGAGCCCCGACGGGCTCGACTCGGACGAGCTGGACCTGCGCACGATGCTGCACCAGGTGGTGCAGGAGGTGGAGCCGCGCGACGGCACCCTGGACTATCTGCGGAAGGCGGTGCCCCAGCGGCGGACCCGCAAGCGGCAGGCCGTCGTCGGCATGGCCGCCGCCGCGCTCTTCATCGGCACCGCCATCCCCGCCCTGGTGCACGTCTCCAACGCCACCGGCTCCGACGCCAACCCGTCCGCCATCGGCCACGCCTCCGAGACCCAGGGCGGCTCGGGAGAGGGCAAGGGCCCGGACGGCGGCGAGAGCACCGCGGGCGGCTCCTCCGGCAAGACCGAGGGCAAGGAGAAGGACGACAAGAAGGAGAAGGACAAGGGCAAGGGATCCGGCGCCTCCACCGGCGCGTCCCAGGGCGGAACCGACCCCTCCTCCACCACCGCCGCCGGCATCCCGGCGTGCACCCCGGCCCAGCTCGGCCCCGCCTCGGGAAGCAGCAACGCCCCTGACTCCACGGGCGCCGTCTCCGGCTCCTTCCGTGTCACCAACGTCTCCGGCGCGGCCTGTACGGTCACCGGCCCCGGCTCGGTGAGCGCGCTGCCGCAGGGCGCGGCCGACATCAGCAAGGTCGGTGCGGTCCGGCACACCGCCGGGGACGCGGCGGCCGGGCTCCTGCCCGACCCGTCCCTGGAGGCCGCCCAGCTGGTGCTCCAGCCGGGCATCGGCTACGACGTGAAGTTCGCCTGGGTCCCCTCCGAGACCTGCCCCACCCCCGGCGGCAGCGTCGGCGGCCCCGATCCCAGCCCCGACCCCACCCCGTCGGAGGACCCGACGACCACGGCCGGCACCTCCACCGGCGGCGACACGGGCACGGCCCCGCAGCTGGCCACGGAGGACGGCACGGTCGACGGCAGCGTGGCGGTGACGTACACCCCGGCCACGGGCTCGGGCGCGAGCTCGGTGACGGTGTCCAACGCGTGCGCGGGGACGGTGTACTGGACGGGCGTGCTGGCGGGGGCGTAGCCACGGGGTGCGGGTTGCTGATCCCGCTTGGCTGCGGGCAGTCGTGCCTCCCCCAGTGCCTTAAGGGCCTGGGAGGTGCCCCCAGGGCGGCACGGGTGGGCGATGGGGGTACCCCCTGCTCGAGCGCAGCCGAGAGCTTGGGGGAGGCACCCCGCCACGCCGGGCCGCAGACCCACCCGGCCCGGGCGAAGGCGCCGCTCAGTTCACAGCGGCGTCCACAGCGACAGGCTCCTCACCCGTCACCAGCCCCAGCTCCGCGTCGCGCGCGGACTCCACCTCACGCCGTACCAGCCGGAACCACATGAAGATCACGAACCCCACGAAGGCGAACCACTCGGCGGTGTAGCCCAGGTTCTGGAACGCCTTCAGATCAAGCCCCGAATCCGGCGGCGCGGCAGCCGGCACCGCCTTCATCCCCGAGTCACCCGTCGTCAGCGTGACCCACGCGTCGTACACGTCGTACGGCACCAGATTCACCAGCGACGCCGCACTGATCGCAGAGGTCTGCCCGGCCGGCAGCCCGCCCTGCGCACTGACCCCGTTGTCCCCCGGCGTCTCCGACGCCTGCAGCGCCCCGGTGACGGTGACCTCACCGGCCGGCGGTGCGGGAACCTTCGCCGCGCCGGCGTCCCCGGGCAGCCATCCCCGCACCACGGGCAGCGCCTCACCCGAGCCGGTCCGCAGCAGCGTCAGCACGTAGAAGCCCTGCTTGCCGTCGAGCTCCCGCCCGGGCACCAGCAGCTGCTTGCCGTACCGCCCGCCGGCGGTGACCAGCTTCCCTGAGGTGGCCTTGGTCACCGGCAGCATGTCCTCGAGGGGCCGGGGCGCCTCGTGCCGCGCCTCGGAGACCTGCTCGGTCGCGGTGCGATGGTCCTGCACACGGTCCTCGAACCGGCCCAGCTGCCAGGACCCCATGAAGATGCAGAAGGGGATGGACAACAGCACGAAGACGTTGATCCCCCACCATCGGGGCGTCAGCAGAAACCGGTACACACCCCCACGGTACGGGGCTGCCGGGCAGGCCCGGCCCGCGGGGGTCGGCAACGGCCCGGGCCCGTCGGCGGGTTCCGGCCGGCGAGGTCGCTCCGTACGGTCAGTCCCTCCGGGCCCGGATCGAGTACATCAGCGGAATCCGCGGCCGGCACTCCGGAAAGCGGAAGTAACCGTCCCGCCGCTCGAAGCTCCCGAACCGCCGGAACAGCGACACGTCGTGCTCGTGCAGGAACTCGATCCGCAGCCCGGCCGCCGCGAGCGCCGAGACGACCTCCCCGACCGGGTGCTGCCACTCGACCCGCCGGCTGTGCGTGAACTCGGCTCCGGCCGCGTACGACCCGGCGCTCTCCTCGACCCAGGCGTCACGGGCGAAGTAGTCGTGCGTGATCCGCGAGCCGGTCTCGTCGTCGAGGACGTCCGTGAGCGGGTGGAACTCGCTGAGGTAGAGGAACCCGCCGGGTGCCACCAGCGACGCGACGGTCTCCGCCCAGCGCCCGATGTCGGGCAGCCAGCACAGCGCGCCGACCCCGGTGTACACGATGTCGTACGACGGGTCCGGGACCGCGGCCGCCGCGTCGTACACGTCCGCCGCGACGAACGCCGCCCGCTCCGGGCCCAGCCCGAGGTCGCGCGCGAGCTCGCGGGCCAGGTCGATCGCGGGTTCGGAGAAGTCGAGCCCGACGACGCGGGCGGCGCCGTGCCGGGCCCAGGACAGCGTGTCGAGGCCGATGTGGCACTGCAGGTGCAGCAGAGAGCGGTTGCCGACATCACCGACCTCGGCGAGCTCGAAGTCGCGCAAGGGGTCCTGACCGGCCCGGAAGGCGTCCAGATCGTAGAAATCACCGGCGACGTGCAGCGGGACCCGCTCGTCCCAGTGGGCGCGGTTGGCCTCATTCCAGTCGGCCGGGGTGGGGGAGTACAAGGGTGTGACTCCTGACCTGCTCGGGAGGGGGACCGGTGGAGGTTATCCACAGGCTGGGGACCTCGCCAGCGAATTGCCGGCCGGGGCGGGCAGTATGGGGCCATGACTGAGAGCAACGGGTCCGACGCGCGGGATCAGCGGGACCAGCACGAGCAAGCGGTACAGGCGGGACGGCAGGAGCGGATGCCGGACTGGGAGAAGCGCTTTCGGGCGCCCCGGGTGTCCCTGCCCGACTGGGCGGAGGACGCTCCGGACCGCTCGCTGTTCGTCTCGAACGCGACCGGGACGTACGAGCTGTACGCCTGGGACCGGTCGACCGGCGAGCAGCGCCAGGTGACGGACCGGCCGAACGGCACGACGGACGGCGTGCTGTCCCCGGACGGCGCGTGGATCTGGTGGTTCGACGACAAGGACGGCGACGAGTTCGGCGTGTGGCGCCGCCAGCCCTTCGAGGGCGGCGCGGACGACCCGGCGGCCGAGGGCCTGGACGCCTCCTACCCGGCGGGCCTCGCCCTCGGCCGTGACGGGCGTACGGCGGTCGTGGGCCGCTCCACGGACGAGGACGGCACGACGATCCACCTCGTCCGCACCGGCGAGGAACCGGTGGAGATCTACCGGCACCGCGAGTCGGCCGGCGTCGGCGACCTCTCCCACGACGGCTCGCTCATCGCCATCGAGCACACCGAGCACGGCGACGCGATGCACTCCGCGCTGCGCGTCCTGCGCCCCGACGGCACGGCGGTCGCCGACCTCGACGACACCGAGGGCGGCACCCGCGAGCTGGGCCTGGAGGTCCTCGGCTTCGCCCCCGTCGACGGCGACACGCGCCTGCTCATCGGCCATCAGCGCCGCGGCCGCTGGGAGCCCCTGGTGTGGGACGTGGCCACCGGCGAGGAGACGGACCTGGCGCTGGAGCTGCCGGGCGACGTCAGCGCCGAGTGGTACCCGGACGGCAGCGGCCTGCTCATCGCCCACAGCTTCGAGGCCCGCAGCGAGCTGTTCCGCTACGACCTGGCCGGCCGCGCCCTGGCGGAGATCCCGACCCCGCCCGGCACGGTGTCCGGTGCGACGGCCCGGCCCGACGGCAGCGTGGAGTACCTGTGGTCCTCGGCGGCCGAGCCGTCGGCGGTCCGCTCCACGACGGGCGGTGTCGTGCTCGACCCGCCCGGCATGAGGTCGCCCGGCTCGGTGCCGGTGGAGGACGTCTGGGTGGACGGGCCGGGAGGCCGCATCCACGCCCTCGTCCAGAGGCCGCAGGGCACCACCGGGCCGCTTCCCACGGTCTTCGACATCCACGGCGGCCCCACCTGGCACGACAGCGACTCCTTCGCGGCGGGCCCGGCGGCCTGGGTCGACCACGGCTACGCGGTGATCCGTGTCAACTACCGCGGCTCCACGGGCTACGGCCGTGCCTGGACGGACGCCCTGAAGAACCGCGTCGGCCTCATCGAGCTCGAGGACATCGCCGCGGTCCGCGAATGGGCCGTCGGCTCCGGCCTCGCCGACCCCGGCCGCCTCGTCCTCACCGGCGGCTCCTGGGGCGGCTACCTCACCCTCCTCGGCCTCGGTGTCCAGCCCGACGCGTGGACCCTCGGCATCGCGGCGGTCCCCGTAGCCGACTACGTCACGGCGTACCACGACGAGATGGAAGCGCTGAAGGCGATGGACCGCACGCTGCTGGGCGGCACCCCCGAGGAGGTCCCCGACCGGTTCGAGGCCTCTTCGCCCCTCACCTACGTCGACCAGGTCAAGGCTCCGGTCTACATCTCGGCCGGCGTCAACGACCCGCGCTGCCCGATCCGCCAGATCGAGAACTACGTCAAGCGACTGGAGGCGCGAGGCGCGGTCCACGAGGTCTACCGCTACGACGCCGGTCACGGCTCCCTGGTGGTGGACGAGCGGATCAAGCAGGTGCGGCTGGAGCTGGAGTTCGCGGAGAGGTACTTGAGCCGGCGGCCGTGAACCGCGGGCATGCGTGCCGCCCGGGGCGGCACGGGTGGGCGCGGGCGGCACCCCGCTGCGCCGGGTTGCGCGACCGACCCGGCCCGGGCACCGGTGCCGCGTACGTCGTGACGCCGAGCCGGGACAACAACGCACCGCTCGGCGTCACGTCCCCGTCCGCTCCCGCCGCCTCCGCCCCAGCAACTCCGCAAGCCCCCGCCGGGTCGCCGCCAGCACCACCCGGTCCCCCGTGCCCAGCACATACGAAGGAGGCAGATCCCACACCAGCCCCGACGCCGCCGCGCCGTCCTCCTCCGCGCTCCCCCCGTCACCCCGCCGCCCCCCGGAGGGCGCCGTATTGAGCGCCAGCACCCGCCAGGCCCCGGCCCGGAACGCCTCCCCGACCGTCCGCCCCTCCAACTGCGGATGCCCGGCCACCTCCACCTCCGCGAACAGCAGCACCCGCCGCTCCACCGGAATCGCCCCCAGAATCTGCCGCCCCATCATCGCCCCGGCGAACGCGGGCGCGGCCAGATGGGACACACTCCGGCTCCGCGTGAGGGCGTACGGATGCGCGGCCCGCAGCGTGCGGTAGACGGCCGTCGCGAAGTCGTCGTCGTACAGGCGCAGCACCACCCGCAGATCGGGCCGTACGGACCGCGCGTACAGCGAGGCCTCCAGGTTCGTGGTGTCCGCACTGGTCAGCGCCAGGAGCGCATGCGCACGGTGGATCTTCGCGGCCTCCAGCACCCCCTCCTGCGTGACGTCCCCGAGCACCACCGGCACCCGCAGCCGCCGCGCCGTGGCCATCCCCCGCGCGTCCGGATCGGACTCCACGCACACCACGGGAATGTGCAGCTCCCGCAGCCGCGTCAGCACCCGCGTCCCGATCTTGCCGAGCCCGAGCAGCACCACATGCCCGCCGAGCCCCCGCGGCGGCTTGCGCAGCGCGGACGCGCTGCGGAACGTGCCGAGCGCTTCCAGCACCGCCGCCAGCAGCACCGGCAGCAGCAGCAACCCGACCAGCCCGGACAGCAGTTGCAGCACCTGCTGCCCGGTCGACTCGTGGAACGCGGGATCGTTGATGCCGAAGAGATCGAGCAGCGTGACGTACGTCGCGTACAGCGGATGCTCCCCGGTCACGATCGTCAACGCGACGGCGAGGGCCAGCACACACCCCACCAGCCCGGCCAGCGACCACCGCAGCCGCCGCGAGAACAGCGAGGCGAACGGCGGCACACCGCCCCGCCCGGCCGGCAGGGACGGCCCGGAGTACGACACCTGCTCCAGGACCACGGTGCCGCGCCCGGTCGCCGACGCCACCGCCGCCTCGTCCGGCAGCAGCTGCGGCCCGTGCTCCCCGCTGCTCTCCGAACCATCGGCCCCGGCCGGGTCGTTGCTCGTCGCGGACAGCAGCGCCAGCGTGCACAGCCCCGGGTCGGCCACCTCGCCCGGCCGCGGCGGCTGCCGTTCCACCGCACGCAGCACGAGTCCTTCGGTCTGGACGACCTTGCTGGTGCCGACGAGGGCGGTGGCGGCCAGCGCGGGCGCGGCCGTGTCGGCGTCGGACAGCACCGTCGTCGACGCGTCGAGGCCCGCTCCCCGCCCGTCTCCCGAGGCGACGGCGGCGGTCTGGTCCAGCAGTTCCTCGATGTGCTGCCCCAACCGCCGGTTGTAGAGCCGGAGTACGAGGCGCAGGCGCGGGTTGAGCCGGCGGGCGGTGAGCGCGGCACGGATGTTGGTCTCGTCGTCGTCGTAGACGAGCGCCAGCGCCGCCGCACGGTCGGCGCCGGCCTCGGTGAGCACTGCCTCGGTGAGCTCGGCGGCCTCGACGACCTGCTCGCTCGCGGCCGGTTCACCGCCGGCGCCGGACCGGTTGACGGCCGCGTTCACGACCCGGTCGAGCAGCGCCGCCGAGGCGGCCCGGGCCCGCCCGACCACGGGCTGACGCACCCGTCTCCCCGAGGGCGGTACGACGAGCGTGACCTGCTCGGCGTACACACCGCGGAGTTCGGCGGCCAGCCGGTGCGCGAGCCCGTCGTCACCGCACACGATCATGTGTGCGGCCGGATCACTCGGCTGGCCTTGGTTCGGAACGCTCCCCACGAGGAGAAGACTGCCTCACCGGGACGACCGGTTCCAGAAGGGGACGGTGTCGCGTGAACGCCCGGCCGTCGCCGCCCGTACGCAAGGGGAGGGAATGGGGAATGCCCTCGCGCACCACCGGAGGTACCGGGCCCGTGGCCATCACGAAGACCGCCCCGCAGGACGACGCCGAGCGCGGGGACCCCCCGGCCGACGGCGGCCGGGAAGAGGGCGGCAAGGAGGAGGGCCGGCGCCTCGACTCCCCCCTCCTGCTGACCCTTCTGCTGCTCACCGCGGTGATGTTCCAGGACCCGATCCGCGGGGCCCTGGCCGCACCGGTGATGCAGAGCTGGATGACGGTGTTCGTCGCGGTCATGGTCCAGGCGCTGCCGTTCCTGGTGCTCGGTGTGCTGCTGTCGGCGGCGATCGCGGTGTTCGTGCCGCCGTCGTTCTTCGCCCGGGCCCTGCCCAAGCACCCGGTCCTGGCGGTCCCGGTCGCGGGCGCGGCCGGCGCGGTACTGCCGGGCTGCGAGTGCGCGTCCGTGCCGGTCGCCGGAGCCCTGGTCCGCCGAGGCGTCACACCGGCGGCGGCCCTGGCGTTCCTCCTGTCGGCGCCCGCCATCAACCCGATCGTGCTGACGGCGACGGCCGTGGCGTTCCCCGGCAACCCGGAGATGGTGCCGGCCCGTTTCGCCGCGAGTCTGCTGGTGGCCTGCTCGATGGGCTGGCTCTGGCACCGCCTCGGCCGCCCGGACTGGCTGCGCCCCCCGGCCCGCGCGTCGTACGAGGGTCAGGGCAAGGGGCCGGCCTTCTGGGGCTCGGTCCGCCACGACGTGACACACGCCGGCGGCTTCCTGGTGATCGGCGCGATGGCCGCGGCGACCCTGAAGGCGGTGGTCCCGGCGCAATGGCTGAGCCTCGCTGCCGGTAACCCCGTGCTGTCGGTCCTGGTCCTCGCGGTCCTGGCCGTCCTGCTCTCCATCTGCTCGGAGGCGGACGCGTTCGTGGCGGCGTCCCTGACCCAGTTCTCCCTGACGGCCCGTCTGACCTTCCTGGTCGTCGGCCCCATGATCGACCTGAAGCTCTTCGCGATGCAGGCGGGCACCTTCGGCCGCGCCTTCGCCCTGCGGTTCGCCCCCGCGACCTTCGCCCTGGCCGTCGTCGTATCGGCCCTGACCGGAACGGTCCTGCTGTGAACCGCCTGGCCCAGACGGCCCTCCTCTTCCTGCTCGGCGCGACCCTCCTGCATGCCGGCACGACCGACCTGTACCTGCGCTACGTCAAGGAGGGCCTGCGCCCCCTGGTCCTCCTGGCAGGTGCGGTCCTCATCACCACGGCGGCCGCGACCCTCTGGTACGACCGCCGCACCCCCACCCACGGCCACCACCCGCACCGCGAACCCCGCGTCTCCTGGCTCCTCACGCTCCCGGTCCTCGCCCTGATCCTGGTCGCCCCGCCGGCCCTGGGCTCCTACAGCGCGGCGCACACCGGCACGGCCCTGACGAAACCCTTCGGCTTCCCGGCCCTCCCCACCGGCGACGCACCGCTGCGCCTCGCCGTGGCCGACTACGCCGGCCGCGCGATCTACGACGACGGCCGCTCCCTGAACGACCGCGAGCTGAAGATCACCGGCTTCGTCACCCTGGACCGGAAAGGCACCCCCTTCCTGGTCCGCATGGGACTCAACTGCTGCGCGGCCGACGCCCAGCCGGTCAAGATCGCCCTGACGGGCGACATCCCCCCGGTCCTGCGACCGGACACCTGGCTGGAGATCACCGGCACCTACACCCCCCGCCGCACGAAGGACCCGGTCAACAACGGCCCGATCCCGTACCTGGAGGTGACGACGGCCAGACCGGTGCCCACCCCGCACGACCCGTACGACGAGACGTGGAACAGCTGAACTGCGGTGTAGCACAGCCCCGTTGGGGTACCCGGGAGAATCCGCTGATCAGCGAGGGGTACGCATGACCACACTCCATGGCGAGCGCACGGCGGAACTCGACCGGCCGTTCCTGCCGGAGGCGGTCCGCGAGGAGCTGGCGAAGGCCGACCACCGAGCCGGCCTGACCCTGGCCACCCTCGGCGCGGCCCTGACCGCCCTCCTCACCGCGATCACCGCCGGTGTCATCACCCCCACCCAGTACGCGGCGATCCCCCAACTCCTCCTCTGGACCGGCTGCGCGGCCTGCGCCCCGTCCCTGGTCCTCCTGAGCCTGGCCACCGGGCCCCGGCCCGCCGACATCCCGTCCCGGCACCGCCGCGTACGTCACGCGATGGGATGGGGAGTGGCGTTCCTGACCCTCACCTTGGCAGGGACACTGGCCGGGCTGCTGTCGTAGGGCGCCGTACGAGGCCCGGGCGGGCGCCCGACCTAATCCTTACCCGCCGGTATTGAGATCGGCCGTTGTCGTGAGGAACGCCCGTTCGGTCAATTCAGGCTGCGACGCGAGAAAACAGGCCACATCTCTTCCCGTCTGTTTGCCGGAGCACGGCCCGACGGCAGCATGGTCAGGCTTGAACGGCGCGAAGCGCAGCGGAGTGAGACCGTCGGAGGTGCTGGTGAATCACGCGTGGCCGCCGTCCACATTTCTCGGCCGGTTACGGAATGCCACACGCGAAGAACTCCTGACGCAGGGCACCCCGATCGCCTATCCACCGCATCGTGCGCTGCTGCAACAGGGCGACGAGAGCCGGCACATCCTGTTGATCACGAGCGGTGTCGTGAAGGTCGTCGCCAGCGCGGAGAGCGGCTACGACATGCTGCTCGCCGTCCGTATAGCGGGCGACCTGGTCGGTGAGATGGCCGCCTTCGAGGAGCGGCCCAGGTCCGGCACGGTCGTCGCGTGCAGTGACGTGACCGCCCGGATCATCCAGATGCGGGCGCTGGAAACCTTCCTCACCCGCCACCCGGACGCCATGCGGGCCATCCTCCACATGCTGTGCGCCCGCCTGCGCTGGGCCAACCGGCGCCGAGTCGATTTCCAGGCCTACGACTCGATGACCCGGCTGGCCCGCGTCCTCGCCGAGTTGAGCCAGGCCTACGCCCAGCCCGCGCCGGACGGCGACGGCACGCGGTGCGACCTCGGCGTGACGCTCACCCAGAGGGAACTCGCCTCGCTGGCCGGCCTCGCACTCAACACGGCCGAAAAGAGCCTGGCCGCACTGACAGCCAAGGGACTGGTGGAACGCAGTTACCGAACCATAACCATCTGTGACGTCCCGAAACTGCTTGAATTCGCCAAAGTCGTTGCCGACAACCCGTATTAGTACGGGATCACTTCTCGCCCCCTCTCCTAGCCTCTCGGGCAGCACTTCGTGAGCGGTGTCCGCTCACGGCATGTCCAGAGAGGAATGATCGGGTGGCTGAGTGGTCCGGTTTCCGTCCCTGCGCCTGTATAGCCGTGGACGCAGAGGCCTACGGTGGAAAGAACGACCGTAGACAGTCCCAGACGCAGCATGATCTGCCGCGGATTCTGGACGGCGCAGCCAGGGGCGCCGGCCTGGACCGCGCGCAGTGGCAGATCCAGCGCAAGGGCGACGAGCAGATCGCGGTGCGTCCCCTGGACGGCACCGAGCCGCGCCTGGTCGACGACTACATTCGCCATCTCGTCGCCGAACTGCGGGAGTACAACGCCCAGCGAGTTCCCACGGCCCGGATGCGGCTGCGGGCGGTCGTCCACCAGGGGCTGGTGGAGCTGGCCGACAACGGCTTCGCCGGCACGGCCGTGGTGGCCACCGCGCGCCTGCTCACCGCGCGTCCGCTCTACGACGCCCTGGCCGCACACCCCGACGCCGACCTGGCGCTGTTGCTGTCCGACGACGTCTTCCGCTCCACGGTGGCGGGCGGACACACGACCCTGTCCACCGACGACTTCACCCGCGTCACCGCGCAGGCGAAGGAGTACGAGGCCACGGCCTGGCTGTGGGTGCCCGCGCCGGCAGCGGCCTCGCGCGAACCCGGGGCCGCGCAGCGGGGGAAGCACGCGGCCCCGGTGCCGGGGGAGCCCGCGGCGGACCGGCCCGAGCCGGCCGCCGCGGGCGCGACAGGGATCAGCAACGAGTACCGAAGCGACAACATCAACGTCACCAACATCGCCGGCCCGGTGGACGCCCGAGGGGCCGTCTTCGGCTTCGGGAGCGCCGGTGGCTGACGTCACGGACCCGGACGACGGGCTGGACATCGCGCCCGTCCCCGCTCCCCACGACGACGCCGAGCCGCCCGTGCCGGACGACCTCGCCAGCACACCGCAGGCCGCGGACGAGGGGGCGGGCCCGGACCGGCCCGCCGAGCGGCGCACAGAGCCCGACGAACGGGAGGAGGACGACCGCGGCTACGACGATCTCCGCCGCGTCCACCAGCTCGTCAACAACAACTTCTACGGCGTCGTCGACGCCACGGGAGCGGCGTTCGGCATCGGTGCCGCCCCGTCCCCCGGCCTCGCCCCGGGCACCATCGAACCGGAGGAAGCCGGCCGGGCCCTGCGGTTCTACCTGCCCCCGCAGCCCTGCTTCGACGAGGCGCTCGACAAGCTGCGCGAGAACTCCCTGGTGGTGCTCACCGGCCAGGACGGCAGCGGCCGGGGCGCAGGATCCCTCGCTCTGCTCCGGGAGATCCTCGGCGACGCGGCCAGGTTGCGCAGCCTCTCGCCCGCCAACGCTCTCGCCGACCTCGCCGCGTCGCGGGACCTCAAACCGGGTCAGGGATACGTCATCCTCGACTACGTGGGCGAGTTGCCCGACCGCGCCGTGCAGGCGTACGAGATCGGGCGGCTGAGCGAGGAACTGCGCCGCAAGGGGTCCTACCTGGTCGTCACGGCGGCCGACACGACGCGCCGGCGGCTGGCCCTGCGGGACCACTGCGTGCCATGGCACGCCCCGGACCCCGTGGAACTGTTCCAGCACTGCCGGGAGATGCTGCAGCACGCCCCCCTCGCCCCGGACACCGAGCGGGAACTACTGGAGCGGGTCGGAGAGCAGCGGCGGCCCGGCGACGTCGTGGCCGCGGCCGTGGTCCTGCCCCGGGAGGGCGCCGAGCAGGCGCTGGACACCCTCCGGGACCGGTACCGGGAGCGGGTCCAGGAGTGGTTCCGGCAGCAGCCCTCCGCGGACGACCTGCTCCCGCTCGCGGCCCTGGCCTTCCTGGAGGGAGTGCCGGAGCGGACGTTCGAGAAGGAGTGCGCCGCGCTCGCCGCCCATGTGCGCAACTGGGAGCAGAGCGGCGAGAGGCCGGTCGCCGAGGCCGACGACGAGACCGGGACGCCGCCGGGCGGCGCGGTGGCCCGGCAGTCCCGGGCCCGGTGGAAGGAGCGGGCGGTGGGGCTCGTGACCACCGAGCACCGGCCGGGCCAGGGCCGGGACGCCGGCCGCAGCGAGCGGCGTCTGGTCTTCACCTCGTCGCGCGTCCGCGAGCTCGTCATCACGGAACTGCACGACCTGTACGGATACGAGCTCTGGTACCCGCTGCGCCAGTGGCTGGGCGACCTTGCCCTGCGGGGTGATCTCGACACCCGTACCGAGGTGGCCCGCGGTGTCGCGCTGCTGGCCCGGCACGCTCTCGTCGAGGTCGACGAGAACCTGCTGAAGGTGTGGTCCGAGGGACTCACCAATCAGCGTGTCACCGCCGCCCTGACCCTGCAGTTCATGTGCGACGTCGAGCATCTCGCGCCGCAGGCCCTGAACATCGTCGTGAGCTGGACGGACAACAGCGGCCAGGGCCGTGCCGTGACGGCGGCCATGGCGCTGACGGGCCGCCTGGGTTCCCTCTACCGTCTGGACGCGCTCAACGGGCTCTGGTCGCTGGCGCAGCGCGGAGAGCGGATCGCGTTCTCGGCCCGCCGTTCGCTGGTCCTGCTGTTGCAGACCGCCGAACACGACCCCGAACAAGTCCTGTTCATCCTCCGGTACGTACGGACGGTGATCGCCAGGACGGGGCCGGGGTCACGGGAGAGGTCGATCGCGCTGCGCACCACGGTCCAACTGCTGGAGACCGTAGGGCTGGAGACCGCAGAGCCCGTCACCGCGGCTCTCCTGCGCACCGTCCCGGACAGTGCCCGCCACCTCGGGTCCCTGTGGGCCCACGTACTGCACAGCGGCAACAGGAGCCGGGCGGTCGGCGCGCTGTGCCGAACGCTGGTGCAGCTGCGCGACGACCCGTCCGTCACCGGCGCCGTACGCGAACTCGGCGAGGCCATGCGCAGCGCCATGACGGGCCGCCAGTGGGCCGCCCTGTGCCACCACCTGTCCATCGCCCTGAAGCACCCCGACTACGCGATCCCCGGCGCCCGCCAACTGGCGCAGGTACTCCTCGGATCACTGCGCGGACGGGCGCCGGCGGGGCCCCGGCGCACCACCGCGCACCACATATCCACCGCACCCTTCCCTACAGCTCAAGGAGGCCGAAGCAAGTGAACTACCCGGTCATCGCCGAGCACATCCTGACCACGGTCCAGGGGACCTGGTGGTCTCGGCGTCGCCGCCGCGAGGACGTGCCGCCACTGCCGCCCGGCGCGGCCTACGTCTTCAGGGTCGGCGGGAACTACCGCACCTTCCCCGAGGGCATGGTCTTCGACCCGGCCCACCCCGACGTGCTCGACGCCTCCTCCGTCAGCCTGGTCGACACCCGGGCCCGACTGGTCGAGGTCGAGCGCACGCTCCCGTCGATGAGCGAGGCGGACAACTTCACGGTGCGGGCGGCCTTCACCTGCCAGGTGACCGACCCGACGGTCATCGCCCGGCAGGGCATCATCGACGTCACCGTTCCCTTGCGTGCCTACCTGATGGGCGACGCCGACCTGCCGAGGACGAGCGCCGGGCACCGCGTGGAGGAGGTCAACGCCGTACGGATCGAGGTCAGCCACCGCATGACCGCCTACAGCGCGATCGTGCCGCCCCGGGTCGCGGGCATGAGCGTGGAGTTCGTCAGCGCCGAGGTGCACGCCTCGGACGACCTGCGCGACTGGGAGCAGAAGCTGCGCGACGAGCGGCGCTCCTGGGAACTCCAGCGCGGACAGCGCGACTTCGAGACCGAGGACGCCCGACGGATCGCGGAACTGCTCTCCCAGGGATCCGACCACGTGGACGCCTTCGGCATCGCCCGGCAGGAGATCGACGTCACGCAGGCGGCCGCCCGGATCCACCGGATCACCGACCAGGACTCGGCCCGCCGTCACACGGCCGAGACGTCCGACCGGGCCCACGCACAGGCGCGGGAGACGGCGGAGGCGCAGATGCGCCGCGACATGCTGCTGACGCTGCTGCGGCAGATGGGCGGCAGCGAGTACGTCGACTATCACCAGGTCCTGGACCAGGTTCTGCGGGAAACCGGCAGCCAGGCCACGCCCGGCATCGCAAGCGCCGCCGACAGCGCCCGCATGGTCGAGCCGGGCAAGGCGCGCTCCGCTCGCGCGGGAGCGGGCCGGGCCGGTGCGCGCGACGCGCAGGGCGGGTTCGTCGCGGACGAGGACGATCTCGTTGACTGACTTCCTGACAGAACCCGTGACGGCTTCCGGCACCGCCGAAGACCAGAAGCCCGCTCCCGGCCGTATGCGTGAGCAGCCCGCTACCGACCCCGCCCGCCGCCCCCTCGACGTCGACACCGCACGACGGCTGCGCGCCCTGACCGGTGTCGACGAGGAACTGCTGGCCCGGGTCAAGTACGAGCGGAGCAAGTACACGGCCCTCGGCGGGGTCGTGCTCGGCACCTCCGTCATCGCGGCGTTCTCCATGTGGAACTTCGCGACCGAGGCGCTCGGCAGGGTCTCCTTCGTGGCCGTGATACCGACGGTCATCTGGATGTTGTTCGTCCTCAACCTCGACCGCTGGCTGGTCACCCCCCAGCCGAACGCCCGGCGACGCGCCGGCCCTCTCGTCACCCGCCTGCTGATCGCGCTCCTGCTCGGTGTGGTGATCGCCGAACCGCTGGTGCTGCGCATCTTCCAGACGGCCATCGAGGAACGCGTCGCGGACGACCGTACGGACGCCGTCGACCGGCTGCGCACGAACCTGGTCCGCTGCAACCCCGTACCGTCCACGACTCAGGCCGTCACACCCAGGGGATGCGACAGGACGTACGTCCTCTCCTTCGGAGCGACGCCCGGCGAACGGGGCGAGGAACTGGGAGCCCTGCGCTCGGACGCCGTGACCCTGCAGAAGCGAGTGGACCGGGACACCACCCGGCTGGAGGCCATCGACTCCGAGGTGCGCGACGAGTGCCGCCGGCTGGTCCGCATAGCCGCGACCGGTCTCTACCAGCGGACCTCCGAGTGCCTGCGCCTGCGTGACAAGGCACAGGACTACCGGACCACTCACCGCACGAGCGAGAACGAGAAGCGGCTCGCCGGCATGAACAACCGCATCTCGAAGATCGAGGCCGAGCTGACCTCGTCGCGCGGGGCGTTCCTCAAGGCCCGCGCCGACGGCATCGAGCGGCGCCTTGAAGAGGAACGCGCCAAGCAGAAGGAGATCGGTGTCCTGGAACGGATCAGGGCGCTCGACGAACTCGCGAGTGGCAACACGGTGCTGTTCGCGGGCATCTGGTTGGTCCGCCTGCTGTTCGTACTCCTCGACATGCTTCCCGTGCTGGTGAAGTACCTGAGCGGCGACACCGCGTACGACCGGATGCTCAGCAACGAGAGCAACAGCGCCGTCAAGATCCACGGCGAGGAGGTCCGGCTCGCCGAGCGCCGCGCCATGGCGAACCTCGAGATCGCCCAGGACGCCATCGAACAGGACGTCAGGCGGCACCGCGCCGAGTCGGAGGCGGCGTCCAGGGAGCACACGGCAGCGATGAACATCAGGGTCCGGCAGGCCGTGAACGCACTGGAGGACGAGATCCGCCGGTCGTCGACGGTCTGACGCTCCCGCCCGCACGAGGAACCCCGCACCACGGCCGCCCCGCACGCCGGGGCGGCCGCCCCGGCACCGACGGCAAGGAGGAGGGACACATGACCACACCCGGAGGCGATCCCGACCCCGGCCCCGACCACCACACCGGCAGCGACCGCGGCGCGGAACTCGCCAGGACCCTGCTGACCGAGGCCCGGGAGGAACTGGTGAAAGCCGACAACAAGGCCGGGCTGATGCTGGCCTTTCTGGGCGCGGCCCTGACCGCCCTGCTCGGCGCGATCGGCAGCGGCGTCGTCGCCCCCCGCCTCTACCCGGCGGTCGCGCAGTTCCTCCTCTGGGCGGGCTGCGCCGCCTGCGTGCCGGCCCTTGTCCTGCTGGGCCTGGCCGTGACCCCACGGCTGGGCAACCCCCACCACTCCCGCACGCACTACTTCGGCGACGCGAGGCTGGCGATGTCGCTCACACACCTGGAACAAACGGTCCGACACACCGACCCGGTGTCCCGTGACCTGAGCCAGCTGGCGGTCCTGTCCCAGACCGCCTGGACCAAATACCGCTGCATACGCCACGCACTGGTTTGGGGCACGGCCTTCGTCGCCCTCACACTGCTGGGCATAGTGACGGGAGCGTCGGCGTAACACACCCGCGACAACCCGAAAGGGCCTGATCCACTGGATCAGGCCCTTTCGTATTACTTTACTGTCGGGGTGGCGGGATTTGAACCCACGACCTCTTCGTCCCGAACGAAGCGCGCTGCCAAGCTGCGCTACACCCCGATGTCGCTGCTGTCGCGGCGACGACGTTTACTTTAGCCCACCGGTGGCTAGAGACGAAATCCGGTTTTGCCGCGGTGGCGGATGGGGTTCGGGCGGGCGTGGTCGAGGCCCACCAGGAGCACGGCCAGGGCGTAGAAGGAGAGGCCCAGGAGGAGGGCGTTGCCGAGGACGCGCTTGAAACCGTCCTGGCCGACGTCCAGGAACGGGTAGAGGTAGCGGTCGGGGGTGCCCGGGAGGAGCAGCTCGCCTCGGGTGAGACAGAAGGCCAGGTAGGCCATGGGGTAGAGGAGCCAGGTGCTGGCCTGGCGGAGGTGCAGGCGGCCGGGGGACGTGAGCAGGAGCCAGTCCAGTACCGCCGCTATCGGGGTCACCGTGTGCAGCACCGAGTGGGAGAGGGCCTGCCAGCCCGTCGGGGCGGCGGCCTCGCCCGTGAGGGAGAACGGGCTCGCCTCGTTCGCCAGGAGCAGGTGGTGCACCAGGGCCGCGATGACGACGTAGAGCAGCGTCGCACCCAGCACGGCACCCGGGAGCGGGCGGCTGGCCGTCCATGCGCGGCGGGCCGAGAGGGCCATGACCAGCGCCAGGAGCATGTTGCTCTGGATCGTGAAGTAGCTCAGGACCCGGGACGGATCGCCGAGGAGCAGTTCGAGCGTCACCCCCGCTGCCGCCGCGACGGCGATCAGTAGACGGTAGGCCGCGGCCGCGGGGCGGCGGACCGGGGTGACGACGGCCGTGGCGGGCACCGGGGAGGGCTTCAGTGCCGGCGGGAACGGGATCGCTGGGAGGTCCGGGATGTCCCGGGGTATCGGGGCGGTCATGCCCCCACGCTGACAGAAACGGACATAAGGGGCGATGTGGGTAGGGCCGTGTGGGTTACCGACCCTGTTACCGCCCACCCGGGTCGGCACCGTGGTCCGCCCATCCGGCTCGGCACCGTGGTCCGCCCATCCGGGTAGGCGCCGCGGACTGGTCCCCGGCCTGGCCCGGCGCCGTGCCTTCGTTGCTACCGGCTACCGGCTACCGGCTACCGGCTAGGCTCCTCGCGTCCCACCAGCGTCAGCAACGTGGCCTCCGGCGGGCACGCGAACCGGACCGGTGTGTAGCGGTTCGTGCCGCAGCCCGCCGACACGTGCAGGTACGACGTACGACCCTCCGCCGTGTGCGTGGACAGGCCCTTCACGCGGTCCGTGTCCAGGTCGCAGTTGGTGACCAGGGCGCCGTAGAAGGGGACGCACAGCTGGCCGCCGTGGGTGTGGCCGGCCAGGATCAGGGGATAGGCGTCGGCCGTGAAGGCGTCCAGGGTGCGCAGGTACGGGGCGTGCACGACGCCCATGGAGAAGTCCGCCGACTCAGACGGGCCGCCCGCCACCTGCGCGTAGCGGTCCCGCTTGATGTGCGGGTCGTCCAGGCCCGTGAGCTCCACCGAGCCGCCCTCGAGCTTGAGCTCACCGCGCGAGTTGGTCAGGTTGAGCCAGCCCGCCGCGTCGAAGCCGTCCCGTAGGTCCTCCCACGGGTTGTGCACCACGCCCTCGGCCGGCGCGTTGCCGTTGAGCCCGTGGCGGCCCTGGGCCTTCTCGAGCAGGTAGCGGGCGGGGTTGCGCAGCTTGGGACCGTAGTAGTCGTTGGAGCCGAAGACGTACGCGCCCGGGAACTCCATCAGGGGGCCGAGCGCGTCCAAGACCTCCGGGACGCCCTCCGGGTCGGAGAGGTTGTCGCCCGTGTTGATCACGAAGTCGGGGCGCAGGCCCGCCAGGGACCGCAGCCAGCGCTGCTTCTTGCGCTGGCCGCCGACCATGTGGATGTCGGAGACCTGGAGCACGCGCAGGGGGCGCATCCCCGCGGGCAGGACCGGGACCGTCACCCGGCGCAGGCGGAAGGAGCGGGCCTCGAAGCCCGCCGCGTACAACAGACCGGCGGCGCCAGCCGCCGCGATTCCCAGGGGGACTCCGTATCGCGCGCGCATACGACCATCGTGTCAGACCCGGGGCGGGGTCCGTGCCCGGGCGGTGCGCGAAATAGCCTGACCGCACCGGCCATTCGGCCGTGGCCCCCGTAAATCGAGGGGCGTTCTTCCTCCCGCACCTGCGACAATCGACCCCATGACCACGCTCAAGTCGAAGCTGCAGGATGACCTCAACGTTGCGATCAAGGAGCGCGACGAGCTGCGCTCCTCGACGCTCCGGCTGACGCTCGCCGCGATCACCAAGGAGGAGGTCGCGGGCAAGGCGAAGCGCGAGCTCTCCGACGACGAGGTACAGAAGGTGATCACCCGCGAGGCGAAGAAGCGGCGTGAGGCGGCCGACGCCTTCGCGCAGGGTGGTCGTGCCGAGCAGGCCGAGCGGGAGAAGGCGGAGGGCGAGGTCCTCGCCACGTACCTGCCGCAGCAGCTGTCCGACGAGCAGCTCCAGCAGATCGTCGCCCAGGCCGTCGAGGAGGCGAAGGCGGCCGGTGCGGAGGGGCCCCGGGCCATGGGCGCGGTCATGAAGATCGTGAACCCCAAGGTAGCGGGCCAGGCCGAGGGTGGCCGTGTCGCCGCCGCGGTGAAGAAGCTGCTGGCCGGCTGACCTGGTCACCGTCCCCGGACACGTCCGGCTGCTCGACTCGGGTGCCGACCCGTTGACCCGGCTCAGCGCTCAGCAATGAAGGAGGCCCCTCCTCCCGTACGGGAAGAGGGGCCGTTTCCGTCCGTCACGCCGGTGGGTCAGCCGAAGCGGCCGCCGTTGCCGTTCCCGCCGCCGTTGCCCTGGCCACGGAAGAAGCCCTCCGGGATGGAGAACGAAGGCGTGGGCTCGCTGCCGCCTCCGCCGTTGTTGCCGCCGACCAGGCCGCCGATGAAGCCGTCGTTGCCACCGTTGCCGCCGTCGTCGTCGTTGCCCCCGTCACCACGGCCGCCGTCGTCCCCGTCACCGCGGTCCCGGGGCTTGCTGTCGGGGATGTGGACGGTGTTGAAGTTCTCTACGGGCTTGCCCTCCAGCGCGCCGGACATCATGTCGCCCCAGATCGGGCCGGGGACCTCGCCACCGAAGACCTTGCCGTACGACCGGCCGCCGATGGTGATGCCGGACATCTTCCGCTTGTGCGCGGGGTCGCCGACCCACACGGCACCGGCCATGTTCGGCGTGTAGCCCACGAACCAGGCCGCGTAGCGCTCGTCCGTCGTACCGGTCTTGCCGGCGCTGGGGCGGCTGCCGAGGCCGGCCTTCTTGCCCGTACCGTCCTCGACCACGCCCTTCAGCAGCGTGTTGATGGTGTCCGCGGTGTTCTCCGACATCGCGCGCGAGCAGGTCGACTTCGGGACCTGGAGCGACGTGGTCTTGTCGCCGACCCGCCGGCTGGCCGACTCTATGGCGACCGGCGTGCAGTACATGCCGCGCGAGGCGAAGGTCGCGTACGCGTTCGCCATGGTCAGCGGGGACATCTCCTGGGTGCCGAGGGCGATCGAGGGCACCTGCGGCATCTTGTCGCCGTCGGCCCGCACGACGCCCATCTTCTTCGCCATCGTCGTCACCGGGCAGATGCCGATGTCGCTGATCATCTGCACGTAGTAGGTGTTGACCGACTTGGCGGTCGCCTCCCGCATGTCGTACGGGCCGACCTCGGAGGAGTTCTCGTTCTCGAGCTTGGCCGGGTTGGCGGGGTCGTTCACCCACCGCTTGTCGTCACAGGCCGAGACCGGGCTCGGGTACGCCATCTGGTAGGGCGAGGAGTACACCTTGTTCGCCGGCATGCCGTCCTCGATGGCCGCCGCGGCCACGATCGGCTTGAACGTCGAACCGGGCTGGTAGCCCATGCCGCCGCCCATGTGGTCGTCGACGGACAGGTTGAGGGTCGTCTCGCCCTTCTTGGTGTCGACGCCGTACGGACGCGACTGGCCCATGGCGAGGACCTTGCCGGTGCCGGGCTGGACGAGGGTGGCGGCGGTGGCCACCTCGTCGCTCTTGTAGACGTGCTCCTTGATGGACCGCTGCGCCGCGTCCTGGGCCTGCGGGTCCATGGTGGTGCGGATGGTGAGGCCGCCCTGGTTCCAGACTTTCGCGCGCTGCTCCTTGGTCTTGCCGAAGACCGGGTCGGTCAGGAAGACCTCGCGCACGTAGTCACAGAAGAAGCCCGCGCCCTTGACCGCCGTGATGCAGCCGTTCTTGGGCTTGCTGACCTTCAGTCCGAGCGGCGCCTTCATCGCCTCGGCGGCCTGCGCCCGGGAGATGTCGCCGACGGCCGCCATGCGCTGCAGCACGGTGTTGCGGCGCTTGGTGGCCTCCGCCTCGTCGTTGACCGGGTCGTACCGGCTGGGCGACTGGACGATGCCGGCGAGCAGGGCCGACTGCTCGAGGCTGAGGTCCTTGGCGGACCGGGAGAAGTAGCGCTGGGCCGCGGCCTCGACGCCGTAGGCCTGCTGACCGAAGAACGTGATGTTCAGGTAGTTCTCGAGGATCTTCTTCTTCCCCAGCTCCTCCTCGACCTGGATCGCGTACTTGAGCTCGCGGATCTTGCGGCCGATGGTCTGCTGGGTGGCCTGCGCGACCTTCGTCGGGTCGTCGCCCGCCTCCTCGACGAAGACGTTCTTCACGTACTGCTGCGTCAGGGTCGAGGCACCCTCGGAGACTCCGCCGGTCTGCGCGTTCTTGTTGAGGGCGCGCAGGACGCCTTTCAGGTCGACCGCGCCGTGCTGGTAGAAGCGCGAGTCCTCGATCGCGACGATCGCCTTCTGCATGTACGGCGAGATGTCCTTGAGGGGGACCACCGTGCGGTCGCGCGAGTAGACCGTGGCGATCTGGCCGCCGTCGGCGTCGAGGATCGTGGTGCGCTGACTCAGCGGCGGGGTCTTCATGTTGGCCGGGAGCTCGTCGAAGCTCTCGACCGATCCCTTGGCCGCGAGTCCCAGCGCGCCCACCGCCGGGAGTGCGATGCCGGCCAGCACGGCTCCCGCGAGGACACTGACACCGAGGAACTTGGCGGCCTGCTGCGTGGGAGACAGACCACCGCCCGAGCGCTTGTTTGGCATGAGGGCAGCCTACGTTCTCATTCGCCGGACAGGCGTATAGGCCTTGGCCTAAGCTGCTCTCAACTGTCACAGCAGTGAGGTCACGTATCAATACGTCCGGCGACCCCGAATCGTTCTGGGTGTTCCCCAACTTTTTTGGTGGGGCCGTGTCCGAATCCGCCTTGTGTGTCATACGGCGTCCGTTGTGACGCAGCTGAACTGTCCCGCTTTGCCGGGAAGGTTACGTATGTCGCCAGCTCACTCCCCCGGGTGATCTGCCGCTTACCCATAGTCCGTTCGGGCCATTCAAGATTGGGCCCGAAGGGGGTGTTGCGCTGTGCCCACCTTCCGTAACGTCCTCAACTGGCGGCGGTGAATATGCCGCTGCCGCCGTGGGGGAGCCTCGATTCGGGAGAGGACGGCGCCGGTATGGGCTGGGTAGTCGACTGGAGTGCGCAGGCGGCCTGCCGCACTACCGATCCGGATGAACTGTTCGTTCAAGGAGCAGCGCAGAACAGGGCCAAGGCGGTGTGCACCGGATGCCCGGTGCGCACGGAGTGCCTGGCCGACGCGCTCGACAACCGCGTCGAGTTCGGTGTGTGGGGAGGCATGACGGAGCGGGAGCGCCGCGCACTGCTGCGCAGGCGTCCCACGGTGACCTCCTGGCGCCGGCTGCTGGAGACGGCGCGCACGGAGTACGAGCGGGGGTGCGGTGTTCTGCCCCTCGACGACGACGAGATCTACGAGAACTACGCGGCGGTGAGCTGAGGAGTCCCTCCGGGAACTCCGCAGGTCCAGGTCGGTCTGAGGGCCCCCTTCCGGGCCCTTCGCCGCCGCCTGCGCGCTCTTCCGCGTCGCTCAGGAGCCCTGCGCTCCGGCCGGGTTGCCCTCAGGCAGTCGCCTCGGGCGGCTCTGGCTGGTCGGCGGGGACGGGAAGCTCGCGTTCGTCGGCCGCGAGCCGGTCGCCGATGTCGCGCAGTCCCGCGAGGTCGTGCACGTCGCCGGGCAGCGCGGCCACTTCCGTCACGGCCACCTCGGGGTGGAGCGCGGTGAAGCGGTCACGCGTGCGCTGCTCACGGGAGAGCAACTGCATGCGATCTGCGTGCAGTCTCAGCAGGCCTGCCGTGAGCTGGTCGACGGACCGCTCCGCGGCCGCGGTGTGCTCGGTGGCCTGGGCGTCTTCGGTGTTCTCGGTGGGGGAGCCATCCTCGGGAGCCGATGCCGGAGCCTGAGCTGGTGTTGCGGGCGTGGGAGAGTCTGAACTGTCCTGTGCGTCGGGGGAGTTACGAAGTACTGCTTTCCCGCCCTCCTGATCCACAATGCGGGGCTCTTCAAGATTTTCCGCGGCGGCGAGCGCCCGCTCGGCCGACAGCCGGTCGGCGCCGCTGCCGTGCACCCGGTTGAGCACAAGACCGGCGAGCGGCATGTCCTCCGCGGCCAGCCGCTCCACGAAGTACGCGGCCTCGCGCAGCGCGTCCCGCTCCGGCGCCGCGACCACGAGGAACGCCGTGCCGGGCGCCTGGAGCAGCTTGTACGTCGCGTCCGCGCGGGTGCGGAAACCGCCGAAGGTCGTGTCCATCGCGGACACGAACGTCTGGACGTCCTTGAGGAGCTGACCGCCGAGCAGCTTGCCGAGGGTGCCGGTCATCATCGACATCCCGACGTTCAGGAACTTCATGCCGGCCCGGCCGCCCAGCTTCGCCGGTGCCGTCAGCAGCCGGATCAGCCGCCCGTCCAGGAACGACCCGAGCCGCTTGGGCGCGTCCAGGAAGTCCAGCGCCGAGCGGGACGGCGGGGTGTCGACGACGATCAGGTCCCACTCGTCCCGGGCGCGCAACTGCCCGAGCTTCTCCATCGCCATGTACTCCTGCGTGCCCGCGAAGCCCGCCGAGAGCGACTGGTAGAAGGGGTTGCCCAGAATGGCGGCCGCCCGCTCGGGGTCCGCGTGCGCCTCGACGATCTCGTCGAAGGTGCGCTTCATGTCGAGCATCATCGCGTGCAGCTCGCCACCCGCGGAGTCGTCGATGCCCTTCACCCGGCGCGGGGTGTTGTCGAGGGAGTCGATGCCCATGGACTGGGCGAGTCGGCGGGCCGGGTCGATGGTCAGGACGACCACCTTGCGGCCCCGCTCGGCGGCGCGCAGCCCCAGGGCCGCCGCGGTCGTGGTCTTGCCGACCCCGCCCGAGCCGCAGCAGACCACGATGCGGGTCTTCGGGTCCTCCAGCAGCGGGTCCATGTCGAGCAGACGCGCCGGCGACAGACGGTGGTGGGCCGGGTCCGGACTCATGGACATCCCCTGCTTCCGACTCATGACGGGCCTTGCCCGTCCGTCCTGGCTCATGACACGCCCTGCTCGCGCAGCTCGCGGGCCAGCTCGTACAGCCCCGCGAGGTCCATGCCCTCGGTGAACAGCGGCAGTTCGTGCAGCGGCAGGCCGAGCTCGGCCAGGACCGCGCGCTGCTCGTGCTCCAGCGTGTACCGCTCGGCGTACTCCTCGGCCTGTGTGAGCAGCGGGTCCACCAGCCGCTCGGCGTGCCCGCCGCGCCGCGCCCCGCCGAGCCCCGCGGACGACAGGGACCGCGCGACAGTGGAACGCGGGACCGTCCGTACGAGTTCCAGATCGGTCTCGTCCAACACCTCCGGCCGGACCATGTTCACGATGATCCGCCCCACCGGCAGCCGAGCCGAACGCAGCTCGGCGATGCCGTCCACGGTCTCCTGGACGGGCATCTCCTCCAGCAGCGTCACCAGGTGCACGGCCGTCTCGGGCGACTTCAGCACCCGCATCACGGCCTGCGCCTGATTGTGTATCGGGCCGATCTTGGCGAGGCCCGCCACCTCGTCGTTCACGTTCAGAAAGCGCGTGATCCGCCCGGTCGGCGGGGCGTCCATGACGACGTAGTCGTACACGAACCGCCCGCTGCGCTCCTTGCGGCGCACCGCTTCGCACGCCTTGCCGGTCAGGAGGACGTCCCTGAGGCCGGGCGCGATGGTGGTGGCGAAGTCGATCGCGCCGAGTTTCTTCAGGGCCCGTCCGGCGCTGCCCAGCTTGTAGAACATCTGGAGGTAGTCCAGAAGGGCCAGTTCGGGGTCGATGGCCAGTGCGTACACCTCCCCGCCCCCGGGAGCGACGGCGATCTTCCGCTCCTCATAGGGCAGCGCCTGCGTCTCGAAGAGCTGCGCGATGCCCTGACGGCCCTCGACCTCGACGAGAAGCGTCCGCTTCCCCTCCGTGGCGAGAGCCAGTGCTAGTGCGGCGGCCACCGTGGTCTTACCGGTACCGCCCTTGCCGCTGACGACCTGGAGCCTGCTCACGTATTCGAGCCTAACCAGTCCGCGCCCGGGCTACGCGGGAGGCTGTGGACAACTCATGCCGTGGTCGGCCGTGTGACCCCCGTGGGGCAGCGGCTAGAGTCGGCCGCATGACCAAGTGGGAATACTCGACTGTGCCGCTGCTCGTCCACGCCACGAAGCAGATTCTGGACACCTGGGGCGAGGACGGCTGGGAGCTCGTCCAGGTCGTGCCCGGGCCGAACAACCCCGAGCAGCTCGTGGCCTACCTGAAGCGGGAGAAGCAGTAGTGGGTGCCGTCGAGGCGAAGCTGGCCGAGCTCGGGCTGAGCCTGCCCGACGTGGTCCCGCCGCTCGCCGCGTACCAGCCGGCCGTGCAGTCCGGCCCGTACGTCTACACCGCCGGGCAGCTCCCGATGGTGGACGGCAAGCTTCCCGTCACCGGCAAGGTCGGCGCCGAGGTCACCCCGGAGGAGGCCAAGGAGCTGGCACGCACGTGTGCGCTGAACGCCCTGGCCGCCGTGAAGTCCGTCGCCGGTGACCTGGACCGCATCGCGCGCGTGGTGAAGGTCGTCGGCTTCGTGGCCTCGGCCTCGGACTTCACGGGCCAGCCCGCGGTGCTGAACGGTGCGAGCGAGCTGCTCGGCGAGGTCCTCGGCGACAAGGGCGTGCACGCGCGCAGCGCGGTGGGCGTGGCGGTGCTCCCGCTGGACGCACCGGTCGAGGTCGAGATCCAGGTGGAGCTCGCGTAGCACCTCTTCCACGGCCTCAGCTGCGGAATCCGTCCCCGGTGTCACTCGAACATCCGCCCGTCACGGGATAGCCTCGCGCCCATGGCGAACGGTCAGTGGTACCCCCCGGAGTGGCCGGACCGCATCCGCGCACTCGCGGCCGGCACCCTCACACCGGTGACCCCCAAGCGCGCGGCCACCGTCATGCTCCTGAAGGACACCGGCGGCGGCGTCGCCGTCCACATGCTGCGCAGACGCGCCTCCATGGCCTTCGCCGGAGGCGCGTACGCGTATCCGGGCGGCGGTGTCGACCCGCGCGACGACGACCACCACGTCCGCTGGGCGGGCCCCACGCGCGCGTGGTGGGCCGACCGGCTCGGCGTCGACGAGACGGCGGCCCAGGCGATCGTCTGCGCGGCCGTACGCGAGACGTACGAGGAGGCGGGCGTGCTGCTCGCCGGGCCGGCCCCCGACGCGGTCGTCCGTGACACCACGGGCGACGACTGGGAGGCGGACCGGGCCGCCCTGGTCGCGAGGGAGCTGTCCTTCGCGGAATTCCTGGACCGCCGCGGCCTGGTCCTGCGCTCCGACCTGCTCGGCGCCTGGACCCGCTGGATCACCCCGGAGTTCGAGTCCCGCCGCTACGACACCTGGTTCTTCGTGGCCGCGCTCCCCGAGGGGCAGCGCACCCGCAACGCCTCCACGGAGGCCGACCGCACCGTGTGGATCGCCCCGCGCGAGGCGGCGGCCGGGTACGACAAGGGCGAGCTGCTGATGATGCCGCCGACGATCGCCACCCTGCGCCAGCTGACGACGTACGGGGCGGCCGCCCAGGCGCTCGAGGCCGCTCCGGGGCGTGACCTGACGCCTGTCCTGGCCACCGCCCGCCTGGTGGACGGCGAGATCGTGCTCTCCTGGCCGGGCCACGACGAGTTCACCAAACACATCGCGACGGGTGGAGCCAGCGCATGACGGACGCAGCAGCCCTTCCCGGCCAGCCCCGCGGCGGGGTCCTCCCGGGGCCCGCCACCACGCGGGCCGTCAACGTCCTGGCCCCCAACGCGTCGGCGATGACCCTGGACGGCACGAACACCTGGATCCTCTCCGAGCCGGACTCGGACCTGGCCGTGGTGGTCGACCCGGGTCCGCTGGACGACGGGCACCTGCGCCAGGTCGTCGCCACGGCCGAGCAGGCCGGCAAGCGCGTCGCTCTGACCCTGCTGACCCACGGCCATCCCGATCACGCGGAGGGCGCCGCCCGGTTCGCCGAACTGACCGGCACGCGCGTGCGTGCCCTGGACCCGGCACTGCGGCTGGGCGACGAGGGCCTGGCTGCCGGGGACGTGATCACCACCGGCGGGCTGGAGCTGCGCGTCGTACCGACCCCCGGTCACACCGCCGACTCCCTCTCCTTCCACCTCCCGGCCGACCGGGCGGTGCTCACCGGCGACACGATCCTCGGCCGTGGCACGACGGTCGTGGCCCACCCCGACGGCCGCCTCGGCGACTACCTGGACTCCCTGCGGCGCCTGCGCTCCCTCACGGTCGACGACGGCGTCCACACGGTCCTGCCCGGCCACGGTCCGGTCCTGGACGACGCCCAGGGCGTCGTCGAGTACTACCTCGCCCACCGCGCCCACCGTCTCGCCCAGGTCGAGACGGCCGTCGAGGACGGCTACCGCACCCCCGGGCAGGTCGTCGCCCACGTCTACGCGGACGTGGACCGCTCCCTGTGGCCGGCCGCGGAACTGTCGGTACGGGCGCAGCTGGACTACCTGGAGGAGCACGGGCTCATCTGACCGTGCGTGGAATCGACGTCGGGCCCCGTCTCGTGATGAGACGGGGCCCGATGACGTCGGCCAGGTGTGCGGTCAGCGTGAGCGCTTGGCGAGGCGCTCCACGTCCAGGAGGATCACCGCGCGGGCTTCCAGACGCAGCCAGCCGCGCTGGGCGAAGTCCGCGAGGGCCTTGTTGACCGTCTCGCGGGACGCGCCGACCAGTTGGGCCAGCTCCTCCTGCGTGAGGTCGTGCACGACGTGGATGCCCTCCTCGGACTGCACGCCGAACCGGCGTGACAGGTCGAGCAGGGCGCGGGCGACACGGCCCGGGACATCCGAGAAGACGAGGTCGGACATCGCGTCGTTGGTCTTGCGCAGCCGGCGCGCGACGGCGCGCAGGAGCGCCGTGGCCACCTCCGGGCGGGCGTTCAGCCAGGGCTGGAGGTCGCCGTGGCCGAGGCCGAGCAGCTTGACCTCGGTCAGTGCCGTGGCGGTCGCGGTGCGCGGGCCCGGGTCGAACAGCGACAGCTCGCCGATGAGCTCGCTGGGGCCGACCACGGCCAGCATGTTCTCGCGGCCGTCGGGGGACGTGCGGTGGAGCTTCACCTTGCCCTCCGTGACCACGTACAGGCGGTCACCGGGGTCGCCCTCATGGAACAGCGAGTCACCGCGGGCGAGGGTCACCTCACTCATGGAGGCGCGGAGCTCCGCGGCCTGCTCGTCATCGAGCGCCGCGAAGAGCGGATTGCGCCGCAGAACGTCGTCCACGAGTTCTCTCCTTGTCGACCTGCTCAGGGGATATTGCTCCCCCGTGTACCGAGGGACCGTGGTGCCCATTTTGTCGGGCGGTCCAAACAGTGTGATCTGTCACAAGGATGCCGCACACGTGTCCCGGGGTACGCGGCAGGGGTCCAATTGGGCGCCGATCTTCAGGGGCCGGGGCGGATGTCCGTGCCGGGCCTTAGGCTGGCCGGGTGTCCAAATCGCCGGTGAGAGCACAGGCCGAGGGAGCTGCGCGGGTGGTTGTACGTCGCGATTCCGCTGTGGGCGAACAGAGCCCCGTTGGCGGTAGGAAAACGACGAAACAGAACAAGACGGAACCAGTGAAGAAGGCCGCGTCCGCGAAGAAGCCCGCGTCCGCGAAGAAGGCGACATCTGCGAAGAAGGCGGTGTCCGCGACGAAGGCCGCGTCCGTGAAGAAGGCTGCTTCCGAGACCTCTGCGGCCGCTGCCGCGAAGAAGGCCTCGAAGGGTGCCGCCGTGAAGAAGGCGCCCGCGGCCAGGAAGGTCGCGGTCGCGCCCAAGAAGGCCACCGCCCGCCTCAAGGGCACCGCCCCCGCGAAGACCGTCGTCCACCCACCGGGTGACGAGTCGCGTACCGCCCTGGTCCGCCGGGCCCGCCGTATCAACCGCGAGCTCGCCGAGGTCTTTCCGTACGCGCACCCCGAGCTGGACTTCGAGAACCCCTTCCAACTGGTCGTCGCCACGGTCCTGTCCGCCCAGACGACCGACCTGCGCGTCAACCAGACGACACCCTCCCTCTTCGCCAAGTACCCGACCCCGGAGGACCTGGCCGCCGCCAACCCCGAGGAGGTGGAGGAGATCCTCCGCCCGTGCGGCTTCTTCCGGGCCAAGACGAAGTCGGTCATAGGGCTGTCGAAGGCCCTGGTCGAGGATTTCGGCGGTGAGGTGCCCGGCCGGCTGGAGGACCTGGTCAAGTTGCCCGGCGTCGGCCGCAAGACCGCGTTCGTCGTGCTCGGCAACGCCTTCGGCCGCCCCGGCATCACCGTGGACACGCACTTCCAGCGCCTGGTGCGCCGCTGGCAGTGGACCGGCGAGACAGACCCGGACAAGATCGAGGCCGCCGTCGGCGCGCTCTTCCCGAAGAGTGACTGGACGGATCTCTCGCACCACGTGATCTGGCACGGCCGCCGCATCTGCCACGCCCGTAAGCCCGCGTGCGGGGCCTGCCCGATCGCCCCGCTGTGCCCGGCGTACGGCGAGGGTGAGACCGACCCGGAGAAGGCGAAGAAGCTCCTCAAGTACGAGAAGGGCGGCTTCCCCGGCCAGCGGCTGAAGCCCCCACAGGCCTACCTGGACGCGGGCGGCAAACCGGCGCCGCCGCTGGGGGCCGGATGAGCCGCGCGAGCCGCCCGAAGCATCCGCTGCGCCACCCGAGCGCCCCGATGCGCCACCCGAAGAGTCCGACGCGCCGTCCGTTCAGGGGTTCCCGGGCGTCCGCGGAACGATCCCAGGGCCGTCGCGCGTTGGATGCGGCAGGACGACGGGGGTGGCGATGACGCGGGCGAGCGACACACAGGGCGGCCCGGTGGTGTTGAGCAAGGCCGGGCTGCCCGGCTGGCTGGACCCGGTGGTGCACGCCGTGGAGACGGTCCGGCCGAGCCAGCTGAGCCGGTTCCTGCCGCCGGAGGACGGCGCCGGGCGCCAGTCCGCCGTGCTGGTCCTGTTCGGCGAGGGCACGCACGGGCCGGAGCTGCTGCTCATGGAGCGTGCGAGCTCCCTGCGCTCGCACGCCGGGCAGCCCTCGTTCCCGGGCGGCGCCCTCGACCCGGAGGACGGTGACCCGAAGGGCGACGGCCCGCTGCGGGCAGCCCTGCGCGAGGCGGAGGAGGAGACCGGCCTAGACCCCTCCGGCGTCCAGCTGTTCGGCGTGCTGCCCCGGCTCTACATCCCGGTCAGCGGCTTCGTCGTCACTCCCGTGCTGGGCTGGTGGCGGGAACCGAGCCCGGTCGGAGTCGTCGATCCGAACGAGACCGCCAGGGTCTTCACCGTCCCCGTGGTGGATCTCACGGATCCCGCCAACCGGGCGACGACCGTCCACCCCAGCGGCCACCGAGGTCCGGCATTTCTGGTCGAATCGGCCCTTGTGTGGGGTTTCACGGCCGGAATCATCGACCGGCTGCTGCACTTTGCGGGCTGGGAGCGGCCCTGGGACCGCGAGAAGCAGGTCCCGCTCGACTGGCGCGCATGACAGGGTGGCCTCCGTGAACGTGCTGGACATCTTGTTGCTGGTCGCCGCCGTGTGGTTCGCGGTCGTGGGGTACCGCCAGGGGTTCGTCGTCGGCATCCTGTCGGTGATCGGCTTCCTGGGCGGCGGCCTCGTCGCCGTCTACGTGCTGCCCGTCATCTGGGACGCGCTGACGGACAACGCGGAGGTGAGCACGACCGCCGCCGTCGTCGCGGTCGTCGTCGTCATCGTCTGCGCCTCCGTCGGCCAGGCCCTCACCACCCACCTCGGCAACAAGCTGCGCCGGCACATCGTCTGGTCCCCGGCCCGGGCCCTCGACGCCACCGGCGGCGCCCTGGTCAACGTCGTGGCGATGCTCCTGGTCGCCTGGCTGATCGGCTCGGCCCTCGCGGGCACGACGCTGCCGACGCTCGGCAAGGAGGTCCGCAACTCCAAGGTGCTGCTGGGCGTCTCGCAGGCTCTGCCGGACCAGGCGGCCACCTGGTTCGCGGACTTCTCCTCCGTCCTCGCGCAGAACGGCTTCCCGCAGGTCTTCAGCCCGTTCTCCAACGAGCCGATCACCGACGTCCGGCCCCCGGACCAGGCGCTGGCCGGCAGCCCGGTGGCGACCCGCGCCCAGCGCTCCATCGTCAAGGTCATGGGCACGGCCCCCAGCTGCGGCAAGGTCCTGGAGGGCACCGGCTTTGTCTTCTCCGACCGCCGCGTGATGACCAACGCGCATGTGGTGGGCGGCGTCGACGAGCCGACCGTGCAGATAGGCGGCGAGGGCAGGAAGTACGACGCCAAGGTCGTGCTCTACGACTGGCGGCGCGACATCGCCGTCCTTGATGTGCCGAATCTCAAGGCGCCCGCGCTGCGGTTCACCGAGAAGGACGCGAGCAGCAGCGACAGCGCGATCGTCGCGGGCTTCCCGGAGAACGGGGCGTACGACGTGCGGGCCGCACGCGTGCGTGGCCGCATCACGGCCAACGGCCCGGACATCTACCACCGCGGCACGGTCCGCCGCGATGTCTACTCCCTCTTCGCGACCGTCCGCCAGGGCAACTCCGGCGGCCCGCTGCTCACACCCGACGGCAGGGTCTACGGCGTCGTCTTCGCCAAGTCGCTCGACGACGCCGAGACGGGATACGCGCTGACCGTGGACGAGATCCAGGAGGACATCGCCAAGGGGCGCACCGCCAACCAGCAGGTGGGCAGCGACAGCTGCGCGCTCTAGGAGCGGTCCTGGAGCGGGAGGTGTCGGGGCGTCACTCGCGCGGGTGACGCCTCAGTCGCGTGTGGGACGCAGACGTACGGAGACCCAGCGGGCCCGGCGGCGGAGGATGCGCGGAATCCCGACCCTGGGGTCCGCGGTCACCATCTGCGGTGTGCCGCTTCGCCGGTGGGGGTTCGCACCGCCCGCCGAGCGGCGATTGCGGGTTGCGTCACTGTAGTCGTGCGTCCAGCCCATACCCCGACGTGTGCCCCCGCCCCATGGTCGATAACCGCTCCCCGGACGTCCAATTGGCCTATGCGCCAGGCAATTGGCCGTTCGTAGGACAAGCGTTCACGTGCCGGTACCGGGCGGGGCGGTCGGTCACCGGTCGGGTTCGGGATCCCGCAGCCAGTTGATGAGTTCCGAGGAGAACGCGACCGGGTCCTCCTCGTGCGGGAAGTGACCGAGGCCGTCGAACAGGCGCCACCGGTAGGGGGCTTCGACGTACTCGCCGGAGCCGGCCGCGCTGCGCGTGCGCATCACGGGGTCGAGCGAGCCGTGCAGATGGAGGGTCGGCACCCGCACGGGCCGTTTCATCCGCCGGTTGAACTGGATGCCGTCCGGGCGGGCCAGGGAGCGCACCATCCAGCGGTACGGCTCGACCGCGCAGTGCGCCGCGGAGGGGATGCACATGGCGCGGCGGTACGTCTCCAGCGTCTCGTCCTCGGGCGGGCGCGGCCCGGACCACTCCTGGATCAGCTCTGCCACGAGCGCCCCGTCGTCGGCGGTGAGCTGCCGCTCCGGGATCCAGGGCCGCTGGAACCCCCAGATGTGTGAACCGGCGCGGGTCTGCTTGACGTCTCTCAGCATGGCCGAGCGCCAGCGCCGCGGGTGCGGCATGGACTCGACGGCCAGCCGCCGCACCAGCTTGGGGCGCATCGCGGCCGCCGTCCACGCGAGATATCCGCCCAGGTCGTGGCCGACCAGCGCGGCATCCGGCTCGCCGAGGGAGCGGATGACGCCGGTGACGTCGAGCGCGAGGTTGGCGGGGTCGTAGCCGCGCGGCGTGCGGTCGCTGCCGCCGACGCCCCGCAGGTCCATGGCGACGGCCCGGAAGCCCGCGTCGGCGAGTGCCACCAGCTGGTGCCGCCAGGTCCACCAGAACTGCGGGAAGCCGTGCAGCAGCAGCACCAGTGGGCCGTCG
Organism: Streptomyces flavovariabilis; assembly: GCF_000725785.1. Taxonomy (NCBI): domain Bacteria; kingdom Bacillati; phylum Actinomycetota; class Actinomycetes; order Kitasatosporales; family Streptomycetaceae; genus Streptomyces; species Streptomyces flavovariabilis. The sequence continues at coordinate 134,762 of NZ_JNXD01000018.1, read as the reverse complement.
CCCAGCTCGGCGATGTGGAAGCGGGCGCCGTTGGCGGCGACGTCGCGATGGCTCCAGGGGCCGTCCAGCAGGACGGCCGGAGCCGGTGGTGCCGGAGGTGATTGCCCCGGAGGGATGGAGGAGCCCGTCATGATGACGAGCGTGCCACAGCCTCGATGGCCTCGGGGACCCGGTCCCGCGGGAGCTCCGGCCGCGGGTGCGGCTTGGCCTTCTGCAGCACGACCGCGGTCTCCTTCATCGACGCGGCGACCTTCTGCGGGCCCTTGCTCTTCTTGGCCTTCTTCGCGAAGACGATGCCGACCAGCGCGAGGACGAGCGCGACCAGCACGTTCGCCGCGAACGACAGCAGGAAGCAGACCGCGAGGTTCCAGTCGCTCCAGGTGCGGATGCCGTACGCCAGCGCGAAATTCAGCATCGGCAGGGAGAAGATCAACACCGCGCCGGCCGCCGAGAAGGCGCCGCCGCTGGTCGCGCCGCGCTTCACGTCCTGCTTGAGCTGCGCCTTCGCCAGCGCGATCTCGTCGTGCACCAGCGCCGACATTTCCGCTGTCGCCGTGGCGAACAGCTGGCCGATGCTGCGTTCGGCGCCGACCGGGCTGCCGTCGGGTGCGCTCATCGCGGTCTCCCTCTTCTGCGTACGGTCCGATGTCCGCGTCTTCTGCCTGACTCGTGCACAGTCGTCCGACTGCGCACGGCATGACTGCGTACGGTCCCGTCTTTTGTACCGTCTCGTCAGATCATGCCGGACGGTGGTGGTCATCGCCTGCCCCGCCCGGTACTTCGGCAAGCCCGTGGCGCGCCGCTGCCTTCTCCTGGGCGATGCGGCGGTGTTCGACGGCCTTGCGCTCGTAGAGGGCGGCGAGCCGCAGGTGGTACGCCGGGTCGTCCTCCTCGTAGACGTCCGGGACGCCGTCGGCGTCCTCGTCGCGCTCCTCTTCCTCCCACAGGCGGCGGTACTTGGCGTTCCGCAACTTCAGCAGGACGGTCGCGAGTGTCGCGGCGATGAGCGATCCCAGCAGGACGGCAGCCTTGACCTGGTTCGTCAGCGTCTGGTCGCCGGCGAAGGCGAGTTCGTCGATGAGCAGCGACACCGTGAATCCGATGCCGGCGAGGGCCGCCACGGCGAACACGTCCGCCCAGGCGAGGTCGTCACTGAGCGAGGCGCGGGTGAATCGGGCCGCCAGCCACGTGCCGCCGAAGATGCCGAGCGCCTTGCCGACGACGAGCCCGAGGACGACGCCGAGGGTCTCGGGCTCGGTGAACACGTCGGCGAGCGCCCCGCCGGACACCGCGACGCCCGCGCTGAACAGTGCGAACAGCGGAACGGCCAGCCCCGCGGACAGGGGCCGTACGAGGTGCTCGATGTGCTCGCCGGGGGAGCGGTCCTCGCCCTCGTGGCGGTGGCAGCGCAGCATCAGGCCCATGGCGACGCCGGCAACGGTGGCGTGGACGCCGCTGTTGTACATCAGCGCCCAGATGACGAGTGCGAGCGGCACGTACAGGTACCAGCCGCGTACGCCCTTGCGCAGCAGCAGCCAGAAGAGCACCAGCCCCGCGACGGCGCCGCCGAGCGCGGCGAAGTTCAGCTCGGCGGTGAAGAACACCGCGATGATCAGGATCGCGAAGAGGTCGTCGACGACGGCGAGCGTGAGCAGGAAGGCCCGCAGCGCGCTCGGCAGGGAGGTGCCGATGACGGCGAGCACGGCGAGCGCGAAGGCGATGTCGGTCGCGGTCGGCACGGCCCAGCCGGCCAGGGAGCCACCGCCGGCGACGGCGGTGACGGTGTAGACGAGCGCCGGTACGGCCATGCCGCACAGCGCGGCGACGACAGGGAGCGCGGCGGCTTTCGGGTCGCGCAGGTCGCCCGCCACGAGTTCCCGCTTGAGCTCGATCCCGGCGACGAAGAAGAAGACCGCCAGCAGTCCGTCGGCGGCCCAGTGCGCGACGGACAGGTCGAGGCCGAGGGCGGCGGGGCCCAGGTGGAAGTGGGAGACACTGTCGTAGCTGCCGCGCAGCGCGGGGATGTTCGCCCAGAGCAGCGCGATGACCGCGGCGGCGAGCAGCAGCACCCCACCCACGGTCTCCGTGCGCAGCGCGTTCGCCACATAGTTCCGCTCGGGCAGCGAGAGCCGGCCGAGGACTTTGCGGGCGGTGGTGGAGCGGGGCGCGGTCACGGGGGAGACCTCCGGTCGGTGGGCAGGGCGGAACACATGCCGACCAGACTTCCCGGCGCACCATGGAGCAGTTGTTTTGCTTGGTTCAGCTGAACGTGTGCGCCGAGCGTACCCGGCGATCACACCACGGGCGCCACAAGGGCACCCGGCGTGCCGTCTGCCGGGTGCCCTTCGCCGGTTCCGCTATGCCACTCAGTCCTCGCTGGGGGCGGCCGGCAACTTGTCCTGGATGAGGGCCATGACCGTGGAGTCGGTCAGCGTGGTGACGTCACCCAGCTGGCGGTTCTCGGCGACGTCCCGCAGCAGACGGCGCATGATCTTGCCGGAGCGGGTCTTGGGCAGCTCGGCCACCGGCAGGATCCGCTTGGGCTTGGCGATCGGGCCCAGGGCGTTGCCGACATGGGCGCGCAGCTCGCTGACCAGGGTCTCGGTCTCCGAGGCCGTACCGCGCAGGATCACGAACGCGACGATCGCCTGCCCGGTCGTCTCGTCCGCCGCTCCGACCACGGCCGCCTCGGCGACCGAGGGGTGGGAGACCAGCGCGGACTCGACCTCGGTGGTGGAGATGTTGTGCCCGGAGACGAGCATGACGTCGTCGACCCGGCCCAGCAGCCAGATGTCGCCGTCGTCGTCCTTCTTGGCGCCGTCACCGGCGAAGTACTTGCCCTCGAAGCGCGACCAGTAGGTGTCGATGAACCGCTGGTCGTCGCCCCAGATGGTGCGCAGCATCGACGGCCACGGCTCCGTCAGCACCAGGTAGCCGCCCCCGCCGTTGGGTACCTCGTTGGCCTCGTCGTCCACGACCGTCGCGGCGATGCCGGGCAGCGGCGTCTGCGCGGAGCCGGGCTTGGTGGCGGTCACGCCCGGCAGCGGGGTGATCATCATCGCGCCGGTCTCGGTCTGCCACCAGGTGTCCACGACCGGGGTGCGGTCGCCGCCGATGTTCTTGCGGTACCAGATCCACGCCTCGGGGTTGATCGGCTCGCCCACCGAGCCCAGCACCCGCAGGCTGGACAGGTCGAACTTGGCGGGGATGTCGTCGCCCCACTTCATGAACGTACGGATCGCGGTCGGCGCGGTGTAGAGGATCGTCACGCCGTACTTCTGCACGATCTCCCAGAAGCGGCCCTGGTGCGGGGTGTCGGGCGTGCCCTCGTACATGACCTGTGTGGCGCCGTTCGCCAGCGGGCCGTAGACGATGTATGAGTGGCCGGTGACCCAGCCGACGTCGGCGGTGCACCAGTAGACGTCGGTCTCCGGCTTGAGGTCGAAGACGGCGTGGTGGGTGTAGGCGGTCTGCGTGAGGTAGCCGCCGGAGGTGTGCAGGATGCCCTTCGGCTTGCCCGTGGTGCCCGAGGTGTAGAGGATGAACAGCGGGTGCTCGGCGTCGAACGCCTGCGGGGTGTGCTCGGCGCTCTGCCGTCCCACCACATCGTGCCACCACACGTCGCGGCCCTCGGTGAAGGCGACCTCCTGGCCCGTGCGGCGCACGACCAGGACGTGCTCGACGATGCCCGCCTTCTCGACGGCCTCGTCCACCGCCGGCTTCAGCGCGGACGGCTTGCCGCGCCGGTAGCCGCCGTCGGAGGTGATGATCACGCGCGCGTCGGCATCCTGGATGCGGGTGGCGAGCGCGTCCGAGGAGAAGCCGCCGAAGACGACCGAGTGGGCGGCGCCGATCCGGGCGCAGGCCAGCATCGCGATCGCCGTCTCGGGGATCATCGGCATGTAGACGGCGACCCGGTCGCCCGCCTGAACTCCCAGCTCCAGCAGGGCGTTGGCGGCCTTGGAGACCTCGTCCTTCAGCTCGGCGTAGGTGATCGCGCGGCTGTCGCCGGGTTCGCCCTCGAAGTGGATGGCGACCCGGTCGCCGTGGCCGGCCTCCACGTGCCGGTCGACGCAGTTGTAGGCGACGTTGAGTTCGCCGTCCTTGAACCACTTGGCGAACGGCGGGTTCGACCAGTCGAGGGTCTCGGTGGGCTCCTTGGCCCAGGTCAGCCGACGGGCCTGCTCGGCCCAGAAGCCGAGCCTGTCAGCCTTGGCCTGTTCATACGCCTCCGCGGTGACGTTGGCGTTCGCGGCCAGGTCGGCGGGGGGTGCGAACCTGCGCTCTTCCTTGAGCAGGTTGGCCAGGCTTTCGTTGCTCACGGCATCTGCCTTTCCCAGGGTGTCCGTTGTGTCCCAGGCCACAGCTCATCAGACCCGGGGGTGCGATGACAAGGGCCGACCGCCGATTGGTTTAGACCTGTCGGACGGTGCTGTCGGGGACCGGGGTCATCCGTACCCACGGACGCCGACCAGGGAAAGTTCACTGCGTGTGCTGCCCGTCACCCGGGTCGCCGAAGCGCGGAGAAGAGCCACGACGGCGTTCTGGAGGGGCGGAGCGGCCGGGCCGGGGCGGCGGGCGGTCGGCGGCCTCCCCTGTCCTGGGGCCGGCCCGGCGGGCCACCGGGTGTGCCCCCTGGCTCGATCGGGGGCACACCCTCAACCGGTGCCGGGCAGGGGTGTGCCCCCGGGCTCGATCGGGGGCACACCCTCAACCGGTGCCGGGCAGGAAGACACCCTGGCCCGGCGCCCGGCTCACGCCGTCAGGTCCGACTCCCGTACGCGGTCGAAGACGCCACCGGCGTCCCTCTCGGTGAGCAGGTAGGCCTCGGCCTCGCCCAGATGGAAGTACATCCCGTGCAGCTCCAGGGTGCCCTCGTCGAGGGCCCGGGCCACCGAGTCGTGGGCGCGCAGGTGCTCCAGCTGCTGGACGACGTTCGTCAGAGAAAGCAGCTCGACCGCGTCCTCGGGTGACCGCCCGGCCAGCGTGCCCCAGGGCAGGCTCTTGTCGGCCATGCGCTCCAGGCTCGGCAGCCCGTGCCGCAGCCACCGCTTCAGCGGGGTCCGGGCGCCGCCGGGCTCGGAGTTGAGCAGCGCCTGCATGGCGCCGCATCCCGAGTGCCCGCACACCGTGATGGACCGCACCCTGAGCACGTCCACGGCGTATTCGATGGCGGCCGCCACCGAGTCGTCGCCGCTCTCTTCGCCGGGGCGAGGGACGAGGTTGCCCACGTTGCGCACGACGAACAGGTCGCCCGGACCACTGGAGGTGATCATCGATGTGACCAGCCGGGAGTCGGCGCAGGTCAGGAAGAGCTGCGAAGGCCGCTGCCCCTCACGCGCCAGCCGGGCCAGCTCACTGCGGACCAGGGGCGCGGTGTTGCGCTGGAACGCGCTGATGCCACGCGCCAGTTCGTGCCCGTTGGCTCCGCCGGTGCCCGTCGGGTCCGGCTCGGAGCGGTCCGACCCGTCCGGGTTCTTCCCGGCGACCGGTACGGACCGGGGGCCGTGGCACTGGTGGTTGCGCCAGGGCGTCCAGGGCCGGCAGCGGCAGTCGGGGCCGGCCTGGGGCTCGGAGATGCGGGTGCCGGGATGCCGGCCGGTGATCTGGACGGTGCCGCCCTGCGCGGTGTGGGTCTTCTGCCAGTCCTGCAGCGTCTCGTACGCCGCGTGGTCCATGAACGACCCGTCGAGCTCGACGACGGTGTCGGCACCGTGGGGCACGAGATGCAGGGCCCGGCTGAGCCGTGGCACCGCCAGGAACGTCAGCTGTCCTCTGACGTGTACGTGATGAACTCCTTCCCTCTCTTGGTGCGTGATGCGGGTGCGGGTGAGGCGGTGCAGGGCGACGCCGACGGCCATGGCGATGCCGAGCGCCACGCCCTCCAGGACGCCGAGGGAGACCACGCCGAGGGTGGTGACGGCGTAGACCCAGACTTCTCGGTGGCGGGTCACCGTGCGGATGTGGTTCAGGGACACCATCTGGATGCCGACGGCCATCACCAGGGCGGCGAGCGAGGCGAGGGGGATGAGCTCCAGGACCGGGACCATCAGCAGCGCGGCAATCACTACGAGAACGCCGTGCAGCATCGTGGAGTTCCGGCTGACCGCACCCGCGTGCACATTCGCCGAACTCCGCACGGCCACACCGGCGATGGGCAGTCCGCCGAGCGAGCCGGAGACGATGTTGGCCGCGCCCTGTCCGAGCAGTTCGCGGTCGAGGCGGGAGCGCCCGACACGGGCGGGCAGCCCCGGGCGGCCGGCCACCAGCTTGTCCACGGCGACCGCGCCGAGCAGCGACTGCACGCTGCACACCAGCGTGGTGGTGAGCACGGCGGCGATCAGGCCGAGCACGGGGCCCTCGGGCAGTCCGGCCAGGGCGTGGTTGCTCCAGGACGGCAGGTCGACCTTGGGCAGGCGGAGCCCGGCGAGGGCGGCGGCCGCGGTGGCCCCGGCGACGGCGACGAGCGCGGCCGGGATCTTGCGCAGCAGGCGTCCGGCCCGGCCGGGCAGTCTCGGCCAGAGCAGCAGCAGCGCCAGGGTCAGCACGCTCACCGACACGGCCGAGGGGCGCATCTGCGCCAACTGGGCGGGCAGCGCACGGAGGTTGTCCGGGACGGAACTCTGCGGTGTGCCGCCGAGCACGATGTGCAGCTGGGCGACGGCGATGGTGACGCCGATCCCGGCGAGCATGCCGTGCACGATGGCGGGGCTGACGGCGAGGGCGCCACGGGCCACGCGCAGGCAGCCCAGGCCGAGCTGGGCGAGGCCGGCAAGGATGGTGATGGCGCAGGTCGTCCGCCATCCGTAGCGCTGGATGAGGTCGGCGGTCACGACGGTGAGGCCGGCGGCCGGTCCGCTCACCTGGAGCGGGGAGCCGCCGAGCCGCCCGGCGACCAGCCCGCCCACGGCGGCGGCGACGAGGCCGGCCTGGAGAGGGGCGCCGGTGGCGAGGGCGATGCCCAGGGACAGGGGCAGGGCGATCAGGAAGACCGCGATCGAGGCCGACACATCGGCACCCGCGATCCGGAATCGGCGGGGCCCGGCCGGTGGCGGACTGTGGGGCGGATGGGTGCGTTCGGTTCGGTTGGGGTCGGCGGCGCGTGTGGGGACGCAGGCTGACATGGCTTCCCGTCTCCTCCGGGGCTGCGCGGTCGCGTAACTGTGGGGTCCCGCTCGGGGCGGGGTTCGGTCGCGGCGGTCACGGCGTAAATCGGCGGGACGAATCAACGCTCGGTAAACGGATCGTAATGCAGAGTAAAGGGTGAGCATAGACTTTACGGGCAAATGGGCGAATAAATAACCCTGAAGAGTGAAGTGGCCATTTGATCGGCTTGTCGTACTAATTCCTTCTCGGTCTCATGCGAATTTGGCGGCGCTGTCCGCACCCGAGAGAAGGAAGAAGGTGGGCGGAACATGGCCGCCACCCACAGGATCGCCGCGGGCTCCGTGATCGCCGCTGTCTGCGCCGCATCGCTCGCCGGTTGCGCGACCGGCACCCCTCGGCAGCAGAACCCCGAACCGCGGAAGGCGACACCGGCACAGGCGCCGAAGAGCGCGGTCCGGCTGATCGGAGACGGCTCCACCGCCTACACCGGCGCCCAGCCGCACCTGCCCAGGCCCGAACGCCTGCGGCCCGGCCAGAAGCCCCCGCAGTTCGTCGTCTTCTCCTGGGACGGTGCGGGCGAGGACAGCCAGAAGCTGTTCTCCCACTTCCGCAAGGTCGCCAGGGACAACAACGCGACCATGACGTACTTCCTGAGCGGCGTGTACATGCTGCCGGACGACGAGCGTGACCAGTACCGGCCGCCGCAGCACTCCCCGGGCCGCTCCGACATCGGCTTCAACGACCGCCGCGGCATCGCCGCCACGGTGAAGCAGCTGCGCCTGGCGTGGCTGGAGGGCAACGAGATCGGCACCCACTTCAACGGCCACTTCTGCGGCAGCGGAGGCGGCGTCGGTGAGTGGTCGGTCGAGGACTGGAAGGACGAGATCTCCCAGGCCAAGCGGTTCGTGAAGAGCTGGAAGACCAATACCGGCCTGAAGGACGCGTCCCCGCTGCCCTTCGACTACGACAAGGAGCTCATCGGCGCCCGCACGCCCTGCCTCGAGGGCCAGCGCAACTTCATGAGGGCGGCACGCGACCTGGGCTTCCGCTACGACACCAGCGGCGTCAACGACCAGGTCTGGCCCAAGAAGAAGCAGGGCCTGTGGGACGTGTCCATGCAGCTCGTGCCGTTCCCCGGCCACTCCTTCGAGCAGCTCACCATGGACTACAACTTCATGGTCAACCAGTCGGGCACCAAGACCCAGGGCAACCCCGCCATGCACGGCTTCTGGGGCGACCAGATGCGCGACGGCCTCCTCGAAGGCTTCCAGCGGGCCTACGACGGCAACCGCGCGCCCCTGATCATCGGCAACCACTTCGAGTCCTGGAACGGCGGCACCTACATGCGGGCCGTCGAGGAGGTCATCGAGAGGGTGTGCACCAAGAAGGAGGTGCGCTGCGTCTCGTTCCGGCAGCTCGTGGACTGGCTGGACGCGCAGGACCCGAAGACGCTGGACAAGCTGCGCACCCTGCGGGTCGGCGAGGCGCCCAAGCAGGGCTGGGCGTCCTTCCTGTCGGACCGGCCCGCCCCGGCACCCAGGGGCGTGCCCGGGGCTCCGGCGGCCAGGAGGTAACCCTTCGGGCGGACGTCACCGGTCGCACGCGCGCGTGAAACCCGGTCGCGCGCGTGAAGAAGGCCACTCCGCCGGGGGACGGGGCCCCGGGGTGCGTAGGGTCGTACTCATGAGTACAGCAGGCGCGAGCGCCGATCCCCTCGCGGCCCTGGGGGCGCTGCCCGGAGTGGCCGATTCCGTGGAGTCCGTACGCAAGGCCGTGGACCGGGTCTACGGGCACCGGGTCATGCGGCGGCGCAGCAACGCGATCACCTCCGAGGCCGCTCTGCGCGGCGCCCGCGGCTCGGCCGCGCTGTCCGGTGCCGACTGGGCGCTGGAAGAGGTGCGCCGGCGTACGGACTTCAGCGGCGACGACGAGGCCCGCACCGTGGGCGCCGCCCTACGGCTCACCGCGGAGGCGGGCCAGCTGCTGTCGATCTGGCGGCAGTCCCCCTTGCGGGTGCTGGCCCGGCTGCACCTGGTGGCGGCCGCGGACCAGGACGACCAGGTGGGGCGGCCCCGCAAGGAGGGCGAGCAGGTCGACGAGCCGCTCGTCGGGCTGCCGCTGCCGAGTGCCACCGAGGCGCACGGCAGGCTGGACGGACTGGCCGGGCTGATCATCGCGGGCGGCTCCGCACCGGCGCTGGTGACAGCGGCCGTCGTGCACGGCGAGCTCCTCGCCCTGCGCCCCTTCACGTCCCACAACGGACTGGTCGCCCGCACGGCCGAACGCATCGTCCTGGTCGGCAGCGGCCTGGATCCGAAGTCGGTCTGCGCGGCCGAGGTCGGCCACGCCGAGCTGGGACGCGACGCCTATCTGGACGCCCTCGGGGGGTACGTCTCCGGGACCTCGGAGGGGGTCGCCGCCTGGATCGCCCACTGCGGCAGGGCGGTCGAACTGGGGGCCCGCGAATCGATGGCGGTGTGCGAGGCGCTGCAGCGCGGAGCGGCGTGACATCGCCCGGCCGGAAAAATAATGCGGCGGTACGAGTTCTCGTACCGCCGCTGGCATGAGCATCGGGTTACCAAGCGTCCTCGATATATGCCCATCAGGTCGGGAGCTTTGCCCGTCCCTGGTGCGGCTGGCCCGTATTCGACGGGTCGACGTCGCGTGGGTGCCCGGTGTTCATGCTCGGTCCGTGGGGCCAAATGCGTGAAAAGGTGATCCTCTCGGATGTCCTTGGTCTCGCGGGCCGTTGAGTCCTTTGTACTCCTGCCCCGGAGCAAGCGGAAGTCCAGGCTGCACTTCTTTACTTTTGGGTTCAAATAGGGCGGTGTTCGGCCGCAGGTCAAGCGACCGTCGCCCGGCGCCTGTTCGCGTACCAGACGAGTCCCGCGGTGGCCGCGGCGGCGCCTATGGCGGCGACCGCGACGAGCGCCGGGCGCGGCGGTACGGAGAACGCGGGGATCCGCTGCTTGAGCCGTACCGGGCGGTGGAAGTCCAGGATCGGCCACCCGCGCGCGAGGGCCTCCCGGCGCAGCGCCCGGTCCGGGTTCACGGCATGCGGGTGGCCGACGGAGTCCAGCATCGGCACATCGGTCGCCGAGTCGCTGTAGGCGTAGCAGCGGCTGAGGTCGTATCCCTCGGACTCGGCCAGCTCCCTGACGGCCTCGGCCTTGGTCGGGCCGTACGCGTAGTACTCCACCTCGCCGGTGAAGCAGCCGTCGTCGCCCACGACCATGCGGGTGGCGACCACGCGGTCCGCGCCGAGCAGCTCGCCGATCGGCTCGACCACCTCCGCGCCCGACGTGGACACGATCACGACGTCGCGGCCGGCGGTGTGGTGTTCCTCGATGAGGGAGGCGGCCTCGTCGTAGATGATCGGGTCGATCAGGTCGTGCAGTGTCTCGGCGACGATCTCCTTGACCTGCTGCACGTTCCAACCGCGGCACAGGGCGGACAGATATGCGCGCATGCGCTCCATCTGGTCGTGGTCGGCGCCGCCGGCCAGGAAGACGAACTGGGCATATGCGGTACGCAAGACGGCCCGGCGGTTGATCAGACCGCCTTGGTAGAACGACTTGCTGAACGTGAGCGTGCTCGACTTCGCAATGACCGTCTTGTCCAGGTCAAAGAAGGCGGCTGTGCGGGGCAACGAGTGGTTTTCCACGCCCCAGAGCATAGGGGCAGCCCATTCGGCGTAAGGTGGGGCGCGTGGGTTTGCCTGAGAAGGCTCTCGGGTACACCATGGAAGTCACGGATCGTTCGCGACCGTGCTAACCCGGCCCGACTCCTCCCCCCCCGAGTCGGCCGTGGGGACGACCCCCGCTCTCCCCCCCGGCGGGGGTCGTCGCATGTCCGGATGCATTTTCTTCCCCTTGGTATGGCCTGACAGCCGCTCTGATGCGGCCTCGGGCATGTATTGACATGCCCATGATCTGTTACGGTGTGTAGTTGACCGACCGCTCTGCGGGAGTCGCACCGGGAGCCTGAGCGGCTCACCGGTATGGGTGACGCCGATATTCACAACCCCCGGGCCGTCCACAGTTATTGACCAAGATCCACACGATTTCCGGGATCGCTGCACCGTGATTCCAACGCATCCCGCTCGCGGCGAGTTCATGGCCGGTTCCGAGTACCCGGAGGCGTTCGGCCGGTTTCCGCCGGCCGTTCACAGGGAGGTCGCTTGTCGGCTCCTCCCACGTTTGGGAATCGCGGGGCCGCAGAGGCCGCGCGACTCATGCAGCGAAGGGGGATGGAAACCGTGGCCGGAACCGTCACACACGACCCGCCGCCGGCCGCCGGAGGGCGGCAGGGCGGACCGCTGATCGTCACCGAGGACACCGAACTCCTCGACGATCTGCTGCGCCTGTGCGCGGCGGCGGGCGCCACACCCGAGGTGCACCACGGGGTGCCGGAGCGCAGAGGCAGCTGGGAGGCCGCACCGCTCGTCCTGGTCGGCGACGACGCCGCGCGGCGAGTGCGCGGGGCCGTGCGCAGAAGGGGCGTGGTGCTCGTCGGCCGGGACCAGGACGATTCCGGGGTGTGGCGGCGGGCCGTCGAGATCGGCGCCGAACACGTCCTGATGCTGCCCGACGGCGAGCAGTGGCTGGTCGACCGGATCGCCGACGTGGCCGAAGGCGTCGGCCGGCCCGCCCTCACCGTGGGCGTCATCGGCGGCCGGGGCGGGGCCGGAGCGTCCACGCTCGCGTGCGCTCTCGCCGTCACCTCCGCGCGGGAGGGACTGCGCACCCTCCTCGTGGACGCCGATCCGCTGGGCGGCGGACTCGACGTACTCCTCGGCGGTGAGACGGCCGAAGGGCTGCGCTGGCCCGCCTTCGCCTCCTCGCGCGGCCGGGTCGGCGGGGGAGCCCTGGAGGAGTCGCTGCCCGAGCTGCACTCGCTGCGGGTGCTCAGCTGGGACCGCGGCGACCGGATCGCGGTCCCGCCGCAGGCGGTGCGGGCCGTGCTCGCGGCGGCCCGGCGCCGGGGCGGCACGGTCGTGGTCGACCTGCCGCGCCGGATCGACGACGGCGTCGCCGAGGTCCTCACCCAGTTGGACGTGGGCGTGCTGGTGGTGCCCGCCGAGCTGCGGGCCGTCGCGGCCGCGGGGCGGGTGGCCTCCGCGGTCGGCATGGTCCTGCGGGATCTGCGAGTGGCCGTCCGCGGACCCTACCCACCGGGGCTCGACGACCGTGAGGTGGCCCGGCTGCTCGGACTGCCCCTGGTCGGCGAGGTGCCGGCCGAGCCCGGGCTGTCGCGCCCGGACGAGGACACGGCGCCACCGGGTGCCGTCCCCCGCGGCCCGCTCGCCCGGTTCTGCAAGGAGTTCTGGGAGCGGGCGCTCGTCGAGGCGGGTGCGGCATGACCACCCTGGCCGGACTCGAGGGCGCGGCACTGCTCGACGGGGTGCGGCGGTGGCTGGCCGAGAGCGGGGCCGAGCCGACTCCCGCGCGCGTGGCGCAGGCGCTGCGGGAGCAGGGGCGGGTCCTCGGCGACGCCGAAGTCCTGGGGGCCGCCGCACAGTTGCGGTCCGAGCTGGTCGGCAGCGGGCCGCTGGAGCCGCTCCTCGCCGATCCGTCGGTGACGGACGTGCTGGTGTCGGCCCCGGACCGGGTCTGGGTCGACCGGGGCGGCGGACTGGAGCTGACGCCGGTGCGGTTCGCGGACGCGGCGGCCGTGCGACGGCTCGCCCAGCGCCTCGCCGCCGTCGCCGGACGCCGCCTGGACGACGCCCGGCCCTGGGCCGACGCCCGGCTGCCCGACGGAACCCGGCTGCACGCGGTGCTGCCGCCGGTGGCCGTGGGCTGCGCCTGCCTGTCGCTGCGGGTCGTACGGCCGCGTGCCTTCACGCTCGGCGAGCTGGTCGCGGCGGGCACGGTGCCACCGGGCGGGGACCGCGTGCTGCGCGCCCTGCTCGACGCCCGGCTGTCCTTCCTCGTCAGCGGCGGCACCGGCACCGGCAAGACCACGCTGCTCAGTGCCCTGCTGGGGCTGGTGGGACCGGACGAGCGGATCGTCCTCGCCGAGGACTCGGCGGAACTGCGGCCCGACCATCCGCACGTCGTGCGGCTGGAGACGAGGCCCGCCAACCAGGAGGGGGCGGGCCTCGTCACCCTCGAGGACCTGGTGCGCCAAGCGCTGCGGATGCGGCCGGACCGGCTGGTCGTGGGCGAGGTGCGCGGACCCGAAGTGGTGCATCTGCTGGCCGCGTTGAACACCGGCCACGAGGGCGGCTGCGGGACCGTGCACGCCAACGCCGCCGCCGATGTACCGGCCCGGCTGGAGGCGCTCGGTACGGCCGCGGGGCTCGACCGGGCCGCGCTGCACAGCCAGTTGGCGGCCGCCCTCTCCGTGGTGCTGCACCTGGTGCGCGACCGGGCCGGGCGGCGGCGGATCGCCGAGGTGCATGTGCTGGAACGGGAGCCGTCGGGGCTGGTGCGGACGGTGCCGGCGCTGCGGTGGGGAGCGCAGGCCTTCGCGCGCGAGCGGGGGTGGGAGCGGCTGCGGGGGCTGCTCCGGGGCGAGGCGAACGAGAGCGGCCGCCCGGGCGGGGCCGGGATGGAGGGGGCGAGTCATGACGGGGGTGCCTGAGATGTCGATGGCTGCGGCCGTTGCGTGCATGGGGGCGGCCGTCTGGATGCTGGGTGAGCGCGAGGACGCGGCGCGGCGGGCGCGGTTGCTCCTCGCGGGCAGTGGAGCCGCAGGGGACGGGCCGCCCGGGTGGCGGCGGATGACCGGTGGGCTGCGGGGCGTTCGCGGGCGGCTGCGGGCCGAGTGGTGGTTGCCGGTGGCGGGGCTGGTGCTGGCGGTACTCGGGGCGTCGGTGCTGCCGGCCGTCCTGGGGGCGGCCGGGGTGCCGTTGCTGCGGCGGGCCCGGCTCGCCGGCCGGACGCGGCGGGACCGGGAGTGCCGGGCCGACGCGGTGATCGCCTTGTGCGGGGCGCTCGCCGGTGAGGTGCGGGCCGGACGCCAGCCGGGTGAGGCGCTGCTGCGGGCCGCGCGGGACCACGGCGGACTCGCGGACGCGCAGGCGACGGTGCTGGCGGCGGCGCGGTTCGGCGGTGACGTGCCGGACGCGCTCGCGACGGCGGCACGGCAACCGGGCGCCGAGGGACTGCGGGGACTCGCGGCGTGCTGGCGGGTGGCCGTGGACCAGGGTGCGGGGCTCGCGGCCGGACTCGACCGGCTCGCCGCCGCCCTCCGGGCGGAACGGGACCAGCGTTCCGATCTGCGGGCCCAGCTGGCGGGCGCCCGGGCCACGGCGGTGATGCTCGCCGGGCTGCCGGCCCTGGGGCTGCTCATCGGCACCGCACTCGGGGCCGGTCCCCTCCACGTCCTGCTGCACACCGGGGCGGGGCTGGGCTGTCTGGCGGCCGGCGGGGTGCTGGAGGGCCTGGGGCTGTGGTGGGTGCGGCGGATCGTGCGGGGTGCGGAGGTGGCGGCATGAGCAGCGGAGAAGTTGTCCACAGGCTGGGGGCGGCCATGGGGATCGTGCTGGCCTGCGGATGGCTGGTGCGGTGGCTGGTGGAGGCGCGGCGCCGCCGGAGGATGCGCCGTCGGCTGACCGGCCTGTCAGGTCCCCGGAAAGCGGCTGCTCCTGTCCGGCGGCCGGCGATGCGCGCGGCCGCGCGGACCTGGCTGGTTCCTCTCGGCGTGGCGTGCGCCGGATGGGTGCTCGTCGAAGGCCTCACCGGGGCGGCCGTGGGACTGGCCGGAGCGGCGGTGTGGCGGCGGTGGCGGCTGAGGCAGGAGACGGCTGCCACCGGCCCGGGAGAGCGCCGCCTCGCTGAGGCGGCGCGGCAACTGCCCCTTGCCGCCGACCTGCTGGCGGCCTGCATCGCGGCGGGGGCCGGCCCGGTGATCGCCGCGCAGGCGGTGGGCGAGGCCCTGGGCGGCCCGGTCGGGGACGCCCTCGCCCGGGGTGCCGCGGAGGTACGGCTGGGCGGCGAACCGGGCTCGGCCTGGCGGGGGTTGGGTGCCGTCCCGGGCGCCGGAGGTCTGGCCCGGCTGCTCGAACGGGCCGATGTGTCCGGGATGCCCGCCGCGGTGCCGGTCGCGCGGCTCGCCGCGGAGGCCCGGGCCGACTGGGGCCGTGCCGCGACGGCCAGGGCCCGCCGGGCGGGCGTGATGGTCAGTGCGCCGGTCGGGCTGTGCTTCCTGCCCGCCTTCATCGCGGTCGGCGTGCTGCCCGTGGTGATCGGGCTCGCGGGCGGGGTGCTCGGAGGGGGTGGTGGATGACGCGGCGCCGGACCGGAAGCAACTGAGCGACAGACAGAAGAAGTTCGGACTCTTTCCTACGGGGGTTGAGATGTATCAGGCGGTACGGGCACGACTGCGTGCCCTGGTGTGCGGGATGCGTGCGGCGCGGAGGGACGCGGGGATGGTCACCTCCGAGTACGCGATGGGAATCGTCGCGGCGGTGGCGTTCGCGGTGGTGCTCTACAAGGTCGTCACGAGCGGCCCGGTCAGCGCGGAGCTCCAGAACATCGTGAAGGAAGCCCTCAATGCGCGGATGTGAGCGGGGCGCGGACCGGGGGTTCGTCACGGCGGAGTCGGCCGTCGTGCTGCCCGTACTGGTGATGTTCGCGATGGCGCTGGTGTGGGGGCTCCTGGTCGTGGCCGCGCAGATCCAGTGCGTGGACGCGGCCCGGACCGGCGCGCGTGCGGCGGCCCGCCAGGACCCGCCCGGCGCGGTCGTGAAGCTGACCCGCGAGGCGGCACCGCCCGGCGCGAAGGTGACCGTCAGCCGGGACGCCGAGCACGTCCGGGTGGTCGTCGTGGCGCAGCCGCCGGTACTGCGCGGTCTGTCCTTCGCCGTGCGCGAGGAGGCCGTGGCGTCGGTGGAGGAGGCGGTGGGCGGGTGAGACGGCACCAGAGGAAGGCCTGCTCGGGCCGGGCGTCGGCCGCTGCCCGCAGTGCCGGTTCGGACCGGGTGTCCGCCGGCGTCCGGAGCGCCGGTTCGGACCGGGTGTCCGCCGCCGTCCGGAGCGCCCGTTCGGACCGGGGCTCCGCCGGCGTCTGGAGTGTCGGGGCGATCGCCGTCCTGTGCGTGGTGTTCGGTGTCGTCCTCGCGCTCGGGCAGGCCGTCGTCATCCGGCATCGTGCGGCGGGCGGCGCGGATCTCGCGGCACTCGCCGCGGCGGACCACTGGGCCGACGGCGGTACGGCGGCCTGTGCCCGGGCCGGCCGGACGGCCCGGGCACAGGGCGTGCGGCTCGTGCGCTGCCAGGTCGTCGGGGAGGTCTCGGACGTGACGGCGGCGTCGGGACGGGGCCCGTTCACGGCGGAGGTCAGGGCGCGGGCGGGGCCTGCGACGGCTCCGTTGGATCTGCCGACGGCTGCTCAGGCGCCTGGTCCGCCCGCTTCTCCTGGTCCGCCCGCTCCTTCTCCTCCGGAGCCCCCTCCAGCAGCACCGTGAGGAGCCGCACCGCCCCCCTCTTGTGCAGCGGGTCGTTGCCGTTGCCGCACTTGGGGGACTGGATGCAGGACGGGCAGCCGGCGTCGCACTCGCAGGAGGCGATGGCCTGCCGGGTGGCGGTCAGCCAGGTGCGGGCGGTGTGGAAGGCGCGCTCCGCGAAGCCCGCGCCACCCGGATGGCCGTCGTAGACGAAGACCGTGGGCAGGAGCGTGTCGGGGTGGAGCGGGATCGACACGCCGCCGATGTCCCAGCGGTCGCAGGTCGCGAAGAGGGGCAGCAGGCCGATCGACGCGTGTTCGGCGGCGTGCAGGGAGCCGCCGAGGATCTCGGGGTTGATCCGGGCCCGGTCCAGCTGGTCCTCGGTGACGGTCCACCACACGGCGCGGGTGCGCAGCGTACGAGGAGGGAGGTCGAGTTTGGTCTCACCGAGCACTTCACCGGTGATGAGCCGTCTGCGGAGGTAGGAGACAACCTGGTTGGTGACCTCGACGGAGCCGTAGCAGAGGCGGCCGTCGCCCCACGGGATCTCGATATCCGTCTCCAGGACGGAGATCGACGTCGTGTCGCGGGCGACCGTGGAGTACGGCGGGGCGGCCTCCTCGACGAGGGCGACGGAGTCCTCCAGGTCCAGTGAGCGCACCAGGTACGTGCGGCCCTGGTGGAGGTGGACCGCCCCCTCGTGGACCGTCGAGTGCGCGGCGCCCGCGTCGACCGTGCCGAGCAGCCGGCCCGTGCCGGTTTCGACGACCTGGACCGGGCGCCCGCCCTCCCCCCGGATGTCGGTCAGGTCGGCGGCGCGCTCGCGGCGGGTCCAGTGCCAGGCCCTGGTGCGGCGGCGCAGCAGCTTCGCGGCCTCCAGTTGCGGCAGGAGATCCGCGCCGGCCGGGCCGAACAGGTCGAGGTCCTCGTCCGTCAGGGGCAGCTCCGCGGCGGCCGCGCACAGGTGCGGGGCCAGCACGTAAGGGTTGTCCGGGTCGAGGACGGTCGATTCGACGGGCTGGTCGAACAGGGCCTCGGGGTGGTGGACGAGGAAGGTGTCCAGCGGGTCGTCGCGGGCGACCAGGACGGCCAGGGCGCCCTGCCCGGACCGTCCGGCCCGGCCCGCCTGCTGCCACAGGGAGGCGCGCGTGCCCGGGTAGCCGGCGATGACGACCGCGTCGAGGCCGGAGATGTCGATGCCGAGTTCGAGGGCGTTCGTCGCGGCGAGGCCCAGCAGTTCACCCGAATGGAGGGCTTGTTCGAGAGCGCGGCGCTCTTCGGGGAGGTAGCCGCCCCGGTACGCCGCGACACGCCGGGCCAGCGACCGGTCGACCTCGGCCAGCCGCTCCTGGGAGATGACCGAGATCAGCTCGGCGCCGCGCCGGGAGCGGACGAAGGCGACCGAGCGCACGCCCTGCACGGTGAGGTCGGTCAGCAGGTCGGCTGCCTCGGCGGTGGCCGTGCGGCGGACGGGGGCGCCCTTCTCGCCGTGCAGCTCGGTCAGCGGCGGTTCCCAGAGGGCGAACACCAGTTCACCGCGCGGGGAGGCGTCGTCGGCCACCTCCAGCACCGGCACACCGGTGAGGCGACCGGCGGCCACCGCGGGCTCGGCGGCGGTCGCCGAGGCCAGCAGGAACACGGGCGACGCGCCGTAGCGGGCACACAGGCGGCGCAGCCGGCGCAGTACCTGGGCGACGTGTGAGCCGAAGACGCCGCGGTAGGTGTGGCACTCGTCGATGACGACGTACTTGAGCGACTTCAGGAAGGAGGACCAGCGAGGGTGGGACGGCAGGATGCCGCGGTGCAGCATGTCCGGGTTGGTCAGGACGTAGTTGGCGTACTGGCGGATCCACTCGCGTTCCTCGAACGGAGTATCGCCGTCGTACACGGCCGGGCGGACGGAATTGCCCAAAGGTTGTGAAAGTTCCTTCACGGAACGGCACTGATCCGCTGCGAGAGCCTTGGTCGGAGCCAGGTAGAGAGTGGTCGCACCGCGGCCGTTCGGGGCCTCCGCGCCCTCCACGAGGGTGGACAGGATCGGCACGAGGTAGGCCAGGGACTTGCCTGAGGCCGTGCCGGTGGCGACGACGACCGACTCGCCGTCGAGGGCGTGCTCGGCCGCCCGTGCCTGGTGGGCCCAGGGATGCTCGATGCCCGTGGCACGCACGGCCGCGACGACCTCCGCGCGGATCCGGTCCGGCCAGACGGCATGCCGGCCCTCACGGGGGGGCAAGTGCTCCGTATGAGTAATGCGCGAAGCCCTGCCCGGACCGGACGCGAGCCGGTCCAGGACCGCGCCCGGCGCGGGTCGGGAGGCGGGGTCCGTCGGGGTTCGATCGGATCGGTGATTCTTGGCCATCGGCACCGAGTGTGTCACTGGCGTGACGGACAATGGAGCCAAGGCGTCGTCTACGCCTGCCGGTAAGTGATTGAATGCCATCGCGGCTGGCGAAGCGTCCAGGGGCTGAAGCCGAATGCCCCTAGGGCGACCGCTCGATAGCAAGGTGCTGGAGGATCCGTGGACCTGTCCCTGTCGACCGAAACCATGGGCGATCGCACGATCGTCAGGGTCGGTGGCGAAATCGACGTATATACCGCGCCCAAGTTGCGCGAGCAGTTGGTCGAGCTGGTGAACGACGGCAGTTTCCACCTTGTCGTCGACATGGAGGGCGTGGACTTCCTCGACTCCACCGGGCTCGGCGTACTGGTCGGCGGCCTGAAGCGTGTGCGGGCCCATGAGGGCTCTCTGCGCCTGGTGTGCAACCAGGAGCGCATTCTGAAGATCTTCCGTATCACCGGCCTCACCAAGGTGTTCCCGATTCACACCTCGGTCGAGGAAGCGGTTGCGGCCACCGACTGACACCGGTCCCGGGCTCCGGGCCCGGGCCGGACGACGTTCGGCAGAAGTGAAGACCGAGGGGGCCCGGGCTTTCGGAGGCCCGGAGCCTCCCGACAGCACGCCCGAAGTTGCGAGGGGGATGCATGGCCACCGTTGAGCTCCGCTTCAGCGCGCTGCCCGAGCACGTCAGGACCGCCCGGCTGGTGGCGGCAGCGGTGGCGCGCAGGGCCGGAGTGGACGAGGCCGTCCTCGACGAGGTCAGGCTCGCCGTCGGCGAGGCGTGCACCCGAGCCGTCGGGCTGCACCAGAGCGGCGGTATCTCGGCACCGGTGAAGGTGCTGCTGATCGAGGAGGAGAAGCAGTTCTCCATCGAGGTCGGCGACGAGGCCCCGCACGCGGTGGCCGGCGAGCGCGCCCCCGGCGCCGGTCCCGGCGACCCCGACGGGGAGACCGACGAGGACGAGATGGGCCTCGCGGTCATCAGCGGACTCGTCGACGACGTCGAGGTCAGCGCGGGAGAGCACGGCGGGCTGATCAAGATGACCTGGCCGACCACGCCGCCGCCGACGATTCTGGTCTGACCCCGCCACCGCGCACACCGTTCTTCCGAAGGGCCCCACCCGTGGGGCCCTTCGTCATGTGCGGGTGTCAGTGCTCGCCTTTACAGTAGTTCCTGTGCCGTTCATCGCGTGAATTCGTTCACGATCATTCGCGCGCTCTCCGGCAGCCTCAGAATGCTTTCAGGGCATTACCCGGAAGACCAATTCCGTTAATCGCGCACTGTTTTGATCAGGTTCCGGTACCTACAATCCCGTCCACATCTTGAGCTCAGCCCAAGCGTCAAGGAGGACGAATGGCGGGGCTTTCCCTCTCACAACAGTCGGGCCATCCCACAGACCTCGCAGCCGCCGTACTGACCGATGGCAACCGCGTCCTCATCGTGGTCATCGCGGTCGTCGCACTGGCGGCACTGGCGGTCGCGGGCGTCCTGGTGCGCCAGGTACTCGCGGCCGGCGAGGGCACCGACAGCATGAAGGAGATCGCGGCAGCGGTCCAGGAAGGCGCGAACGCCTATCTGGCCCGTCAGCTGCGCACGCTCAGCGTATTCGCGGTGATCGTGTTCTTCCTGCTCATGCTGCTGCCCGCGGACGACTGGAATCAGCGTGCCGGACGGTCGGTGTTCTTCCTGATCGGAGCGGCGTTCTCGGCGGCCACCGGCTATATCGGCATGTGGCTCGCCGTACGCAGCAATGTGCGTGTCGCCGCGGCGGCGCGCGAAGCCACCCCGGCGGAAGGCGAGCCGGAAAAGGATCTGACCACCGTCTCGCACAAGGCGATGAAGATCGCTTTTCGTACGGGCGGCGTGGTCGGCATGTTCACGGTGGGCCTCGGCCTGCTCGGCGCCTCCTGCGTGGTGCTGGTGTACGCGGCCGACGCGCCGAAGGTGCTCGAGGGCTTCGGCCTCGGGGCCGCGCTGATCGCGATGTTCATGCGTGTCGGCGGCGGCATCTTCACCAAGGCCGCCGACGTCGGCGCCGACCTGGTCGGCAAGGTCGAACAGGGCATTCCGGAGGACGACCCGCGCAATGCCGCGACCATCGCCGACAACGTGGGCGACAACGTCGGCGACTGCGCGGGCATGGCGGCCGACCTCTTCGAGTCGTACGCCGTCACCCTGGTCGCCGCGCTGATCCTCGGCTCGGCGGCCTTCGGCGACGCCGGGCTCGGCTTCCCGCTGCTCGTGCCGGCGATCGGTGTGATCACCGCCATGATCGGCATCTTCGCGGTGGCGCCCCGGCGCGCCGACCGCAGCGGCATGAGCGCGATCAACCGCGGGTTCTTCATCTCCGCGGTGATCTCGCTGGTGCTGGTGGCGGTGGCCGTCTTCGTCTATCTGCCGGGCAAGTACTCCGAGCTCGACGGGGTCACCGACGCCGCGATCCTCGGCAAGGACGGCGACCCGCGGATCCTCGCGCTCATCGCGGTGGCCATCGGTATCGTCCTCGCCGCCCTGATCCAGCAACTGACCGGCTACTTCACCGAGACCAGCCGCCGGCCCGTCAGGGACATCGGCAAGTCCTCGCTCACCGGCCCGGCCACCGTCGTCCTCGCCGGTATCTCCGTCGGTCTCGAATCCGCCGTCTACACGGCCCTGTTGATCGGCCTCGGTGTGTACGGGGCGTTCCTGCTCGGCGGTACGTCGATCATGCTGGCGCTGTTCGCGGTGGCGCTGGCCGGCACCGGCCTGCTCACCACGGTCGGTGTGATCGTCGCGATGGACACCTTCGGGCCGGTCTCCGACAACGCGCAGGGCATCGCGGAGATGTCCGGCGACGTCGAGGGCGCGGGCGCGCAGGTGCTCACCAACCTGGACGCCGTCGGCAACACCACCAAGGCGATCACCAAGGGCATCGCGATCGCCACGGCCGTGCTCGCGGCGGCGGCGCTGTTCGGGTCGTACCGCGACGCGATCTTCACCGGCGCGCGGGACGTGGGCGAGAAACTCAGCGGGGAAGGCGCCCCGATGAGTCTGATGATGGACATCTCGCAGCCCAACAACCTCGTGGGTCTCATCGCCGGTGCGGCGGTCGTCTTCCTCTTCTCGGGGCTGGCGATCAACGCCGTGTCGCGGTCGGCGGGTTCCGTGGTCTACGAGGTGCGGCGGCAGTTCCGGGAGAAGCCCGGGATCATGGACTACAGCGAGAAGCCGGAGTACGGCAAGGTCGTCGACATCTGCACCAAGGACGCCCTGCGCGAGCTCGCCACGCCCGGTCTGCTCGCCGTGCTGGCGCCCATCTTCATCGGGTTCACGCTCGGCGTCGGCCCGCTCGGCGCGTTCCTCGCGGGCGCGATCGGCGCGGGCACGCTGATGGCGGTGTTCCTCGCCAACTCCGGTGGCGCCTGGGACAACGCCAAGAAACTCGTCGAGGACGGCCACCACGGCGGCAAGGGCAGCGAGGCCCACGCGGCGACCGTGATCGGTGACACGGTCGGCGACCCCTTCAAGGACACCGCGGGCCCCGCGATCAACCCGCTGCTGAAGGTCATGAACCTGGTGTCGCTGCTCATCGCGCCCGCGGTGATCAAGTTCTCCTACGGCCCGGACAAGAGCATCGCGGTGCGGATTCTGATCGCCGCCCTGGCGTTCCTTGTGATCGCCGGGTCGGTGTACGTGTCAAAGCGGCGCGGAATCGCCATGGGTGACGAAGACAATGCCGAATCGGAGCCCAAGTCGGCCGATCCGGCGGTGGTTTCGTAGGAGGTTGTCCGAGCCCCGGTTCAAGGTGCGGGCGGGCGGCGCGCGTTGACGCGTCGCCCGCCCGCGCTATGTGGGTACACGCTCCCGCGTGAGCCTTCTCTCGCTTGGTGCAAAAGGTTACAAAAAGGTCTTAATAGGCGTTCGGCGTGCTGCTGCCGTGCATCCGGCGTGTATGTTCCGGGGCCGAGAGCCATGGAAGGGACCAAACCGGTGAACAAGAAGCTCGCGGCCGCACTGTCCGGCGGTGCGGTACTGGTACTGGCGCTGTCGGGCTGCGGCGGCGACGACGGCAACGACAAGCTGGACTCCTGGGCCAAGCAGGTCTGTGACGCCGTGCAGCCGCAGGCCAAGAAGATCGAGTCGGCCAATGCCGCCATCCAGAAACAGACCTCGGACAACAGCACGCCGGAGGACGTCCAGAAGACCGACGCACAGGCCTTCCAGGACATGTCCGACGCCTACAAGGCGATCGGGACCGCCGTGAACAAGGCCGGGGCCCCGGACGTCGAGAACGGCGAGAAGAAGCAGCAGGACGCCGTCAAGGAGCTCAACACGATCTCCACCTCGTACGCCTCGCTGAAGAAGCAGGTCGACGGGCTCGACACCAAGGACCAGGGCAAGTTCGCCGACGGCCTGAAGGACATCGCCACCGAGCTGGACAAGCTGAGCCAGAGCGGGAACGACGCCCTCAGGAACCTGGAGGAGGGCGAGGTCGGCCAGGCGATGGCCGAGCAGTCCAGCTGCAAGGCGGCCACGGCGTCGGCCGGGGCCACGCAGAGCTGAGGGGCTGAGCGGCAGGCAGCACGACGACGGAAATGCGACGGTCGCGCCGCAGGTGACCGAGGGTGCCTGATCGTGCCGAGCGGCAGGAACGCACGCGACCGGTCGCACGGACACGTGCGACACCCGTACCGGCGGCCACAATAGGGGCGTGAGTAACGCCAGTCAGTCACCCCTGCCCCCGCTGCCCGCCTCCGACCGTCCCGAAGTCGCCGCCCGGCTCCGGGACGCCCTGCTCGCGGCCTCCTTCACCGCCGACGGACTGCTCGAACTGCTCGGCGCCCCCGCGTACGCGGCACTGGCCCGGAGCGAGACCGTGCCCGCTCTCCGGGCGACCCGCGGGGACACGCCGCTGGAGATGCTCGTCCGGCTGTTCCTGCTCCAGCAGCCCGTGCCGCACGCGCGCCTGGCCGAGGTCCTGCCCGTGGACTGCCTGGAGAGCGGCTGGCTGGCCCGGACCGGCGAGGACGCACTCGCCGCCACGGTGGACGTCCGGCCCTACGGCGGGCCCGGCGGCGAGGACTGGTTCATCGTGTCGGACCTCGGCTGCGCGGTCGGCGGCGCCGGCGGGATCGGCCGGCATGACGAGGGGGTCGTCCTCGGAGTCGGGGGCGCCTCCACGACCCTCGCCGGCATCACCGTCCGGACGCCCGTCGCCACCGCGCTCGACCTCGGCACCGGCTCCGGCATCCAGGCCCTGCACGTCGCGCAGCACGCCACGCGCGTGACGGCCACCGACCTCAACCCGCGCGCCCTGCACAGCACCGCCCTCACACTGGCGCTGTCCGGCACCGCGGCCGCCGACCTGCGCGAGGGCTCCCTCTTCGAGCCGGTGCGGGGCGACGAGACATACGACCTGATCGTCTCCAACCCGCCCTTCGTGATCTCGCCCGGCGCCCGGCTCACCTACCGCGACGGCGGAATGAGCGGGGACGATCTGTGCCGCACGCTCGTTCAGCAAGCGGGCGACCGCCTGAACGAGGGCGGGTTCGCACAGTTCCTCGCGAACTGGCAGCACGTGGAAGGGGAGGACTGGCAGGACAGGCTCAGGTCATGGGTGCCCCGGGGCTGCGACGCGTGGATCGTGCAGCGCGAGGTGCAGGACGTCAATCAGTACGCCGAGCTGTGGCTGCGTGACGCCGGCGACCACCAGGGCGACGCGGCGGAGTACCAGGCGCGGTACGACGCATGGCTCGACGAGTTCGAGGCACGCAAGGTGAAGGCCGTCGGCTTCGGCTGGATCACCCTGCGCAGGACGAGCGCCGCCGTGCCCTCGCTCACGGTGGAGGAGTGGCCGCACCCGGTCGAGCAGCCGCTCGGCGACACGATCCGGGCCCACTTCGACCGGCTCGACCACCTGCGCGACCGCGACGACGCCGCCCTGCTCGAAGGTCATTTCCGGCTCGCCGCCGAGATCGTGCAGGAGCAGGTGGGGCTGCCCGGCGCGGAGGACCCCGAGCATGTCGTGCTGCGCCAGAACCGCGGCATGCGCAGGGCCACCCGGGTGGACACGGTCGGCGCGGGCTTCGCGGGCGTCTGCGACGGCACGATGAGCGCGGGCCGCATCCTCGACGCCATCGCCCAGCTGATCGGCGAGGACCCGGTGCTGCTGCGCGATCGCACACCGGCCCAGATCCGGCTGCTGGTCGAGCAGGGGTTCCTGGAGCCGGTCCGCTGAGGCGCTGCGGGGTGCCGCCCGCGCCCACCCGTGCCGCCGGGATGCCTGTGCGGGAGCTTGCCGTGGGCCCGTCGAGACGGCTCGCCAACAAATTCGAGTCGATTTGAACACCTCGTCCGAAACGGGTCATGAGGAACCGGACGCCCTTGATCCACCGACGTGTCGCCCTGGCGTTCACCTCGGGTTCGCCTGCCCGCCGCCCGTGCGTGTCAGCCTCCCGTGGCTGGAGATGCGCGGGCAGGGGAAGAGGGGTGTGGCGGGTCATGGAGAGCGAACCGGCGATCTTCGCGGGAGCGGTGTTCTCCCTGTTCGGAGGCGGGCTGCTGGCGTGGACCGCGACGCGCGTGCGTCAGGAGCGGCCCGTCGCCGAGGGTGTGAGGCCGGTCGCATCGGCGACCCTCGCCGGCGTCGTCGCGGTGCTCGCCCTGGCGGCCGGAACCTGGTGCTTCACCCGCCTCTGAGGCCCCCTCCGGCGACGTACCGGCGGGTGACCGGGGGGTCGCACTCCGCACAGGGGCGGGCCGGCTCCCGCTACTCCGGGCGGCAGGATTGGTGGTAGTCGGGTTACCGTTCGAGTGGCCGTTGCGGGCTTTTCCCGTTTGACACGGGGGCGGGATGTACCGTCACACTCCGCAGCGTCACCACGTACCCAGCCCCCGGTAAGCGACTCCGGGGAGGCCCCAGCGTCGACCGGAGAGAAGAGCGAAGTTGTCCCCGACCAGCGAGACCGCGAACGGCGGCCGCCGACTCGTCATCGTCGAGTCGCCTGCCAAGGCGAAGACGATCAAGGGCTATCTCGGCCCCGGATACACCGTCGAGGCGAGCGTCGGGCACATCCGCGACCTTCCCAACGGCGCCGCCGAGGTGCCCGAGAAATACACCGGCGAGGTCCGCCGCCTCGGTGTGGACGTCGAACACGACTTCGCACCCATCTATGTGGTCAACGCCGACAAGAAGGCGCAGGTCAAGAAGCTCAAGGACCTGCTGAAGGAGTCCGACGAGCTCTTCCTCGCCACCGATGAGGACCGCGAGGGCGAGGCCATCGCCTGGCACCTCCAGGAGGTGCTCAAGCCCAAGGTCCCGGTCAAGCGGATGGTCTTCCACGAGATCACCAAGGCCGCGATCCAGGCCGCCGTGGCCAACCCGCGCGAGCTGAACCAGAAGCTCGTCGACGCCCAGGAGACCCGCCGCATCCTCGACCGCCTCTACGGCTACGAGGTCTCGCCGGTCCTGTGGAAGAAGGTCATGCCGCGGCTGTCCGCGGGCCGTGTCCAGTCGGTCGCCACACGACTCGTCGTGGAGCGGGAACGCGAGCGCATCGCCTTTCGTTCGGCTGAGTACTGGGACCTGACCGGCACCTTCGCGACCGGCCGCGCGGGAGACTCGTCGGACCCGTCGTCGCTGGTCGCGCGCCTGCAGACCGTCGAGGGCAGGCGGGTCGCGCAGGGCCGTGACTTCGACTCCCTGGGACAACTGAAGAGCGCGAACACCCTCCACCTCGACGAGGCGAACGCCCGCGCCCTGGCCGCCGCCCTCGAGGACACGCGGTTCGCGGTGCGCTCCGTCGAGTCCAAGCCGTACCGCCGCTCGCCGTACGCCCCGTTCCGTACGACGACGCTGCAGCAGGAGGCCAGCCGCAAGCTCGGCTTCGGCGCGAAGGCCACCATGCAGGTCGCGCAGAAGCTGTACGAGAACGGCTACATCACCTACATGCGTACGGACTCCACGACCCTGAGCGACACGGCGGTCTCCGCCGCCCGCGCCCAGGTCACGCAGCTGTACGGCGCCGACTACCTGCCGCCGCAGCCGAGGACGTACGCCGGGAAGGTCAAGAACGCGCAGGAGGCCCACGAGGCGATCCGCCCCTCGGGTGATCGTTTCCGCACTCCCGCCGAGACCGGACTGACCGGTGACCAGTTCAAGCTCTACGAGCTGATCTGGAAGCGGACCGTCGCCTCCCAGATGAAGGACGCGACCGGCAACAGCGTCACGGTCAAGATCGGCGGCACGGCGGCCGACGGCCGGGACGTCGAGTTCAGCGCGTCCGGCAAGACGATCACCTTCCACGGCTTCCTCAAGGCCTACGTCGAGGGCGCCGACGACCCGAACGCCGAGCTGGACGACCGCGAGCGCCGACTGCCCCAGGTCTCCGAGGGCGACGCCCTGAGCGCCCGCGAGATCACGGTCGACGGCCACGCCACCAAGCCCCCGGCCCGCTACACCGAGGCCTCCCTGGTCAAGGAGCTCGAAGAGCGCGAGATCGGCCGCCCGTCGACGTACGCGTCGATCATCGGCACGATCCTCGACCGCGGCTACGTGTTCAAGAAGGGCACGGCCCTGGTGCCGTCCTTCCTGTCCTTCGCCGTCGTCAACCTCCTGGAGAAGCACTTCGGGCGGCTCGTCGACTACGACTTCACCGCCAAGATGGAGGACGACCTCGACCGCATCGCCCGCGGCGAGGCCCAGTCCGTGCCGTGGCTGAAGCGGTTCTACTTCGGCGAGGGCACGGTCAGCGGCGGTGCGGCCGACGCCGGCAACGGCGACGGGGACCACCTCGGCGGCCTCAAGGAGCTGGTGACGGACCTGGGCGCGATCGACGCCCGCGAGGTGTCGTCGTTCCCGGTGGCCAACGGCATCGTGCTGCGGGTCGGCCGCTACGGGCCGTACATCGAGCGCGGCGAGAAGGACACCGAGCAGCACCAGCGCGCCGACATCCCCGACGACCTGGCGCCCGACGAGCTGACCGTCGACCTCGCGGAGGAGCTGCTCGCCAAGCCGAGCGGTGACTACGAGCTGGGCACGGACCCGGCCACCGGCCACACGATCGTCGCCAAGGACGGCCGCTACGGCCCGTATGTGACGGAGATCCTCCCCGAGGGCACCCCGAAGACGGGCAAGAACGCGGTCAAGCCGCGCACGGCGTCCCTGTTCAAGACGATGTCCCTGGACACGGTGACCCTCGACGAGGCCCTGAAGCTGATGTCGCTGCCGCGTGTCGTCGGCGCCGACGCCGAGGGCCAGGAGATCACCGCGCAGAACGGCCGCTACGGCCCGTACTTGAAGAAGGGCACGGACTCGCGCTCGCTCCAGGCCGAGGAGCAGCTCTTCACGATCACGCTGGAGGAGGCGCTGGCGATCTACGCCCAGCCCAAGCAGCGTGGCCGGGCGGCCGCCAAGCCGCCGCTGAAGGAGCTGGGCACCGACCCGGTGAGCGAGAAGCCGGTCGTGGTCAAGGACGGCCGCTTCGGCCCGTACGTCACCGACGGCGAGACCAACGCGACCCTGCGCTCCGGCGACAGCGTCGAGGAGATCACCCCGGAGCGCGGTTTCGAGCTGCTCGCCGAGAAGCGTGCCAAGGCACCGGCGAAGAAGACCGCGAAGAAGGCGGCCAAGAAGGCGCCGGCGAAGAAGACGGCGACGGCCAAGAAGACCGCGGCGAAGAAGACCACGACCGCGAAGAAGACGACGGCGAAGAAGACCACCACGGCGAAGAAGACGGCCGCCAAGACGGCGACCGCCGCCAAGTCCGCGGAGGACTGAGGTCGTTCGAGTCCTGGACGGACCCGGACCGCCGCGTCCGGATCTTCGCCCAGGGTTCGGAAAGCGAACGCCCCGGCAACACTTCGGTGTCGGGGCGTGCGCATGCCAGCCCGCGCCGCCCAGGGTGTCGGCGGCTCCCGATAGGCTGAACGCATGACGCGAGCCGACCACCCAACGGCCCCTCAGCCCGCCCCCGACGATGCCCTGGTCGCGGACTCCCGCGAGCGGGCCGTCCGCGCCCTGCTGCGGCGACCGCAGCTGAAGCGGTTGTGGAGCGCACAACTCGTGGGCGGGGTGGGGGACACCCTCGCCCTCCTCGTGCTGGTCGTCCTCGTCCTCCAGACGGCTGTCGCCGAGGGGTCGTTCGGGGGCGGCTACCGGGGCGTGGCGTTCGCAGTGGCGACCGTTTTCGGGGTGCGTATCCTCGCGACGCTCCTGTTCGGCGCCGTCCTGCTCGGCCCGCTCACCGCGCTCACCTCGCAGGACGGCCCGCTGGACCGCCGCTGGACCATGGTGGGAGCCGACGGGCTGCGCGCGGTGCTGCTCATCGTCGCGCCCCTGTGGATCGACTGGACGCCCGAGAACGCACTGGCCATCCTGCTCGTCACGGCCTTCGTGACGGGGGTCGCCGAGCGGTTCTGGACGGTGTGCCGCGAGAGCGCGGCCCCCGCGCTGCTCCCCGCCCCGCCGCCGGAGGGCGCGACGGTCCGGCCGCTGCCCGACCACATGGACGCCCTGCGCCGCCTGTCGCTGCGCACCGGCTTCGTGGCGATCCCCCTCGCGGCTGTCGCGCTCGTCGTCGCGGCCCTGTTCAACAACCTGCTGGGCGCCGGCATCGACTGGTTCGGCCAGCACCAGGCGGCCCTCGCCTCCTACGTGGCCGCCGGGCTGTTCGCCGCGTCCCTGTCGGTGCTGACCTTCCTGGAGCTGCCCGGCACGCGCACCCCACGCGCGCGGTCGCCGCTCGAGGGACTGCGCCGCCCGAAGAGCGGCAACGGCGCCGGCAAGGGCCGCACCGGCGCGATGCCGCTGCTGGTCCTGTCCTGCGCGGCCGTCGCCGCCGCGGTGTCCGCCGCCGTCGCCGTGGCCGTGCTGCACGCCAAGGACCTGGGCGGCGGCCCGGTGCTCTACGGCCTGTTCGTGGCCGCGCTGACCGGCGGTGTCGTCGTCGGCATCCGAACCGCGCCCGCCGTCATGCCCGCCCTGTCGCGCCGCCGGCTGCTCGCGCTGACGATCGCCTTCACCGGTGTCGCCCTGCTGGCCGCCGGGCTGGTCCCGGACGTCACCACCGTGCTGCTGATCCTCGCGCTGGCCGGAGTCGGCGCGGGCATGTCCGCCAACATCGGGCACACCCTGCTCGACCAGGAGACCGAGGAGTACCGGCGCTCCCGTACGACGGAGCACCTGCACGCGGTCGTCCGGGTCTGCGTGGCGTTCGGCGCGGTGCTCGCCCCGCTGGTGGCGGCGGCGATCGGGCCGCACCGGCTGGAGAGCGGCAAGTTCGTCTTCGCGCACGGCGGCGCGGCCTTCACGCTGATGCTGAGCGGTGCCCTGCTGCTGCCGGTCGCCGCGCTGGTTCTGGCCAAGGTCGACGACCGTTCCGGTGTGCCGCTGCGGCAGGACCTGAAGGACGCGCTGCTCGGCGGCGACGACCCGGAGCAGGGGGCCTCGGCCGCCGGCTTCTTCATCGCCCTGGAGGGCGGCGACGGGGCCGGCAAGTCCACGCAGGCCGAGGCGCTCGCCGAGTGGATCCGCGCCAAGGGCCACGAGGTCGTGCTGACGCGCGAGCCGGGGGCGACGCCGGTGGGCAAGCGGCTGCGGTCGATCCTGCTGGACGTGTCGAGCGCGGGCCTGTCCCACCGCGCGGAGGCGCTGCTGTACGCCGCCGACCGGGCCGAGCACATCGACACCGTCGTACGGCCGGCCCTGGAGCGTGGCGCGGTCGTCATCTCCGACCGGTACATCGACTCGTCCGTCGCCTACCAGGGTGCCGGCCGCGACCTCTCGCCGACCGAGATCGCCCGGATCAACCGCTGGGCGACGAACGGACTGGTGCCGCATCTGACCGTCCTGCTGGACGTCGCGCCGGAGACCGCGCGTGAGCGGTTCACCGAGGCGCCGGACCGGCTGGAGTCGGAACCCGCCGAGTTCCACGCGCGCGTGCGGGCCGGTTTCCTCACCCTGGCCGCCGCCGACGCAGGGCGGTACCTGGTGGTGGACGCCGGCCAGGAGCCCGAGGCCGTCACGACGGTCATCCGGCACCGGCTCGACCAGGTGCTGCCGCTGTCCGAGGCCGAGATCAAGGCCCAGGAGGAGGCGCGGAAGAAGGCCGAGGAGGAAGCCCGCCGCAAGGCCGAGGAAGAGGCCGCCCGCAAGGCCGAGGAGGAGCGCCTGGAGCGCGAGCGCCAGGAGCAGCTGGCCAAGCTGCGCGCCGAGGAGGAGGAGCGCAAGCGGCGCGAGCTGGAGGAGGCGCAGCGCCGCGAGGCCGAACGGCAGGCGGAGGAGGCCCGGCGCCGGGCCGAGGAAGCGCGCAGGAAGGCCGAGGAGGAGCGGGCCCGGCTCCTCGCGGAGGAGAAGGCCCGCGCCGAGGAGGAGGCCCGCCGCAAGGCCGAGGAGGAACGCCGCCGCAAGCAGGCCGAGGAGGAGGCGCGACTGCGTGCCGAGGCCGAGGCGCTCCGTCTGGACAAGCAGCGCAAGGCCGAGCAGGCGCTGCTGAGGGCCGAGGAGGCGCGTCGCCTCGCGGAGGCGGCGGCCGCCGCTGCCGGGGCAGGACCGAAGAGCTCCGCTTCCAGGAGCACCCCTCCGAAGGGTGCCGCGCCGTCTGCGGCCGCTCAGGACGCGGCGACCGTGCCCACGCCCGTGGTGACACCGGGTGGCGCGGGGGACGACACGACCGTGCTGCGCCCGGTGCGGGACGCGGAGCAGGGCTCGGGCCGCGGCCGGACCGGTTCGTCCGATGCCGAGGTGACGGCCGAGCTGCCGAAGCCGCCGGTTCCGCCCGTGGCCGCGGAGGAGACGGAGGTCCTGCCGCCGGTCTCGCCTCGCGCCGGGGACGAGACGGAGGTGCTGCCGCGGGTACGCGACCGGGACGCCTCCGGTGCGGCCGACGAGACGGCGGTGCTGCCTCCGGTCCGGCCGGGGGACGCCGAGGAGACGGCCGTACTCCCGCCGGTGCGCGAAGACGAACCGGCGGACCGGGTTCCGCCCGGGTACTTCCGGAAGGACGCCCCGGCCGCCCGGCCCGACGGCACCGAGGACCGTACGCGCGAGATGCCCCAGGTCGACGCCGACGGGGCGCCACGCCGCCGCCGGTCCGACTGGGCCGAGGAGACGCCGCTGGACGATCTGCCCTCGCTGGCGGACGAGCTGCTCGGACCGCACGACGACGAGCCGGACGAGGGGCGCGGACGCCGGGGCAGGGGCGGCCGGGGCCGCTGACGCCTCCGGACGGACGGATGTAGGAGCCCGGACTCCGGACCGCGAGGACGTAGGAGCCCGGACTGCGAGGTCGGGTGGCGGCGGCAGGCGTTGTCAGTGGTTGTCAGTGGTCGCCCCCACAATGGATCCGGCAACGCAGCATGTGACGGAAGGGCGGCGTGACCCATGACCGTGTGGGACGACCTCGTCGGGCAGGAGAGGGTGAGCGAGCAGCTGGCCGCCGCCGCCCGGGACGCCGACGCCCTGGTCACCGCGGCCTCCGCCCACGTCCCGCCGCCCGAGGCGTCGAAGATGACGCACGCGTGGCTGTTCACGGGCCCTCCGGGGGCCGGGCGCAACCAGGCGGCGCGGGCGTTCGCGGCGGCGCTGCAGTGCGTCAGCCCCGACCGCGCCCTCGGCGGCTCCCCGGGCTGCGGCTTCTGTGACGGATGCCATACGGCACTCATCGGCACACACGCCGACGTCACCACCGTCGCCGCCGTCGGCACGCAGATCCTCGCCGACGACATGCGCGACACCGTCCGCAAGTCGTTCACGTCGCCGGCGAACGGGCGCTGGCAGATCATCCTCGTCGAGGACGCCGAGCGGCTGAACGAGAAATCGGCCAACGCCGTCCTCAAGGCCGTGGAGGAGCCCGCGCCCCGGACGGTGTGGATGCTGTGCGCCCCCTCCATCGAGGACGTCCTGCCGACCATCCGCTCCCGCTGCCGCCACCTGAACCTGAGCACGCCGAGGGTCGACGCCATCGCCGACATGCTCGTGCGCCGCGAGGGCATCGAGCCGGACGTCGCCATCGCGGCGGCCCGCGCGACCCAGGGCCACGTCGACCGGGCGCGCCGCCTGGCCACCGACCCGGCCGCGCGTGAGCGCCGCGCCGCCGTGCTCAGGCTCCCGCTGCGCGTCGAGGAGATCGGCAGTGCGCTCAAGGCCGCCCAGGAACTCGTCGACGCGGCCGCCGAGGACGCCAAGCAGCTCGCGGAGGAGACGGACTCCAAGGAGACCGAGGAGCTGAAGGCCGCTCTCGGCGCTGTCCAGGGCGGCCGCATGCCCCGGGGCACCGCGGGTGTGATGAAGGACCTGGAGGACAAGCAGAAACGCCGCAGGACGCGCACGCAGCGGGACAGCCTCGACCTCGCCCTGACCGACCTGACGGCCTTCTACCGCGATGTCCTCGCCCTCCAGCTCGGCTCGCGCGTGGCCATCGCCAACGCGGACGCCGAGGACGCCCTGGAGCGCCTCGCCCGCGGCAGCTCCCCGGAGTCCACGCTCCGCCGCATCGAGGCGATCGCCGCCTGCCGCGACGCCCTCGACCGCAACGTGGCGCCGCTGCTCGCGGTGGAGGCGATGACGATGGCGCTCAGAGCGGGCTGACAGGCCGGCGGGAGACGCGGGCCGGACGTGGATCGACGCCGTAACTCGTACGAGGCACGACACGCACGCTCGGCACCCATCCCGTCGCGCAGAGTTACGCTCGTTGGATGCACACACGGCGCACCCCCCGCTCCGCCTCCGCCTCCGGCGGTCTCCACCGCAGGACACGCAACCGGGTCAAGACCGCCGCCGGTCTCCTCGCCACGGCCGCGCTGCTCGTCTCCGCCTGTTCCTCCGGAAGCGCGACGACGTCAGCCGCCTCCGCGGCGCCGGACGCGGCGCTGGTCGCACTGCCACAGGCGACGCCCGCGGCGCTCTCGTCGTACTACAGGCAGAAACCGGCCTGGCGCGGCTGCGGTGTCCCCGGCTTCGAGTGCGCCACCCTCAGGGCACCGCTCGACTACGCCAAGCCGTCCTCGGGCGACGTCCGGCTCGCCCTCACCCGCAAAAAGGCCACGGGCCCCGGCAAGCGGCTGGGCTCCCTCCTCGTGAACCCCGGCGGGCCGGGCGGCTCGGCGATCGGCTACGTCCAGGCGTACGCCGGCATCGGCTACCCGGCCGAGGTGCGCGCCCGCTACGACATGGTCGCGGTCGACCCGCGCGGCGTGGCGCGCAGCGAGCCCGTCGAGTGTCTGGACGGGCCGCAGATGGACACGTACACGCAGACGGACGTCACGCCCGACGACGGGAAGGAGACGGACGGGCTGGTCGCCGCGTACCGGACGTTCGCCGAGGGCTGCGGCGCGGACGCGCACCGGCTGCTGCGCCATGTGTCCACCGTGGAGACGGCCCGGGACATGGACATTGTGCGGGCGGTGCTCGGCGACGAGAAACTGAACTTCGTCGGCGCCTCCTACGGCACCTTCCTCGGTGCGACGTACGCCGGACTCTTCCCGAAGCGGGCGGGACGGCTCGTGCTGGACGGCGCGATGGACCCGTCGCTGCCGGCCCGGCGGCTGAACCTCGAACAGACGGCGGGCTTCGAGACGGCGTTCCGGTCGTTCGCGAAGGACTGCGTACGCCAGGCCGATTGCCCGCTGGGCGGCCGGGGCACCTCGCCCGAGAAGGTCGGCGAGAACCTCAAGGCGTTCTTCGAAACGCTGGACAATCGGCCCGTACGCACCGGCGACGCCGACGGCCGCAAGCTCACCGAATCGCTCGCCACGACCGGCGTGATCGCGGCCATGTACGACGAGGGCTCCTGGGACCAGCTGCGCGAGGCACTGACGTCCGCGATGAAGGAGAACGACGGCTCCGGACTCCTCGTCCTGTCCGACGGCTACTACGAGCGGGACGCCGACGGCGCCTACAGCAACCTGATGTTCGCCAACGCGGCGGTGAACTGCCTGGACCTGCCGCCCTCCTTCGACACCCCCGACGAGGTGCGCAGGATGCTGCCCGAGTTCGAGAAGGCGTCGCCGGTCTTCGGCGAGGGCCTCGCGTGGGCCGCACTGAACTGCGCGTACTGGCCGGTGCGCGCCACGGGCGAACCGCACCGCATCGAGGCGAAGGGCGCGGCGCCGATCGTCGTGGTCGGCACGACCCGGGACCCCGCGACCCCGTACCGCTGGGCGCAGGCCCTGGCCGGCCAGCTCTCCTCGGCACGCCTGCTCACCTACGACGGCGACGGCCACACGGCCTACGGCCGCGGCAGCTCCTGCATCGACCGGACGATCAACGCCTACCTCCTCCGAGGCACCCCGCCCACGGACGGAAAACGCTGCTCATAGTCCTGCTCCCAGCCCCGTGACGGCTGCCTCCGGGGCTGGTGCGGAGCACCCTCGGAAACTGTGTAGACTTACCGTCGTTGCTGATCGCACCATAGTGCGGACAGCGCGCCGCCTTAGCTCAGATGGCCAGAGCAACGCACTCGTAATGCGTAGGTCTCGGGTTCGAATCCCGAAGGCGGCTCTTTTAAACCCCAGGTCAGGCTTCTGTCCCTGGGGTTTTTTGCTGCTCGTGCTGTGTGGTCCGCGCGGGAGTGGCCCCGGAAGTCGAAGCGTGGGGTGCTGCGCAGCGGATCGCCCGTCACCGTCGCGGTCCAGTTGTCGTCGAGGGTGAGTCTCATGGTGAATGCCACCTCATCTGACCTGCACTGCGGGAGTCATGTAGCCGTTCTTGGCTGGAATCCTGCCCTCCACCACGTCTGTGCGCGTAATCGGTTTACCGGGGCCGGTGGGTAAGCCGCCCAGCGCCTCGGCCCCGGGAGGATCCCTGAACGACCTCCACCGGAAACCCGAAGGGCGGGGCGCGCTGGTGCCCCCCGGCTGCCTCACCGCGCGCGCCGATGACGCCACAGCGGTCGCACACCGGCGCCGACTTGTTGTTCACCAGCCTGCCCGCCTGATGTGCCGGGCGTCACAGCCGTGCCGTTCCCCGTCACCCGAGTCGGCTTCAAGACGCGGGGAACGGCAGATCAGTTCCTCAGCGGGTCGATTCCCGCTCCACCGGGAGCCACAGCTCGGCGTCGGCCTCCGTGCCGTCGGGGGACAGGCGGGTGCGGAGGATTTCCGGGCCGGGGCGGGTGCGGTAGGGGTTGGACGGGAACCACTCGGTGAACACGTCGCGCCACAGTTCCTGGATGGCCTGCGGGGCGGGCCCCGAGGTGGTGAAGACCGCCCAGGTGCCGGGCGGGACCGGGAGGGTGGTGGTGCCCTCGGGGGCCCTCGCCGGGGTCGCGGCCGAGGTGATCACGGCGTGGTAGTAGTCGAGCTCCGTTCCTTCCGCGCGGCTCGGGTCCAGGTCGTCACAGACCGCGACGATGCCCTGCGGCTCCTGGTCGGACAGTTTCCCCAACTGGTCCACAGCCGGCTTGTCGAGGTTGCGGACGAAGTCGATGATCGCCTGGTTCGGGCCGGAGTGGATCAGGGGGATCCGGGTCTTGAAGCCCGTGACGGTGAAGGCAGGGCGATCGAGGACGCGGTAGTGCATGCTGCTGTTCCCTTCGACGGTGAGGCGGAAGGTCAACCGGGGCTGGGAGACGAGCGCGGCGCCGGTGCGCCGGGCCTCGCCCGGGCCCACGCCGTGCATCGTGCGGAACGCCCGCGCGAACGCCTCGCCCGAGCCGTAGCCGTAGCGGACCGCGATCTCCAGGAGCGTCGCCTCCCCCGAGAGCACCTCCGCGCCCGCGACCGTCAGCCGGCGGCGGCGGATGTACTCCGACAGGGGCATGCCTGCCAGGGCGGAGAACATGCGGCGCAGGTGGTACTCCGAGGTGTATGCCGTGCGCGCCAGGTCCGCGACGTCGACGGTTCCGTCCAGGTTCCGTTCGATCCGGTCCATCGCCTGGTTGAGCCGGTCCAGCACGTCCGGTCCCCTTCCTTTTCGTGCCTCACGCTAGGCAGCGCGGGCCCTGCCGCACCCGACATCTCGTGCCCGCTCCGGTCGGGTGCCGTCTGCGCCGATCTGCGCAGGCGAACCGCCGTGAGGCAGGCGTACTGGAGGCGTCCATACCGTGAACGGCTAGCATCGCCCCTCGACCCGTCAGTCGCCGACCGGATGAGGTGAGGACATGGGGGCACCCAGGATCGCCGTCGCCGTGGTGACGATGGGCAACCGGCCCGAAGAGGTAGACGCCCTGCTGGAGTCCGTGGCCAAGCAGGATGTGCCGCCCGAGCGGATCGTCATCGTCGGCAACGGCTGCCCGCTGCCCGACTTCGCCCGGCGGCTGTCGCTGCCCGGCGAGGTCACCGCCGTCGAGCTCGACGAGAACCTCGGCTGCCCCGGCGGGCGCAACGCGGCCCTGGCCCGGCTGCGGGAGTTCGGCGACATCGACGTCGTGGTGGATCTGGACGACGACGGTCTGCTCGTCGACCCCGATGTGCTGCGCCGTGTGCGGGACCTGTATGCCGCCGACGAGCGGCTCGGCATCGTCGGCTTCCGCATCGCCGACGAGCTCGGTGAGACGCAGCAGCGGCACGTGCCCCGGATCGGCAACTCGGACCCCGGCCGCGGTGGTTACGTCACCGGATTCCTCGGCGGCGGGCACGCGCTGCGGATGGCGATGCTCGACGAGGTCGGCGACTGGCCCGCCGAGTTCTTCTTCGCGCACGAGGAGACCGACCTCGCATGGCGTGCGGTGGATGCCGGCTGGCGGATCCTGTACGCGCCGGAGCTGCTGCTCCGGCATCCGAAGACCTCGCCCGCCCGGCACGCCATCTACTACCGGGTGAACGCCCGTAACCGGGTCTGGCTGGCCCGCCGCCGGCTGCCGGCCGCGCTCGTTCCCGTCCATCTGGGCGTCTGGGTGCTGCTCACCATTGCCCGGAACCGGTCGGCTGCCGGGCTGCGCGCGTGGTTCGGCGGATTCGTCGAAGGGGTACGGGAGCCGGCGGGGGAGCGGCGGCCCATGCGGTGGCGGACGGTGTGGCGGCTCACCCGGCTGGGGCGGCCGCCCGTCATCTGATGCCGACGGCTGACGCCCTGAGGGCACCCGTAGCCACCGGGCACCGAAGAGGCCGTCCGGCCGAACGCCGTGAGGGCACCGGAGGAGCAGACCGGCTGACGCCGTAAGGCATCCGAAGAGGCCGTACGGCTGACGCCGTGAACGCCCCGGAGAAGTTGAGTGGGCCCCGGCCGTTCACCTCCGCCGACCGGGACCCGGACCCGGCCGCGGCGGCGACACTCCCCCGAGTTGCGCGTCAGACGCGCGCGCCCCCGGGCCAGATCCGATGTAGTGATCACATCAGGCTTTGCCAACCGATCGCTAACATGTGGCCAACGGTTCGCCGTTGCGTCGCCTGCCGATTGGCCGGAAGTCGCCGAACCAAGGTCGAAGGCGGCCGGGTCAGCGGCTGATCCCGGCGGAGCAGACGGCGGAGAGACGAAGCCGAGGTGGCGGAAACTCGCTGCCCAGGGGTGAAAAAACGTCAAGGCGGGGCGCACGGGGGTAGTAGCGCGATGATGCGGTTCGGGCTCTTGGGGCCGCCGGTGCTGTTCTACGAGGTCCAGGACGGCGTCCGCGTGTTCCGGGGGAGTGCGGGACGGATCATCGCAAGTCCCAAGTCCCGTGTTCTGCTGGCCGCGTTGATCCTCGACGCCGGACGGGTCGTCTCCGTCGAGTCGCTCAAGGACGCGCTGTGGGGCGGGGCGCCGCCGGTGTCCGCGCAGGCCTCCCTGCACAATCACATCGCCCGGTTGCGGCGGCTGCTCGACGACCCCGGCCGGCTGCGCACCGCGCCGTCCGGGTATCTGCTGCGGATCGACGCGGGCGAGCTGGACGTCCACCTCTTCGACGCCCACGTCACCGAGGCGCGTGCCGCACACACCCGCCGGGACTGGGAGCGGGTCGTGCGCGAGTGCGCGGCCGCGCTCGCCCTGTGGCGGGGCGCACCGCTGGCCGGGCTGCCGCCCGAGGTGGGCGGGTACGCCTTCGCGCAGCGGCTGTGCGAGGCCCGGCTGCTGCTTCTGGAGTGGCGCTACGACGCCGAGTTGGCGCTGGGCGGCCCGCGGCTCCACGAGCTGGTGCCGGAGCTGGTGGCGCTGACCGGCGCGTATCCGCTGCGGGAGGTGTACCACCGGCAGCTGATGCTCGCCCTGCACCGCACCGGCCGTCAGACCGAGGCCCTGGCCGTTCACCACGACCTGCGCACCCGTCTCGTCGGCCAACTCGGCATCGAACCGGGGCCGGGGGTGCGGGAGGCGCATATGGAGGTGCTGCGGGGCGCCGCGGGGGACGGTGGTGCGGGGAAGCCGGGCGAAGCGGGCAGGCCGGTGCCGCCGCCCGCCCAACTGCCTCCGGCTCCCTCTCACTTCGTAGGCCGTACTGCCCTGTGCGACTCCCTGCACCGGGCCCTCACGTCGCCCGGTCCGCATCCCACCGCCGTCATCAGCGGCATGGCGGGTGTCGGCAAGAGCGCGCTCGCACTGCATGTCGCCCATCAGCTGGCGGAACGTTTCCCCGATGGGCAGATCCACCTCGGCCTGCACGGCGCCACCCCGGGCACGACTCCCCTCACCGCTGGTCAGGCGGTCACCGCCCTGCTGCGTGACCTCGGCACCGAGCCCTGCCGCATCCCGGAACAGCCGGACGCCGCAGCCGCGTTGCTGCGTTCGCTGCTCGCACCGACCCGCACGCTCCTGGTGCTGGACGACGCCGCGAGTGCCGCGCAGGTGCGGCCGCTGCTGCCGGGCGGCTCCGGGTGCGGGGTGATCATCACCAGCCGTTCACCGCTGACCGCCCTCGACGGCGCGGTCCGGTTCCCGCTCGCCCCGCTGCCGGACGAGGAGAGCGCCGAACTCCTGCGCAGGGCTTCGGGCCGCGACGGCCTGGACGGTACGGCCGCCGCCCGGCTCCTCGTCGGGTTCACCGGCCGGCTCCCGCTGGCCCTGCGGGTGGTCGCCGCGCGGCTCGCCGCCCGCCGGGCCCTGACCCCCGACACCCTTGCCGGGCAACTCGCCGCGGTGGACAGGCGGTTGCACCACCTGGAGTACGACGACCTGAGTGTCCGCCGCTCCCTGGCCGTCACGCACGACGCGCTCGCCGTCTCCGAGCGCGAGGCCGACCGGGACGCGGCCCGCACCCTGCGCCGTATCGGCGCGCTCGACCTGCCCACGTACGGCACCCCCCTGCTCGCCCGCCTCACCGGCACCGGCG
This sequence comes from Streptomyces flavovariabilis, assembly GCF_000725785.1. Classification (NCBI taxonomy): domain Bacteria; kingdom Bacillati; phylum Actinomycetota; class Actinomycetes; order Kitasatosporales; family Streptomycetaceae; genus Streptomyces; species Streptomyces flavovariabilis. Next base: position 94,761 of record NZ_JNXD01000018.1, on the reverse strand, counting down.
AACCCCGCACCGAGGCCGCCCTGGACCGTCTCCTCGACGTGGCCCTGCTGGAGGAGCCGACGTACGGCCGCTACGCACCGCACGTCCTGGTGCGTGACTTCGCCCGTGAACGGGCCGGAGAGCGGGACGCCGCCAACACCGCCGACACGGCGCTGCACTGGTACGCGGCCGTCGCCGAACGCGTCCTCGCCGCGATCGTGGAACCCGGCCTCGATCAGGACGACCGGCGCCGGCCCACCCCGACTCAGCCGAGCGGCCACGCCCACGTCGGCACCGTCGCCCCCTTCGCCGGGGCCGAGGAGGCCTTCGCCTGGGGAGACGGAGAGCTGGAGAACGTCGTCACCCTGGTCGAGCGGTACGCGGACGACGCCTCCGGGCAGCGCGCGGGCCTGGTCGGCACACTCGTCCGGCTGATCTTTCCCTACGCGCATCGCCGGGGTCGCGTCGCCGAGATGGAGGTGCTCGGGCAGGCCGGCCTCCGGGTGGCCCGGCGGCTCGGTGACGCGGCGGCGGAGGCGTACGCGCTGGCCGACCTCGCCGGGCTGCACTTGCTGACCGGCCGGCAGAACGAGGCCCTCGCACTCAACGACCGGGCGCTCGCCCTCTGGCGGCGGCTGGACCACCCCTCCTGGATCCGCCGCTGCCTCACCCACCGCGGCCTGCTGCTGGACGGACTCGGCCGGCGCACCGAGGCGGGCGAGGCGCTGACGCGGAGCCTGCGGTACGCACGGCAGCTGAACGACCCGTACGGCGAGGCCGTCACCCACGGCCACCTCGGCAACCTGCTCGAGCACACCGACCCGCGGGCCGCCATCGAGCAGCACCGGCGTTCCCTCGCCCTCGGCGACGAGCTCGAAGCGGTGATCGTGCGGCACTCCGCGCACCGCGACATCGGATACGCCCATCTGCGGCTCGGCGAACCGGCCGCCGCGCTGCCGCACTTCGAGGAGAGCCTGCGCATCCTCGGCGGCCACGGCGACTGGCACGGCGAATCCCGGACCCGGCTCGGCCTGGTCCGGGCCCTGCGTCTGCTGGGCCGCGGCGGACGGGCCGCCCGCGAATGCGCCGAGCTGCTCGGCCGGGCCGACGCCCGCGCCGACCGCTATACCGGCGGTCTCGCCCGCCACCAGCTCGGGCTGCTGCTGCGCGAGCGGGGGCACATCGGCGAGGCGCGCGAGGAGTGGGGCTGGGCTCTCGCGGCGCTGGAGGGAACGGACGAGCAGGCGGTGGTGACGGAGCTACGCGCGTTGCTCGCTCCCGCCGGCCGAGCACACGGCGTTCTCGGCAACGCCCCGCCCGAGGCGGCTACTTCGCGTCCGCGTAGCACTCCACCACCGCCGTCGTGAACGGGAAGCGGACCGGTGTCTCCCCGAAGGTCAGCCGCCCGGCCAGGTCCGCGGCCTCGCGGATCGCCGCCAGGACCGTCTCCGTCTCCTCCTCGGGGCAGTGCACGATCACCTCGTCGTGCTGGAAGAAGACCAGCTCGGCCGCCAGCCCCGCGCAGGCCTTGCGCACCGCGGCGAGCAGCAGCAACGCCCAGTCGGCGGCGCTGCCCTGGACGACGAAGTTGCGGGCGAAGCGGCCGCGGGCGCGGGCGTTGGTGGAGGCGTAGCCGGGTACCCACTGCCCGCCGTCCGGCTGGTCGTCCTCCCCGGAGACGACGGCGGCCGTCGGGATGCCGGCCTCCTCCGTCGCGTCGTCCGTCCCCCGGGCCGCGGGCGGGCAGGTCCGGCCGAGCCAGGTCCGCACGAGCCGGCCCTCCTCACCGGCCCGGGCCGCGTCGTCGACGTAGGCCACCGCCCTGGGGAAACGGCGTCTGAGCGCGGCGAGGTTCTTCAGGCCGTCGCCGGAGGTCTGGCCGTAGACCGCGCCGAGCACGGCGAGTTTGGCCTGGGAGCGGTCCCCGGAGAAGGCGCGGTCGGAGACGGACTGGTACAGGTCGGTCTCCCGGCCGGCCACCTCCATCAGGCCGGGGTCGCGGGAGATCGCCGCGAGGACGCGCGGCTCCATCTGGTCGGCGTCGGCGACCACGAGCCGCCAGCCGGGGTCGGCGACCACGGCCCGCCGGATCACCTTGGGGATCTGGAGCCCGCCTCCGCCGTTGGTCACCCAGCGCCCGGTCACCGTCCCGCCCGCGAGGAACTCGGGGCGGAAGCGGCCCTCGCGGACCCAGTCCTGAAGCCAGGACCAGCCGTGGGCGACCCAGATGCGGTACAGCTTCTTGTACTCGAGCAGGGGCTTCACGGCGGGGTGGTCGACCGACTCGAGCTCCCAGCGGCGGGTCGAGGAGACCTTGATCCCGGCCCGGGCGAAGGCCTTGACCACGTCGGCGGGCAGGTCGGGGCGGACCCGGCGGCCGAAGGCGGCGGACACCTCGTCGGCCAGCTCGGCCAGGCGGCGTGGCTCGCCGCCGCCGGCGTAGCGCTCGCCCAGCAGGTCGTGCAGCAGCGCGCGGTGCACTTCGGCGCTCCAGGGCAGCCCGGCGCGGTTCATCTCGGCGGCCACCAGCATGCCCGCCGACTCGGCGGCCGTCAGCAGCCGCATCCGGCCGGGGTGCTCGGCCCGCTCGTGCCGCTTGAGCTGCTCGGCGTGGACCGCGAGGAGGTCCGGCAGGGGCAGGTGGACGCCCTGCGGCTCGAACAGCGAGGACTGCGAGCCCGGCTCGGCGGACCGCTGGGGCGGATCGGGCGGTACGGGGCCGCCGCGCAGCCGGGCCAGGGCGGCCGCGGCCGAGCGGGGTTCCCCGTACCGCCCCTCGTGGCCGAGGAGGAGCGTCTCGGCGGCCTCGATGTCGTAGCACCGCTCGACTCGCACCCCCGTGGCGAGCAGGCGCGGGTAGACCTCGGCGGTGGACCGCCACACCCACCGCGTGACGCCGGGACGGCTCCGGACGGCCTCGGCGGGATCGGCCTCCCGCCGCACCGGCCCTGCGGGCAGCCCTTCCGGACCGAGGGGGGCGACGTCCACGCCACCGTCCTCGGCCGGAGCGAGCGCCCACCGGTCGGCCATGCCGCGAGTCTGACAGGGGGGTCTGACAACGCCTTGCGATCGCCGCCCGGACGAGGGGCGTCAGGACTCGTCCAGCACCTTCTTCTGCGCCTGGACGATCTTCTCCAGCACCGCCGCCACGTACCGCTCGGTCGGCTCCTTGCCGATGCCGAGGCCACTGAGGACGCCCTGGCCGTTCTCGTGCTCCAGCAGGGCGAGCAGGAGGTGCTCGGTGCCGATGTAGTTGTGGCCGAGGCGCAGGGCCTCGCGGAAGGTGAGCTCCAGGACCTTCTTGGCGGCCTGGCCGTACGGCACCAGCTCCGGGACCTCGTCCACGGCGGGCGGGAGCGCCGCCGTCGCCGCCTCGCGGACCGTGTCGAGCGGGACGCCCTGCTCGACGATCGCCTTCGCGGCGAGGCCCTCGGGTTCGGCCAGCAGTCCGAGGACGAGGTGCTCGGGCACACCCTCGGCGTTGCGCGCGGCCCTGGACTCGCTGTGGGCGGTCATGACCACGTTCCGCGCGCGCTCGGTGTAGCGGCTGAAGCCCTGGCTCGGGTCGAGGTCGTTCGACTCCTTCGGCACGAACCGCTTCTGGGCGGCCTGCCGGGTGACGCCCATGCTCTTGCCGATGTCGGTCCAGGACGCACCGGACCGCCGGGCCTGGTCGACGAAGTGGCCGATCAGGTGGTCGGCGACGTCGCCCAGGTGGTCCGCGGCGATCACCGCGTCCTGAAGCTGGTCGAGCGGCTCCTCGTGGACCTTCTTGATGGCCGCGATGAGGTCGTCGAGACGGATGGATGACGTGGTGTCGGGGTTCGCCATGTGTCAACCGTAGGTTGCGCCCCTTCGACTGTCAACCTCGGGTTGACATCTTCGAGCGGGTTCCGGGCCGGACGCGACGGCATGGCACGATCGGCCCGTGAGTACGTCCAGCACCGTCGACCGCGCGTTCGCATCGGCCCTCTACGACACCGGCGAGACGAGCCTCGACACCGGCGCGTCCCTGCTCGCCGCCGACCCGGCGGCGGACGCCGAACTCGCCGGGAGCGGGCAGGAGTTCGTGGCGGGAGCCTGGCGGCGCGGCTGGCAGCCGGCCGATGTCGTACGGATCGTCCGGCGCGCGCTCGACGACGTGCACGTGCTCCTCGTGGCCGCGCTGATCCGGGCACAGGCACCCGGCGACGGCCCCCGGGGCCGCCGCTGGAACGCGCAGCTCGCGGAACTCCCCGCCGACACCCCGCACCGCACCGACCGCTTCTCGCACGCCACCGCCGTACTGGAGCTGTACCGCCTGCTGCTGCGGCTGCCGGCCCTGGAGGCCCTCGACGAGACGCCCGGGGAGGCACCCGGCGGAACGAGGACCGAGTCCCGCATGCTCACCCGCATCCGTGCCCTGCTCGCCAAGGCGGAGGCCACCGGGTTCCCGGAGGAGGCCGAGGCGCTCAGTGCCAAGGCGCAGGAGCTGATGGCCCGGCACAGTGTCGACGAGGCGCTGCTTGCGGCGCGGGCGCCGTCGCCGGACGCGCCCGGCGCCTGCCGGATCGGGGTCGAACCGCCGTACGAGCAGGCCAAGGCGGTGCTGCTGGACGCCGTCGCCGCAGCCAACCACTGCCGGGCGGTGTGGAACGAGCCCCTCGGCTTCTCCACCGTCGTCGGCTTCGAAACGGACCTGGAGGCGGTCGAACTCCTCCACACCTCGCTCCTCGTCCAGGCCACGACCGCGATGACGAAGGCGGAGGCCGCGCAGCGGGCGGGGGGCCGCAAGCGCACCAAGACGTTCCGGCAGTCCTTCCTCGCCGCCTACGCCCACCGCATCGGAACCCGCCTGGCGGCAGCCGCCCAGACTCAGGTGACCGACGACCTGCTCCCGGTCCTCGCCTCCCGCGAGGTCGCCGTCACCGGGCGGCTGGACCGGATGTTCCCGGAGACCACCACGACCCGGCTGCGGGGGGTGCACGACGCCGCGGGCTGGACGGAGGGCGCGCAGGCGGCGGACCGGGCCCAGGTCCGGCACCGGCCGCCGCTGCGCTGATCTCTCCGCGCTGATCTCCCGTCAGTCGCCCGAGGTCTCGAAGCCGCTCACCGAGGCCTGCGCCGCGCCGCCGTCCCCGTCCCTGCGGGCGACCTCGCCGTACGACCACGTCAGGTCGTGCGCGGCCTCGGTGTCGCCGGGCAGGGTGAAGGACGCCTTGTGCACGTCGAGGCTCTTCGGCGAGTCCGCCTCGCCCCGGACGTAGGTGATCGTGAAGGACGTGGTGCCGCCCTTTCCGAGGGTTAGCGACTGGGGCTTCGCGCCCTCGTCCGGGGAGACGGACGTCGTTTTGTCGTCGGCCAGCAGGTCTACCGCGGGGAAGCCCTTGAGCGTGCACTGCGTGCCCTTGTTGGTGAGCGTCACCGTCACGGTGCCGGTGTCCCCGGCGGCCGGGGCGGCACCGTCACCGACCTCCACGCCCATGTCGCCGATCGCGCAGGCCGCATCACTCGGCCGGTCCGCGTTCTTGACGTCGTCGCCACCGGACTTGTCGTCGCTGCAGCCGGTCAGCAGGGCCGTCGCGGCGAGGGCGGCGGCCAGGGTGAGGGGGAAGGTGCGCATGGGGTCCTCTGGGCGAGTCGTACGGGAGCGGCTTCGGGCCCCTGGATCATCACGCACGAGGCTCCCGGACGGGCACGCACCCCCCACGATTCCCCCGAACGCCGGACGGGCACACCCTCGCCGATCCCCGGCACGCATCGGTCGCGGCACCGCGGACCCGCCGGTCGGGCGCGGGTCCTGACCGACCCTCCGGCGCGCGTCGGTCGCGGTGGCCCGGGCCTGTCGCTGCGCGCGCTTCCCGGCCGACCCTCCGGCACGCGTCACGGCTGCGCCCAGGGCCCGCCGGACGGGCGCGTACCCTGGCCGATCCTCCGGGCTGCGCCGCTTGCGATCGCGGCGCGGCCCCCGGTGGGGCGGCAGGCCCTTGGTCGATTCCCCGGCGCGCGTGCGGTGGTGCGGGCCCGCCGGGCGGTCGCCTCCCGGTCCTCCGGGGTGCTTCGCTCGCGAAGTCCGGGCCTCCTCGTGGGGCGTACGCCCTCGCCGGTTCTCCGGCGAGCGTGGGTTGCGGTGGTGCGGGCCCGTCGGGCGGTCGCCTCCCGGTCCTCCGGGGTGCTCCGCTCGCGGAGTCCGGGCCTCCTCGTGGGGCGTACGCCCTCGCCGATTCTCCGGCGAGCGTTGGTTGCGGTGGCGCGGGCCCGCCGACGGTCGCACGCGCCGCTCCTCCGGCACGCGCCGCGTGCGATGCCCCGGGCCCGCCGGACGGGCACACGCGCCCTCGCCGGGCGGGCACGCCCTCGCTGAGCCCCGCACGCGCCCCCGGCGATTCCCCCGACGCCGGACGGGCCGCGGTGCGGTGCTCGTGGGCGGTCCGGGGCCCGGACCGTACGGTGCGGGTGTCAGCCGAGGCTTGCCGTCGGCAGGCCCGTGGGCAGTTTGCCGCCCTCGGCCTTCGTGTAGGTCTCCGCTCCGAGGCCGCCCTCCCAGGTGACCTTCAGGCTGCTCCCGTTCACGGAGTCGACCATGCCGGCCGCCCGGTCCTTGGAGCCGTCCGTGCACTTCAGGCGGATCATCCGCATCCCGGACTCCTCACCCGCGGTGCCGCTGCACACGCTCCCGCCGGTGGCGAACAGCGCGGCCTGCTTGCCGGTGATGACCAGGGCCACGGCCTTGCCGTCGGTTGTCGCCAGCCAGCTGCCCGCCAGCTCACCAGCGGCCGACCCGCCGGAACCGGAGCCGGAGTCCTCGCCCGTCGAAGCGGACGCCGAGGCCGACGGAGCCGGGCTGGACGCCGAGTCCTCCCCCGAGCCGCCGTCGCTGCTGCACGCACTCAGCGTGAACGCGCTCGCCAGTCCCACGGCCGCCGCCGCGACGCGCACGGCACCGGAGCGCCGGAAGAAGATCACCGAAGTCACTGCAAGCCCCCAAGCTGTAGCCGGCCGGCCGACCGGCGGACGGCACCGGTCGGCCTCCTGGCCGGAACGACCGCAGCAAGCTACCAGGGCCCGTCAAGAGCCCCCGCGAACGCCTCTTACCAGGATGACTTGCGCACCCCGGGCAAATACCCCGCGTGCGCCTGCTCCCGCAGACCCACCCGGGACAGCCCGAACGCCCGGAAGTAGCCGCGCGGCCGGCCGTCCACCTGGTCGCGGTTGCGTACCCGCGTGGCGCTGGCGTCGCGTGGCTGCCTGCGCAGCTCCGCCTGTGCGGCGAGCCGTTCGGCCTCCGTCGACGACGGCCGCCGGATGATCTCCTTCAGTTCGGCCCGCCGGGCGGCGTACCGCGCGACGACCTCCTGCCGGTGGTCGTTCTTCGCGATCTTGCTCTTCTTCGCCATCAGACCCTCACTCCCCTGGCGCGGATCCGGGCGACGGCCGCCTCGATCCCGATCGTGTCGATGGTTTTGATCCCCCTGGCGCTGAGCCGGAGCCGGACGTACCGGCTCTCGCTCGGCAGCCAGTAGCGCTTGGACTGGATGTTGGGGTCGAACCGGCGCGACGTGCGCCGGTGGGAGTGCGAGATGCGGTTGCCGAAGCCCGGCTGTGTGCCGGTCAGCATGCAGTGCGCGGACATGGGTGGTGACGTACCTCTCTGCTCAGGCATTGGAAATGGATTTCATTTTCAGTATCATAGCGGCATGGCACGCAACGAACTCCGTCCGGTCATCAAGCTCCGGTCCACCGCCGGGACCGGCTTCACCTACGTGACCCGCAAGAACCGCCGCAACGACCCGGACCGACTGACCCTGCGCAAGTTCGATCCGGTCGCCGGCCGCCACGTCGACTTCCGAGAGGAGCGCTGACCATGCGCGAGGGAATCCACCCGGCGTACGGCCCCGTCGTCTTCCGTGACCGTGCCGCGGACTACGCCTTCCTCACCCGCTCGACCATGACGAGCGAGAAGACGATCGAGTGGGAGGACGGCCACACCTACCCGGTCGTCGACGTCGAGATCTCCGACGTCAGCCACCCCTTCTACACCGGCACGGCCCGCGTCCTGGACACCGCCGGCCGCGTGGAGCGCTTCGAGCGCCGGTACGGAAAGAAGGGCTGACCCCATGCCCGAGCTCCCCGTCGTGATCGTCGGCGGACTGCACGCCGACGCCCGCAGGGCGGCCGTCGCCCGGCTGCTCGCCGACGTGCCCGGCAGCGTCGTCCTCCACCACGACCTGGCGACGGCCGCCGCGGGCACGGTCGTACGGACCATCAGGGACGCCTCCGGCCTCCTCGACGCGGGGGAGGCGCCCCTCGTCAACGACTGCGCCTGCTGTGCCCTGCGGGAGGACCTCGTGCCGGAGCTGGAGCGGCTGCGGGACACCGGCGGCACCCGTCTCGCCGTCGTCGAGCTGTGGGACTCCGTGGAGCCCAAGGCCATGGCCGAGGTGGTCACGGCCGGCGGGCTCACCGTCACCGGCGTGATCACCGCCGTCGACCCGGCCCTGGTCCTGCCCTACCTCGGCAACGGCGACGACCTGGCCGACGGAGGTCTCGCCGCCGCCACCACCGACCAGCGCACGGTCGCCGACACCTTCGCGCGCCAGCTGGAGTACGCCCCCGTGCTCGCCGTCGCCGATTCCCCGGAGGCCGACGACGAGGACCGGGAACTGCTCGCACAGCTGCACCCGACGGCCCGCCAGGTCCCGATCGGGAACGGTGACCCGGCGGACGCGGCCGTGGACGACTTGACGGTGCCCGCTCCCCGACGCCGCCCGTCCGCGGCCCTGGCCGAGGCCGCCCTGGCCGGCTTCGACGTCGAGTCGGCCGCCGCCGCCCAGCACCCGGCCTGCGCCCTGCTCCCCGCCGAGGCCGACGCGCACGGCGTCTCCACCCTGGTCTGGAATCGGCGCCGCCCCTTCCACCCGGAGCGGCTCTACGCCGCACTGGAGGACCTGACCTGCGCGGCCGCCCGCAGCCGGGGCCGGTTCTGGCTCGCCGACAAGCCCGACACGCTGTTCCACTGGGACGCGGCGGGCGGGGCCCTGTGCGTGGAGAGCACGGGCCCGTGGCTGGCCTCCCTGCCGGACGCGGCCTGGGAGATGGTCCCGCCGGTGCGCCGTGCCGCCGCCGCGCTGGACTGGCATCCCGAGCACGGCGACCGCTGCCAGCACCTCGTCTTCACTTCGCCCGGCCTCGACCGGGACGGCCTGGAGCGACTGCTGGAGTCCTGCCTGCTGACCGACGCCGAGTACGCCGCCGGCCCTGACGCCTGGCAGCGGCTGCCGCACGCCTTCGACACCCTTCTGGAGGTCTGACCCCCCATGCAGCGCAAGCCCGACCGCAAGCCCGCCAAGGACCGGCCCAACCCGCTGTACCAGGCCGGGATCACGTACATCGACTACAAGGACACCGACCTGCTGCGGAAGTTCATCTCCGACCGCGGCAAGATCCGCAGCCGCCGCGTCACCCGGGTGTCGTCCCAGCAGCAGCGGCAGCTGGCCAAGGCCATCAAGAACGCGCGCGAGATGGCGCTGCTGCCGTACGCCGGCCGCTGAAGGCATCCGGTCCGGGTGAGGTTCCCCACGCTTGACGGGTGGGGAACCTCCTGCTCATGCTCCGCCCGGGCCGCAGGCCGCGGCCGGCTGCCCGGTGCGGTGACCCCCGACGGCTTTCAGGACCGGCCCGGACCGGCGTTGCGGGGCTCTGGAGCCGGGGCGGCCCGGAGTGCGTGCCGCACGGGTCGCCGGGGGCCGAAAAGCCGAGCGGGTGTCCGGCGATGGTCCGAGCAGGGCACCGGCCGCGGGGATGACCCCGCCCTCCTGCGACCGGCCCATTTCTCCCCGTCCCCGCAGGCAGTGGCCGTCTTCCGGATGCGGGCCGGCCGGTCGAACGGCCGTCCCCCGGTCCCGCGTCTCACCTCCCGCTGTCTCCGGCTGCGGCCTCCGGACCTCTTCGCCGCGCCCTCGAGCGGATGCTCCGCCTCCACCGGACCTCCCCGGACCCGCCGACTTCGTCGCAGGTCTCCGGGAACGAGAGGCGGGGCCAAGCCGTCAGACAGTCAAGAGCTTCGGTGAAGCGGTCGTCAAAGCTGTAACCGCAGGACCACCCCGCGTGCACGTGCATCTGCCCATGCGTCTGCACATGAACAGGGCTATGATCCGGGTCAGTTGACCACTGCATCAATGGCCACACCAGCCAGTGCACCATCGGGGAGCGACCTGTGGACCACGACGTGTACAACGGTATGGCGGCCGCCGGGCTGCACGGCGTGGCCTGGCAGAAGAGCCGGCACAGCAACTCGCAGGGCTCGTGCGTGGAGTTCGCCCGGCTGCCGGGCGGAGACGTGGCCGTCCGCAACTCACGCTTCCCCGACGGCCCGGCGCTGGTCTACACCCGTGCGGAGATCGAAGCGATGCTGCTGGGCGTGAAGGACGGCGAGTTCGACCACCTGGTGGGCGGCTGACGAGCCGCCGGCCCCGAGAGAAATCGGGGCAATCGATACTCAATACGCGGTGACGCGCGTAGAACCGCGGCGCGAGGAAGCGCCGCGGTTTCTCATTCCCCGTTCGGCCGCGAACCGGTCCGCGGCAGCCGGAACAGCGCCCAGACCACCTTGCCGCTGAGCGCCCCTGCGAGCGGATGCCAGCCCCAGCTGTCGCTGAAGGAGTCGACGAGGAACAGCCCGCGGCCCGACTCGGCCGAGAAGTCGTCCGTCTCCCGGGCGACCGGACTGTCGTGACTGGGATCGCGCACCGCGCACACCAGCCGCTCGGTCCACCGCATCAGGTGCAGTCGCACGGGAGGTTCACGGCGGACACACGCGTCGTTCGCCGGCAGGCCGTGCCGCAGGGCGTTGGTGACGAGTTCCGAGACCACCAGGCAGACGTCGTCGAACCGCTCGCCCATGTCCCACTGGTCGAGGGTTCCGCGGGTGAACCGCCGCGCCTCGCGCACCGCTTCGTAGCGGGCGGGCAGGGCGCAGGAGGCGGCGTCGGACACGGCCGCGGGATCCAGCGGCGGAAGGCCCTGCCGTAACGGCTCGAGCATGGTCGATCCATTCGTCCCCATGCGAGGCACTCCCGGGAATTCGCGGTCGGTGCGATGCGGCGGTGGTGCGGGACCATGGTTTCGGATGCGTACAGCAGATGCAAGGGCAGATGCACGTGCACGTGACCGGAATGAGATGTCCCGTACCGCTTGTTGGTCAATTTTTCCGTCATCTTCGCGTCCCTCTTTGGCCGTTCACTTGCCTTCTTCTTGCTCCGCGCGCGAGCGTCGACCGTCTCGATTCCGTTTCCGTAACCGGACGAGTACTGCTCGGAGTGTTTTAGTGGCAGACTGCGGCCCTTGAAGACGTTGGGGAGGCTGGCGAACGTGAGCGCGGGAGAGCCGGGATCGGTGGTGCGGCGCATGCTGCTCGGATCACAACTCAGGCGACTGCGTGAGGCGCGGGGCATCACGCGCGAGGCGGCGGGCTACTCGATCCGCGCCTCCGAGTCGAAGATCAGCCGGATGGAGCTGGGCCGGGTGAGCTTCAAGACCAGAGACGTCGAGGACCTGCTGACCCTGTACGGCATCACGGACGAGCAGGAGCGCGCCTCCCTGCTGTCCCTGGCGAAAGAGGCCAACGTCGCGGGGTGGTGGCACAGTTACTCGGACGTGCTGCCCAGCTGGTTCCCGACCTACGTCGGCTTGGAGGGCGCCGCCTCGCTGATCCGGGCGTACGAGGTGCAGTTCGTGCACGGCCTGCTGCAGACCGAGGCGTACGCCCGCGCGGTGGTCCGTCGGGGCATGCAGGGGGCCGGCGAGGCCGATGTCGAGCGGCGCGTGGCGCTGCGTCTGGAGCGGCAGAAGCACCTCGTCGACGAGAGCGCGCCCGACTTCCACATCATCCTGGACGAGGCCGCCCTGCGCCGCCCGTACGGCGGCCGCGAGGTGATGCGCGGCCAGCTCCAGCACCTCATCGAGATCTCCGAGCGGCCCAACGTACGGCTGCAGGTGGTGCCGTTCAGTCTCGGCGGCCACTCCGGCGAGAGTGGCGCGTTCACGATCCTCAGCTTCCCGGAGTCCGACCTCTCGGACGTCGTCTATCTGGAGCAGCTGACCAGCGCGCTGTACCTGGACAAGGCCGAGGACGTCACCCAGTACGAGAAGGCGCTCAAGGAGCTCCAGAGCGACAGCCCGGGCCCTTCGGAGAGCCGGGATCTTCTCCGGGGTCTCCTTCAGCTCTCGTGAAGTGGTCCTCAGCTCTTCGAAGTGCCCCTCCAACTCTCCTGAAACACACGTACGATGACGTGTGATCAGATCGTGAAGGCGCGATCAGAGGTCTGCCAGGGATCGAGGGATCACACATGTCGTCGTCCTGCTTCACCGACCTTGCACAGCAGTACATCGACGGTGAGTGGCGCCCGGGTACCGGCTCCTGGGACATCATCGACTTCAACCCGTACGACGACGAGAAGCTGGCGTCGATCACCATAGCCACGGCCGACGAGGTCGATCAGGCGTACCGGGCGGCCGCCCGCGCCCAGAAGCAGTGGGCCGCGACCAACCCCTACGCCCGCCGGGCGGTCTTCGAGAAGGCGCTGCGCCTGATCGAGGAGCGCGAGGCCGAGATCTCCGAGGCCATCATCGCCGAGCTCGGCGGCACGCGCCTGAAGGCCGCCTTCGAGCTGCACCTCGCCAAGGAGTTCCTGCGCGAGGCGGTCCATCTGGCGCTGGCCCCCGAGGGCCGGATCATCCCCTCGCCGGTGGACGGCAAGGAGAACCGCGTCTATCGCGTGCCGGTCGGTGTCGTGGGCGTGATCAGCCCCTTCAACTTCCCGTTCCTGCTGTCGATCAAGTCCGTCGCCCCGGCCCTCGCGCTCGGCAACGCCGTGGTGCTCAAGCCGCACCAGAACACGCCGATCGTCGGCGGCTCCCTGGTCGCGAAGCTCTTCGAGGACGCGGGGCTGCCCGGCGGTCTGCTGAACGTCGTCATCACCGACATCGCGGAGATCGGCGACGCCTTCCTCGAGCACCCGGTCCCCAAGGTCATCTCCTTCACCGGCTCCGACCAGGTCGGCCGGCACGTGGCGACCGTCTGCGCCCGGCTGTTCAAGCGCTCCGTCCTCGAACTGGGCGGCAACAGCGCCCTGGTGGTCCTCGACGACGCGGACATCGACTACGCCGTCGACGCGGCCGTCTTCAGCCGGTACGTCCATCAGGGCCAGGTCTGCATGGCCGCCAACCGGGTCCTGGTCGACCGTTCGATCGCGGACGAGTTCACCGAGAAGTTCGTCGCCAAGGTGAAGACCCTCAAGGCGGGCGACCCGCGCGACCCGGAGACCGTCATCGGCCCGGTCATCAACTCCTCGCAGGCGGACGCCGTCTCCGGTGTGGTCGAGCAGGCCCTCGCCGAGGGCGCCACGGCCCTGGTGCGCGGCGCACGGACCGACAACCTCCTCGAGCCGTCCGTGCTGACGGACGTCCCCGCCGACTCGGCGCTGCTCAGGCAGGAGGTCTTCGGGCCGGTCGCGTTCCTCGTCCCGTTCGACGGCGAGGAGGAGGCCGTGCGCCTCGTCAACGACACCCCCTACGGGCTGAGCGGCGCCGTCCACACCGGGAACATCGAGCGCGGTGTGAACTTCGCCAAGCAGATCGACACGGGCATGTTCCACGTGAACGACGGCACCGTGCACGACGAGCCGATCGTCCCGTTCGGCGGTGAGAAGCACTCGGGCATCGGCCGGCTCAACGGCGACACGATGCTGGACTCGTTCACCACGACCAAGTGGATCTCGGTGCAGCACGGCCGGAGCGGGTTCCCGTTCTAGAGCCTTCCGGCGCCCGGACCCTTGCGGACAGAAGCTGACCGCAAGGGTCCGTAGCTTGGTCGGTGTCAGGGGGAGAAGCCCCCGAGCGGCGAAAGGCGGCGGTCATGGTCACTCACGTTCCCTCGGAGGCACACGGCGACGAGCGCGGAGCGCTCCTGTCCTTCATCGCCGAGCAGCGCGGCGGCATCCGGCGGGCGCTGCTGGGCCTCACGGACGAGCAGGCGTCCTCCCGCCCCAGTGCCAGCGAGCTGTCCCTGGCCGGACTGCTCAAGCACGTCACCGAGGTGGAGCAGGGCTGGGTCGCCCGGGCCAAGGGGGAGCCGCCGGCCGTCCACCGGGACGAGTCGAACTGGCACGAGTGCTTCCGGCTGGTCGGTGACGAGAGTGTGGAGTCGCAGCTCGCGTACTACGAGAAGGTGGCGGCCGAGACGGAGGCGTTCATCCGCGCGGTACCCAGCCTGGACGAAACCTTCGAGCTGCCGGCGACCTCGTGGAATCCGAAGGACGAGTGGCTCTCGATGCGCTGGCTCTGTCTCCACCTCATCCGCGAGACGGCCCGGCACGCCGGCCACGCCGACATCATCCGGGAGTCCCTGGACGGCAGGACCGCCTTCGAGCTGGTGGCCGAGGAACAGCAGGTGGCCGCCGGGTCCTAACCTGGACCGTATGTCAGCGATCCGTCTCCTCGTGCTCGGCGCGGTCCGCATGCACGGGCGGGCCCACGGCTACCAGGTGCGCAACGACCTGGAGTTCTGGGGCGCGCACGAGTGGTCCAGCGCCAAGCCCGGCTCGATCTACCACGCCCTGAAGCAGCTGGCGAAGCAGGGGCTGCTGCACGCGCACGAGATCGCCCCGTCCACGGCCGGCGGCCCGCCGCGCACGGAGTACGAGATCACCGGGCCGGGCGCCGAGGAGTACTTCCGGCTGCTGCGGGAGGCGCTGGTCACCTACGACCAGCGCGGGGACGTGAAGACGGCCGCCGTCGGTTTCGTCGTCGACCTGCCGCGGGCGGAGGCGGTCGCGCTGCTGAAGGAGCGGACCCACAGGATCGAGCAGTGGCGGGCCTCCGTCCTGGAGCACTACGTGCCCGAGGAGGGCCCCGGGCAGCTCGGGCACATCGGCGAGATCATGAACATGTGGGTCCACACGGCCGACTCCGAGGCCGAGTGGACTCACGGTCTCATCGAGCGCATCGAGGGCGGCGCCTACACCTTCGCCGACGAGGGCGACCCGTTTGTCGGCATCCTGGCCGACGACGAGGAGAACCCGTACGCGACGGGGGAGCGGCACCCCGGAGACGCCGACTAATCAAGTTTGACGAATGACTCGGGCGGGTTTACGTTTGAGCTCGTAGTCAAGTTTGACTAGCGAAGGGGACCCATGGCCGACACGGCGATCATCGTCGAAGGCGCGGAGAAGACGTACGGCGGCAAGAAGGCACTGGCCGGGCTCGACCTCACGGTCGCGCGCGGCACGGTGCACGGGGTGCTCGGCCCGAACGGGGCGGGCAAGACCACCCTGGTGAGGGTCCTGTCCACCCTGCTGCGGCCCGACGCGGGCCGGATCCAGGTGGCCGGGCACGACGTGGTCCGTGAGGCGTACGCCGTCCGGCTGCGCATCGGCCTGCTCGGCCAGCACGCCGCGCTCGACGAGGAGCTCGGCGGCCGGCAGAACCTGGAGCTGTTCGGCCGGCTGCACCACCTGGGCGCGAAGCGGGCACGCGCGCGTGCCGGAGAACTCCTGGAACGCTTCGACCTGGCCGACACCGGCCGCAAGGCGGTCCGGCAGTACAGCGGCGGCATGCGGCGCCGCCTGGACCTCGCCGCCTCCCTGATCACCGAGCCGGAGGTGCTGTTCCTGGACGAGCCCACCACCGGCCTCGACCCGCGCGGCCGCGCCGAGGTGTGGGCCTCCGTCCGCTCCCTGGTCGGCGGCGGTACGACGGTCCTGCTCACCACGCAGTACCTGGAGGAGGCCGACCAGCTCGCCGACCGCATCTCGGTCGTCGACGCCGGCCGGGTCATCGCCGAGGGCACGGCCGACGAGCTGAAGGCCGAGACGGGCGGCGACCGCATCGACGTGGTCCTGCGCGACGCCGGCCAACTGGGCGCGGCGCTGGCCCTGTTGCCCCTCACCGGGGCCGGCGTCGATGCCGACCGCCGCCTGCTGAGCGCCCCGGTGACCGACCGCATGGAGGCGCTCTCCGGTGTCGTACGGGCCCTCCAGGAGGCCGGGATCGAGGCGGAGGACGTCGCCCTGCGCCGCCCGACTCTGGACGAGGTGTTCCTGCACCTCACCGGGGACGACCGCCGGGTGAAGGAGGCCGCGTGAGCGCCCACGCCGTGACCGACTCGTGGACCATGACCCGACGGGAACTCGCCCGCTGGGGACGGCAGCCGGTGCAGCTGGTCGTCAACCTGGTCTTCCCGGTGATGCTGCTGCTGATGTTCGGCTACCTCGTCGGCGGCGGCCGGGGCGTGAGCGGCGAGTACCGCGACTACCTGATCCCCGGCATGCTCGCGCTCACCATGGCCTTCGGCCTGGAGGGCACGATGCTCGCCGTCACGCAGGACCTCAACAAGGGCGTGATCGACCGCTTCCGCTCGATGCCCATGGCCAACGGGGCGGTACTGGTGGGCCGTTCGGCCGCCGACATGCTCCAGTCGGCGATGGCCCTGGTCGTGCTCATCGGCGTGGGTGCCGCACTCGGCTGGCGTCCCGGCGGCGGCCCGACGGCCCTGCTCGGGGCCGTGGGCCTGCTGCTCCTGTTCCGGTTCGCCATGCTGTGGATCGGCATCCACCTGGCCCTGGTGGCGGGGAAGCCGGAGATGGTCCAGGCCGTGCAGATCCTGGTCTGGCCGGTCGGCTTCCTCTCCAACGCCCTGGCCGCCCCCGGCTCCATGCCCGGCTGGCTGGGTACGGTCGTCGAGTGGAACCCGATGTCCCACACCGCCACGGCCGTACGGGACCTGTTCGGTGTGCCCGGCACGGAGTCCGGGCACCTCTGGGCGGCCGTGTTGTGGCCCCTGGCCCTGCTGGCGGCCTTCTTCCCGCTGGCGGTACGGAGGTTCGGGCGGCTGAGCCGGTAGCCCGCCGGCGTGCCGTCGTTCGTCCGCGGCGCCATCGTGGCCGGTCGCGCAGTTCCCCGCGCCCCTTCAGGGCGCTTCGCCCGACCCCTCAGTGGTGGAACCCGGTCGCCGCACCCTTGTCCCGGGTCAGGGGGTGCGGCTGCCGGCGCAGATCCGGCAGCAGCCGCTCCAGGTCCTGCGCGAGCAGTTCCGCGAGGTCGGCGGAGAAGCCGTTGCGGCACACCACCCGCAGCACGGACAGATCCTCCCGGTTCGGCGGGAACGTGTACGCGGGCACCAGCCAGCCGCTCTCGCGCAACCGCCGGGACACGTCGAAGACGTCGTACGCCGTCACATCCGGCGCGGTCGTGAAGGCGAACACCGGCAACTGCTCGCCCCGGGTCAGCAGCCGGAAGTCGCCGAGCTCCTCGACCCGCCCGGCGAGCCCCGTGGCCACGTCCCGCGCGGCCTGCTGTACCGCCCGGTAGCCGTCCCGGCCCAGCCGCAGGAACGTGTAGTACTGCGCCACGACCTGCGCGCCCGGCCGCGAGAAGTTCAGCGCGAACGTCGGCATGTCGCCGCCCAGGTAGTTCACCCGGAACACCAGCTCCTCCGGCAGCGCCTCCGCGTCCCGCCACAGCGCCCAGCCGACCCCCGGGTAGACCAGCCCGTACTTGTGCCCCGAGGTGTTGATCGACGCCACCCTCGGCAGCCGGAAGTCCCACACGAGGTCCTCGTCGAGGAACGGCGCGACCATGGCCCCGGACGCCCCGTCGACGTGCACGGGGATGTCGAGCCCGGTCCGCTCCTGCACCGCGTCCAGCGCCGCGCACAGCTCGGCGACCGGCTCGTAGGACCCGTCGAAGGTGGAGCCCAGGATGCCGACGACCCCGATGGTGTTCTCGTCGCACAGCTCGGCGGCGGCCTGCGGATCGAGGTGGAACCGCTCGCCCTCCATGGGCACCAGCCGGGCCTCCACCTCCCAGAAATTGCAGAACTTCTCCCAGCAGACCTGCACGTTCACGCCCATCACCAGATTGGGACGGGCCGCGGGGTAGCGGTCGGCGTTGCGCTTGGCCCAGCGCCGCTTCAGCGCCATCCCGGCGAGCATGCACGCCTCGCTCGACCCGGTCGTCGAACACCCCACGGCGGTCGCCGGGTCGGGTGCGTTCCACAGGTCGGCGAGCATCGCCACGCAGCGCCGCTCCAGCTCGGCGGTGCGCGGATACTCGTCCTTGTCGATCATGTTCTTGTCCCGGCACTCCGCCATCAGAACCCCGGCCTCGGGCTCCATCCAGGTGGTGACGAAGGTGGCGAGGTTCAGCCGCGCGTTGCCGTCGAGCATCAGCTCGTCGCGCACCAGCTGGTGGGCGGTCGCCGGTGCCATGGGCTGGTCCGGGAGCCGGTGGGTGGGCGGGGCCTCGGCCATGTCGCCGAGCGGGTTGGCGGGACCGTAGAAGGGGTTGACGGACAGGCGGCGTTCGCCGGGCCGGTGGGGGCCTTCGTGGAGCGGCATGGGTGCCTCCAGGGTGGTTTCGAGAGGGGGGCTTCAGCGGACCGGTGTGCCGTCCGGCCGCAGCTGCATCTGCGGCCGGCCCGTCACCAGCAGCCAGGCGGGCAGCGAGGCGACGCAGAGCACGGCGATGATCGCCGGCGACGCGACCAGCACCGCGGCGACGAACAGGCTCACCCAGCCCTGCCGGGTGATGGCCAGCAGCAGTCCGAGCACGGCGGCCGAGACGCCGATCGAGGGGTGCACCCCGGGCACCAGGGCGTGGGCGCCCAGGCCCAGGGCGGTGCCGGCGAACACCGCCGGGAAGATGCGCCCGCCCCGGAAGCCGCAGGACGCGGCGACCAGCAGCGCGGCCAGCTTCACGACCGTCAGCAGGGCGTACTCCCCGGCCGACCGGCTGTCCGGGTCCCGCGCGAGCTCGGCGATCTCTTCGAGCCCCTTGAACAGCGTCAGATGCCCGCCGAGGGCCGCGAGGGCGCCCAGTACCAGGCCGCCCGCCGGGAGCATCAGCATCGGGTGGCGCAGCCGGCGGAAGACGCCGTGCACGTAGGGGAAGGCCCGCACGGCGGCCATGCCGAGCACTGCGGCCACGGCGGCGACGACGGCCGCCGCCAGCAGGTCGCTCCAGTCCGGCCGGCCGAAGGAGGGCAGGTCCAGGTCGAAGCTCGGATGGTCGATGAGGGTGGCGGTGAGGGCTCCGGCCGTGGCGGCGGTGAGCGGGGCGAAGACGTTGTCCCACAGCAGTCCGCGGGTCTCCTTCCCGGCCAGCGCCTCGGAGATCACCAGGGCCGCCGCGACCGGCGTGCCGAACAGGGCGCCGATCGTCGCCGCCTCGGCCAGCGCCGGCCAGACCCGGCCCGGCGCCCGCGGCACGAGCCGGGCGCCCAGCCAGGCCGCCAGGGCGACGTTCACGGTGATGACGGGGTTCTCGGGGCCGAGGCTGGGTCCGCCGGCCAGCATCAGCGCGGTCACCAGCAGCAGCCCCGGCAGCACGACGGGCGGCAGCACGGGGGCGTCCAGTCCGATGGTCGCCGGATCCGGGCCGGCGTGCCCCGGCGCCTTCCACACCACGAGCCCGACCGCGACGCCTGTCGCGAAGAGCATCACGAACATCCACGCCACGGAGTACCGGCCGATCCCCAGCGCGTCCGGCAGCGGCCCCCAGAGCACGTTCTGGAGCTCCTCGGCGGCGACTTCCACCCCGACCAGGACCAGGCTGGACAGGATGCCCACGGCCAGAGCGGGCAGGATCGTCGGCATCAGTGTGCGGGCGGGAGTCGCGGGGGTGACGGAGGGCGCCTGCTGCGCGGAATCCTGGACCACGCGCACACCATAAACGCACCAAAGAGGACAAACCGGAAACACGCTTGCACCTCACGTGGCGTGAGGCCCGACCGTGGAGCGCGGAAGAAGAAGGGAGCGGAAGTGAGCTACTCCGTGGGACAGGTCGCGGGCTTCGCCGGTGTCACGGTGCGCACGCTGCACCACTACGACGACATCGGCCTGCTCGTCCCGAGCGAACGCAGCCACGCGGGCCACCGGCGCTACAACAACGCCGACCTCGACCGGCTGCAGCAGATCCTGTTCTACCGGGAGCTCGGCTTCCCGCTCGAGGAGGTCGCCGCCCTGCTCGACGACCCGGACGCGGACCCGCGCGCACACCTGCGCCGCCAGCACCGGCTGCTGACCGCCCGGATCGAGAAGCTGCGGAAGATGGCGGCGGCCGTGGAGCACGCCATGGAGGCACGCAAGATGGGACTCAACCTCACGCCCGAGGAGAAGTTCGAGGTCTTCGGGGGCAAGGACCCGGAGCAGTACGCCGACGAGGTGGAGGCGCGCTGGGGCGACACGGACGAGTACGCCGAGTCGCAGCGCCGTACCGCGAGCTACACCAAGGAGGACTGGAAGCGCATCCAGGCCGAGGCCGCCGACTGGGCGGAGCGCTACGGCGCCCTGATGTCGGCGGACGAGCCGCCCGCCGGCGAGGCGGCCATGACCCTGGCGGAAGAGCACCGGCAGCACATCTGCACGTGGTTCTACGAGTGCTCCCACGAGCTCCACCGCTGCCTGGGGGAGATGTACGTCTCCGACGAGCGGTTCAAGGCGTTCTACGACGCGATGCGCCCGGGTCTCGCCGAGCACCTGAGGGACGCGATCACCGCGAACGCCGCGCGGCACACCTCCTGATCCCCGACCCGGGAGTGACTCACTCCCGGGTCAGGACCACCGCCGTGCCGTACGCGCACACCTCGGTGCCCACGTCCGCCGCCTCCGTCACGTCGAAGCGGAACGCGAGGACGCCGTTGGCGCCACGCGCGCGTGCCTGTTCGACGAGCCGTTCCATCGCCTGGTTGCGGGTCTGCACGAGCGTCTTGGTGAGCCCGCGCAGCTCGCCTCCGACCATCGACTTCAGCCCGGCGCCGATCTGGCTCCCCAGGTGCCGGGAGCGCACCGTCAGGCCGAAGACCTCGCCGAGCACCTCCCGCACGTGGTAGCCGGGTACGTCGTTCGTGGTGACGACCAGGACGTCGGGCTCCGGGCCCTGTCCGCCGCCGTATTCATCGATGCCCATGGTTCACAGCTTTGACCGGGACCGCGCACAGTGCATCCTGAGTACGCCCATGGAACCTGGGCCATGACGGCTGCGTTGATACTTTGAGGCAGCCAGCCCAGCCCGTACCCCACAGCAGCAGGAGCCACATCCCCGTGACCACGCTTGCGCTCGGCCCCGAGTGGCTCAGCCCGGACTACCTGATCTCGACGTTCAGCCTGCCCGGCATCCTGCTCATCGTCTTCGCGGAGTCCGGTCTCTTCGCCTTCCTGCCGGGTGACTCCCTGCTGTTCACGGCGGGTCTGTTCGTGGCGGAGGGCACCTACATCACCCAGCCGCTGTGGCTGGTCTGCACTTTGATCGTGCTCGCCGCCGTCATCGGTGACCAAGTGGGCTACATGATCGGCAAGTTCCTGGGCCCGAAGCTCTTCAACCGCCCCAACTCCAAGCTCTTCAAACAGGAGAACCTGGACAAGGCCCACGAGTTCATGGAGAAGTACGGCCCCAAGGCCATCGTCCTGGCCCGCTTCGTCCCCATCGTGCGCACCTTCGCCCCCATCGTGGCCGGCGCCGGCCGCATGAAGTACCGCACGTTCCTGACGTACAACGTCATCGGGGGCATCGCCTGGGGCACCGGCGTCACCCTCGCGGGTTACTGGCTCGGTCAGATCGACTTCATCAAGAAGAACGTCGAGCCGATCCTCATCCTCATCGTCCTGCTCTCGGTCGTCCCCATCATCGTCGAGTACCTGCGCGACCGTTCGCAGAAGAAGCGCGCCGCGGCGCAGGCCCCGGCGGAACGGCAGCAGGCCCCCGCCATGGACGACGCGACGACCCAGCTCCGCCGCATCACCCCGGACGGCCAGCCGCCCCACCACCAGCCGCAGCAGCCCCCGTACGGCCACCAGAACGGCTACGACGACCAGCAGTACTACGGCCAGTACCCGCAGAGCCCGGGCTACGGCCGGCAGCAGCAGCCGCAGCAGCCGCAGCAGCCGCAGCAGCCGCAGCAGCCGCAGCAGCCGTACGGCACGCAGCAGGGCCCCTACAACAACGGCTACTGAGCCGCCCGCGGCCGCCGGTGGACCCTAGAAACCCCTGGTCCGCTTGGCGGCCCGCCGCTTCTCCGCGGACCCGATCCGCAGGAACATCCGGGAGATCTCCGACCCGAGGTTCACCCCGATGGCGATGGCCATGGCGAGCGCCACCGCCTTCGACAGCGACACCAGTCCTTCGTCCACCTCGTTCTGCGCGATCGCCAGCAGCCCGAAGTACGTCGCGGAACCCGGCAGCAGGGGTCCGATCGCCGCCGTCGTGTAGGGCAGGGCGGAGGCGAACTGGTACCGGGACAGCAACTGCCCGAAGAGTCCCACCAGCCCCGCGGCCGCCGCCGTCGAGGCCACCGGCGAGATGTCCCCCACGTAGTGCATCGCGCCGTACACGACCCACGCGACACCGCCGTTCAGCGTCACCCACACCACGGTGGATCGTTCCTGCTGGAGCAGCACCGCGAACGCCAGTGACAGCAGCATCGAGGCGCCGATCATCATCACCGGGTCGTCGGAGGCCCCGAGCGCCTGGTCGGGGTTCAGCCGCGCCCCCAGCTGCACGCCGAAGTACAGCACCAGCAGCACACCCGCGACGATGCCCACGAAGAAGTACATGACCTCCAGCAGACGCGCGGACGCGGTGATGTAGAAGCCGGTCAGACCGTCCTGCACGCCCGCCACCAGCGCCCGCCCGGGCAGCAGCGCGAACAGCCCACCGGTGATCACCGCCGACGCCTTCACATCGACGTGGGCCAGCGTCAGCGCGATCCCGATCGCGGCCGGCGGCGTCGCGGCCACGGTGAACTGGTAGAACTCCGGCAGCCCACGCCCCGCGCACAGCCACGCCAGCCGGTCACCGAGCATCGCGCCCAGCGCCGCCGCGACGAACACGATCAGGTCGCCGCCCACGAGCACGGACGCCGCACCCGCCAGCAGCCCGCTCGCACCGGTCAGCGCCCAGCCGGGGTAGGGGTGCCGGTTACGGCGGATCTCCGCCAGCCGCCGGTAGGCCTCCTCCAGCGAGACCGCCGTCTCGTCGTCGCTGAGGTCGTCCACCAGCTGGTACACGGCCGCCAGCCGCGTGTAGTCGGTGCCCCGGCGCCGCACGGTCCGCGACGCCGTGATCGGGTCGTCGACCAGGGACGGCTGATAGGAGATCGCCAGCAGCGTGAACGTGACGTTGGGCTCGCAGCGGTCCAGCCCGTAGGACCGGCAGACGGCGAACATGGCCGCCTCCACGTCCTCGGCCCCCTCACCGCCCGCCAGCAGCAACTCGCCGATACGCAGCGTCAGGTCGAGCACGCGCGGCACCGCGGGCCCGCTCTCGTCGCCGCCGCGCTGGATCGCCTCCGGCGCCGGCCGCTCCGCCACCGGCATGCGCAGCATCGTGCGCATCCGGTCCTGCCAGGGCACGTCCTTGGTCAGGCTGACCACGGGGATCCCGCTCGGCGGCGTGAAGGCCGTCAGGGCGTGCTTCGTGCTGTACGTGCTCGGTGGGGTGAACGCCGACCCCTCCTGCTCCGCCGAGGGCGCCCCGTGGACGTCCAGCCCCTGCGGCACGGCGAACTCGGAGGTGGTCTCGGACTCCGTGGGAGCCGTGCGGTGGAAGGCCAGTCCCTCGGGGATGGCGAACTCCGACGTCGTGGACATGTCCCCGTCGACGCCGGTCCCGGCCGGAGGCAGGAACGCACTCCTCGCCTCGTCCGACTTCGGTTTGCGGTCCTCCGCGTCCGTCACTGCCTGGCGCTCCCTGTACGACACGTCAGCCTCGTACCCCCCACAGCCTCAGTATGCGCACAGACGGACGAACGGGCCGCACGCGCAGGCGTGCGGCCCGTGAGTATCAGCAGAGGGGTCAGTGACCGCCCTGGTCCTTGAAGCGCTTGTAGGACCGCTCGATCTCGGCCTCGGCGTCGGTGCGGCCCACCCAGTCGGCGCCCTCGACGGACTTGCCGGGCTCCAGGTCCTTGTAGACCTCGAAGAAGTGCTGGATCTCCAGGCGGTCGAACTCCGACACGTGGTGGATGTCGCGCAGGTGCTCCACACGCGGGTCCGTCGACGGCACGCACAGCAGCTTGTCGTCGCCGCCCGCCTCGTCCGTCATGCGGAACATGCCGATCGCCCGGCAGCGGATCAGGCAGCCCGGGAACGTCGGCTCGTCGAGGATGACCAGCGCGTCCAGCGGGTCGCCGTCCTCGCCGAGGGTGTTCTCGACGAAACCGTAGTCGGTCGGGTAGGCGGTCGAGGTGAAGAGTCGCCGGTCCAGGCGGATACGACCGGTCTCGTGGTCCACCTCGTACTTGTTGCGCGAACCCTTCGGAATCTCGATCGTGACGTCGAACTCCACCGGTGGCTCCTCCATGATCAACACATAGTTCTGGTGGTTAAGTGTCCCTCACGCAGGTGTGTGATCGCGAAAGGGGCTGGTGGTCGTGCCAGAGCTGAGGCCTTGGCGAGCCGCGAAACCGCACGTGGTGCGGCTCGCGGATGCCGTACGACCGCGCCTGGCCCGGGCCGCAGCGGCCACGAAACCACAGCTCGCGCGGCTCGCACGAGCCGGGAAACCGCAGGTCACGCAGGTTACGCGATCCAAGACCTGGCAGTACACCGCAGGCGCCGCCACCGCCGGACTCGCACTGGCCGCCGGGGTGGTGACCGCCGCCGGCCCCTGGGACTCCTCGGGTCAGCGTACGGCCGAGCGGGACCGGGCAGTGGCCCTGGGCCGCGCGGGTGGCACAGATCACGGCTCCGCCCCCGGCGCACCCGGCCGGCCCCGGCCCGCCCCCAGCGCCGGACCGGTGCTGACCGGCCTCGGCGGCGTCAGCACCGTGAAGTCCGCCCCGGACGGCAAGGCCCTCACGGACGCCCTCACGCCCCTGCTCAAGGACCCGGCACTCGGCCCCCGGCCCGCCGCGGCGGTCATCGACGTGACCACCGGCAGGCGCCTGTTCGGCAAGGCCTCGGACGCCGCGCTAACCCCGGCCTCGACGACGAAGGTCGCCACGGCCGTCGCCGCGCTGTCCGCGATGGGCGCCGACCACCGCCTCACCACCCGTGCCGCGCTGGAACCCGACACGAGGGAAGTCGTCCTGGTCGGCGGCGGCGACCCCACCCTCACGGCCCGCGAGAGCACCGACGGCGCGGCGAGCCTGCGCACCCTGGCCGCCGGGACGGCCGCCGCCCTCGCCGACCGAGGCATCCGCGAGGTGACCCTCTCCTACGACACGACTCTCTACGCGGGCGACGAAATGCACCCGATCGGGGTCGACGGCAATCTCGCCCGCGTCAGCCCCCTGATGGCAGACGAAGGCCGCACGAACGACTCGACGAGCGGCCCGGTCGAGCGCGTGCCGGACCCGGCGGCGGACGCGGCCCGCCGCTTCGGGGACCTCCTGAAGTCCCACGGCGTCAAGACGACGGCCCCCGGCCCGTCCAAGGCCACGACCCGCGCCAAGACCCTCGCGGCGGTCTCCTCGCCCCCGCTCTCCGCCGTCGTCGAACGCATGCTGACCAACAGCGACAACGACATCGCCGAGGCCCTCGCCCGCCAGACGGCGATCGCCACGGGCAACCGGGCCGACTTCGCCGGCGCCGGCAAGGCCATCAGCGCACAGCTGCGGGGGCTCGGCCTCCCCCTGACGGGCGCCGCCTTCAAGGACGGCAGCGGCCTGAACCGCGCCGGCCGACTGACCCCCGGCCTCCTCACCGCGCTGCTCGCGAAAGCGGCCGACCCCTCCCACCCCGAGCTCCGCCCGGCCCTCACCGGCCTCCCCGTCGCCGGCTTCACCGGCACCCTGACCACCCGTTACACGGACGGAGCATCCGGCGTCGTCCGCGCCAAGACCGGCACCCTCTCGGGCGTCCACACCCTCGCGGGCACCCTGGTCGACGAGGACGGCCGCCTGCTGGCCTTCGCGTTCATGGCCACCGGCACCGACGGGACCCTCCCCGCGACGACCCAGAAAGCCCTGGACAGAGTGGCGAGCGCACTGGCGGCCTGCGGCTGCAGGTGAACGGGGTCCGGCAGCACCCGGCCCTCGCCGCCCTGCCCCAGCGGGCGGCGCTCACGTACGGTTGACGCATGACGAGCATCGGTGGTGCTTCAACCGGCATGGTCGACTGGAACCTCGCGGTCGCGACCGCGACCCGGCTCGTGCGGCCGGGCCCGGAGGTCAGTCGCGACGAGGCCCGGGCCGTCGTCGCGGAGCTGCGCAGGCATGCCAGGGCCTCGGAGGAACACGTCCGCGGATTCACCCTTCTGGGCACCGAGGAGGGCCACGACACCCCCGTCCTGGTGGTCGACCGCCCGGGCTGGATCCGTGCGAACGTCGCCGGGTTCCGGGAGATCCTCCGGCCCCTGCTCGACAAGATGCAGGAACGGCGCGGCGACACCCCCGGCGGATCGGTGATGAGCGCCGTCGGCGGCAAGGTCACCGGCGTCGAACTGGGCATGCTGCTGTCCTTCCTGGCCTCCCGCGTCCTCGGCCAGTACGAGACCTTCGCACCGGCCACCCGCGAACTCCCCTCCGGGCAGAACGGCGGCGGCCGGCTGCTGCTCGTCGCCCCCAACATCGTCCACGTGGAGCGCGAACTCGACGTCGACCCGCACGACTTCAGGCTCTGGGTGTGCCTGCACGAAGAGACGCACCGCACGCAGTTCACCGCCGTTCCCTGGCTGCGGGACCACCTTGAGGGTGAAATCCAGTCGTTCCTGGCGGAGACCGACGTCGACCCCATGACCGTCCTGGAACGCGTCCGGGAAGCCGCCCAGACCCTCGCCGGAGGCCGTCCCGAGGCCGAGGAGGACGACGGGGGGCGCTCCCTCGTCGAGATCGTCCAGACCCCCGCCCAGCGCGAGATCCTCGGCCGCCTCACGGCCGTGATGTCGCTGCTGGAGGGGCACGCCGACTTCGTGATGGACGGCGTCGGCCCGTCCGTCGTGCCGTCCGTCGGCGAGATCCGCGAGAAGTTCCAGCAGCGCCGCGCCAAGGGCGCCTCCCGCCTGGACCTGGCCCTGCGCAAGCTGCTCGGCCTGGACGCCAAGCTCCGCCAGTACCGGGACGGCGAACGCTTCGTGCGGGCCGTCGTCGACGAGGTCGGCATGGACGGCTTCAACCGCGTGTGGACCTCGCCCAACACCCTCCCCACCAAGTCGGAGATCGCCAAACCGGCGGACTGGGTCGCGCGGGTGCATCGCAGGGCCGAGTAGTGAACATCGCGGGAGGGTCGTGAAAGGAAACCGGCCGACGGCAGGCGAACGCCCCTGTAATCACCCGTCCGAGGGACCGTGAGGCAGGGGTAGGCGTGCAATGCTCGGGGAACGGCCCGGTTCTGTCACCATCTACACACTCTGCGTGACCGACACGCGGGCTCACCCCCCGAAAACTTCATGAAGGGAACCGGACATGGGTCCCCATCCTGCGGTCGCGGCGATACGCCTGGCGGTCCGCCGCGTCCTCCACGACCTCCTCACCGAGCACCACCGCGCCCCTGCCGCGGTCCCGCACGAGCCTGCCCCGAGCTCTATGCTCCGCTCGACCAAGGCGGTGCCCCCGTCCCCGCCGCTCGTGCTCGTGGCGTGCTCCGGCGGCGCCGACTCGATGGCCCTGGCCTCCGCCCTCGCCTTCGAATCCCCCAAGCTCGGCATCAGAGCCGGCGGCGTCACCGTCGACCACGGCCTCCAGCCCGGCTCCGACGCCCGCGCCGAGGAGGTCGTCCAGCGCATGCGCGAACTCGGCCTCGACCCCGTCGACTCCGTCGCCGTCACCGTCGGCCGCGCCGGCGGACCCGAAGCCGCCGCCCGCGACGCCCGCTACGCCGCCCTCGACACCGCGGCCGAACGCCACGGCGCCGCCGCGGTGCTGCTCGGCCATACCCGCGACGACCAGGCCGAAACCGTCCTGCTCGGCCTCGCCCGGGGCTCCGGCATCCGCTCCCTGTCCGGCATGGCCGCGGTCTCGGGGGCCGGCGGCCGTTACCGCCGCCCCTTCCTGGAACTCGACCGGCAGACCGCCCGCAAGGCATGCATGGTCCAGTCCCTGCCCGTCTGGGACGACCCCCACAACGCCGACCCGGCCTACACCCGCTCCCGGCTGCGCCACGAGGGCCTGCCCGCGCTGGAGAAGGCCCTCGGCAAAGGCGTCGTCGAGGCCCTCGCCCGTACGGCCCGGCTCTCCCGCGACGACGCCGACGCCCTCGACTCCTGGGCCGGCCAGGCCGAGGCCACCGTCCGTGACGCCGCCGGACTTCTGGAGTGCGCCAAGCTCTACGCCCTGCCGCCCGCCGTACGCCGCCGCATCCTGCGCCGGGCCGCCATCGCGGCCGGTGCGCCCGCCGGATCGCTGTTCGCCCGACACATCGAGGAAGTCGACCGGCTGATCACCGGTTGGCGCGGTCAGGGAGCCATCAATCTCCCCGGCAAAGTCGTGGCCCGGCGCCAGGGTGGCAGACTGGTGATTCGGCAAGGCTGAACCACGACCCCTCCCCGCAGCCGGCGGAGGGGCCGATCGGCCGGTTGGACGACCGAAAGTGATGCGGGTGGACGCGAAAGACATGGGTGCCGACCTCGAGAAGGTGCTCATCACCAAGGAAGAGATCGACGCCAAGCTGGCCGAGCTGGCCGCGAAGATCGACGCGGAGTACGCGGGCAAGGACCTGCTGATCGTCGGAGTCCTCAAGGGCGCGGTGATGGTCATGGCCGACCTCGCCCGGGCGCTGTCCACCCCCGTCACCATGGACTGGATGGCCGTATCCTCGTACGGGGCGGGCACCCAGTCCTCCGGTGTGGTGCGGATCCTCAAGGACCTCGACACCGACATCAAGGGCAAGCACGTCCTGATCGTCGAGGACATCATCGACTCCGGCCTGACCCTGTCCTGGCTGCTCTCCAACCTCGGCTCGCGCGAGCCCGCCTCCCTCAAGGTGTGCACGCTGCTGCGCAAGCCCGAGGCCGCGAAGGTGGCCATCGACGTGGAATGGGTCGGCTTCGACATCCCCAACGAATTCGTCGTGGGCTACGGCCTCGACTACGCCGAGAAGTACCGCAACCTCCCGTTCGTCGGTACGCTCGCGCCCCACGTGTACGGCGGCTGAAACCCGGCCGGTCGTGCCGTGACGGTGATCGGGAACCCCAGCGGGCTCCCCGCCGTTGGAGCAGGCGTAGGCGGATCGCCAGCTGTCCCACGCGGCTTCAGGTGACAATGCTGGGGTACCGTCCGAAGAACAGTCTTTATCAAACTCACTATGGCAGGAGGGACGGGGCGGCACCGCTCCGTATGGATGGACGTGAAGCGATACTTCCGTGGGCCGGTCATGTGGATCGTGCTGGCCGTCCTTGCCGTGGTCGTGTTGATGCAGGTCGTCGGCTCGTCCGGCGGCTACAAGACGGTGGACACCGGCCAGGTCGTCCAGGCGATCAACCAGAACAAGGTCGAGTCGGCCAAGCTGACCACCGGTGACGAATCGATCATCAAGGTCACGCTCAAGGACGGCGTAAAGGTCGAGGACAGCTCGAAGATCCAGGCGAGCTACATCGGCACCCAAGGCGTTGACCTCGCCAACACGCTGCAGAACAAGTACCAGGACAAGCAGATCCCGGACGGCTACACGGTTTCGCCGTCCAAGCAGAACCCGTTCGTCGGCATCCTGCTCTCGCTGCTGCCCTTCGTGCTGATCGTGGTCGTGTTCCTGTTCCTGATGAATCAGATGCAGGGCGGCGGCTCCCGGGTCATGAACTTCGGGAAGTCCAAGGCGAAGCTCATCACCAAGGACACCCCCAAGACGACCTTCTCCGACGTCGCCGGGTCCGACGAGGCAGTCGAGGAGCTCCACGAGATCAAGGAGTTCCTCCAGGAGCCGGCCAAGTTCCAGGCCGTCGGCGCCAAGATTCCCAAGGGCGTCCTGCTCTACGGGCCTCCCGGCACCGGCAAGACCCTGCTCGCGCGTGCCGTCGCGGGCGAGGCGGGCGTCCCCTTCTACTCGATCTCCGGTTCCGACTTCGTCGAGATGTTCGTCGGTGTCGGTGCCTCCCGGGTCCGTGACCTGTTCGAGCAGGCCAAGGCGAACGCCCCGGCGATCGTCTTCGTCGACGAGATCGACGCGGTCGGCCGCCACCGCGGCGCCGGCCTCGGCGGCGGTCACGACGAGCGCGAGCAGACCCTGAACCAGCTCCTCGTCGAGATGGACGGCTTCGACGTCAAGGGCGGCGTGATCCTCATCGCCGCGACGAACCGGCCCGACATCCTCGACCCGGCGCTGCTGCGCCCCGGCCGTTTCGACCGGCAGATCGCCGTCGACCGCCCGGACATGCAGGGCCGTCTGGAGATCCTCAAGGTCCACCAGAAGGGCAAGCCGGTCGCGCCCGACGTCGACCTGGGCGCCATGGCCCGCCGTACGCCCGGCATGACGGGTGCCGATCTGGCCAACGTGCTGAACGAGGCCGCCCTGCTGACGGCCCGCAGCGACAAGAAGCTGATCGACAACCACATGCTGGACGAGGCGATCGACCGTGTGGTCGCGGGCCCGCAGAAGCGGACCCGGATCATGTCGGACAAGGAGAAGAAGATCACCGCGTACCACGAGGGCGGACACGCCCTGGTCGCGGCGGCCTCGCCGAACTCCGACCCCGTCCACAAGATCACGATCCTGTCGAGAGGCCGTGCCCTCGGCTACACGATGGTGCTGCCGGACGAGGACAAGTACTCGACCACGCGCAACGAGATGCTGGACCAGCTGGCTTACATGCTGGGCGGCCGCGCGGCCGAGGAGCTCGTCTTCCACGACCCGACCACGGGTGCCGCCAACGACATCGAGAAGGCCACCGGTCTGGCCCGCGCGATGGTCACGCAGTACGGCATGACCGAGCGTCTCGGCGCGATCAAGTTCGGCGGCGACAACACCGAGCCCTTCCTCGGCCGTGAGATGTCTCACCAGCGCGACTACTCGGAAGAGGTCGCCGCGCTCGTGGACGAAGAGGTCAAGAAGCTCATCGAGACCGCGCACAACGAGGCCTGGGAGATCCTGGTCGAGAACCGCGACGTCCTCGACAACCTCGTGCTGCAGCTGCTGGAGAAGGAGACGCTGGGCAAGGAGCAGATCGCGGAGATCTTCGCCCCGATCGTCAAGCGTCCGCCCAGGCCCGCCTGGACCGGCTCCTCCCGCCGTACGCCGTCCACCCGCCCGCCGGTCCTCTCCCCCAAGGAGCTGGCCCTGACGAACGGGGCGAACGGCGCTACGCCGGCCATCACCACCGCGAAGAGCGCCGCGGCGGAGCCCGCCCCGGCGCCCGAGCGGACCCCGGAGGACCGCCCCGAGAGCTGACCGAGCTCTTGCGGTGGCCCCTCGGCCCCGGAATGGATGCCGCGCCCCCCAGGTTTTAGCCTGGGGGGCGCGGCTTTTCCGCCATGAGGGACACAGGAACGAGGCACAGATGACCGACCCCGTGACGTTGGACGGCGAGGGCACGATCGGCGAGTTCGACGAGAAGCGCGCCGAGAACGCCGTGCGCGAACTCCTGATCGCGGTCGGCGAGGACCCGGACCGCGAGGGCCTCCGCGAGACGCCGTCGCGCGTGGCGCGGGCGTACAAGGAGATATTCGCGGGGCTGTGGCAGCAGCCCGAGGACGTGCTGACGACGACGTTCGACATCGGGCACGACGAGATGGTGCTGGTCAAGGACATTGAGGTGTACTCGACGTGTGAGCATCATCTGGTGCCGTTCAGGGGCGTCGCTCACGTCGGATACATCCCGTCCACCAGCGGCAAGATCACCGGGCTGTCCAAGCTGGCCCGGCTCGTGGACGTCTACGCCCGCCGCCCGCAGGTGCAGGAACGTCTCACCACGCAGATCGCGGACTCCCTGATGGAGATTCTGGAGCCGCGCGGGGTCATCGTCGTCGTGGAGTGCGAGCACATGTGCATGTCGATGCGCGGGATCCGCAAGCCGGGCGCCAAGACGCTGACGTCGGCCGTGCGGGGCCAGCTGCGGGACATGGCGACGCGGAACGAGGCGATGAGCCTCATCATGGCCCGCTGACGCCGCCCTGCCTCACACCGTCGGCGCCGCGCCCGTGCCGTCGTTCTCGTCGTCCTCCGGGAGCTTGCAGACGCGCTCCAGGAAGATCGCTGCCGCTATGACGCCGATGCCCGCGAGGACGGACAGGCCCGCGTAGATGGCCTGGTCGCGGCGGGCGGGGATGTCGAGGGATTCCAGGAGGAAGACGCCGGTGCCGCCGTACATGCCGGCGACGAGGGCGGCGACCAGGGCGCTGGCGTGGCCGAAGACGACCGCGCGGGCCGCCATGAGGGGGTCGACGCCCTTGGCCTCGGGGCGGCGCTCGCGCTGGGCCTTGAGCCGGGCGCGGATCGAGAGCGCCGTGGCCAGCAGGATCACGGCGATCACGGCCAGGACGACGGGTGCGGCCAGGGGGACGCTGGGGAGCGTTCCGACCGAGTTCCACAGGCGGGCGCCCGCCCAGGACAGGATGCCGGCCACGACGAAGACGCCGGCCAGCACCCTGATACGCAGCTCTCTCACGGTGTCCCTTCGGTTCCCCCGGCTTCCGGCCGGTTCGCGGCCGTCTTGACCTTAACGGCTATTCGGGCAGCCGGAGTTCCAGGTCCTTGCGGGGCGCCACACCGTCCCGGGTGACGGTGTCCAGCAGACCGGCGACCGGGCCGCGGCCGGGCAGCTGGGCCTCGGGGTCCAGGTCGTGCCAGGGGGCCAGGACGAAGGCGCGTTCGTGGGCGCGGGGGTGGGGGAGGGTGAGCTGCGGGTCGTCGGAGACGACATCGGCGTAGGAGACGATGTCGACGTCGAGGGTGCGGGGGCCCCAGTGCTCGTCCCGGACGCGGTGGAAGGCCTCCTCGACCGCGTGCGCGCGCTCCAGGAGCGAGGCGGGCGGGAGGGTGGTCTTGAGGACCACGACGGCGTTGAAGTAGGCGGGCTGGCTGCCGGGGTCCACGCCCCAGGGCTCGGTCTCGTAGACGGGGGAGACGCCCTTGATGCGGACGCCCGGCGTGTCCTCGAGGGCGTCGATGGCTCCCTGCAGTGTCTCCAGGCGGTTGCCGAGGTTGGAGCCGAGGGCGACCACGGCCCGTTTGGGGTTGGACAGGGTCGTGTCGGCGGCGTCGACCTTCTCGACGACGGAGGCGGGTACCGGCTGTACGGTCGGGTCGCTGGGACCCTTGATGAAGGGCGCGGTCATGCTCGGCTCCGGGTGATGGTGACGGTCACGTCGTCGAAGGGGACGGTGATCGGGGCGTCCGGCTTGTGGACGCAGACCTCGACCTCCTGCACTCCCTCGTGCTGCAGACAGGCCTGGGCGATGCGTTCGGCGAGCGTCTCGACGAGGTCGACGGGATCGCCCTGGACGAGGGCCACGACCTCCTCCGCCACGATGCCGTAGTGCACGGTCTTCGCCAGGTCGTCGTCGGCCGCGGCCGGCCGGGTGTCCAGGCCGAGGACGACGTCCACGATGAAGGTCTGGCCCTCCTCGCGTTCCTGGGGGAACACGCCGTGGTGCCCGCGGGCCTTCAGGCCGCGCAGCGCGACACGATCCACGCGAATCACTCCTGCAATCGTCGGTCAGAGCCGGTCGGCGCCGTGTGCGGTCGGCGTACCGGCCTCGGTCGAATCTACCTGCGAGCACGGACGGGGCCGGGCCACGGGTGGGGGCTTTCGCCGGGCCCGGCAGGATTCATCCGGCGTTTCCCCCGGGGAACCCGTCGGTGCACAGGCTGGTAGCCGCCCCTACCCGGGCGCCCGTGATTCCAACCACTTCCTGCCGCCTACCCACTCAGGCGGGGGTGTCGTCCTGCTCGTCGTCGTCGGTTTCGGCGAGGACGGGCGAAGCGTGGTGCGACCAGAGTTTCCACCCCTGGGACGTGCGCCGGAACACGTTGGTGGCGACCACGAGCTGCCCGACGAGCGGGCCGAGCTCCTCGCCGGCTTCTTCCGGGGCGGGGCCGCCGCTGAGGATGTTCTCGGTGCAGTTGACCAGGGCGGTGTCGCCGGTGACGGAGACGTGCACGTCGGTGAGGAAGAACTGGATGTAGTCGGTGTTCGCCATGATCAGCGCGTAGGACCGGAGGACTTCGCCGCGGCCGGTGAGGACGGGCCAGCCGGGGTGGACGCAGGAGACCACGCCGGTGTCGGCCGGGTCGTGGTACGACTCGTCGACGCCCAGGTCGGCGGGGGTCAGCCAGAGCGACGCCAGTTCCTCGAAGTCGCCCTGTTCCAGCGCCTCGTAGAAGGCGGTGTTGGCGGCCTCGACCTGCTCGACGTCGGTGTGCGGGGCGCTCACCGGACTCCTTCTGCGCCGGTGCGCGTGCCGCGCGCGCCCGCGATGGCGCGGGCGACCCGGACCGCGTCCGCCGTGGCGCGCACCTCGTGGACGCGGACCGCCCATGCGCCGGCGTGCGCCGCGAGCGCGGAGACGGCGGCGGTGGCCGCGTCGCGTTCGCGTGCGGGCGGTGGCGGGCCGTCGGGGCCGGCGAGGACCCGGCCGAGGAAGCGCTTGCGGGAGGCGGCGACGAGCAGCGGGTGGCCGAGGGCGAGAACCCGGTCGAGGCCCGCGAGGAGGGCGAGGTCGTGCTCGGCGTCCTTGGAGAAGCCGAGACCGGGGTCGACGATGACGCGGTCGGGGGCGATGCCCCCGGCCAGGACGGCTTCCACGCGGGCGTGGAGCTCGTCGACGACTTCGGTGACGACGTCGGCGTACTCGCCTCTGACGTTGCCGCCCTGGAGGAAGCCGCGCCAGTGCATGACGACGAAGGGGGCTCCGGCGTCGGCGACGGCCGGGATCATACGGGGGTCGGCGAGACCGCCGCTGACGTCGTTGACGAGGGCGGCACCGGCCGCGAGGGCCCGTTCGGCGACGGAGGCGCGCATGGTGTCGACGGAGACCGTGACGCCCTCCGAGGCCAGGCCGCGGACGACGGGGACGACGCGGCGCAGTTCCTCGGCCTCGTCGACCCGGGTGGCGCCGGGGCGGGTGGACTCGCCGCCGACGTCGACCAGGTCCGCGCCCTCGGTGACCAGGTCGAGGCCGCGTTTGACGGCGGCCGTGGTGTCGAAGAAGCGGCCGCCGTCGGAGAAGGAGTCGGGGGTGACGTTCACGACTCCCATGACCGCGCAGCGGTCCCGTTCCGGTAGGCCCGCCACGCGCCCGCGTCCGCTCTGGTTGCTCATATGTTCAGCGTAGGCCCCGGCGGGGGCCGTCAGGCGCTGCGGCCCGGGCGGCGGCCCCGCGGGAGGGGCCGGGTCACGCCGCCCGGACGTCCCGTTCCGCCGTGCCGGCGTGGGCGCACGGGCGATGGGTGGTCAGGCGCCGGCGGCGCAGGAAGCGCGGCAGGGGCAGGGCGAGGTTGACGAAGCCCTCGGCCTGCATGGCGGCGAAACCGATGCGGGGCAGGTCGGCGGAGGCGCGGTAGACGACGAAGCGCGGCTCCCAGCGAGGCTGGAACTTGGCGTTGAACTTGTACAGGGACTCGATCTGGAACCAGCGGGAGAGGAAGACCAGCAGTCCGCGCCAGGCGCGCAGCACCGGCCCGGCGCCGATCTTCTCGCCGCGGGCGAGCGCCGCGCGGAACATGGCGAAGTTCAGGGAGACCCGCTCGATGCCGAGCCTGGGGGCGGCCTGGAGGGCGGCCACGATGAGCAGTTCGTTCATGCCGGGGTCGGCCGAGCGGTCGCGGCGCATCAGGTCCAGGGAGACGCCGTCGGTGCCCCACGGCACGAAGTGCAGGATCGCCTTCAGGTCGCCGTAGGGGCCGGGGTGGTCGTCCTGCTTGTGGGCGGTGGCGATGAGGCAGTCGCCGTCGGCGGGGTCGCCGACGCGGCCCAGTGCCATGGAGAAGCCGCGTTCGGTGTCGGTGCCGCGCCAGTCGTCGGCGGCCCGCCGGATGCGCTCCAGCTCGGCCTCGCCGAGGTCACGGACACGTCGTACCCGGGTCTCGTAACCGGCGCGCTCGATGCGTTTGACCATCTGGCGCACGTTGCGCATCGCGCGGCCGGCGAGGGAGAAATCCGCGACGTCCACCACCGCCTCGTCGCCCAGTTCGAGGGCGTCGAGCCCGGTCTCGCGGGTCCACACCTCACCGCCGGTCTCGGAGCAGCCCATGACGGCGGGGGTCCAGGAGTGGGCCTTGGCCTCGTCCATGAACCGTTCGATGGCGCCGGGCCAGGCCTCGACGTCGCCGATCGGGTCGCCGCTGGCGAGCATCACGCCGGAGACGACCCGGTAGGTGACCGCCGCCTTGCCGCTGGGGGAGAAGACGACGGCCTTGTCGCGGCGCAGGGCGAAGTGGCCGAGGGAGTCGCGGCGTCCGTGCTTGTCCAGCAGGGCGCGCAGCCGGGTCTCGTCCTCCTCGGTGAGCTGTGCGGCCGGGTGTTCGGGGCGGAAGGCCAGGTAGATCGTGGTGACGGCGGTGAGCAGGCCGAGGGCGCCGAGGGAGAAGGCGACGGTCCAGGAGGTGGTGCCCTGGTAGTCGACCGGACCCTCGAAGCCGAACAGGCCGTAGATGACGTGGGTGATGCGGTCGGCGAGGCTCGGGTCGCCGACGATGCGCTCGCCGTGGACGCTGACGATGAGCAGCCCGAGCAGGAGCGAACCGGCGCTCATGAGCACGAAGTTGGCGACGGCCCGCCAGCGGCTGCGCGGATCGGGCAGGGCGTCGAACTGGTCGCGGTGGCGCAGCAGGGGGGCCAGCAGGGCCAGGGAGATCAGTACGCCCACCAGCGAGTGCCGGTAGGTGAACTGCGCGACGGCCCCGGCGGGCAGGAGTGCCACCGCGGCCCGCCAGGCCCGGCGTTTGCCGCGCTTGAGGCCGTGGGCGAGCAGCAGCAACAGCACGCCGGTGCTGAGGGACAGGGCGGCCGCGAACGGGCCGAGCGCGCCGGGCAGGACCTCGGCGATGGCGTGCATCCGGCTGTGCCGGAAGCGGGGGAAGACGCCCGCGGCGATGTCCAGGACGCCCACCAGGGCGCAGGCTCTGCCGACGAGGACAGGGACGGCCTCGGGGCGTGGCCCGCGCAGTATCCGGCTCGCCCGGCCCGGACGGGCCGCGTCGCTGCTGCGACGCGGAACCTCGCCCGACATTTCCTCATCTGTCCTGACAGACATCGCATCCCGTAGTTCTGCGAGAGACCTTGATTCCGGTGCCGATTCGGGCATCCGGCGACATTGCGCCCTCTAGGACGGTGTCTCAGGGGGAGAGGTTCACTCCCCATGTCAAAGCTGTTTCAAAGGCCGAGGAAAGTCCGGGACAAGCCCTTGCGAAGGTGTGATCGCGGGGCGTGCCCGGACGGAGAGCGCGGACAGGTAACCAACCCATGGGTCTGACGAGTAACAAGGTGCTGGCGCTGGCGGTGCTGTCCGCCGTGCTGCTGTTCGCCGGCACGGTCTGGCTGTGGCCACGGCTGGCCCGGCGGAGCTGGTGTGCGGTGGGCGGGCGTGTCGGCCTGTTGCTGGGCACCCAGCTGGCGCTGTTCGCCGCGGTGGGCCTCGCCGCCAACCAGGCCTTCGGCTTCTACGCGAGCTGGGCGGACCTGCTCGGGCAGGAGAAGGGACAGGGCGTGGTCGTCGACCACACGCCTGGCGGCGGCCCGCTGGAGGTGGTCGGCTCGCGCCGGGTGCCGGGGGCGGGCGGTGCGCTGCCCCGGGCCGGCGGCCGGGTCCAGCAGGTCGACATCGTGGGCCGTACGACCCGCATCGCCACACCCGCGTACGTCTATCTGCCGCCGGAGTACTTCCAGTCGCGGTACCGCACCCACAGGTTTCCCACGGCCGTCGTGCTGACCGGCTACCCGGGTACGGCGTCGGCGCTGGTGGAGAAGCTCCACTATCCGCGTACGGCTCTGGAACTGGCCCGGGCGGGCCGGGCGAAGCCGATGATCCTGGTGATGCTGCGGCCCACGGTGGCGCCGCCCCGGGACACGGAGTGCGTCGACATCCCGGGCGGTCCGCAGACCGAGTCGTTCTTCGCGAAGGATCTCCCCGACGCGTTGCGCACGCACTACAGGGTGGCCGAAAAGCCGGGCGGTCTGGGCATCATCGGCAACTCCACGGGCGGCTACTGCGCGTTGAAGATCGCCCTGCACCATCCCGATGTGTACGCCGCCGGGGCGGGGCTGTCCGCCTACTACAAGGCGCCGATCGACGCCACGACAGGCGATCTCTTCCAGGGTGACAAGGCGCTGCGGAATCGCGCCGACCTGTGGTGGTACCTCGCCCGCATGCCCGCTCCCGATACGTCCCTGCTGGTCAGCAGCAGCAAGCGGGGCGAGACCAACTACAAGGACACGCTGAGGTTCATAGAGCGGGTGAAGGCCAACGGGCGGACGGGGATCTCCTCGATCATCCTCGAAAGCGGCGGGCACAACTTCAACACCTGGCGGCGCGAGATTCCGGCGGCGCTGGAGTGGATGAGCGGGCGGCTGAGCGGCCGTTGAAAACGATCTTGGGAATTGGATGAGCGGCCGATTCCGGTTCTTCCCGAGTTCTGATGCCGTGTGAACGTTTCGGTGTGGCTTTGTTTTTGCGGGGTGGGTCACCAAGATTCGCCTACGCGCGGTAAGTTTCTGGCCATGCCACGTGGACGTCACCGCCATTCCCCGCCCCTGCACAGGATGCTCCCCCCGTCGGCGATCGCAGGCGTCTCCCTCGTCTGCGCCCTGGGGCCCTGGGTGTTCACGGAGCCGATGGTGCTCCGCGGTCTGGCCGCGGCCGCCGCGGCGACGGCGGTCATCGGCGCGGTCGTGCTGCGCCGTTGGGACACCCAGGCGGGCAAGCGCGTCGCCGACCTCACGCGCGCGCGGGCGAGCGACGAGTGGCGCTTCGAGGAGCGGGTCGCCGAACTGGAGGCCGACCTCGAGGAGTCGCGCGAGCTGCGCGGCAAGCTGGAGCAGCGGCTGCGCGCCAAGCGCACGGAACTGGCCGGGCTGCGCAACGAGCACGCCGCGCTGCTGCGCCGGTACGCCACGTCGGAGACCGAACGCGCGAGCGTCCTCGAGGAACGCCGCGTGCTCGAGATAGAGGCGACGGTTCCGGTCCGGGCCGCGCTGCCGGCGGGGGCGTCGGACGCGGCGGACGGTGCGCCGGAGCCGACCGCGGCGCCGGCCGCTCTCGCCGTCGAGGAGGAGCCCGCGGTTCCCGCGGTGTTCTCGCCCGAGGGTTCCCGGCTGTTCCTGCGGGCCGCTGCCGCACTCGCCCGGCTCGACGGTGAGACGGTCCCGGATCCGGACGGTGGCGGCGACGGTGACGGCGTACCGAAGGGCGAGGACGCGGAGCCCGCCAAGGAGCCGAAGCAGGAGCGGGCGGAGCAGCGGGAGCAGACGGGGGAGGACGAGGCGCAGGGGCAGTCCGAGGCGGTCGGCGGGCACGAGCGTGCGACCGCCGAGACCCCCGTGCCGGGCGGCGAGACCTCCGCTCCGGCCGGGGTGGCCGGTCAGCTGCCGGAGCCCGCGCGGGCCGAGCAGCCCGCGGGCCGGCTCTCCGGTCACTACACCGTGCCGACCGCCGTGGCCGTCGCGCCGCAGGCGCCGGTGCGGCGTCCGCTGGCCGAGGGCGGGTTCGACTTCTTCGGCGCGAAGGCGGGCACCTCGCGGGCGGCCCTCGAGGCGGTGCAGAACGAGGACCTCGCCGATGTCGTCGGCCAGGAGGCGCTCGCCCTGCACAAGGCCGAGACCGAGGCCCGCTACAAGCCGGCCGACGAGGAGTCGCGCGGTATCGGCCAGGTCATCGACCTGACGGCGCACGACGAGACGGAGCAGATCGACATACAGGGCCTGCGCAGCGCGGTGTCCTGACGCGTGTTCCGACGGAGGGCCCCCCGGCTACGGCCGGGGGGCCCTCCGCGTGGGGGCGGTCAGGCCATCCAGCGGTCCGGCCGCGCGTCCCGGCGCCCCGTCCGGGAGCGCTCCGCCTGCGCCGCCAGCAGCTCGCGCGCCTCACCGGCCTCCCGCAGCCGGGCCCGCACCGTCTTGTTCGCGCCCGTGTCCACGCACACGTCGGCGACGCCCCGGGCCCGCTCCCACGGCCCCTGCGTCATCCGCACGCTCTGCACCTTGGCGTGCGGCACCAGCGCCAGGCTCCGCCGCAGCAGCCCGGACCGGGACGCGAACACCGCGTCCGTGACGGCGAGTCCGTACCCGCGCCACCACAGCGGCACGCACCAGCGGGCGCTGCGCGGCGCCGGTGACAGGGCCGTGGGCCCCGGCACGCTCACCCCGGGCAGCACACGCGCGACGACGTCCTCGGCGATCTCGCGCGGCGCGACCGGCACCAGCACGGAGTTGGACGAGCCCGCCACGTCCAGTTCCACACGCACCCAGCCGCGCCGCCGCCACAGCAGCGGTTCCACGATCCGCACGGTCTGGACCCGCCCCGGCGGCACCGTCTCGTGGGCCCGGTCCAGCAGCCCGTGGTCGATGCGCAGGCCGTCGGGCGACTCGCCCACCGTCCAGTCGTACTCGGCGACGAACCGCCCCACGCTGCTCGCGCCCGCCGCACCCAGCAGCGGCAGGGCGACCGCGAGGACCGTCCACAGGCTGTGGGTGAACAGCCACAGCACCGGCGGGACGACGAGCGCCGCGGCCACCGACACCCAGGTCGCGCCCGTCAGCACCAGCGACAGGGCGAGGACGCCGGGCGGCACCCGCAGCAGCTGCCGGGACGGCGCCTCGCCGACCTCGTGCGCGGTCTCGGGTGCGAAACCGGCCGCCCGGGCGAGCAGTTCGGCCCGCAGCGTCCGGGCCTCGTCCGCGCCGAGGAAGGCCAGTTCGTCCTTCTTGTCGGTGCCTATGACGTCGATCTTCAGCTTGGAGACGCCCGCGACCCGGGCCAGCAGCGGCTGGGTGACGTCGATGGCCTGGATCCGCTCCAGCCGGATGTGCGCGGTGCGCCGGAAGACGAGCCCGGTACGGATGCGCAGTTCGGACTCGGTCACCGCGAAATGCGTGAACCACCAGGAGCAGAAGCCGTAGAGGGCGGCGGCCGGGACGAGCACGGCGAGGCCGATCAGCAGCGTGGTCGTCGTCAGCCGGGTCAGATGGCGCTGCGTCCCGTCGGGATCGTGCACGGCCCAGCCGATGAGTACGGCGACCGGCGCCCAGGCGCGGCGCAGCGGTGTGACGGGATGCAGCCGCCGCTCGGTGACCTCGGGGGCGGCCTTCGAGGCCTCGGCGGCCCCGTCCGCCGTCACAGCCCCGCCGATCGGGCCTCGCCCAGCTCGGTGAGCCGGTCCCGCAGCCGCTCCGCCTCGGCCGGGTCCAGGCCGGGGATGGTCGCGTCGGTGGCCGCGGCGGCCGTGTGCAGCTGCACGCTGGCCAGCCCGAAGTGCCGCTCGACGGGCCCGGACGTGACCTCGACCAGCTGCATCCGCCCGTACGGCACGACCGTCTCCTCGCGCCACAGCACGCCCCGGCTGATCAGCAGGTCGTCGGCGCGCTCGGCGTACCGCCAGGAACGCCAGTTGCGCTCGATCATCACCCAGCCCCAGACCATCAGCGCCAGCGGCGGCAGCGCGAAG
The DNA here is from genome assembly GCF_000725785.1 of Streptomyces flavovariabilis. Taxonomy (NCBI): domain Bacteria; kingdom Bacillati; phylum Actinomycetota; class Actinomycetes; order Kitasatosporales; family Streptomycetaceae; genus Streptomyces; species Streptomyces flavovariabilis. Next base: position 53,284 of record NZ_JNXD01000018.1, on the reverse strand, counting down.
GCGGCCCAGGCGGGCCCGGCCAGCAGCCCCGGCACCAGCCCGGCGGCCAGGGCGATCAGCCCGAGCCACACCACCAGCAGCAGCCGCCGCATCTTCAGCAGGCCGGGCGGCAGCGCGATCCACACCGGCTCGTCCCCGGCCGCCTCGATCGTGCCCTGTGGCCCGTCCGGCCCCGCCTCGTGCGGACTCCCCGTATCCATGGGGCCAGCGTACGTAGGAGAGACTGTGTCCATGACTCCTACGACGGAGACCATGGTCGGAATCGGCGGCGCCGCGGAAAGCACCGACATGGTGCTCAACATCGGGCCGCAGCACCCGTCCACCCACGGCGTCCTGCGGCTGAAGCTCGTCCTGGACGGCGAGCGCATCAGGCACGCCGAGCCGGTGATCGGCTATATGCACCGCGGCGCGGAGAAGCTGTTCGAGGCGCGCGACTACCGCCAGATCATCATGCTCGCCAACCGCCACGACTGGCTGTCGGCGTTCTCCAACGAGCTGGGCGTGGTCCTCGCCGTGGAGCGGATGCTCGGCATGGAGGTCCCGGAGCGCGCGGTGTGGCTGCGCACGCTGCTCGCCGAGCTGAACCGGGTGCTCAACCACCTGATGTTCCTCGGCTCGTACCCGCTGGAACTCGGCGGGATCACGCCGATCTTCTACGCCTTCCGGGAGCGCGAGGAGCTCCAGCACGTCATGGAGGAGGTCTCCGGCGGGCGGATGCACTACATGTTCAACCGGGTGGGCGGCCTCAAGGAGGACCTCCCGGCCGGGTGGACCACCCGTGCGCGCACTGCCGTCGCCGACGTGCGCTCCCGCATGGACCGCTTCGACGACCTGGTGCTCGGCAACGAGATCTTCCGCGGCCGCACGAGGAACGTCGGTGTCCTCACCCCGGAGGCCGTGCACGCGTACGGCGTCAGCGGGCCGATCGGCCGTGGCTCGGGCGTCGACTTCGACCTGCGCCGGGACGAGCCGTACCTCGCCTACGGCGACCTCCAGGACACCCTCAAGGTGGTCACCCGGCAGGAGGGCGACTGCCTCGCCCGCTTCGAGTGCCTCCTGGAGCAGACGCACAACGCGCTCGACCTGGCCGACGCCTGTCTCGACCGGCTGGCCGAGCTGCCGCCCGGGCCGGTCAACCAGCGGCTCCCGAAGGTCCTGAAGGCACCCGAGGGCCACACGTACGCGTGGACCGAGAACCCCCTCGGCATCAACGGCTACTACCTCGTCAGCAAGGGCGAGAAGACCCCGTACCGGCTGAAGCTGCGCTCGGCGTCGTACAACAACATCCAGGCGCTGACGGAGCTGCTGCCGGGGACGCTGGTCGCGGACATGGTGGCGATCCTGGGGTCGATGTTCTTCGTGGTCGGGGACATCGACAAGTAGGAACTCATTCCGGGAACGGGTCCGCGATCCCGGCCGGCTGCACCAGCCAGCAGAAGTCGCCCAGCCCGCCCGCCGCGGTGAGCTCGGCGGACGCCCCGGCGCTCGCGAGGGCGCGGACGTATGCGGCGGGGTCGGTGGAGGCCAGCGTGAGCGGGGGGCGTGCGCCCGTCACGCCCAGGGTGCGCAGCGCCTCGCGCTGGGGGAGCACGCGCCCGCCGGGCAGCGCGCACGCGTCCAGGGCCACATGGGCGGTGATGTCGCAGGAGCCGTCCGGTACGGGTGTGGTCTCGCGGCCCTCACGGAAGCCGGTGAGCGTCCCGAACGGCGGCCGGGTGTCCACCGTGTGCGCGTAGTCCACGGCGACGGCGAGCCCCCGCCGGAGCGTCGCGACCGCCGCGGCCCAGGCCTCGTCCCTGGGCAGGCCGATCTCGGCCCGCAGCCCCTCCGCGCCGGGCAGCGGCCACCACCGCTGAAGCCAGCGCGCCTGCGCCCCGTCCACCGGCTCCCCGAGCCGCTCGGTGCCGTCCTCCCGCACCAGCACCCGCCGCGCGACGCCCGCGGCGTCCACCTCCGCGACCTCCACGGGGACGTTGTCCAGCCATTCGTTGGCGAACAGCAGCCCGGTCGTCCCCTCCGGGGGCGCGGGCAGCCACTCGATCCGGTGATCCAGCCCCGGGGGCCGCTCGGCGATCTCCACGGCGCACGCGCGCGTGCGGGCCGCCACGTCGGCGGGGAGCGCGGCCAGCACCCCGCCCGCCAGTTCGCCACGCCCGGCCGCCATGTCGACGAAGTCCAGGACCGCGGGCCGCCCCAGCGCCTCGTCGACCCGGCACAGCAGCCGCGCCACGGCCCCGGCGAACAGGGGCGACACGTGCACGGACGTCCGGAAATGCCCAGCCGGCCCCTCCACGCGCCGGTAGAAGCCCCCCGGCGCGTACAAGGCGTCCTGCGCCGCCGCACGCCACCCGCGCCACTCGCGCCACTCATCCCTCGTTCCTGCCGTCACCGGGCCAGGCTAAGCGGACACAACGAACGCAACTCCACCTTGCGGAGTATGCGTACCCGGTGCGGATCGGTCCTCCGGTTGACCCCTGCACCTATCCGCTTCCCTACGCTGGGTTACGTGCAGCGCCTCTATGACTTCCTCCGCAGGCACCCGATGTGGGTCGACGGCTTCTGGGCCGTGGTCCTCCTCGGGATTTCGATGCTGGGCGGGGCGGCGAGCGAGCAGATCGGCCCCTGGGCCGCTGTCGTTCCGATCACGCTGCTGCTGAGCCTGGTGGTCGCGCTGCGCCGCCGTACGCCGGAGGGGATGCTGCTGCTGGCGGCCGCGGTCGGCGTGGCGCAGCTGGTCACCGACGTCGCGATCCTGCCCGCCGACTTCGCCATGCTGGTGATCGTCTACACGGTCGCGGCGGAAGGCGCCCGCTGGGCCTCCCGCTTCGCGCTGGTCGCCGGCCTGTGCGCGGCCCCGCTGGCGCAGCTGCGCTGGTCGAACGAGCAGACGGGTGTCGCGGGCGACATCGCCCTGGCGGTCCTCCAGACCGTCCCCTTCGCCCTCGCCTGGGTGCTCGGCGACTCCATCCGCACCCGCCGCGCCTACTTCGCGCAGCTGGAGGAGCGGGCCGCCCGCCTGGAGAAGGAGCGCGAGGCGCAGTCCAAGGTCGCCGTCGCCGCAGAGCGCGCCCGGATCGCACGCGAGCTGCACGACGTCGTCGCGCACAACGTCTCGGTGATGGTGGTCCAGGCCGACGGCGCCGCCTACGTCCTCGACGCCGCGCCCGACCAGGCGAAGAAGGCCCTGGAGACCATCTCCTCCACCGGCCGCCAGGCCCTCGCCGAGATGCGCCGCCTGCTCGGCGTGCTGCGTACCGGCGAGCACCAGGAGGCCGGCGAGTACGTGCCGCAGCCCGACGTGCAGCAGATCGAGGACCTCGTCGAGCAGTGCCGCGGTTCCGGACTGCCCGTCGACTTCAAGGTCGAGGGCACGCCCCGCCCACTGCCCAGCGGCGTCGAGCTCACCGCCTACCGCATCGTGCAGGAGGCGCTCACCAACACCCGCAAGCACGGCGGGCCCAACGCGGGCGCGAGCGTCCGGCTCGTCTACTTCGACGACGGCCTCGGCCTGCTCGTCGAGGACGACGGCAAGGGCGCCCCGCACGAGCTGTACGAGGAGGGCGGGTTCGACGGCCAGGGCCACGGTCTGATCGGCATGCGCGAGCGGGTCGGCATGGTCGGCGGCACCCTGGACGCGGGCCCGCGCCCGGGCGGAGGATTCCGCATCAGTGCCCTGCTGCCGCTCAAACCCGCGCACTGACACCGGCACACGCCCCACTGACACCTGTAACGACCCCGATAGGGAAGAGGCCCGATGACGATCCGCGTGATGCTCGTCGACGACCAGGTGCTGCTGCGCACCGGGTTCCGGATGGTGCTCGCCGCCCAGCCGGACATGGAGGTCGTGGCGGAGGCGGGCGACGGCGTCGAGGCCCTCCAGGAACTGCGGACGAGCGAGGTCGACGTGGTGCTGATGGACGTCCGCATGCCGAAGCTCGACGGGGTGGAGACGACCCGCCGGATCTGCGCGGACACCGACCCGCCGAAGGTGCTCATCCTGACCACCTTCGACCTCGACGAGTACGCCTTCTCCGGTCTGAAGGCGGGCGCCTCCGGCTTCATGCTCAAGGACGTGCCGCCGGCCGAGCTGCTGGCCGCGATCAGGGCCGTGCACAGCGGTGACGCGGTCGTGGCGCCCTCCACCACCCGGCGGCTCCTGGACCGCTTCGCACCGATGCTGCCGGGCACCCAGCAGCCCCGGCACAAGGAGCTGGAGCGGCTCACCGAGCGCGAGCGCGAGGTCATGATGCTGGTCGCGCAGGGCCTGTCCAACGGTGAGATCGCGGCGCGGCTGGTGCTGTCGGAGGCGACCGTGAAGACGCACGTGGGCCGCATCCTGACCAAGCTCGGTCTCCGGGACCGGGTGCAGGTCGTGGTGCTGGCCTACGAGACGGGGCTGGTGCGGGCCGGCGGGCACGGCTGACCCGTACGCCCGGGCCGGCTACCTGAGAATCCCTTCCAGGAACTCGCTGCCGAGCCGGGCCACCACCGTCACGTCCAGCTGGTGCAGGACGTAGCGGCCGCGGCGGCGGGTGGTGATCAGGCCCGCCTTCTTCAGCACGGCCAGGTGCCGGGATATCTCCGGGGCCGTCATGCCGTGCACCTGCGCCAGCTCGCTGGTGGTGTGCGCGCTGCGGGCCAGATGGCGGCACATGCGCATCCGGACCGGGTGGGACAGCGCGGTCATCCGCATGGCCAGCTGCTCCAGCGTCTGCGGTGCGGCGAGCTCCGGGGAGCCGACCGGGTAGTGCAGCACCGGCTGCCAGCCGTACCGGTGCAGGACCATCAGATGCGGCCAGCCGAGGCTGGTCGGGACGAGCAGCAGGCCGCCGTCGCCCGTGGCCGTACGGCCGTCGCCCAGCTTGTCGACCGTGATCCGGGCGGCGGCCTCGTCGAGCGTGAGGGCCGGGGACACCGCGGCCAGCGCCTCGGCCAGGCCCTTGCGCCGCAGCAGGTCCGTCTTGTGCCGGGCGTCCGCCGCGAGCTGGTGGCGCAGCCGGGACCAGGCCTCCGCGAAGAACGCCTCGTCGCAGTCCCGCAGGAACTGCCGCAACCAGGCCCGGATCCGGGGCGGGTCGGCCAGCAGCCGCTCACCGAAGCGCAGCTGCTGCGGTCCGCGCGCGGCGGCCAGGTCCAGTGCCCGGCGGCGCGTCCGCGGGTCGGACAGCGCCGTCGGCCCGCACTCGCCGTAGCCGACGGCACAGGTGAACTCCAGTGCCGCGTCCACGAACTGCTCGTCGGACAGCTTGTCGAGCTGGTCCAGCTCCTCAGCGAGGGTCGCGCCCGGCGGGGTGCGCCGGTCCGGCAGGCCCGCCCAGGGCAGGAACAGGTCCGAGAACGTCGTCCGCCACAGGAAGTCCGCCTCGCACATCCGGTCGGCCAGATGCGGGTCGAGCCGGGCCGTCACGCCCGTCACCCAGCCCTGCAAACCCGGATGGTGCGCCGGCTCGGACAGCGCGTGCAACGCCATGCCGAGCTCGGCCAGGGGCGAGGGCACGACGGCGACCCTCTCCGGTCGCAGCCCGCCGATGTCGATGTGCACGCTCATGACCTCATGGTGCACCTCGCCACAGACCACGCCTGCGTCGATTGACAGGCCTCGTCAATCGACGCGACGCCGTCCCCGGCACGGCCGCACGGTAGGACCACCGGGGCAGCCGCGGAGCCTTCGGACCTCCATCACCCCGTCCCCCAGAGGCGATTCACCATGAGCATCACGCAGCAGTACCTCCTCGACAGCTACCGCGCCCGGTCCCTGGGCGAGCCCGCCCCGCCCGCGCCCGGCACCCACGACCGGCAGGCCGTACGGGAATGGCGCGACGAACGGCGGTTCCGCGCGGTCCTCGCCGGCCGCCCGGCCCGGCGCCGCCTCCGGGACGCCCTCGGCAGGTGGCGGCGGCGCCCTACCTGACCTGCTCCGGCAGCCGGGCCACGAACTCGGCCGCCGCCGCCTTCACGTCCTCGGCGGTCCACTCCAGCGCTTCGGCCCGCACATGCACCTCCGTGGACGCCAGCCCGGGGCCGCCCCGGTCCCAGGAGCCGCCGAACAGCACGACCCCCGTCTCCTCCGCCGTCCGTGCCGCCGTCTCCGTGAGGACGTCCGGCTCGAACGGCAGCCACACCTGGAAGTCGTGGGTGTGCGGCACCTCCGGGTGCACGCGCACCCACGGCACCCCGGCCGCCGCGAAACCGTCGCGCAGGGCGGCGGCCACCACGCGCGCGTGGGCCACGTACTCCGGCAGCCGGGGCAGTTGCCGCTCCAGCCCCACCAGCGCCGACAGCACCGTCGGGAACTGCTGGAAGACCATCCCGCCGTACCGGTGCCGCCAGGTCTTCGCCTCCTCGACGAGCTCCGTCGGACCCGCCAGCGCCGCGCCGCCGAACGCCTCCAGGGACTTGTAGAACGACACGTAGACGCTGTCGGCGAGGCTCGCGATCTCCTCCAGGGGCCGGCCGAAGTGGACGGTGGACTCCCACAGGCGGGCCCCGTCGAAGTGCACCACCGCGTCCCGTTCCCGCGCGGCCTCCACGACCTCGGTGAGCTCCTCCCAGGCGGGCAGCACGTAACCGGCGTCCCTGAGGGGCAGTTCCAGCATCAGCGCCCCGAAGGGCTCGGCGAAGTCGCGCACCTCGGCGGCGGTCGGCAGCCGCGGCTCGCTCGTCAGCCGCACCGGGCGCAGGCCGCCGACCTCGCTGAACGCGTTCCGCTCGTGCACCTCGGGATGGCTGAGCGCGTGCAGGGCGACGGTCGCGTTCCCGGTGCGGCCCGCCCAGCAGCGCAGGGCCACCTGCTGGGCCATCGTGCCCGTCGGGAAGAACGCGGCGGCCTCGGTGCCGAGCAGCCCGGCGACCTTCGACTCCAGCGCCTCGACGATGCCGTCGCCGTACACGTCGGACAGCTCGTCCAGGTCGTGGAGGTCCGCCGCCTCCTCCAGCACGGCCAGACGCTCCCGGAGGGTCCGGTGGAAGCAGAAGCGCGAGAGCACCCGCCGTGCGTTGCGGTGGGCGGCCGGCCGTCGCTCATGCAGCCGTGCGCCCGGGGCGTCGTCCGTCACCTGGTCGTCGTGTTCCGCCGTATCGGTCATGCCCCGGATCCTCCCCCGCGCGCGTGCGCCGGGGCACCCGCATTTCGGTAAGCCCTTCCGGGAGCGCCGCACGGGAGCGCCGCACGGGAACGCCGCACGGGCATGCACAGCCTGTGGACGGCCGAACGTCCCTCGAACCGATCGCGTTAACATGACGAGAAATCGTCCGGTACCCGGAGCGGACTGGAACGGGAAGGCCGCCGTCGAGTGAACACAACCCCACAGCCAGACCCCAGGGACCGCCCCGCGCGGCTCACCGTCGGCGTCGTCGGCGCCGGCCGCGTCGGCCCCGCCCTGGCGGCGTCCCTGCAGCTCGCCGGGCACCGCCCGGTCGCCGTCTCGGCGGTCTCGGAGACCTCCCGGCGCCGGGCCGCGCAACTGCTGCCCGACGTGCCGGTGATGCCGCCCGCCGAGGTCCTGAAGCGGGCCGACCTGGTGCTGCTGACCGTTCCCGACGACGCCCTGCCCGGCCTGGTCACCGGCCTCGCCGACACCGGGTCCGTACGGCCGGGCCAGCTCCTCGTCCACACCTCCGGGCGCTACGGCGCGCGGGTCCTCGACCCCGCCCTGCGCGCGGGCGCCCTGCCGCTCGCCCTGCACCCCGCGATGACCTTCACGGGCACGCCCGTGGACGTCCAGCGCCTGGCCGGCTGCTCCTTCGGCGTCACCGCCCCCGAGGAGCTGCGCCTGGCCGCCGAGGCCCTCGTCATCGAGATGGGCGGCGAACCGGAGTGGATCGCCGAGGAGAACCGGCCGCTCTACCACGCGGCGCTCGCCCTGGGCGCCAACCACCTGGTCACGCTGGTCGCCCAGTCCATGGAGCTGCTGAGCGCGGCCGGGGTCACGGCGCCCGACCGGATGCTCGGCCCGCTGCTCGGCGCGGCCCTGGACAACGCCCTGCGCTCCGGCGACGCGGCCCTCACCGGCCCGGTCGCGCGCGGCGACGCGGGCACGGTCGCCGCGCACGTCACCGAGCTGCGCCGGCACGCCCCGCAGACCGTCGCCGGCTACCTGGCGATGGCCCGCGCGACCGCCGACCGGGCCCTGGCCCACGGACTGCTGAAGCCGGAACTCGCCGAGGACCTCCTCGGGGTACTCGCCGACGGGACCGACGGCACCGAAGGGGACGCCCGATGACCACCACCCTGTTGCGCACCGCCGGAGAACTGCACGCACGCGCGCGTGCGGGCCGCCGCGCCGTGGTGATGACCATGGGCGCGCTGCACGAGGGCCACGCCACGCTGATCCGCACCGCGCGCGGCATCGCCGGGCCGGACGGCGAGGTCGTCGTCACCGTCTTCGTCAACCCGCTCCAGTTCGGCCAGGGCGAGGACCTCGACCGCTACCCGCGCACCCTGGACGCCGACCTCGTCGTCGCCGAACAGTCGGGCGCCGACGTCGTGTTCGCGCCCTCCGTGGAGGAGGTCTACCCGGGCGGCGAGCCCCAGGTCCGCATCACCGCGGGCCCCATGGGCGAGCGCCTGGAGGGCTCCTCCCGCCCCGGCCACTTCGACGGCATGCTCACCGTCGTCGCCAAGCTGCTGCACCTCACCCGCCCCGACGTCGCCCTGTACGGCCAGAAGGACGCCCAGCAGCTCGCCCTGATCCGCCGCATGGTGCGGGACCTGAACTTCGGCGTGGAGATCGTCGGCGTGCCCACCGTCCGCGAGGAGGACGGCCTGGCCCTGTCCAGCCGCAACCGCTACCTGTCGGCCCCGGAGCGGCGCACCGCCCTCGCCCTGTCCGGGGCCCTGTTCGCGGGCCAGGACCGGCATGCCGCGCAGGAGGCGCTGCGGGCCCGGGCCCGCGAAGTGCCCGCCACACGCGCGCGTGCCGAGGCGCTCAGCGCCATAGGGGAGTCTCGCGCGGCGGCCGACGCGCATGCCGTGGCCACGGTCGTTCCGGGCGGCCCGGCGGCCGTCCGAGCGGCCGCCCGCCAGGTCCTCGACGAGGCCGCCCGCCTCGACCCGCCGCTCGCGCTGGACTACCTCGCCCTGGTCGACCCGTCCGACTTCACCGAGATCGGCGAGGACTTCACCGGCGACGCGGTCCTCGCCGTCGCCGCCCGGGTCGGGGCGACCCGGCTGATCGACAACGTCCCCCTCACCTTCGGAAGCTTCGGAGCCGCCTCGTGACCACCACAGGCATACGACTGCACGCGCCCGCCCCCGGGTGGTCCATCGCCGCGGACGTGGTCGTCGTCGGCTCCGGCGTCGCCGGGCTGACCGCGGCCCTGCGCTGCGAGGCCGCGGGCCTGCGCACGGTCGTCGTCACCAAGGCCCGTCTCGACGACGGCTCCACCCGCTGGGCCCAGGGCGGCATCGCCGCGGCCCTCGGTGACGGCGACACCCCCGAGCAGCACCTCGACGACACCCTGGTGGCGGGCGCCGGCCTGTGCGACGAGGAGGCGGTCCGCCTCCTGGTCACCGAGGGCCCCGACGCCGTACGCCGCCTCATCGAGACCGGCGCCCGGTTCGACGAGTCCTCCGAGGGCCGACTGGAACTGACCCGCGAGGGCGGCCACCACCGCCGCCGCATCGCCCACGCCGGCGGCGACGCCACCGGTGCCGAGATCTCCCGCGCCCTGGTCGAGGCCGTCCGCGCGCGGGGCATGCGCACCGTCGAGAACGCGCTCGTCCTGGACCTCCTCACGGATGCCGAGGGCCGCACCGCCGGTGTCACCCTGCACGTGATGGGGGAGGGTCAGCACGACGGCGTCGGGGCCGTCCACGCCCCCGCGGTGGTGCTCGCGACCGGCGGTATGGGCCAGGTCTTCTCCGCCACCACCAACCCGTCGGTGTCGACGGGCGACGGCGTGGCGCTCGCGCTGCGGGCGGGCGCGGAGGTCAGCGACCTGGAGTTCGTCCAGTTCCACCCGACCGTGCTGTTCCTCGGCCCGGACGCGGAGGGCCAGCAGCCCCTGGTCTCCGAGGCCGTACGCGGCGAGGGCGCCCACCTGGTCGACGCCGACGGCGTGCGCTTCATGGTCGGTCAGCACGAACTCGCCGAACTCGCCCCCCGCGACATCGTCGCCAAGGGCATCACGCGCCGCATGCAGGAGCTGGACGCCGAGCACATGTTCCTCGACGCCCGGCACTTCGGCGCCGAGATGTGGGAGCACCGCTTCCCGACGATCCTCGCCGCCTGCCGCGCCCACGGCATCGACCCGGTGACCACCCCCGTCCCGGTGGCCCCGGCCGCCCACTACGCCTCCGGCGGCGTCCGCACCGACTCCCACGGCCGTACGACCGTCCCCGGCCTGTACGCGTGCGGCGAGGTCGCCTGCACCGGCGTGCACGGAGCCAACCGCCTGGCGTCCAACTCTCTGCTCGAAGGCCTCGTCTACGCCGAGCGCATCGCGGCCGACATCGCGGCGAACGGCCTCCACGCGCGCGTGCCCGAGCCGGTCCCGCACCCGGAGATCCCCGAGCATCCCCTGCAGACCGCTCAGGCCCGCTTCACGATCCAGCGGATCATGACGATCGGGGCGGGCGTCCTGCGCTCGGCCGGCTCCCTCACCAAGGCCGCCGACCAGCTCCAGCGCCTGCACACCGACGCCCGGGAGGCCCTCGCCGAGAACGGCAAGACGGCCGAGGCCGGCGTCGACACCTGGGAGGCCACCAACCTCCTGTGCGTGGCCCGCGTCCTGGTCGCCGCCGCCCTGCAGCGCGAGGAGACCCGGGGCTGCCACTGGCGCGAGGACCGCCCCGAGCGCGACGACACCGCCTGGCGCCGCCACATCGTCGTGACCCTGAACCCGGACCGCACGCTGGCCGTGCACACCACGGACACCACACACTTCCCCCCTACGACTTTCCCGCCCCAGGCCCCCCAGGAGCAGTGACCGACGTGAGCACCCCCGACCTTCCCCTCGCCTCCTCCGGAGGCTGCGGAGACGGCTGCGCCTGCGGCGCGGACGACGAGGCATACCTGGAGTGCGGCCTGGACCCCGCACTCGCCCAGCTCCTGGCCGACGCCGGCCTCGACCCCGTCGAGGTCGAGGACATCGCCAACGTGGCCCTCCAGGAGGACCTGGCCCACGGCGTGGACGTGACGACGGTGGCGACCATCCCCGAGGACGCGGTGGCCACGGCCGACTTCACCGCCCGCGAGGCGGGCACGGTGGCCGGCCTGCGCATCGCCGAGGCCGTCATCTCCGTGGTCTGCCAGGAGGAACTCGAGATCGAGCGCCACGCGGAGGACGGCGACCGTGTCGAAGCGGGCCAGAAGCTCCTCTCCGTCACCACCCGCACCCGCGACCTCCTCACGGCCGAGCGCAGCGCGCTGAACATCCTGTGCCGCCTGTCGGGCATCGCGACGGCCACGCGCGCGTGGGCGGACGTCCTGGACGGCACGAAGGCCAGGGTCCGCGACACCCGCAAGACCACGCCGGGCCTGCGCTCCCTGGAGAAGTACGCGGTCCGCTGCGGCGGCGGCGTCAACCACCGCATGTCCCTCTCGGACGCCGCTCTCGTCAAGGACAACCACGTGGTCGCCGCGGGCGGCGTCGCCCAGGCCTTCCAGGCGGTCCGCGCACGCTTCCCCGACGTCCCCATCGAGGTCGAGGTCGACACCCTGGACCAGCTCCGCGAGGTCCTGGACGCCGGCGCCGACCTGATCCTGCTGGACAACTTCACGCCGGGCGAGTGCGCGCAGGCGGTGGCCCTCGTCCAGGGCCGCGCCGCCCTGGAGGCCTCGGGCCGCCTCAGCCTCGACAACGCCAAGGCCTACGCCGACACCGGCGTCGACTACCTGGCCGTCGGAGCCCTCACCCACTCCTCGCCGATCCTGGACATCGGCCTCGATCTGCGACCGGCGGAGTAGGGGCGGTACGGGTCATGCTGCTGACGATCGACGTGGGCAACACCCACACCGTGCTCGGACTGTTCGACGGCGACGAGATCGTCGAACACTGGCGCATCTCCACGGACGCGCGCCGCACCGCCGACGAACTGGCGGTCCTCCTCCAGGGCCTGATGGGCATGCACCCGCTCCTCGGCGACGAACTGGGCGACGGCATCGACGGCATCGCCATCTGCGCCACCGTCCCCTCGGTCCTGCACGAACTCCGCGAGGTGACGCGCCGCTACTACGGCGACGTGCCCGCCATCCTCATCGAGCCGGGCGTCAAGACGGGCGTACCGATCCTCATGGACAACCCCAAGGAGGTCGGCGCCGACCGCATCATCAACGCGGTCGCGGCGGTCGAGCTCTACGGCGGCCCGGCCATCGTCGTCGACTTCGGCACGGCGACGACGTTCGACGCGGTCAGCGCGCGAGGGGAGTACGTCGGCGGCGTCATCTCGCCCGGCATCGAGATCTCCGTGGAGGCCCTGGGCGTCCGCGGCGCCCAGCTCCGCAAGATCGAGGTGGCCCGGCCCCGCAGCGTCATCGGCAAGAACACGGTCGAGGCGATGCAGTCCGGCGTCATCTACGGCTTCGCCGGCCAGGTCGACGGCGTGGTCAACCGCATGGCCCGCGAGCTGTCGCAGGACCCCGACGACGTCACCGTCATCGCGACGGGCGGCCTGGCGCCGATGGTCCTGGGCGAGTCGTCGGTGATCGACGAGCACGAGCCGTGGCTGACCCTGATCGGGTTGCGGCTGGTGTACGAGCGGAACGTGTCGCGTATGTGAGGGCTGCCGGGGGCGGGAGGGCTGCCGGGGCCGGTTGCGAACGGGACGCCTCCCGGGACAGCGCACCTGGGCGGGACGAGTGGTCCCCCACGCCACACCCGCCCCCTATGCGAGATTTGTCTGATTAGCGCGTATCGTCGCCGCATGCCCACGCCATACGGATCCCGCGGCGGCATGGCGTTCGGCGTGGAGGAGCTGCGTGTGCTCCGCCGCGCTCTCGCCCTTGCCCTCCACCCCACCCCCGCCTCGGCCGACGACGTCCAGGACTGTCTCCGTCTCGCAGAGTCGCTCGACGAGGCACTGCGGGAGGGGGCCAGACTGCGCGCCTTCCTCGTGGCCGACCTGGACCGGTACCGCGCCGCCCTCCCCGGCACCGCCGCCGGCTACCTCGCCCTGCTGGACGAGGCGCTGAGCGCCGGCTACCGCCCCCTGCCCGACGACCTCGCCGCCCTCCGTGCCCTGCGCGGCAACCCCGCCGCAGCGGCCCTCCTGGGCCGCTGCGCCGCCACCGCCGCCCCTCTCCCCGTGGCCGCCGTCCCCGGCTCCCGCACCCGCCTCCTGGCCATTCCCGGAGGCCGCTGCGCCGCCACCGGCGACTTCGCGGGCGGCGGCGACCCGGAGAAGCAGCCCGAGAAGAAACCCGCACGCAAGCCCGCCCCGGCCCCCAGGCCCGCCCCGGCCCCCGGCCCGGGCACCCCGAAGCCCTCCCGTCCGATCCCCACGCCGGGCGAGGTCTTCCCACGCCGCAAGCCGGCCCCGCCACCGCCCGCGAACCCCCAGCAGCTCGCCGCGGGCTGACGTGGCTACCCTGGATCCATGGACTACGTCTCCGCGCTGCTGCCCCCGGCCGTCATGGCCGTCTTCTTCATCGGCGTGATCCGGGTGATCGTGAAGACCCAGGGCGGCGCCAACAAGGCCAAGGAGGACGCGGCCGTGGACGCCGCCCTCGCGCGCGTGGAGGACGCCCGCCAGCCCACGGCGACGCCCTCGACGACCGACGCCTGACCCACCCGCTCCCAGGGCGTACGACTCGGCGAGCCCGCACTCCGCGGCGCCCGCACCTCGAGTCGTACGCCCTTTTTGTTCCCGTTCGCCGGTGAAGCGCACGTCCGCCACGCCATTACCGGGATCTCCCACTATTGTTCTGAGCTGTGCCTCGCCCATTGGGAGAACTCGAAGACGCGGTCATGTCGCGGGTGTGGAAGTGGAACCGCCCGGTGACCGTTCGAGAAGTCCTGGAAGATCTTCAGAAGGAGCGGTCCATCGCGTACACCACCGTGATGACCGTTTTGGACAATCTCCATCAGAAGGGCTGGGTGCGCCGTGAGGCGGAAGGCCGTGCCTATCGATATGAGGCCGTCTCCACCCGCGCCGCCTACGCAGCCGCCCTGATGAACGAGGCCTGGTCGCAGAGCGACAACCCCGCAGCCGCTCTGGTCGCCTTCTTCGGCATGATGAGCGAGGAACAGCGGCGGTCTCTCAGCGATGCCGTACGCATCGTCCAGGGCCCGGAAACCCAGGAACCGACCGAACCGTCGGAATCCGCAGAACCGGCCGAACGAGCGGAACCCCGGGAAGGCCCCCCGGAGAACCCCGCCTCCGCTCAGGACCGCGGCGGGCGATAGCGTCCGGTCATGTCCGCGAAGAGCCCCGAAGCCACCGCAAAAGCCATCACCGTCCGACGGGCCCGCACCAGCGATGTCCCGGCCGTGCGCCGCCTCCTTGACGCCTACGTCCGCGGCGGCATCCTGCTCGACAAAGCAACGGTGACGCTTTACGAGGACATCCAGGAGTTCTGGGTCGCGGAACGGGACGACAACGCCGAGGTCGTCGGCTGCGGTGCGCTGCACGTGATGTGGGAAGATCTCGCGGAAGTCCGCACTCTCGCGGTGAAGCCCGGCCTGAAGGGCGCGGGCGTCGGACACCGTGTGCTGGAGAAGTTGCTGCAGACCGCCGGCTGGCTCGGCGTTCGGCGTGTTTTCTGCCTGACCTTCGAAGTCGACTTCTTCACCAAGCACGGCTTCGTGGAGATCGGCGAGACGCCCGTCGACACGGATGTCTACGCGGAGCTGCTCCGTTCCTATGACGAGGGCGTCGCGGAGTTCCTCGGACTCGAACGAGTGAAACCGAACACCTTGGGCAACAGCCGGATGCTTCTGCATCTGTGATCGTCGGGCGCTAGTGGGCCGCAAGAGGGTCCGGTCGGTTCGTCAAGGCATATTCAGCGGCGCCCGCCCCTGCCCCGGTGCCCTATGTCCGAAACGCGCACGTTTCCGGACGGAGTCCGGGCTGCCGGTCTCTGCCGAGGGTTTGTGTTTTTCCGGCAAAAGCGGTTTGCTTTCCGACGTACTGCAGTACTGCATATAACAGGGGACGGCGATACGGCGGACGCCGGCACACCCCGGCCCTGAAGATATCGATGAAAGGAAATCCGGTGGCACAGAAGGTTCAGGTCCTTCTTGTCGACGACCTCGACGGTGGCGAGGCGGACGAGACCGTGACGTTCGCGCTGGACGGCAAGACGTACGAGATCGATCTCACCACTGCCAATGCGGACAAGCTCCGTGGCCTTCTCGAGCCTTACGTGAAGGGCGGTCGTCGTACCGGAGGCCGTGCTTCGGGTGGGCGTGGAAAGGCGCGCGCCGCATCGAGCGGCAGCCAGGACACCGCGGCGATCCGTGCCTGGGCGAAGGAGAACGGCTACGAGGTCAACGACCGCGGCCGTGTTCCCGCGACCATCCGCGAGGCTTACGAGAAGGCCAACGGCTGAACAGCGGCACTACCGACCCTGCGCACGCGAGGCCGGTGGCTGGGCGCACACGCGTCGCAGCCGGACCCGGTGGCACTGTGTGGCCACCGTGTTCACCAGCCGCACGAGATCGGGGGCGTCCTCACAGCCCCCCAGTGCCGACAGCGTCGGCAGCGAGGCCCCGGCCTCGCATCCCGGCTCGGGGGGCCGCAGCCACACGGCGGCCCCCTGGGAACCGACTCGGCCCGGGGGGCCGGGCGGCGGCAACGCGTCGCTCAGCGGTGTGTCCCTCTTCTCGCGGGGCACCGGGCGCGACGGCGCCTCCATGAGGCCGCCCGCCCCGACCGCCACCAGATCGAGCGACAGGGACCCCCAGTCCAGCCACTCCAGCAGCCCGGGAAGCTCCTCCGCGCTGCCCGCGGCCACCAGGAACAGCATCCGGTCGCCGTGAAGGGCGACAGGAGAGTCCGCCGGCAGGCGCCGCAGCGCCGCGTACCCCGCCTCCGCCGGGACGTCCAGGACGTCGTAGCGCACTCCCACGGCCAGCCGCAGGGGATCGCCGGGCACCGTAGGCCAGCCCAGTTCGTTCTCGTACCACCGCCGGACCTGACCGCTCGCGACGGCCGGGTCGAGCGGCCGGCGGGGGAGCGGGACGAGTGGGGTCGCGGACGCGATCACGGGGTGAGGGGCGCCGAGCATGCCAAGTGCAACAGCCGGAAGACCGTGCGAGTTACGCTGGGTGGTGTCACGGGTGCACAGAGTGGCCAAATGGGGGCGCGTGAGGCGCGCGGGGAGGCGCAAGGTTGTTCGCCCGTAGCGGAGGGAACGGGGGCGCTCGGCATGGACTTCCGGTCGCTGCGGGTAAGACATCCCTAGTGGGAGGGGGCGACACGCAGGAAAGGCCGTCTCACGTTCGCCATCGGCGTACTGGCGAGTGGGGTATCTGCCTGGCCTGCGGGAACATCGTCTCGCACCATCGGGTTGGAGCAGATGTCGGCGTTCGGGGTCAGGAGGCCAAGGACGGTGTCGGCAGTTGGAATGAGCGGTCCCCGCTTGCGGGACTAAGCTGCGGAAGGACAGGGAGGGGAAGTTCCCCCCACTGCCTGACCGCTCTGAGGAGCGATTAACGATGTTCGAGAGGTTCACCGACCGCGCGCGGCGGGTTGTCGTCCTGGCTCAGGAAGAAGCCCGGATGCTCAACCACAACTACATCGGCACTGAGCACATCCTCCTGGGCCTGATCCACGAGGGTGAAGGTGTCGCCGCCAAGGCCCTTGAGAGCCTCGGGATTTCGCTCGAGGCGGTCCGCCAGCAGGTGGAGGAGATCATCGGCCAGGGCCAGCAGGCCCCGTCCGGCCACATCCCCTTCACCCCCCGTGCCAAGAAGGTCCTGGAGCTGTCGCTCCGCGAGGCCCTTCAGCTGGGCCACAACTACATCGGCACGGAGCACATCCTGCTCGGCCTGATCCGCGAGGGCGAGGGCGTCGCCGCCCAGGTCCTCGTCAAGCTGGGCGCAGATCTGAACCGCGTGCGGCAGCAGGTCATCCAGCTGCTCTCCGGTTACCAGGGCAAGGAGACCGCCACCGCCGGCGGGCCTGCCGAGGGCACGCCCTCGACGTCCCTGGTCCTCGACCAGTTCGGCCGGAACCTCACCCAGGCCGCTCGTGAGTCCAAGCTCGACCCGGTCATCGGGCGCGAGAAGGAGATCGAGCGGGTCATGCAGGTGCTGTCCCGCCGTACGAAGAACAACCCGGTGCTGATCGGTGAGCCCGGCGTCGGCAAGACCGCCGTCGTCGAGGGCCTCGCTCAGGCCATCGTCAAGGGCGAGGTGCCCGAGACCCTCAAGGACAAGCACCTCTACACCCTGGACCTCGGCGCCCTGGTCGCCGGCTCCCGCTACCGCGGTGACTTCGAGGAGCGCCTGAAGAAGGTCCTCAAGGAGATCCGCACCCGCGGCGACATCATCCTGTTCATCGACGAGCTGCACACGCTGGTCGGTGCGGGTGCCGCCGAGGGCGCCATCGACGCGGCTTCCATCCTGAAGCCGATGCTGGCCCGCGGTGAGCTGCAGACCATCGGTGCCACCACGCTGGACGAGTACCGCAAGCACCTGGAGAAGGACGCCGCCCTCGAGCGCCGCTTCCAGCCCATCCAGGTCGCGGAGCCGTCCCTGCCGCACACGATCGAGATCCTCAAGGGTCTGCGTGACCGGTACGAGGCCCACCACCGCGTCTCCATCACGGACGAGGCGCTGGTCCAGGCCGCCACCCTGGCCGACCGGTACATCTCGGACCGTTTCCTCCCGGACAAGGCGATCGACCTGATCGACGAGGCCGGCTCGAGGATGCGCATCCGCCGGATGACCGCGCCGCCGGACCTGCGCGAGTTCGACGAGAAGATCGCCGGCGTCCGCCGCGACAAGGAGTCCGCGATCGACTCGCAGGACTTCGAGAAGGCCGCCTCCCTCCGCGACAAGGAGAAGCAGCTCCTGGCCGCCAAGGCCAAGCGGGAGAAGGAGTGGAAGGCCGGCGACATGGACGTCGTCGCCGAGGTCGACGGCGAGCTGATCGCCGAGGTCCTCGCCACGGCGACCGGCATCCCGGTCTTCAAGCTGACGGAGGAGGAGTCCTCGCGTCTGCTGCGCATGGAGGACGAGCTCCACAAGCGGGTCATCGGCCAGGTCGACGCCGTCAAGGCGCTGTCGAAGGCGATCCGCCGTACGCGTGCCGGTCTGAAGGACCCCAAGCGTCCCGGTGGCTCGTTCATCTTCGCCGGCCCGTCCGGTGTCGGTAAGACCGAGCTGTCCAAGGCGCTCGCCGAGTTCCTCTTCGGTGACGAGGACGCGCTGATCTCCCTCGACATGTCGGAGTTCAGCGAGAAGCACACGGTCTCGCGTCTCTTCGGTTCGCCCCCCGGCTACGTGGGTTACGAGGAGGGCGGCCAGCTGACCGAGAAGGTCCGCCGCAAGCCGTTCTCGGTCGTCCTGTTCGACGAGGTCGAGAAGGCCCACCCGGACATCTTCAACTCGCTGCTGCAGATCCTGGAGGACGGTCGCCTGACCGACTCCCAGGGCCGGGTCGTGGACTTCAAGAACACGGTCATCATCATGACGACCAACCTCGGCACCCGGGACATCTCCAAGGGCTTCAACCTGGGCTTCGCGGCCCAGGGCGACACCAAGTCCAACTACGAGCGCATGAAGAACAAGGTCTCGGACGAGCTCAAGCAGCACTTCCGGCCCGAGTTCCTCAACCGCGTCGACGACGTGGTCGTCTTCCCGCAGCTCAGCCAGGACGACATCCTCAAGATCGTCGACCTGATGATCGACAAGGTGGACGAGCGCCTGAAGGACCGGGACATGGGCATCGAGCTCTCCCAGTCCGCCAAGGAGCTGCTGTCCAGGAAGGGCTACGACCCGGTGCTGGGTGCGCGTCCGCTGCGTCGCACCATCCAGCGCGAGATCGAGGACTCGCTGTCGGAGAAGATCCTCTTCGGCGAGCTGCGCCCCGGTCACATCGTGGTCGTCGACACGGAGGGCGAGGGCGAGACCAAGACCTTCACCTTCCGCGGCGAGGAGAAGGCGGCTCTCCCGGACGTCCCGCCGATCGAGCAGGCGGCCGGCGGTTCGGGTCCGAACCTGAGCAAGGACGCCTGAGCGTAACGATCCAGTGAGAGGGGCCGGTGCCTTCCGGGGCACCGGCCCCTCTCGCGTGCCCGGGACAGACCAGGCCCGCTCCCGGTCCGTCCGGGCACAAGAGCTTCCTCAGCAGCGGAGCCACCCCTGCGGAGGCCGGCTTGCCGCCGGGTACTGCCGGGAGTCGGACAGACGGGTCAGGACAGCTGACCGTCGTAGTCCGGCAGCTTGTACGTCCTCTCGGCGTGGCCGCCCGAGAGGTCGGTGCTGCTGTTGCCGATGTTCGCGATGATCGTGTAGCCCTTGCGCTCGATGTCGACGCGCTGGGCCGTCTTGTATTCGGCGACGTTCTTGAAGAGGTCGATGAAGTTGCGGACGTAGAGCCCCGAGACCTGGTATCCGGTCTGCTTCAGGTTGTACTGGGTGAACGAGGCGATGATGTCCGGCCGGGCGGTCACGAAGAACAGGGCGACGCCGCGCTCCTGCGCGTATCTGGCGGCCTCCAGGACGGGCTTGTTGGCCGGTTGCGGGTAGCTGAAGCCGAAGTCCGTCTCCAGCGCCGTGTTGTCGATGTCGAGGACGATCGCCTGCTTCTCGCCCGGCTTCGTGGCCGCGATCCGCTGCTTCAGATAGGGCAGCGCCTGGTCCATCACGGCCTGGCAGTCCTTCTGCCAGGTGCCGTAGTCGACGTCCGCGGCCGCGGACGCGGTGGCGGCCGTGGAGGCCCGGGTGGCGGTCGCGGCGTCGGCCGGTGCGGCCATCGCCACGAGGGCTGCCGCCGAGACGGCGGTCACTGATGCGCGGCGCAACCAGGGGCGTCGGGTCTGCATGTGTGGGGGTCCTCTCACGGCCGTGACGCTGCCAACATGTCGTGTGCATGCTTGTGCTCGAGGGTGGCGCGAGGGGAACCGTAGGGTTACCGGATGGTAGGTGCCTAGAGGCGTGCGCCACATTTCCGGAATGGCCGAAGAGGGCCCCCGGTGACATGCCGCACAGGCGATATGTCCGTTACTAGCTGGAATAGTGGATAACGGAGTGGGAGGAAAGGGATTCTTGCCCCGCGGTAGGCGTGGAAGTGCGGGCTAGTGCCCGGATTCGTCCCGAATGACGGCTCTGTCAAGAGACGTAGAACACTGAACCAAATTACTAACTAGCGTCGTAGATCACGCTTTTGGGAGTTTGTCGGGCTTCGGGTTACCAAGGGATGGCCATGCGGCGAGCGTCTGTGCGCCGGGTGGTTTTCTCCGTCCCCTTCCCCACGAGGTTTCGATGTCCCAGCGCGTCACGTCCCGCTCTTCCCGTACGTCCCAGCTCCGCACCCGTGCGACCGTGCTGGCCGCCGGCCTTGGTGTCTCGGTCGCACTGGGAGCCGGGGTCGCGTCCGCCGCCGACACCACGGCCGCGTCCGGTGCCGCCAGTGCCGTTCAGGCTCAGGCCGCCGCCCAGGCCAAGGCCGCGAAGGCCGAGGCCGCGAAGGCCGCGAAGGCTGAGAAGGCCGCCAAGGCCGCCGCCGCGAAGAAGGCGGCCGCGAAGAAGGCCGCTGCCAAGAAGGCCAAGCCGTCCTGGGTCGACCCGGTGAAGAAGTACAAGCTCTCCGCGACCTTCGCCCAGAACGGCGGCATGTGGCAGTCCACCCACAGCGGCCAGGACTTCGCCGTGCCGAGCGGCACCCAGGTCGTCGCCACCCACGGTGGCACCGTGGTCAAGTCCGGCGGCAACGGCGCCGGCGACGGCCCCGCATACGGCAACGCCGTCGTGATCAAGCACGGCAACGGCACGTACTCCCAGTACGCCCACCTGTCGAAGGTCACCGTGCGGGTCGGCCAGATCGTCAAGACCGGCCAGGAGATCGCCAAGTCCGGCAACACCGGCAACTCGAGCGGTCCGCACCTGCACTTCGAGATCCGTACGACCCCGAACTACGGCTCGGCGGTCGACCCGGTGAAGTTCCTGCGCGCCAAGGGCGTGAAGGTCTGACCGGAGGGGTGATCCCCCCGGCCCGCTAGGAGCGCCCTGCTCCCCGGTGGGCCTGGGTCACCAGTTCCGTGGCGACCTCGAGGACGGCTCTGTTCTTCTCCTCGGGGTCGCCTTTCATGTCCTGCATCAGGAACATCCCGGCGTGCAGCGTGAAGAGCGCGCTGACGCAGCGGACCTGGTCCGCCATGTCCGCGTCCGGGTCGATGATGATGTCGCGCAGGCTGCGGATGCGCTCCTTGAAGGAGTCTCCGATGCGCAGGTCCCGCACCGTCGCCTGGTTCTCGTGCATGAAGCGGAACAGCGGGGCCGCCTGGGCGAGCGTGTCGGCGTAGCGGCGGACGATCTCCTGCTTGGTCTCCAGGGTGTGCGGCTGCTGCCGGCCCCACTCGATCAGGTCCTCGATCGGCTGGGTGAGGTCCTCGAAGATGCTGACGAGGATCTCTTCCTTCGTCTTGAAGTGGTAGTAGAGCGCCGCCTTGGTGACCTCCAGGTGCTCCGCGATCTCGCGCAGGGAGGTCTTCTCGTAGCCGTGCTCCGCGAAGAGGCCGAGGGCCACGTCCTGGATGCGCCGGCGGGTGTTCCCGCGGCGCCGCTGCCTGGTGCCGTCCATGGTGCCGCCCATCCTCCTACGCCCCCCGCTTTCCATAAAACTTACTTGACGCCCGGCTAGTTCAGGTCTAGCTTCCGAGTGTAGTCACTAGCCGGTCGGCAAGTAAGTAGCACAGCTGGGGGAGTGGGAAGCGATGACGGACACGACGGACACACCGGCGGCCGACGCCGCGGAGAAACAGCCGAAGAGTGTGCGGGTCGTGCTGCTCGCGCTGATGATCGCCATGATGCTCGCGATGCTCGACAACATGATCATCGGTACGGCGATGCCGACGATCGTCGGTGAGCTGGGCGGGCTCGAACACCTCTCCTGGGTCGTCACCGCCTACACCCTCGCGACCGCGGCCTCCACCCCGCTGTGGGGCAAGCTCGGCGACATGTACGGCCGCAAGGGCATGTTCCTGTCGTCCATCGTCCTCTTCCTGATCGGCTCCGCGCTCAGCGGCATGGCCCAGAACATGAGCGAGCTGATCGGCTTCCGCGCCGTGCAGGGCCTCGGTGCCGGAGGCCTGATGGTCGGCGTCATGGCGATCATCGGTGACCTGATCCCGCCCCGGGAACGCGGCAAGTACCAGGGCATGATGGCCGGCGTCATGGCGCTGGCGATGATCGGCGGTCCGCTGGTCGGCGGCACCATCACCGACAACTGGGGCTGGCGCTGGGCCTTCTACATCAACCTCCCCCTCGGCGCGGTCGCGCTCGTCGCCGTCAGCGCGGTGCTGCACCTGCCGAAGAAGCGCTCCGAGGCGCGGATCGACTACCTGGGCGCCGGGCTGCTGACCGTCGGCATCACCGCGATCGTGCTCGTCACGACGTGGGGCGGCACGGAGTACGCCTGGAGCTCCGCCCGGATCATGGAGCTGATCGGCATCGGGGTCGCCGCGCTCGTCGGGTTCGTGTTCTGGCAGACCAGGGCCGCCGAGCCGGTGGTGCCGCTGCACATCTTCCGCAGCCGCAACTTCACGCTGATGGCGGTCATCGGCTTCATCACCGGCTTCGTGATGTTCGGCGCCACGCTGTTCCTGCCGCTGTACCAGCAGTCCGTGCAGGGTGCCTCCGCGACGAACTCCGGGCTGCTGCTCCTGCCGATGCTGGGGGCGATGCTCGTGACCTCGATGGTCGCCGGGCGGGTGACCACGAACACCGGCAAGTACAAGGTCTTCCCGATCGCCGGCAGCGCGCTGATGATCGTCGGGCTCTACCTGCTGTCCACGATGGACACCGGGACCTCGCGTCTGACCTCCGGTGTCTTCATGGCCGTGGTCGGGCTCGGCATGGGCTGTCTGATGCAGATCACCATGCTGGTCGCGCAGAACAGCGTGGAGATGAAGGACATGGGCGTCGCGTCCTCGTCCAGCACGCTCTTCCGCACCCTCGGCTCCTCCTTCGGCGTCGCGATCATGGGCGCGCTGTTCAACCACCGCGTCCAGGACGTCATGACCGAGCGGGCCGGTTCCCTGGGGTCCCAGGTGACCGAGCAGTCCGCGCAGCTCGACGCGAAGAGCCTGGAGAAGCTTCCGGTGCTGGTCCGGGAGGCGTACCAGCACGCGGTGTCCGCGGGCACGCACTCGGCGTTCCTGCTCGGGGCCGTGGTGGCGGTGGTCGCCTTCGTGGCGGCCGTGTTCGTCAAGGAGGTCCCGCTGAAGGGAGCGGGACCGAAGGAGGACGGCAGGCCGGACGCCCCGTCGGCGCAGCCGCCCGTGGTCGAGGCCGTCTGACCGCACCGCACGAGGCCCCCGGGAGTGTCCGCCCGGGGGCCTTCGTCATGCCCGGCGGGCGCCGTGCGCAGGCCGTTGACGAGGGCCGCGGCCGTGAAGAGTCCCGCGCGGCCGTGACGGCCGACCAGTCGAGGCCGAAGGCGTCCTGGCGGAGGTCGCGCACGCAGTCGGTCTCCGGCTCGGCTCTGTACAGCGAGCCGGGGTCGTTGTCAGACCTCCGTGTCACCATCGGTCACATGGACAAGACGCGGCAAATCCGGCTGGCCAAGGACGCCATGGACCGGGACTGGGCCGATCCCGGGCTCGACCTGGACACCGTGGCCGCGCACGCCGGGTACTCGCGCTACCACTTCATCCGCGCCTTCAAGGAGGCGTACGGCGAGACCCCCGGCCAGTACCTCACCCACCGCCGGATAGAACGCGCCGAGGACCTGCTGCGCACGGCGAACCTGTCGGTGACGGAGATCTGCCACCTGGTCGGCTTCAGCAGCGTCGGCACGTTCTCCGCCCGCTTCAAGGCCTGGACCGGCCTGACACCCAGCGAATACCGGACGAAACACGTGGGCCGCGGAGCCGCCCTCATACCCGGGTGCTACGCCATGCTCTGGGCCGGCGGCTTCCGCTCCGCCCCCGGTGCCGGCAAGCAGCGCAATTCCGGAGAAGCGGGCTGACACCCCGGCTGCCTACCGTGGCAGAGCAGGCACAACCGGCCGCAGCGTCAGAGCAGGAGCACGCCATGATCAAGGGTCTCGCCATCTCGACCGTCTGGGTCCTCGACCAGGACCGGGCGAAGGAGTTCTACACGGAGAAACTGGGCCTGGAGGTCCGTACGGACATGACCATGGGCGAGGGCGGCATGCGCTGGCTCACGGTCGGCTCGCCGAACCAGCCCGACGTCGAGCTGACGCTGATGGTGCCCGGCGGGCCCGCGATGGACCCCGAGTCCGCCGAGATGCTCCGCAAGCTGGTGGCGAAGGGCGCGCTCGGTGCGGGCGTGCTGACCACCGACGACATCCACGGCGACTACAAGAAGCTCAAGGACCGGGGCGTGGAGTTCCTCCAGGAGCCGCAGGAGCGCCCCTACGGCACGGAGGCGCTGTTCCGCGACGACTCCGGCAACTGGTTCTCCTTCACCCAGTCCCGCGAGGGCGGCCTCGACATGGACCAGGACTGGTCCTGCTGAAGCGACAGGCGGCCTACGACCCCGGCAGCAGCGGGTAGCTGCCCGTGTTCGTCGGCGCGTGCTCCGGCAGCCACAGCACGGCGACCGCGCCCTCGGCCGGCAGATGCTCCGGCGTTCCCGGGGTGCGGACGTTGCGGAAGGTCAGCCGGGCGCCCAGCACCCGGGCCTGCCCTGCCGCGATGGTCAGGCCGAGTCCGTGGCCGTGCCCGGCCCGGTCCTTGCTGCCGGTGCGGAAGCGGCTCGGCCCCTCGGCGAGCAGGTCCTCGGGGAAGCCCGGGCCGTGGTCGCGCACGCGGATGACCCGGCCCTCGACGCTGACCTCGATGGGCGGCTTGCCGTGCCGGGCCGCGTTGGCCAGGAGGTTGAACAGGACACGCTCCAGGCGGCGCGGGTCGGTGGTGACCTCCGACTCGTGCACGATGCGCACCTCGATGGCCGGATCCTTGGCCGCCACCCGCCGGGCGACGAACTCGCCCAGCATGAGGTCCTGCAGTTCCGCCCGTTCGGAGGCCCCGTCCAGCCGGGCCACCTCCAGCACGTCCTCGACCAGCGTGCGCATGGCCTTCGCCCGGTCCAGCACCAGCTCGGTCGGGCGCCCGGGCGGCAGCAGTTCCGCGGCCGTCAGCAGTCCGGTCACCGGGGTGCGCAGCTCGTGCGCGATGTCGGCGGTGACCCGCCGCTCGGCCTCGATGCGCTGCCGCAGCGTGTCCGCCATGGCGTCCACCGCGCTCGCCAGGTCGTCCGTCTCGTCCCGTACGACCCCGCCCATGGCGTCCCGTACCCGCACGTCCGTCTCGCCGCCCGCGAGCTGGTTGGCCGCGATGGCGGCCTTGCGCAGCCGCCGCGAGAGGTGCCCGCCGATGAGCACGCCGAGCGCGCTGCCGCCGAGGACGACCGCGATGGACCCGATGAGCAGGGCCTGGTCGAGGTCCTGGAGGATGTCCGAGCTGCGGTCGGTGAAGCCCGAGTGCAGCGACATCACCTGCCCGTTCTTCAGAGGCACGGCGGCCCATATGTCGGGCACGTCACCCGGCCGGTCCGCCACGTACGTCGCCCGCTGGCCCGCCTCGACCCGGTCCCGCAGCGCGTGCGGCAGATCCGGGTCGTTGATCTTGGTGTTGGGGAAGTTCATCCGCCCGGACAGCTCGAAGTTGCGCTGGGCGATCATGATCCGCTCGTCGGCGAGGTCGCGCGCGTTGTCCAGCATCGAGACCCGGGCGGCGTTGTGCACGACGAGACTCAGCGCGATCGCCACCAGTGCGCCCACCAGTGCGATGGCCGCGCTCAGCTTCCATCTGAGGCCCGTACGGATGCCCGCACGCTCCAAGCCCGCGGCGACCACGCGCCGGAAGTGCCCCCTCATACCCCTGCCCCTGCTCAGGCCTTCAACTTGTAGCCGAAGCCACGGACCGTCTCGATCCGGTCCTGGCCGATCTTCTGCCGCAGCCGCTGCACATGCACGTCGACGACGCGGGTGTCCCCGCCCCAGCCGTAGTCCCACACCCGCTCCAGCAGCTTGTCGCGGGAGAGCACCGTGCCCGGCGCGGAGGAGAACTCCAGCAGCAGCCGCATCTCGGTCGGCGTCAGCGCCACCGGCTGCCCGGCACGCCGGACCTCCATGCCCTCGGTGTCGACCTCCAGGTCACCGAAGGCCAGCATCCCGCCGCTCGCCGGGCCGTCCGGCTCCTCGCCCCGGCCACCGCCCGCGTGCCCGAAGCGGCGCAGCACCGCGCGGATCCGGGCGACCAGGACGGCACCGTCGAACGGCTTGGTCACATAGTCGTCGGCGCCCGCCTCCAGGCCCAGCACGACGTCGATGGAGTCGGCCCGCGCCGACAGCATGATCACCGGCACGGTCGACTCGTCGCGGATACGGCGGCACAGGCTGACCCCGTCGAGGCCGGGAACCATGACGTCCAGCAGCGCGATGTCGGGGCGGTCCGCCCGGAAGGCCTCCAGGCCCGACAGCCCGTCGGGCATGGCGGTGACCACGAAGCCGTCCCGTTCCAGGGCGAGCTGCGTGGCCTCGCGGATGACGTCGTCGTCCTCGACGAACAGGACGTGGGTCTGGTCTGCCATCCCGGTGCTCTCAGTCCTTCGTGGTCCGTGGGGGTGCGTTCCTACTGCTGGGACGCACGGTCCCGGCGATGCGTTCACCGACGGAACGGTCCGAACGGCCCGATCGGTTCACGCGGCCCTGCGCCCGCGTCAGCTCGCGGGCACCGGCGTCGCGCTGTCGCCGACGACCTTCCCGTAGTCGTTGTGCGTGCGGTACTTCTCGGCGAAGCGGCCGGAGGTCCATCTGTACGTGATCACGTTCTCCCCGGAGGGGCTCGACACCGGGT
Organism: Streptomyces flavovariabilis; assembly: GCF_000725785.1. Classification (NCBI taxonomy): domain Bacteria; kingdom Bacillati; phylum Actinomycetota; class Actinomycetes; order Kitasatosporales; family Streptomycetaceae; genus Streptomyces; species Streptomyces flavovariabilis. The sequence goes on along the minus strand of NZ_JNXD01000018.1, from coordinate 26,348 downwards.
CGCCCTTCTCGTACACCTGCTTGGTCACCACCAGGTCGCCGCGGTCGATCTCCGCGTAGACCGGCGTTTCCTCGGCCTTGAACACATTCTCGTACGAGCCGTCCTGCTCGCGATACACGTAACTGCCCACACCCACCGCGTCACCGCAGGTCAGCACGTTGACGACGACGTCGTCCGCCGAGCCTCCGGTCAGATTGCCGTAGGAGACGTCGACCGGGTACTCGTCGGCCACGCACGGCTTCAGCTCGCGCTTCACCTCGGGCGCGACCTTCGGGTCGTCCTTGACGAGCTTGACCGCGTTCACGGTGTCGGGCGACGTCGACGGCGCGGCGGACGGGGTGGCGGCGGCGCCCGCCACCGAGTCGGCGTGCGCCGGGCCCTCGTCACGGGCGCCGGTCCCGCCGGCACCGCAGCCGGACACCAAAAGGGCGAGGGCGGTGGGTACGGCCAGTGCCGCGCTCACCGCCTGGATACTGCCCCGGGTCCGTGCAGAACCCTCGCCGGTCAGGCCGCGCACCGCTCCCGCTCCTCACGCTCCAGCGCGCGTGCGTCCAGATCGCGGGACTCCAGCTCCTCGCGGAGCCGGGCGAGCGCCCGGTGCAGCGTGCTCTTGACCGTTCCGGCCGACATGCCGAGGGCGGCGGCCGTCTCCTCCGTGGACATCTGCTCCCAGTGTCGCAGCACCACGACACTGCGCTGCTTCGGGGCGAGCACCTTCAGGATGTCCATGAGCAGGGCGCGGTCCGCGTGCTGCTCGGTGGCGTCGTCGACCGAGGCGTCCGGGAGCTGCTCGGTCGGGACCTCCTCGAGCTTGCGCGCCCGCCACCACTCCGTACGGGTGTTGATCATCACCCGGCGCAGGTAGGCGTCCGCCAGCCGCTTGTCCTCGATGGTCTCCCACCGGCCGTACGTCCGGACCAGCGCCGTCTGCAGCAGGTCCTGCGCGTCCGTCGGGTCCGGGACCAGGCGGCGGGCACTGCGCAGCAGCGCGTCCTGCCGGGTGCGGACGTACTCCTCGAACTCGAGCACCTCGCCCTGCGCCATGGTGAACCGCCTCCCGTATCCCCGTACGGGCCGGCTCCGCGCCGCCCGTGTACTGCCTTTGGTCTTCCGTCGTCCCGTGTCTTCCGGGAACGCATCTGAAGGTACGGAGGCGTTGTCACGGCGCTGTCCGAAGCAGCCTGCGGCCAGCGCTCGGCTGTCCGTCGGTTGTGTAACGGAAGCCCGAACGGGGGAGAGCGGTGGGGGTGTTGAGGCGGATTCGGGGTGATTTGTCCACCCCGGATGATGTGACGGATGGTGACCTGCGGCTGTGAGGTGTCTGTACGTCAGGTCAGCGGCAGCCGGTACAGACCGCCCGCCATCGGCTCCACCAGACCGTCGGAGACGAGACCGTCGAGGGCGCGGGCCCGCTGCACCGGCTCGTGCCACACCCGGTCCAGAGCCGCCTGTGGAACCGGCCCGTGCGCCTCCCGCAGCACGGCGAGCAGCCGCCCCCGCACCTGCCGGTCGGTGCCCGCGTAGGTCTGGCCGCGGCGCGGCGGCCCGTCGTGCTCCGGCTTGCCCGCCAGCCGCCACGCGCACTGCGCGGCGATCGGGCAGCGGTGGCACGACTCGTTCTTCGCCGTGCACACCAGCGCGCCCAGCTCCATGGAGGCGGCGGCCCAGCGGGCGGCGGTCGGCTCCTCCTCGGGCAGCAGCGCGCGGGCCAGCTTGCGCTCGGCGGCGGTGGTGGCGTTCGGCGGGTACCGCACGCCGGTGACCGCCCGGGCGAAGACCCGGCGCACATTGGTGTCCAGCACCGGATGCCGCTGCCCGTAGGCGAAGGAGGCGACTGCGGCCGCCGTGTACTCGCCGATGCCGGGCAGTGCCAGCAGCTGGGCGTGGTCGGCCGGTACGTCACCGCCGTGCCGTTCCGATATGGCGACGGCGGCGCCGTGCAGCCGCAGCGCGCGGCGCGGGTAGCCGAGCCGGCCCCAGGCGCGGACTGCCTCGCCGGGCGCCTCCTTGGCCAGGTCGGCGGGGCGCGGCCAGCGCTCCAGCCACTGCTCGTAGACGGGCAGGACACGGCTCACCGGCGTCTGCTGCAGCATGAACTCACTGACCATCACCCCCCACGCCCCGGCCTCCGGACGCCGCCACGGCAGGTCGCGGGCGTTCTCGTCGAACCAGTCGATGACGGGGGAGTGCAGGTTCTCTCCGAGGGGCGGCCCGGAGGGGGTGTCGGCGGGGGCGGGGGTGGGCTGCGGGGGCTTCGTGGGAGCAGTCATGGCGTATCGATGGTGCCACGCAGAGCCGTCTGTTCGGGCACACCGCCACCCCTGAAGGGGGCGGGTACCTGACGATCGACAGCAGTGCGGGCAGGCCGGGCACTTGTAGCGTCGGGCGCATGGAACCTCCCGGCCCGGCCTCACTCGCCCGTGGCGCCCTCCTCTGGGCCGCCTTCGCCGTCCCGGCGCTCACGGCGGACCGGATCGGGCTGAACGAGCCGCGGCCCGGCTGGCAGCAGGCAGCCGGTGTGGCCGTGCTGGCCGTGGCCGTCGCCGTGTCCCGGCGGCTGCCCCCGGTCGCCTTCACGCTGGTGGCCGCCCTGAGCCTGACCGCCGCCCCGGCCCTGTTCACCGTCTCCTACGGTCCCGCCCTCGGCGTGTGCGCGCTGCTGCTCGGGCTGCGGGCGGACCGGGCGCGCCCCGCCGTGCTGTGCTTCGCCGCCGTCGGCTGCGCGGGCACCGCACGGATCGTGCTCACCGGCGTCGACCCGGCCCCCGAGTGGCTCGTCATGACGGGCACGCTGCTCTTCGGCTGTGTCTTCCCCTGGCTCGGCGGGCGCTACTGGCGGCAGAGCCGCGAGCTGGCCGAGGCGGGATGGCTGCGCGCCGCCCGGCTGGAGGACGAGGCCGGCCTCGCCGAGGAGCGCGCCCGGCTGCGCGAACGCGCCCGGATCGCCCAGGACATGCACGACTCCCTCGGTCACGAGCTGAGCCTCATCGCCCTGCGCGCCGGCGCCCTCCAGGTCGCTCCCGGCCTCGGCGACGAACACCGGGCGGCGGCGGCCGACCTGCGCGCGGCCGCCGCCGACGCCACGGACCGGCTGCACCGCATCATCGGCGTCCTGCGCGAGGACGACGAGCCGGTGCCGCTGTCCCCGGCCGACGAGACCCTGGAGCAACTCGTCGCCCGTGCCGCCGAGTCGGGCCTTCCGGTGCGCTGGGAGCCGGGCGGACGGGACCCGGCCGCAGACCCGCACTCCGCCGGTCCCGGCGAGGTCGCCGAGCGGCTGCTGCACCGGGTGGTCCGGGAGGCGCTGACCAACGCGGCACGGCACGCACCGGGCGCCCCCGTGGTCGTGGCGGTCACCGGGCGCGCCGCGGGCACCTCCGTCACCGTCACCAACGGCCGCCCGGCGCAGGATGGTTCCCGGCCCGCGGGAGGCGGCACGGGCCTGCTCGGGCTGCGGGCGGCGGTGACCTCCGTCGGCGGCGAGTTCGAGGCCGGTGCGCACGGGGAGGGCTTCCGGGTCCGGGCGTACGTCCCGGGGCAGCCGGTCGCGGTCAGGCCCGCGCGCCCGGCCCGGGCGCCGTTCACGCACGCCCGCCGCCGGGTCGCCTCCGGCCTCGGCACCGCGGCCGGTGTGGGTGTGGTGCTCGTCGGCGCCGCCTTCGGCTGGTACGCGTACGCCGAGACGCATTCGGTGCTCGAACCCGCCGCGTACGCGAAGCTCCGCCTGGGCGCCCCGGCCGTCGAGGTCGAACGGGTGCTGCCCGAGCGCGACGTGAACGACCCGCCCGAGGAGCGGGCCCCGGCCGCGCCCGGGGGAGCCGACTGCCGCTACTACCGCGCGAGTGGCGAACTCTTCGTCTCCGTCGCCCACTTCAGACTGTGCTTCGACGCCGGACGGCTGGTCGCCAAGGACGTGGTCCCCGGCGTCGGCCTGTCCGGCGAAGGCCGGGAAGAGTACGAGGAGTTCGCACGATGAGTACCGGGAACACGAGCAGGGCGCCGATCCGCGTGCTGCTGGCCGACGACGAGGCGATGGTCCGGGCCGGGGTGCGCGCCATCCTGGGCAGCGGCGGCGAGACGGAGGTCGTCGCCGAGGCGGGGGACGGGCGCGAGGCGGTGGAACTGTGCCGCGCCCACCGCCCGGACGTGGCCCTGCTGGACATTCGCATGCCGCGCCTGGACGGTCTCGCGGCGGCGGAGGAGATCGTACGGACCGTGCCGGGCACGGCCGTCGCGATGCTCACCACCTTCTCCGAGGGCGCCCATGTGACCCGCGCCCTGGGCGGCGGTGCCACCGGGTTCCTGCTGAAGTCCGGGGACCCGTACGAACTCATCGCGGGTGTACGGGCGGTGGCCGCCGGGGCCGCGTTCCTCTCGCCCAAGGTGGCCCGGTACGTCATCGACGAGGGCCTCGACGGCGGCCGCCTCACCCGCGAGGCCCGGGCACGCGCGCGGGTGACCGCCCTGAGCCCCCGGGAGCGCGAGGTGCTCGGCCTGGTCGGCGCGGGCCTGTCCAACCCGGAGATCGCCGCCCGCCTGCATCTCGTCGAGGGCACGGTGAAGGCGTACGTGAGCGCGGTCCTGGACCGGCTGGGCGTCCGCAACCGGGTGCAGGCGGCGATCGTCGCGTACGAGGCGGGGCTGGTGGAGCCGTGACCGCAGGGCGCGACGGCGCCCGTGAGCCGTGGACGAGCGCTGAGCGCGGCGGTGCGCCGCGCGTCCCGGCTCACCGGCGCGCGTGCGTCTCGTACGACGGGACGGGCGCCGGGCCCGGCCCCAGCACCCACCGCACGGCCGGTGCCGGTGAGGTGCGCATCGCCCCGGCCAGCCGCGTCACCGGATCCCTGCCCAGCCGTACGGCGACGAGGGCGACGAGCGTGCCGAGCGCCAACCCCGCTATGACGTCGTGCGGATAGTGCACGCCGACGAAGACCCGGGAGAACGCCATCAGCAGGGCGAGCGGGGCCGTCAGCCACAGCAGTGCGCGCCGCACCACGGCGAGGGAGACCGCAGCGGCGCCCGCGATGGTGGCGTGGTTGGACGGGAAGGACCAGTCGCCGTGCGGCGGGCACGCGGCCAGTGACGCGGCCGCCCCGGCCACCGCACGGCACGGACGCTCTTCCGCGACAGCGGACTTGAGCACCTCACTGCACACGTAGGCCACTGCTGTGGCCAGAGGTGCAAGGGCCGCGATCGCGAACGCGCGGGGGCTGCCCCGGCGGGCATGCCACCAGGCCGTCGCGAACAGCCCGGCGAACACCAGCAGTCCGGCCTCGGTCCATATCCCGGCGCCGTGCTGTACCCAGTTCGGGGTGTCGTGGGCGAAGTCGGTGATGTCGCGGTAGAGCGCGGTGTCCTCGGAGTCCATGGTCACAGACGGTAGGCGGCGCCCCCATACCGTCACACCCAGCGATCGTCGGGTTCCGTACCTGACGAAAGACAGGGGTGGGGGCCGGGGTTCCGGAATGATGATCCGGAAAAGTTGTGGCTCCGAGCGGCGGGTGGGACCGGCGAACGCGCCGATCTCTCGTAAGGTTTGGGCCGTGGGATCTCTGCGCAATCCGGTCGGGCCGCTTCCCTCCTCCATCTACTGGCGTCGGAGGGTCGTACTGGTGTCTGTGGTCGCCGTGTTGGCGCTGCTGACCACCTGGATCGTGACGATGGGCGGCGGGGGCGGCAAGGACGGCGACAACGGCGCCAACGGCAAGAATCCCGCACCCTCCATCACGCCCGGCCCGTCGAGTTCGGGCCCGGCCATCAGCCAAGCGCCCGGCGGACGCGACGAGTCGGGCGACGAGGGCTCCGGCGGCTCGGGGGACGGTTCCGGGGACGGCTCGGGAGGCGGATCCGACGACGGTTCCGGCTCGGGTTCCGGCGACGGTTCCGGGAGTGGCGGCTCGGGCGGTTCCGAGGGGTCGGGCGGCTCCGGCGGCTCGGGGAGCGGCGCCACCGCGGGCGGTGTCGGCGCGGGCGACACCCTGCCGGCCGGCTCCACCCTGCCCAACTGCACCGCGAGCGCGGTCAAGTTCAGCCTGCGCAGCCGGCACAACACCTACGACCCCGAGCAGACGCCCACCTTCCTGCTGACCGCGCGGAACGTCTCCGGCAGCGACTGCAAGATCGATCTCGGGCCGAAGAACGCGGTGTTCACGATCGCCCCGGCGAGCAGCGACGACGACTACTGGTCCTCCGAGGACTGCCCCAAGGCCGCCGCGCACCAGCTGTACCGGGTCGCCGCCGGCAGCGGCATCACCTACACCGTGAAGTGGGACCGCAAGCCGAGCGCCCCCGAGTGCGCCACGCCTCCGGCGGGCTCGGCCGGGTCGGGCACGTACCTGGTGGAAGCCAAGGCTCCGGGCTTTGCGAAGGTGCAGACGTCGTTCGTGCTCTCGGCCGACTAGCTGAGGCCGGAGAAGCCGGAGGGCGGTACCCCTTGCCGGGTACCGCCCTCAGCCGTTCCAGCCCTGTCTGCCGTCCGCGTCAGACGTACCGCTCCAGGATCGAAGACTCCGCCAGCCGCGACAGGCCCTCGCGGACGCTGCGCGCCCGGGCCTCGCCCACGCCGTCCACCGTCTGCAGGTCGTCGACGCTCGCGGCGAGCAGCTTCTGCAGTCCGCCGAAGTGCTCGACGAGGCGGTCGATGATCGCGCCGGGGAGCCGGGGCACCTTGGCGAGGAGACGGTACCCGCGCGGGGAGACCGCCGAGTCCAGGGTCTCGGGCGCGCCGGTGTAGCCCAACGCCCGTGCCACCGTGGACATTTCGAGCAGCTCGGCATGGGTGAGGGCGTCGAGTTCGGCGAGGGCCTGGTCGACCGTGCGGGAGCGCTTGGCCGTGGGCTCGGGGACGTAGTCCCGCACGACCAGCTCGCGCTCGGGTTCCACGCCCGCGATCAGCTCGTCGAGCTGGAGGGCCAGCAGCCGGCCGTCCGTGCCGAGCTCCACCACGTACTCGGCGATCTCCGTGGCGATGCGGCGCACCATCTCCAGGCGCTGGGCGACCGCCGAGACGTCCCGGACGGTCACCAGGTCCTCGATCTCCAGCGCCGACAGCGTGCCCGCGACCTCGTCGAGGCGGAGCTTGTAACGCTCGAGGGTGGCGAGCGCCTGGTTGGCGCGGGACAGGATCGCCGCCGAGTCCTCCAGGACGCGGCGCTGGCCGTCGACGTACAGGGCGATCAGCCGCATCGACTGGGAGACGGAGACGACCGGGAAGCCGACCTGCTTGCTGACGCGGTCCGCGGTGCGGTGGCGGGTGCCCGTCTCCTCCGTCGGGATCGTCGGGTCCGGGACCAGCTGCACGCCCGCGCGCAGAATCTTCGACAGGTCCGAGGACAGCACGATGCCGCCGTCCAGCTTGCACAGCTCGCGCAGCCGGGTCGCGGTGAACTCGACGTCCAGCACGAAACCGCCGCTGCACAGCGCCTCGACCGTCTTGTCGGAGCCGAGCACGATGAGCCCGCCGGTGTTGCCGCGGAGCACCCGCTCCAGGCCGTCGCGCAGCGGGGTGCCGGGTGCCACGGCGCTCAGGGAGGCGCGCATCAGGCCATCGGTACCGGCACTCCCGCCGGACTTTCCGGGAGCCGATGCCCGGTCGTTGGCTGCCACTGCACTCCTCCGGTCGCAGGTCCTGGGCGCCCCCGTGTCGCGCGCTCGGTTCGCACGGACGGGCGAGACCAGGGCAAAGTCTACCGGCGACCCTCCTCGTCCCGGGGGGCCTCTCTGCGACGGGAGCGGGGAAGGACCCGCAGGGCGTCCCCTATGTCCGCGACTTCCAGGACCTTCATGCCCGCCGGGACCTTGCCCGGATCGCCCGGGACCAGGGCATGAGTGAAGCCCAGACGGTGGGCTTCCGCCAGCCTGCGCTGCACTCCGGTGACCCGTCTCACCTCGCCCGCGAGGCCCACTTCGCCGATCGCGACGAGGTTCTTCGGGAGAGGTGTGTCACTCGCCGCGCTCGCCAACGCGAGGGCGACGGCCAGGTCCGCGGCCGGCTCGGAGAGCTTCACACCGCCGACCGTCGCGGAGTAGATGTCCCTTTTGCCCAAAGCGCTGATCCGCCCGCGCTGTTCCAGCACCGCGAGCATCATCGAGACGCGGGAGGTCTCCAGGCCCGAGGTGGTGCGGCGCGGGGAGGGGATCTGCGAGTCGACCGTGAGCGCCTGGACCTCGGCGACCAGCGGGCGGCGGCCCTCCAGGGTGACGGTCAGGCAGGTGCCCGGGACCGGCTCGGCCCGGCGGGTCAGGAAGAGGCCGCTCGGGTCGGCGAGGCCCGTGATCCCCTCGTCGTGCAGCTCGAAGCAGCCGACCTCGTCGGTGGTGCCGTAGCGGTTCTTCACGCCGCGGACGAGACGCAGGCGGGCGTGCCGGTCGCCCTCGAAGGACAGGACCACGTCCACGAGGTGCTCCAGCAGGCGCGGGCCCGCGATCGCGCCGTCCTTGGTGACATGGCCCACCAGCAGTGTGGACATGCCGCGGTCCTTGGAGGCCCGGATGAGGGCGCCGGCGACCTCCCGCACCTGGGCCATGCCGCCGGGCGCGCCGTCGATCTCCGGGGAGGCCACCGTCTGCACCGAGTCCATGATCAGCAGCGACGGCTTCACCGCGTCCAAGTGGCCGAGCACCGCCGCCAGATCCGTCTCGGCCGCGAGGTACAGGTGGTCGTCGATGGCGCCGATGCGGTCCGCGCGCAGCCGGACCTGGCTGGCGGACTCCTCGCCCGTGACGTACAGCGTGCGGTGCTCGTCGCTCGCGGACTTGGCGGCCACGTCGAGCAGGAGCGTCGACTTGCCGACGCCCGGTTCGCCGGCGACCAGCACCACCGCGCCGGGGACCAGTCCGCCGCCGAGCACGCGGTCCAGCTCGGGGACGCCGGTGGGGCGGGCGGTGGCCTGGCGGCCGTCCACCTGGCCGATGGGCAGGGCGGAGGTGGTGACCCGGCCCGGTGTCGTCGTGCGCACCGCGGGCGCGCCGTACTCCTCGACCGTCCCCCAGGCCTGGCACTCGGGGCAGCGGCCGAGCCACTTCGCCGTCTGCCACCCGCACTCCGTGCAGCGGTAGGACGGGCGGTCCTTGGTGGTCTTCGTACGGGCAGCCATGGACGAAACCGTAGCCGCCGGCACTGACATCGCGGGGACCGGCCGGCGGCGGCCACCTGCGCGCCAGGGGTCCGCCACCCCGCGCCAGCGGCGGAACGCCCGGTTCATGTCCCCGATTGAGGGATCGTTTCACCCGTACGGATTAAATGTGCTCAAGCCGCCTGAAGGTGCCACTCCCGGCCGCCTACGGTCGCCGAATGACGAGCAGTACTCCGGAGATCTCGACCCGCTCGACCCGCACGGCCGGCGCGCACCGGGCCCACCGGGAAGCGCGTGACCGCGGGGCGGCGCGCACGCTGGCGCAGCGGCCGCCCGCGCGCTACGAGCCCTACCTGGACGGCCTGTTCACCTACTGCCTGTCCGTGCTGTGCGACCACGAGGCCGCGACCGCCGCCCTGGGCGACGTCCTCGCACTCGCCGAACGCCGCGGCCGGCACGCCCCCGAGGCACCCTCGGACCGCAGGGCCTGGCTGTACGCGCTGGCCCGCTGGGCGTGCCTGCGCAAGCTGGCCGAGGCCAAGCAGAAACGTCAGAGCAGCCATGCCGCGGGCCGCACCGACCGGCGGCGCGCCGACCGTCCGGCCGCTCCGGCCCCCTCCGAGGAGGTCCAGGAGCGGCGCCGTCGCGAACTGGCCCTGCTGGCCTGGCCGGAGGCCGCCGGCACCACCCCGGAGCAGCGGGAGGCGCTCGAACTGGCCGTGCGCCACCACCTCGCCGCCCGCGAGGTCGCCGCCGTCCTCGGCATGGACCCGGCCGCCGCCCGCGATCTGCTCGCCTCCGCCGCGTGCGAGGTGGAACGCACGCGAGCGGCCCTCGCCGTGGTCGAGACCGGGGCGTGCCCGAGCGTCGCGCACCTCGCCGGCGACGACCGGCTCGTGCTCGGCACGGCCCTGCGCAGCGAACTCGTCCGGCACGTCGACGACTGCCCGCGCTGCCGCCGCACCGCCGAGCGTGCCATCCCCGGCCGCTGGCCCGGCACCAGCGTCACGCCCGCCGAACTGCCCGTCCTGCCGGCGCCCCGGGCTGCCCTGCACGTGGCCATGGCCCACCACCCGCGCGCGCGAAGCGCCGCACCCCGCTTCGACCGGCGCGGCTTCCCGATGGACCCCAAGGACCATGCCGCCCGAAGGGACCGCCTACGCGCGCGCGCCGTCACCACGACCGTCGTCGCCACCGTCGTGGCCGCCCCCGTGCTGGCCCTGTGGGCCGCCTACCGGGGCACCCCGATCGGCGAGGGCCGGGACGACCGCTCGGCCTCCGCGCGCGAGGCGGACGACCCGTTCGGCCTGGACGGCGAGATCGCGGGCGGCGGCTACGAGAACACCGGCAACGCGAGCACCCGGCCCGGCCCCCGCTTCGGCAGGGACGGCAAGGCCGACGTCTCCGTCGAGGTCATCGGCGTCGCTGTCGCCGGCCGCAAGGCCGCCCTCGAGGTCACGGCCGACAACAGCGGTGACACCACTCTCGTCACCCTGACCGCGACCGGCCCGGCCCCGGTCCGCTGGTCCGCGTCCACCGGAGCCCACTGGCTGTACCTCAGCCAGTCGTCGGGAACGCTCCGGCCCGGCGAGTCGTTGACGATCAAGGTGTACGTCGACCACCTGCGGGAGCCCGCCGGCCCCTGGCAGGCGCAGGTGGCGGTCGCCCCGGTGGGCGCCGTCGTCCGCATCGAGGGCTACGGCGCCGCGCCCAGCCCCTCCGGCCCCGGCCCGGACCCCCGCCCCGGCGGCCCGGGCGACCCGACTCCCACCCAGCCCGACCCGACTCCCACGACATCCGCCCCGGACCCGGACCCGACGCCGACCACCCCGCCCCCGTCGGCCGACCCGGACCCCACGCCGTCGGATCCGGGCCCGACCGACCCGACGGCCTCGACGCCGCCGCCCTCGGACAGCGGCGACCCGAGTCCGGCCACGTCGTAGGCGGGCCCTCAGGTCACCGGATCCGCAGGATGCGGTGCCAGCAGCGGCAGCTGCGAGGCCAGCCGCTCCTCGCACAGTTCGACCAGCCGGTCGTAGCCGGCCTTGCCCATCAGCTCGATCAGTTCCGGCCGGTAGGAGACGTACACCGGGTCGCCCGCGCCGTGCGCCGAGGTCGCCGATGTGCACCACCAGTGCAGGTCGTGGCCGCCCGGGCCCCAGCCCCGGCGGTCGTACTCACCGATCGACACCTGCAGGACGCGCGTGTCGTCGGGCCGGTCGATCCACTCGTACGTCCGCCGTACCGGCAACTGCCAGCAGACGTCCGGCTTGGTCTCCAGCGGCTCGCGGCCCTCCTTCAGAGCGAGGATGTGCAGCGAGCAGCCCATGCCGCCGGGGAAGCCGGGCCGGTTCTGGAAGATGCACGAGCCCTGGAACGGACGCGTCTGCCGCTCGCCGTCCTCGTCCTCGGAGACCCAGCCGCCCCGTTTGCCCTCGGCATGGTGCTGCCAGATGTCCGGCGTGAGCCTGGCCACATGCCCGGCGACGCGCTTCTCGTCGTCCTCGTCGGAGAAGTGGGCACCCAACGTGCAGCACCCGTCATCCGCGCGGCCCGCCTGGATGCCCTGGCAGCCGCTGCCGAAGATGCAGTTCCAGCGAGAGGTCAGCCATGTCAGATCGCAGCGGAACACCTGCTCGTCGTCCGCCGGATCGGGAAACTCAACCCACGCGCGAGCGAAGTCGAGGCCCTTCTCGTCGGGTTCCACGGCGGCCGGTGATTTGTCGCGCTTCGCCTTTTTCGTCTTTGGCACGCCTCCAGGGTACGGGCCTCGTACCCCCACCGAGGACGGCGGACGGCCCGGTGGGCAGTAGCGTTCCGTACATGAGACTCGGTGTCCTCGACGTGGGATCGAACACGGTGCATCTGCTCGTGGTGGACGCGCACCCCGGCGCGTGCCCGCTGCCCGCTCACTCGCACAAGGCGGAACTGCGCCTGGCCCAGCTCCTCGACGACGACGGCGCGATCGGCCCCCACGGCGTCGACCGGCTGATCTCGGTGATCAAGGAGGCGCTCCAGGCCGCCGAGGACAAGGGCGCCGAGGAGGTCCTCCCGTTCGCGACCTCCGCCGTACGGGAGGCCCGCAACGCCGATGACGTCCTCGAACGCGTGCGCGCCGAGACCGGCGTCGAGCTCCAGGTCCTCACCGGCTCCGAGGAGGCCCGGCTGACCTTCCTCGCCGCCCGCCGCTGGTTCGGCTGGTCGGCCGGGAAGCTGCTGGTCCTGGACATCGGCGGCGGCTCCCTGGAGGTCGCGTACGGCATCGACGAGGAGCCCGACGCGGCCGCCTCGCTGCCGCTGGGCGCCGGCCGCCTCACCGCCGGCTGGCTGCCCGGTGATCCGCCCGCCCCGGACGACGTCCGCGCCCTGCGCCGCCACGTGCGGACCGAGATCGCCCGCACGGTCGGCGAGTTCAGCCGCTTCGGCACCCCCGACCACGTCGTCGCCACGTCGAAGACCTTCAAGCAGCTGGCCCGCATCGCCGGCGCGGCCCGCTCCGCCGAGGGCCTCTACGTCCAGCGCGAGCTCAAGCGGGAGTCCCTGGAGGGCTGGGTCCCGCGCCTGGCCGCGATGACGGAGCGGGAGCGCGCGGAGCTGCCGGGCGTCTCGGAGGGCAGGGCCGGCCAGCTCCTGGCGGGCGCCCTGGTGGCCGAGGCGGCGATGGACCTCTTCGGCGTGGAGCGCGTCGACATATGCCCCTGGGCGCTGCGGGAGGGCGTGATCCTGCGTCGCCTGGATCACATGGAGTCGGTGTAGGGGCCTGCCCGCCTATGGCAAACACCACAACGGCGAAGAGGCCCCCCACCTCACCCCGACCACACCCCGTAATCTGTCCTGCATGGCAGAGCCAGCCGTGAAGATCCCGGACGCGAAGGTCGCCCTGTCGACGGCCTCGGTCTACCCGGAGTCGACGGCCACGGCCTTCGAGATCGCCGCGCGCCTCGGGTACGACGGAGTCGAGGTCATGGTCTGGACCGACCCGGTCAGCCAGGACATCGAGGCCCTGCGCAGACTCAGCGACTACCACCGGATCCCGGTCCTGGCCGTGCACGCCCCCTGTCTGCTCATCACGCAGCGCGTCTGGTCCACCGACCCGTGGACCAAGCTCCAGCGGGCCCGCGCGGCGGCCGAGAAGCTCGACGCGAGCACGGTCGTCGTCCACCCCCCGTTCCGCTGGCAGCGCCAGTACGCCCGGGACTTCGTCGCCGGCATCTGGCGCATGGCGAACGAGACGGACGTGCGGTTCGCCGTCGAGAACATGTACCCCTGGCGCTACCGCGACCGCGAGATGCTCGCGTACGCCCCCGACTGGGACGTCACCAAGGACGACTACCGGCACTTCACGATCGACCTCAGCCACACCGCGACGGCCCGCTCCGACGCGCTGGACATGGTCGACCGCATGGGGGACCGTCTCGGCCACGTCCACCTCGCCGACGGCCGGGGCTCGGCCAAGGACGAGCACCTGGTGCCCGGCCGCGGCACCCAGCCCTGCGCCGAGGTGCTGGAGCGGCTCGCCCTGACCGGCTTCGACGGGCATGTCGTCATCGAGGTCAACACCCGCCGCGCCATGTCCAGCGCGGAGCGCGAGGCCGACCTGGCGGAGGCGCTGGCCTTCACCCGCCTCCATCTGGCCTCGGCGGTGAAGGTGCCGCGGCGATGACCGGCCGGCCCCCGGCCGCCGGCGGGTCCGGCACCACCGCCCGCCGCCGCGGCCGCCCCCCGCGTACGGAGTCGGCGGACACCCGCGACCGCATCCTGACCGCCGCCCGCGACGACTTCTCCGAGCACGGCTACGAGAAGACGTCCGTACGCGGCATCGCCAAGACGGCCGGCGTCGACCCGGCCCTCGTGCACCACTACTTCGGCACGAAGGAGCAGGTCTTCGAGGCGGCGATCACCCAGTCCTTCGGACCCGCCCTGCAGGCCCCGAAGGCCATCGAGGAGGGCCCGCTCGACGGGGTGGGGGAGCGTCTGGCCCGCTTCTTCTTCGGCGTCTGGGAGAACCCGGCGACTCGCGCGCCCCTGCTCGCCGTCGTCCGCTCCGCCGTCACCAACGAGACCGCGGCCGCCGTCTTCCGGCGGATCATCGCCACCCAGGTGCTGCGCCGCATCGCCGTACGGCTGGAGCTGCCGGACGCCGAGCTGCGCGCCGAGCTGGCCGCCGCCCAGCTCGTGGGCACGGCCGTCCTGCGGTACGTCATCAAGGTCGAGCCGCTGGCCTCGGCGGACCCGGAGCAGATCATCGCGCGGGTGGCACCGGTCGTCCAGGGACATCTGACCGATCCGTGAGGCGTGCGGGTGCCGTCGTCCGAGACGGCCATCCCGCATTCCGGACACTCTGTCCCGCCCACTGGATGACGGGCGTACGCTCGGTTGCAGTCAGAAGTCTCCGAATCCTCTGACGCCGTCTCTGAAGGAGCGAGCGACGATGCCCGAGCTGAGGTCCCGCACAGTCACCCACGGCCGCAACATGGCGGGCGCCCGCGCCCTTATGCGCGCCTCCGGTGTACCGGGTGCGGACATCGGCCGCAAGCCGATCATCGCGGTCGCCAACAGCTTCACCGAGTTCGTGCCCGGCCACACGCACCTGGCGCCCGTCGGCCGGATCGTCAGCGAGGCGGTCGTCGCGGCCGGCGGCATCCCGCGCGAGTTCAACACGATCGCCGTCGACGACGGCATCGCCATGGGCCACGGCGGCATGCTCTACTCCCTGCCCTCCCGCGACCTGATCGCGGACAGCGTGGAGTACATGGTCGAGGCGCACTGTGCCGACGCCCTGATCTGCATCTCCAACTGCGACAAGATCACCCCGGGCATGCTGAACGCCGCCCTGCGGCTGAACATCCCGACGGTCTTCGTCTCCGGCGGCCCCATGGAGTCCGGCCGCGCCACCCTGGTCGACGGCACGGTTCGCACCCTCGACCTGGTCGACGCGATCTCCGACGCCGTGAACGACAAGATCTCGGACGAGGACATCCTCCGTATCGAGGAGAACGCCTGCCCGACGTGCGGTTCCTGCTCCGGCATGTTCACCGCCAACTCGATGAACTGCCTGACCGAGGCCATCGGCCTCTCCCTCCCCGGCAACGGCTCGGTCCTGGCCACGCACACCGCCCGCAAGGCGCTGTACGAGGACGCCGCCCGTACGGTCATGGACATCACCCGCCGCTACTACGAGCAGGACGACGAGACGGTTCTGCCCCGCAGCGTGGCGTCCTTCGCGGCGTTCGAGAACGCCATGGCGCTCGACATCGCCATGGGCGGCTCCACCAACACGATCCTGCACCTGCTGGCCGCCGCCCAGGAGGCGGGCGTCCCCTTCGGCCTGGACGAGATCAACGCGGTCTCGCGGCGCGTGCCGTGCCTCGCGAAGGTCGCCCCGAACGTCGCGAAGGACCGTACGTACTACATGGAGGACGTGCACCGCGCCGGCGGCATCCCCGCCCTGCTCGGCGAGCTGCACCGGGCCGGCCTGCTCAACGAGGACGTGTACTCCGTGCACAGCCCGTCCCTCGCCGACTGGCTGAAGACCTGGGACGTGCGCGGCGGCTCCCCGTCCGCCGAGGCCGTCGAGCTGTGGCACGCGGCCCCCGGCTGCGTCCGCTCCGCCGAGGCCTTCTCCCAGTCCGAGCGCTGGGAGGCCCTGGACGTGGACGCCGAGGGCGGCTGCATCCGCTCCGCCGAGCACGCCTACTCCAAGGACGGCGGTCTCGCGGTCCTCAAGGGCAACCTGGCCGTGGACGGCTGCGTCGTGAAGACGGCCGGTGTCGACGAGTCCATCTGGACCTTCGAGGGCCCGGCGGTCGTCTGCGAGTCGCAGGAGGAGGCCGTCCAGAAGATCCTCACCCAGCAGGTCAAGGACGGCGACGTCGTCGTCATCCGCTACGAGGGCCCCAAGGGCGGCCCCGGCATGCAGGAGATGCTCTACCCCACCTCGTACCTGAAGGGCCGCGGCCTCGGGAAGACCTGCGCGCTGGTCACGGACGGCCGCTTCTCCGGCGGCACCTCCGGCCTGTCCATCGGCCACGCCTCGCCCGAGGCGGCCGCGGGCGGCACCATCGCCCTGGTCGAGGACGGCGACCGCATCCGCATCGACATCCCGAACCGTTCCATCGAGCTGCTGGTGGACGACACCGAGCTCGCCCGCCGCGAGCAGGCCCTGAACGGCGTGTACGCCCCGAAGAACCGCGACCGCAAGGTCTCGGCGGCGCTGCGGGCCTACGCGGCGATGGCGACCAGCGCGGACAAGGGCGCCGTGCGGGACGTGTCGAAGCTGGGCTGATCCCTTCTCGCCCCGAGGGCCGCCTCCCGCTGCCGGGGGGGCGGCCCTCGACCGTGTCACCAGGTGGCGGGGTCGCCCGCGGGGACGGAGAAGACGGTGCCGTCGGGCGCGGCGGCGTAGAGGCGGGCGTGGGCGAGCACGGGGGCGGGCACCGCGTCCGCGACCCGGTCCGAGTTGCCGCCGAGCCGCGGGGACGTCTGTCCCAGAAGCCGGCCTTCGCGTGCGTCCACGCCGAGCAGCCGCCCGTCAGGGGCGGAGAAGTAGACGTACCGGCCGTCGGCCACCGGCGCGGAACCCCGGGTCACCGCGGTCTCCAGGCTCCACGTCTGCTTCCGCGCATGCATGTCGACGGCCACCAGCGATCCGCCGTCCCCCACGAGGTACACGAGGTTGCCGCGCACCGTGGCCTGCGGCTGGCCGATCGGGACGGGCAGCACCACCCGCCGGGAGACTCCGTCGTCCGGCGTGTAGCGCACCACGGCCTCCGCTGATCCGTAGACCGGGTCGAGGGCGACGAAGAAGATCGATCCGTCGACCGCGCCGACGGGCTGGAGCGACCCCTTCAGCCGTACGTCCCACCGCACCCGGCCCGTTTCCGGGGCGACCGCGGTGACGCGGGTACTCGACCCGTCGTCCGACGTGCTGGTCCCGTAGGCCAGTGGGTCTCCGGCGAAGGAGGCGAAGTACGGGGCCCGGTGGCCCGGGATCCGGTGGCTCCACTTCGTCCGTCCCGAAGCGCTGTCCACGCCGGTGACCCCACCGTCGACGCCCGTGACGAGAAGCATGTCCCCCGCGTGCGCCAGCCCGCTGTACGACGGCACGGTCTGCCGCCAGCGGGTCCTGCCCGAGCCGGGATCGAGAGCCTCCAGGCGCGTGCTCCGGTCCAGCGCGGGCTGCACGAGGCCACCGGACACGACGGGCTGCCCGCCCTGCGCCGCGGGGACGGTGTGCCGCCACAACCGGCGCCCGTCGGTCGGGTCGAGGGCGAAGACCCGGCCCGTCTGCGCGCAGACCAGCCTCCCCGCCCCGTACGAGCACTGCGGTGCCCCCTTCCCGGGCGCCGACGTCGTCTCCCACGGGCTGGATCCGGCCGCCGTGGTGCGCGGCGCGCTACCGCCCACCGGTGACGGGTCGTCACCGCCGAGCAACTGCACCGAGGCCAGCGTGGCGGCCGTGGCCAGGCCGAGGAGCCCGGTCCCGACGAGGAGCCGGGTGGCGAGGCGTTTCCGGGACCGCCGTTCGGGCTCGGTGACACGCGGCTCCGGCTCGGGCGCGTCCCCCGTCCGCTGCGCCGGTATGAAGACCTGGGTGTCGTACGAGGCCGCGACCGACCGCAGCTCCCGCATCAACTCGTCCGGCGTCGGCCGGTCCTCGGGCTCCTTGGCGAGACACCGCGCCACGAGCGGCGCGAGGCTCTCCGGCACTCCGGCCAGATCCGGCTCGTCATGGACGACCTGGTAGGCGACGACGTACGGGCTGTCCGAGTCGAACGGCCCCCGGCCCGTGGCCGCGTGCACCATCACCGACCCGAGCGCGAAGACGTCGGCGGCGGGCCCGACCTCCCGGGGGCGCCGGAACTGCTCCGGCGCCATGAACGGCGGGGTCCCGATCAACTTGCCGGTCTCGGTCCGCAGTTCGCTGTCCTTCGGCCGGGAGATCCCGAAGTCGATGACCTTGGGCCCGTCCTCGGCGAGAAGTACGTTGCTGGGTTTGAGATCCCGGTGGACCACGCCGACCCGGTGGATGTCGCGCAGTGCCTCGGCCAGTCCGGCCATCAGACGGCGCAGCTCGGCGGGGCTCATGGGCCCGTTCCGCTTCACATGGTCGGACAGGGTCGGTCCGGGGATGAACAGGGTGGCCATCCAGGGCCGTTCGGCCTCCGAGTCGGCATCGACGACGGACGCGGTGAAGGCACCGCTGACCTTCCGCGCGGCCGCCACCTCCTGCCGAAACCGCCCCCGGAACTCGGGATCCCTGGCGAACTGGGCGTGGACGACCTTCACCGCGAGCTTCATCCCCGAGGTGCTGCGCGCGAGATGCACGACGCCCATGCCCCCGGATCCGAGAGTCGTCTCCAGCCGGTAGTGACCGGCGTATTCGGGAAGTTCCGCTTCCGCGCCCGCCCCGGTGCTGCTCTGCGGCGCCATGGAACCACCCCCGTGCTGTTCGTCCGCGCGCGCGACGCACGGAGCCTAGTCGATGCGTCGTACGGGACAGAGGCGGCTTGTTAGTCTCCGCGTGCGAGTTACGCACATGTGTTTCATGGCGTGATGCAGGGGAATCAACGGGGCCCCATGCCGGTCATGGGGATCAACGGGGGAGGTTTTTCATGTCTGTCGACCGCGTCGAAGAGACGGTGGGCGGCCAGGTGACGGAAGCGGTCGCCGCCGAGGCCGGCACCACGGCCGTGCGCTACTACTCGGTCGCGCCGGGCGTCCGTGTCAACGTCCGCAGCGGTCCCGGCACCAACTACACGGTCGTCCGGGTCCTGTCCGAGGGGGCGAAGGTCCCGATCTACTGCCAGTCGCCGGGCACCACGGTGACGGGCCCGTACGGCACGACGAACATCTGGGACAACATCAACAACGGCCAGTACGTCTCGGACGCCTATGTGAACACCGGCAGCGACGGCTACGTCCGCCCGCGCTGCTCCTGATCCGACCACCACTACGCCGGGACCGCTCATGACATCCCTGAAACGCAGATCCGTACATCCCTGAAACGCAGATCCGTGATGCTCGCCGGGCTCACCGGAGCCCTCCTCATGGTCGGCGCGGCCACCGCCGAGGCCGCAGCCGTGCGCTACTACTCGGTCGCGCCCGGGCGTCAGCCTCGCCGTCCGCACCGGCCCCGGCACCTCGTACGGCATCGTCCGCTACCTTCCCGTGGGTGCCAAGGTGCCGATCTTCTGCCAGACACCCGGGCAGACGATCACCGGTACGTACGGCACGACGAACATCTGGGACAACATCGACGACGGTCAGTACGTCTCGGACGCCTATGTGAACACCGGCAGCGACGGCTACGTCGCCGGGCGCTGCGGCTGAGCCGCCCGGAGCCCGCGGCCACCTCGGAGCCATAATCGACGCGTGAGCGACGACACCGGCACCCACAGGACACCCGCGGGCTCCACCGGCCCCCGCCCAGAGCCGATCCGGCTCTTCGGCACCACCTGGGTCGAGCACGGCCACGGCTACGCGGCCCGCCGCGTAGCCGTGGCCGTCGGCTCCCTGGTCGCCGCCGTCGCCTCCTGCCTCGTGCTCCGCCTCGCCTACCAGGGCCTCCGGATCGCCGCGATCGGTGACTTCGTCACGGTCCTCATGGTCGCGATGTTCGCGATCTGCAGCGCCCTCGCCTTCCGCCACACCTGGGACGGCTACACCCGCCGCCATGACCCCGACCGCCAGGCGTCCCTGCGCGGCCTCCTGACCGTCGGCTTCGTCGGCTCCCTGCTCGCCTACTTCTTCCGCTCCCTCACCGAGGCCCCCGGCGAGAAGCTCCACCGCGAGGAGTACGAAGAGGCCCGCAGGCAGTACGAGAAGCGCACGACCCGCCGCTCCGGCAACCCGAGGAACCGCCGCCGCGCGTAGCCCCGCCGCCTACCCGGCCGCCTGCTCGGCCGCCACGATGCGCTCGACCGCCGCCGTCACCAGCTGTTCGCGCTCGGCCTCGGTGAAGACGTCCGGCAGTGTGAGCTGCTCGACGATCAGCCAGTTCAGGGTCAGCATGAGCAGCTTGACGGCCATGGCGTCGCCGGGGAGCCCGGAGGCTTCGTGGTAGGCGACGTTGGCGTCGACATCGGCGCGGACCCGCTCGGTGAGGACCTTGCGCAGTTCGGGGCGGCGGGTGGCCTCGAGGCGCAGTTCGAGCAGGGCGAGGTAGCCGGTGCGGAAGGCGGCGACGCGGCCGACGAGTTCCCGCATCAGCACCGCGTATGTTTCCCGGTCGCGGCCGGCCGCCTGCTGGCGCGCGATCGTCGCCTCGTCGGGCTGCAGCCGCTCGTAGACACGGGCGCCGGCCTGGGTGAGCAGGTCGTCCCGGTTGGCGAAGTAGTTGGAGGCGGTCCCGGCCGGTACGGCGGCCTCGGTATCCACCGCCCGGAACGTCAGACCACGTGCACCCTCCCTGGCCAGCACCTCGATCGCCGCATCGACGAGGGCGGCACGCCGCTGGTCGTTCCGTCGCACCATTGACACCACTCCATCTGTAGTACTACCTTCAAACCACTTCAGTAAGAGTACTACGTATGGAGTTTCTTGTATGCGAAAGCTCGTGTACTACATCGCAGTCACGCTCGACGGCCGCATCGCGGGCCCCGGCGGCGAGTACGACTTCTTCCCCACCGGTGACGAGCAGCAGAGTGCCGCCTACAGCACCTGGGCCAACACCCTGTACCCCGAAACCGTCCCGACCGCCTACCGTGCCGCCGTCGGCCTCACCGACACCCCCCACCGGCAGTTCGACACCGTCGTCATGGGCTTCGGCACCTACCGCGACCCCCTCGGCCAGGGAACCACCAGCCCCTACGCCCACCTGCGCCAGTACGTGGTCTCCAGCACGCTCGACCCCGGCGTCGACCCGGCCGTCACCGTCGTTCCCGGCGACCCGCTCGCCCTCGTCCGCGCACTCAAGCGGGAGGAGGACACCGGCCTGCACGTCTGGCTCTGCGGCGGCGGCAAGCTCGCCGGCGCCCTCCTGCCCGAGATCGACGAACTGGTCGTCAAGCACTACCCGGTGGTCGCCGGCGCCGGGATCCCGGCCTTCGACGGCACCTTCGACCCCACCGTCTTCGATGTCGCCGAGCGCACGGCCTTCCCCAACGGCGTCACCCTCACGCGCCTCACGCGACGCTAGGGCTGTGGCTTCCCGCCGAACCAGACCACCTCGCGCGCCAACTCCCGCCGCTCTCACTCAAATCTCACCGCGCCCCACCCCGCCCCCGGCCACCATGGCGGTATGACCACATCTCCCTCCGCCCCCCACCCCACCGGAGCCGACCCCGCCGCCGAACCCCCAGCCGAGCACCCCGCCGCCGAGCCCGCCCGAACCGCACGAGCCCACTCCTTCAACGCCGCCGCGGCCCAGTACGCGGCCAACCGTCCCTCCTACCCCCCGGCCCTCTTCGACGCGATGGAAGACCTGACCGGCCGCCCCCTCATAGGCGCCCGCGTCGCAGACATCGGTGCCGGCACCGGCATCGCCACCGCCCTCCTCCACGCGCGAGGCGCGAACGTCGTCGCCGTGGAACCCGGCGCCGGCATGGCGGCCCAGTTCCGCCGCAGCCTGCCCGGCATCCCGCTCGTCCGCGGCACGGGAGACGACCTCCCCCTCACCGACGCCTGCGTCGACCTCGTCACCTACGCCCAGGCCTGGCACTGGACCGACCCCGCCCGAGCCGTCCCCGAGGCCCTGCGCGTGCTGCGCCCCGGCGGCGCCCTCGCCCTCTGGTGGAACACCGACGCCCTGGACGTCCCCTGGATCGCCGAGGCCGCCGCCCGCACCGGCCGCCACTTCGGCATCGACGTCTCCGCCGAGAAGCGCAACGTCAGTGCCCGCGCCGCCGACCCCAGCGGCCTCCTCGACTTCACCCGCCGCACGGTCCGCTGGAGCCGCAGCGTCCCGGTCGACACCCACCTCGCCAACATCGGCAGCCACTCGGTCTTCCTCGTACACGGGGCGGAACACGCCGCATCGTTCCTGGCCGAGGAGCGCGAACACCTCCTCCGGGCCTTCCCGGACGGCTTCGTGGAGGAGGTCTACGAGGTCGTCCTCCTCCTCGCCAGGACGCCGGCCTGACACGCACCCGCTCGATCCGCTCGCTCGACGCACCCGCTTGACGGGTCCCACCCCCGGGAGCATTATTCATCGCATGATGAATAACGCTCCCGGGTCGTCACGCCCAGCCCCGGCACCCACCCCCGGCCGACTCCCCCACCCGCCCACCACAGCCGTCCACGCCGAGAACCTCACCGTCCACCGCGGCCCCCGCACAGTCCTTCGCAACCTCGGCTTCACCGCCCCCCGAGGCCGGATCACCGGCCTCCTCGGCCCCTCCGGCTGCGGAAAATCCACCCTCATGCGCGCGATCGTCGGCACCCAGGCCAAAGTCACCGGCACCCTCGACGTCCTCGGCCACCCCGCCGGCCACCCCACCCTGCGCACCCGCATCGGCTACGTCACCCAGGCTCCCTCCGTCTACGACGACCTGACCGTCCGCCAGAACCTCGACTACTTCGCCGCGATCCTCGACCCCGGCCGACCGGCAGCCGACCGCCGCGACGACAACGTCACCCGCGCGATAGCCGACGTCGACCTCACCACCCACGCCGACGCCCTCGCCGGCAACCTCTCCGGCGGCCAGCGCAACCGCGTCTCCCTGGCCGTCGCCCTCCTCGACGCCCCCGAACTCCTGGTCCTCGACGAACCGACCGTCGGCCTCGACCCGGTCCTGCGCCGCGACCTCTGGACCCTCTTCCACGACATCGCGGCGAGCCGCGGCGCGACCCTCCTCGTCTCCTCGCACGTCATGGACGAGGCCGAGCGCTGCCACCGCCTCCTCCTCATGCGCGACGGCGAACTCCTTGCCGACGACAGCCCCGACGCCCTGCGCACCCGCACCGGCACCGACACGGTCGAGGAGGCCTTCCTGCACCTGGTGGACGAGGCCGAAGCAGCAGCCCGCGCGAAGGAGACGACCCGATGACCACCACCCCGCCCCGGGCCCTCAGCGCCTCCCGCACCACCGCCACCGCGGCCCGGGTCCTCCGCCAGCTCACCCACGACCCCCGCACCATCGCGCTGCTGATCCTCATCCCCTGCGTGATGCTGTTCCTGCTGCGCTACGTCTTCGACGGCAGCCCCCGCACCTTCGACAGCATCGGCGCGTCCCTGCTCGGGATCTTCCCGCTGATCACGATGTTCCTGGTGACCTCCATCGCCACCCTGCGCGAACGCACCTCGGGCACCCTCGAACGCCTCCTCGCCATGCCCCTCGGCAAGGGCGACCTCATCGCCGGCTACGCCCTCGCCTTCGGCACCCTCGCGATCATCCAGTCCGCCCTGGCCACCGGCCTCGCGGTCTGGTTCCTCGGCCTCGACGTCACCGGCAGCCCCTGGCTCCTCCTCCTGGTGGCCCTCCTCGACGCCCTCCTCGGCACAGCCCTCGGCCTCTTCGTCTCGGCCTTCGCGGCGTCGGAATTCCAGGCGGTCCAGTTCATGCCGGCGGTGATCTTCCCCCAGCTCCTCCTGTGCGGCCTGTTCACCCCGCGCGACCACATGCACCCGGCCCTGGAGGCCATCTCCGACGTCCTCCCCATGTCCTACGCCGTCGACGGCATGAACGAGGTCCTGCGCCACACGGACATGACCACCGCGTTCGTCCGGGACATCCTGATCGTCGCGGGCTGCGCCCTCCTGGTCCTGACCCTGGGCGCGGCCACCCTCAGGCGCCGCACGGCCTAGCCGGCCCGGCCCGACATCCCGCCCAGCGGACACCCGAGCCGTCCCCCACTCCCCGGTGCGAGGATGGACCCCGGACGACGCACCCTTCGGAGGCATCCCGCGCCATGACGCAGAAAGTCGCAGTCCTCGGCACCGGCAAGATCGGCGAAGCCCTGCTCAGCGGAATGATCCGCGCCGGCTGGACCCCGTCCGACCTCCTGGTCACCGCCCGCCGCCCGGAACGAGCCGAGGAACTCCGCACCCGCTACGGCGTCACACCGGTCACCAACCCCGAGGCCGCCAAGACCGCCGACACCCTGATCCTCACGGTCAAACCGCAGGACATGGGCACCCTCCTCGACGAGCTCGCCCCCCACGTACCCGCCGACCGACTGGTCATCAGCGGCGCCGCCGGCATCCCCACGGCGTACTTCGAGGACCGACTGGCCCCCGACACCCCGGTCGTCCGCGTCATGACGAACACCCCCGCCCTGGTCGACGAGGCGATGTCCGTCATCTCCGCCGGCACCCACGCCACCGCCGACCACCTCGCCCACACCGAGGAGATCTTCGGCGCCGTGGGCAAGACGCTCCGCGTCCCCGAGTCCCAGCAGGACGCCTGCACCGCCCTCTCCGGCTCCGGCCCGGCCTACTTCTACTACCTCGTCGAAGCCATGACCGACGCCGGCATCCTCCTCGGCCTGCCCCGCGACAAGGCACACGACCTGATCGTCCAGTCCGCCATCGGCGCCGCGACCATGCTCCGCGACAGCGGCGAACACCCCGTCAAGCTCCGCGAGAACGTCACGTCCCCCGCCGGCACGACGATCAACGCCATCCGCGAACTCGAGAACCACGGCGTACGGGCCGCCCTCATCGCCGCCCTCGAAGCCGCCCGCGACCGCAGCCGCGCCCTGGCCTCCGGCAACAACAGCTGACCACCGGGGGCGGGCCCGTCCCCGCCCCCGCAGCCGCGTCACCTCACACCGCCACCACGGCCCCGGCGCCGGCCACCTCCGTCACGGCCGGCAGCAGCCCGATCGCGCGATACGCGGCATCCACCGTCGGCCGGGCCATCCCCCGGGCCCGCTCCGCACCGTCCCGCAGCACGCCCTCCACATGACCGGGATCGGCACACAACTCCTTGTGCCTCTCCTGCAAGGGCCGGAGCACCTCGACCACAGCCTCGGCGGTGTCCTTCTTCAAGGCCCCGTACGACTCGTACGCACCACTCAGCCGCTCGGGCTCCGCACCCGTGCACGCCGCGAGGATCTCCAGCAGATTCGCGAGCCCCGGCCGGGCCTCCCGGTCGTAGACGACCTCCCGCCCGCTGTCGGTCACGGCCCGCATGACCTTCTTGCGCACCACGTCCGGCTCGTCCAGCAGATAGACGATCCCCGGCCCGACGTCGTCGCTCTTGCCCATCTTCGACGCCGGATCCTGCAGATTCATCACCCGCGCCGCCACCCCGGGCCGCGAGGCCCGCGGCACCACGAACGTGTGCCCGTATCGCTGGTTGAACCGCACGGCCAGATCCCGAGCGAGTTCCACATGCTGCCGCTGATCGTCCCCGACCGGCACCTCGCCGGCCCCGTACGCCAGGATGTCCGCCGCCATCAGCACGGGATACGTCAGCAGCGACAGCCGCACACTCCCACCCCGCCGCTGCTCCCGCGCGGCCTTCTCCTTGTACTGGATCATCCGCCGCATCTCACCGTCGGTGGCCACGCACTCCAGTACGTACGACAGCCGGGCGTGCTCGTCCACATGGCTCTGCACGAAGACCGTGCAGAGCTCCGGATCCAGCCCGGCCGCCAGCAACAAGGTCGCCGACTGCCGGCTCAGCCTGCGCACCCGCGCGGGATCGTGGTCAACGGTCAGGGCATGCAGATCGACGACGCAGAACAAGGCGTCGGCCTCGTGCTGGTCGACTGCAGCCCACCGCCGCATGGCTCCCAGGTAGTTCCCCAGCGTCAGATGCCCCGTCGGCTTGACCCCGCTGAAGACCCGTGTCATCTCTGCTCAACCTCCTGGTCGGGACCGCCGCCCCGGGCGGCCGTCCCTCCGCGGTTCCAGGAGGGAGAAACGAAAACGGCCGCCGAAGCGGCGGCCGTTGCGTGCATACGTGGGGACGGCCGCCGTCAGGCGGCCCACCACAGCTGGGTGCACGTACGCGTCGTCATGAGGCCCAGAGTACGCGCCCGGAGCGCCGTCCGCCCTTGAGTTGACACGCCCGGACCCCGTCCGTAGTGTTCTCCGAGTTGCCCGACGTGAGCGCCGACTCCGGTCGGTCCCCGGGCAGCCAATCCATAAGTACCAGTCACCAATCGACGCACGGCACATCTGTCGTCGCTTCATTGGTATGCGTATTTACGGAATGAGGAATCTCCGTTCGAAAGGACGCGGCCCCCGATTGGCTCGGGAGCCGGGGAATCCGCTAAAGTCTCACTCGTCGGAACGGCCCAACAGCCGCAAAGACAAACCCCGCTGACCGGGGATCAGGCCCGAAAGGATCTGGTAGAGTCGGAACCGCCGGAAAGGGAAACGCG
>NZ_JNXD01000017.1:0-181546 GCF_000725785.1 Streptomyces flavovariabilis | reverse complement strand
GAGAACGGCTCGATCCACTTCGGAT
This sequence comes from Streptomyces flavovariabilis, assembly GCF_000725785.1. NCBI lineage: Bacteria > Bacillati > Actinomycetota > Actinomycetes > Kitasatosporales > Streptomycetaceae > Streptomyces > Streptomyces flavovariabilis. Next base: position 181,521 of record NZ_JNXD01000017.1, on the reverse strand, counting down.
CATCCGCTGAGATCACCCCACCCATGCCCAGCCAACGCACCAACCGCCACACCGGTTACGGGACAACCTCTAGCAGGATCGCCGCCATCGCCAGAGGCACCGGTGAGGTCGACGCTGTCTACCACATTGCCCTCGATGCCTTGCAGTCTGCTGTAGAGGACGCAGGAAGCGCCCAGCAGAAGAACGACCTCTCGGAGTGCACCCGCCAAGGACGTCTCCGGCCATACGATGAACTGGCCTCCACGTTGGCCACCTGGTAAGTCAGAGCGCATGAGTGATACGTCAGGATCCCCCGCGCAGCCGGATCGTGAATGGTCTCCGCCGGCAGGCTCGTGGGCCTCCTCCGCGGCTCGCCGACGGAACATGCAAGCCATCCGCAACAGGGACACTAAGCCGGAGTGGCTCATTCGTCGGCTCGTGCATGCCAAAGGCCTGCGTTACCGGGTGGCAGCCAAGCCGCTCCCGGGCCTTCGCCGGACCGCCGACATGGTCTTCGGCCCAGCAAAGGTCGCCGTCTTCATCGATGGCTGCTACTGGCATGGCTGCCCGCAGCACTACGTGCCCCCGAGGACCAATCCGGGCTACTGGTCAGACAAGGTTGCCCGGAACGTGGCTCGTGATCGGGACACCGACCAGCGCCTAGCGGAGGCCGGCTGGACCGTGCTCAGGTTCTGGGAGCACGAACCTGCCGCCGAGTGTGCGGCCCAGATCGCTGCGGAGGTCGCAACACGCCGACCTCAAGCGCGCCAGGAAGGTAGCCCATAGCGGCGGCTCAAGCCTTCGCTCCGTCCCGCTCCCTCGCAGCTCTCAGGACATCGGCGATCGACTCACCAACTGCCCTGGCCACGGGCGGTGGGAAGGCATTTCCCACCTGCCGGTACTGCGCGGTCTTACCGCCAGAGAACTGCCATTCGGGCGGAAAACCCTGGATGATCGCAGCTTGCTGCACGGTGAGCATCGGGCCATTGGGCCCGAACAAGTCACGATCCTCAGTGCCTTTCTGCCTGCAAGTCTCGGGATCGTTGGCCACCCCCAGTGCATTGACACCAAGCTGCTTCCAGGCGGCCTTTGCACGGCTAGGGCCAAGGTCGGCCCCTCCGTGCTTCTTGGACCCACCCACCAGGGTAGGTGCGATACCCCCGCCCTTCTCCATCAGCTCGAGATGACGCTTGCGAGCAGAGTCGAGCCAGCGCTCATACGCCGCGTGAGCTCGCTCGGCATGCTCACCTTCGAAATACGGCGCGTATCGAGCATGCATGGTTGCTTCCAGCGCCTTTGCAACGCTGACGTGCTCATCATCTCCGCCAGCCGGCCACTCGTACTTCACGTCCTCCAGGACATCGCTGCGGAAAGCGACGAGGATTGCACGAGGGCGAAGCTGAGGAACACCAAAGTCACTGGCCTCGAGAATGTCCCATTCGCAGACCTTGTATCCCAGCCCTTCGTCCCAAGTCATCTGGCCATCGTCACCGCGGTACCAACCGCTCTGGAGCCGCGCCTTGATCCAATCCCGGTAGTCCTCAAACTTCGGATCCATGATTCCGCGAACGTTCTCGATCATGACGGCCCGAGGGTTGTAAGTCTCCACGAGCCTCAGCATCGCAGGGAACAAGTCACGCTCGTCTGCCTTGCCAAGTTGCTTGCCGGCATGGGAGAAGGGCGGACACGGAACACCTCCGGCCAAGAGGTCGAGGCCACGCCGCTGAAGCACTTCCCGGCTCTTATGCAGATGTTCGTCCCGGTCGAAGTCATTGACATCGGTCGGCGGCAGAACGTCGCAGTTCTCTCTCTCCCAGGCCCACTTGGGGTGCGAGCGCACGTTGGCCTGCAACGTCATGGCGGCATGAGGGTCGATCTCTACGAGAGCGAGATGGCCGAACCCGGCCTGGTGCAGCCCGATCGCCTGCCCACCAGCCCCGGCACAGATTTCGATCGAGGTGAACTCGGGCTCCTCGATCTCCTCCACGGACTGCTCCGGTTCGTTCACGTGGGTCATGCCCCCTCCTTACGGTCGTGCAGCGGCGGACGCATCTTGCGATCCGCCATCACTGAGGGTGACAGACCCCACTGACAACGAGACCTGACCAAGTTTGCAGCACGTCTCATGGTTCGCCGCACGCACCCTCCGTTGCGCCGAACACTCATACGATATTGCCCATGCGGATCCCTACGTGGACTGAGGACGAGCTCGTACTGGCTGGAGCGCTCGTGGTGAAGAATGGCTGGCGCGAGCTGCGGACCAGAGATGTGGACGTGCAGGAGCTCTCGGAGCTGCTTCGCTCGCTTCCAGTCCACGAACCAGAGGCTCGTGCATTGCCCGGCTTCCGGTCTCCGGACAGCGTGAGCCGGAAGACCACTGACTTCATGACGAATCACCCGCTCTACTCCGGCAAGGCCACCCGCTGCGGCAAACCCACGTCGCTCATGATCGAGGCTTTCACCAAGCGTGAGGCTGAGATGCTCCAGGCTGCTGAGGCGATCGAGGAAGGCATCGCCTCCGGTGACCTGCACCGCCTCCCGGAGCAGCCCGACGAGGTCGACGAAGACGGCTCGACTGCCATCGAAGGGCGACTCCTCGTGCGTCGCGCACTGGCCCGCGAGCGGGACCCGAAGCTCCGAGCGCTGAAGATCAAGCAGGCGCGACTCAACGGGGGTCCGCTGCGGTGCGAGGTCTGCGCGTTCGACTTTGCCCGCACCTACGGGGACCTGGGCGACGGTTACATCGAGGTGCACCACGTCACTCCCCTCCACGCCTCTGGCACCAGGGAGACCAAGCTCGCCGACCTTGCCTGCCTGTGTGCCAACTGCCACCGCATGTGCCACAGGAGCCGTCCGGGGGAATCCTGGCGCACGCCGGCCGCTCTCCGAGAGCAGATAGAGAAGTCTGTTCCTGTAACTGGCCGCTAGGCCGCGTCCGCCTCGGCCTCGTAGTACATCTGTGCCTGGTCGAGGATGTCGTCGGGGTCGTGACCACGAGCAGTGGTCCAGTGGAGCAGATCGGCGATCAGCTCGATCGCAGACTGCGCGAGACCCGCTTCACTCCTGCCCCCATCCAGAGCGACGCTGCCTCGGCCAAGCTGATAGTTCTCCAGAACCTCTACGGCCCGCTCGAAGCGTCGGCAGGCCCGCCTCCCGTAGAGGACCGGGATCTCGCACCACACTGCCTTACCTGCCGCAGTGAGAATGGCTCCCCAGTCGACTGCCAGCCCTGCGAGTAAGTGCAGCCCGCGGCCGCCCTCGTCATGCAAGTATGCTGCCCTCAGGGTCGGCAGCACAGGGCTCTTGTCGTGCAGCTCCATGCGGATCCTCTCCCCCTTCCACTCGAGGATCAGAGTCGCCGACGCACCTTCGCCAACGTGCTTGAAGACATTGGTGGCCAGCTCCGTAACGAGCAGCTCGGCCTCGTCAGAAGCGGCCAGTGCGCCCCACCGGTCGAGCTGCTGAGCGGTTGCTCTTCGCAGCAGACGTACCTCCGTCGGCACCGCTTCGAAGGGCAGAACACAGCGGAGTCGATTCTCCGTGACTTCCTGGCCAGGCATGGCCTCTCCTCCCTCCCTGGCCACCCCGCGAGCCAGGCCGTATCCGTACGACTGCGCTGCGTAGCGGCCAGAACGAGCATGGCACAGAGAAATCTCACTGTGTAACTTCTCATGGGAATCTATCGAGTGAATCCGGTAGTGAGCCCGGTTCACGGCTACCTAGCCTGATGGGCGTCCTACGGGCTGAGGCCCGAACATGGCTAAGGAGCCGCATGCCCGAACGGAGCACAACACGACGTCGCCAACTGGGCGCCACAATGCGCAAGTTGCGCTCACGCAAAGGCCTGACGCTTGAGGAGGCCGGGCGACTCGTCGGCGTGTCGAAGGCGACCGTCAGCCGGTACGAGACCACGGCTGGGCCGGTCAAGTGGCTCGTCATCGACGCACTCTGCCGTGAGTACGACGCAACGGACGCCGAGCGGCGAGCAGTCGTCAACCTCGCCAAGAACGCCAAGGAACAGGGCTGGTGGAACTCCTTTGCCGACTCCATCCCGGAGAGCATGAACTTGCTGCTCACGCTTGAGGACGAAGCCGTTCGTGAGAACCACTTCTGTTGCGTCTACGTCCCTGGGCTTCTGCAGACACGTGCTTACAGCACAGCGCTCCAGAGGGCCAACGAAGTACCTCTGGGACCCTCGGAGGTCGACCGGCTGGTCGACATTCGCATGAAACGGCAGGAGATCCTTTCCCGGCCGAAGCCGTTGCACCTATGGGCGATCCTCGATGAATCGGTGATCCGCCGGGTCGTCGGGTCGCCGACCGTGATGAAGGGGCAACTCGGCAGGCTTCTCGAAGCCAACGAGTCCCCTCACATCACGCTCCAAGTGCTCCCGTTCTCCAAGGGGGCGCACGCCGCGGCTCTCGGGAGTTTCGTCATGATCGGAGGGCCTGAACCGGCCCTTGACGTGGTGTACGTCGACATCCACACGGGCTCGCTCTTCTTGGAGAAGGAAGCCGAACTGGAGCGATACAGACTTGCGTTCGAGTACCTCCGCGCACAAGCGTTGGACATGGAGGCTTCCTCCACCCTAATCCATTGCGCCCGCAAGGAGCTCTGAATGTCCGCCGTCCCCCAGATCACCTCCGAGCCCAGGTGGTTCAAGTCGTCCTACAGCGGCGGCAACGCCACCGAGTGTCTGGAGTGCTCGTACGGCGCCAACGGTGCGCTCATACGCGACTCGAAGATCTCAACGGGACCCATCGTCCTCGTCGGCAGCGACGCATGGCGGTGCTTCATAGGATCGATACGCAGTACACCAGGGCGTGCCCGCGTCACAGGGCTCCAGGACCTCTAGCCCAGCCCCTTCTCGAACCGATACTGCTCCACCAGTTCCTCCCACTCCCCGGCATCGCCCTCGCTCACAGCAACGGTCCGCGTCTCGCCCACGCGCGTGCGCACCCGGTCCGCCACCTGTTTGGCCCGGCCGCTGGACGTATATACGCCCAGGACGAGGGCGGTGGAGGTGTCGGGGTCCTCGCCGGTGACGGTGAAGCTCCAGGGGATCTCGCAGGGCGGGGCGTGGTCGGGGTCCGGGCACAGGAGGCGTTCGATCGGGTCCTGGAGTGCCAGTGCCTCTTGTGAGGTCGGGCAACCGTGGATCCGGATCTCGTACACCCTTGGTTCGTCTTCGTCCATTGGCACTCGCCCTTCCTAATTCCAGCTCAGCCGCGCCTCCGGTCAGCCCAGTTCCCCCCGCTCAATACAGAACTCGTTCCCCTCCGGATCCGCCATCACGACCCAGCCTCGGCCGTTCGGGAGGGTGCGGTCCGTGAGGACGTGGGCGCCCAGGGACACGGCGCGTTCGACCTCCTCGGCGCGTGTGCGGCCCGTGGGGCCCAAGTCGAAGTGGAGGCGGTTCTTCGTCGCTTTGGCCTCCTCGACTCTGACGAAGAGGAGGCCGGGCGCGCCGTCCGGGAGTTCCACCAGGACCTCGTCATCCCCGGGCTTGTCGATGTCGGAGATGGGATGGCCCAGGAACTCGGCCCAGAATCGGGCCAGTTCGTAGGGCTCGCCTGTGCAGTCGAAGGTGATGTGGCGGATGGTTGGGTTGGGGTTGGGGTGCAACGGTCGTCTCCCTCACGTCGTCCGGCGCGCCGGTGGCGCTTCGTAGGATGTGTGGGGAGACCGGGAACTGTCGAAGCATTTGGCGGCCTCGGGCAGTCAGTCGGAGGACTCCAGCCGCAGCACGCGAAGCTCCGGAACCTCCGGTCCTGCGGTGCCGCGCACCAGCAGAGTCAGTCCGGACCAACCCGGCGGGATCCAGAGGACGTTCGCGTCGCCACCCGAGAAGTCCGGCCGGTCGCCGACCCAGACCCGGCCCACGCACTCCCCGCCGGCCCATCCGGTCACCCGGATCTGCGTGCCGTCCGGCCGCAACAGGAGGCCGCCGTGGGACTCCGGCAGGTCGACGTCGAGCCATGCCTCCTCCCCCGGTGCGAGGGTCAGCGGCAGCAGGACCTCCTGCCCGGGTGCGGCTTCGGTGGCGAAGCCGGTCAGCAGGTCGTCGTCCTGCGCGGAGCACGTCCAGTCCGTCACCGGATCCAGGGCGAGCAGCTCGGCACGCAGGCCGCCGCCGCTGGGGTGGTGCGGCAGCGTGACCGAGATCCGGTGGGTGCCGGCGGGCAGCGGGACCCACGGATCCTCGGCGTGGACGGTGTGGACGCTATGGGCCGCATGCGGCTCGGGGACGGTGTCGTCGGTGAGCGGCTCGCCGTCGGTCACAGTGACCCGCACCGGCTCGACCACCCCCTTGAGATGCAGAGCCGCCGCAGTGGCCGACCGGATCTCGCGGGTGTAGGTGACGGGGAGTCCGACGCGGGTGCTGCTCCAGCCGCCGAGCTCGCGCAGGGGTGCCGGCCTGCCCGCCCAGTGGCCGTGGACCGACCACAGCGCCGACACGTCCGCCGTCTCCCGGACCGTCCAGAGTGTGCCGAGCCCGCGCAGCGCGCCGAGGCGGAGGGCCGGCAGGCGCGCGTCGTCGAAGTTCGCGTGCCCCCAGATCTCCACAACGGCCTCGACGTCGACGGCACCGGTCGCTTCCCGGACGTTGATCCGCCGGGTGGCCCCGAACCCGGCGATCGTCGGCCGCACCCGGCCGGCGACCGACAGGTCGACGATGTCCGCCGCCCCGACGAGCAGCAGCTCGTCGACGCCCGTGAGATCCGTCGTGGTCCGGTAGGTCCCGCGCCCTCGGTACACGCCGAGCGACTCCAGCGTCGGCGGCAGCTCGTGCCGGCCGGTCGCCAACTCGGGCGCGGTGGCCGCTCGGCGCCGCGTGCGCCGTACCTCGACGGGTGCCGGTGCGGGCCGTGCGGGCGCCGGTGCCTCGAGATGTACGGTGCCGTCGCGGTCCGTGGCGCGCAGGCGTACGGCCTCCGCCGGGGCCAGCGCTACGAGGGTCAGCCCCTTGGCCGTCGCCCGCCCCGGCACTCCGGCCGTCGGCGCCGGTATCTCGACCCGAAGGTCCCCGACGACGACGGTGACCGGCACCTCGGAGGAGAACACCAGCACGCCCTCCCCCGCCGCCACCAGATCCGCGGACGCCAGAGTGAGCGTCCCGTCGTGACCCCAGGGCGTCAGGGGCACGTCCACCAGCATCAACGGGCACGAGTCCGCCGCCACGGCGACCGGCACCCCGTTCACGACCGCCGTTCCCGAATCTGGTCCTGTCCCAGTTCCCGTGCCTGTTCCCGCACCTGTTCCCGTCCCCGTCCGTGTGCCGAGATGCGGTACGGCGAGGAGCCGGCCGCCTCCGTCGAGTCGCAGGGCCGACGGTGACGAGCTGGTCGGGAAGTCGGTGGTGACCGGCGTGTGCGGGGCGGTGGGGGTGGCGAGCGCCAGGCGCGGTCCCAGGGTGTCGATGACGCGGGCGAGGATCTGGGCCTCGGCGTACTCGGGGCGTTCGGTGCCCGTGGAGGAGACGTAGCCGCCGAAGTCGTAGCCGTGGCTCATGAGGTTGCCGGGCCTGCCCCAGTTCCCCGCGGACGGGGTGTATCCGAAGTTCCAGCCGGAGGACTGGAGATAGGGGGCGATCAGCGAGGCACCGCTGGCCAGGAGCCGGCGCAGGGTGCGGTGGCGGCGGTTGGTCTCGGTGATCAGCAGGGGCAGGTCGCGCTCCGCCAGTAGCTCGGCGTAGCGCCGCACTTCGGGTTCGATGTGCGGGGAGTCGTCGTCCGGGTAGAAGTTGCACGCCGGTACGACGCCGGGGACGTCGCCGGTGGCGCCTTCGAGGTCGCCCTGTCCGGAGCAGGCGATCAGCGGCACGGTGATGCCGTGCCGGACGGCCTGGTCGCGCAGGGCGGTGAGATAGCCGGTCCGGTCCTCGCAGTCGAAGAAGTCCAGCTCGTTCTCCAACTGCACCATGATCACAGGGCCGTTCGCCGGGTACTCGCGTTCGGCGAGGAGCGGCAGCGCCTGGTCGAACCAGGCGGTGACCCGGTCGAGGAAGCGCGGCTCGTGCTGTCGGACCCGCAGCTGGGGGTCCAGGCCCAGCCAGGCCGGCAGCGCGCCGCCGTCCCACTCGGAGCAGATGTAGGGGCCGGGTCGCGCGATGACGTACAGCCCCTCCTCCCACGCGAGGTCGAGGAAGGCGGCGACGTCCCGCCGGCCCTCGAAGGACCAGCGGCCGGGGGCCGTCTCGTGGAAGTTCCACGGCAGGTAGACGTCCACGCAGGTGTAGCCGGAGGCCCGGACCTGGGCGAGCCGGGCGCGCCATTGTTCCCGGGGCAGACGGAAGTAGAACAGGGACGCGCACAGCACGAGCTGCGGGCCGCCCTGGAAGCGGATGCCGCGGGCATCGAGCGCGATGCCCTGGTCGATGGTGGTGGGGTGGCTCACTTGACTCCCGCGCTTCCGCCGCTGATGTCCATTTCGTACAGGTACTTCTGGCCGATGTAGTAGACGAGAATCATCGGCAGGGCGAGCAGGATCGAGCCGACCATCACCAGGTTCCAGGGCGGTGCCTGGCCCGCCTGCGAGGTGGCGGTGATGTACTGCACGCCCAGGGCGAGCGGCATCTTCGACTCGTCGTTGAGGTAGATCAGGGGGCCCATGAAGTCGCCCCAGGTGTGGGTCAGCGTGAAGATGCCGATGGCGATCAGGACGGGCCTGAGCATCGGGAACATGATCCGCCGGTAGATGCCGAAGAAGCCCAGACCGTCCATCATGGCCGCCTCGTCGAGCTCGCTGGGCAGCCGGGAGACGAACTGCCGTACCAGGAAGACGTTGAACGCGTTGGAGAAGAAGTTCGGCACGATCAGCGGCAGGAAGGTGTTCACCCAGCCCAGGTCCCGGAACAGGATGAACTGGGGGATCATCGTGATCTGCGTCGGGATCATCATGGTGGCGATGACGATGAGGAACATCGTGTTCTTGCCCGGCGCCCGCAGCCGGGCGAAGGCGTAGCCGACCAGGCCGCTGGAGAGGACCTGCCCCACCACCGAGAACAGCGAGATGAGCACCGAGTTGAGCAGGAAGGTGCCCACCGGCAGCTCGGTGCCGAACACCCGGGAGAAATTGTCCCAGTGGAACTCGCGCGGGATGACCGTGAACGCGCCGTTGTTCACGGTGGCGTCGCTGGACAGGGCGATCGAACCGACGAAGACCAGCGGGGTGGTCAGGATCGCCGCGACGATCAGCAGGGTGCCGTAGGTGAACGGGGTCGCGCGGAACGCCCGTACGGCGGGGGCCTGCCCCTTCGCGGGCCGGTCCTCGTGCCCGCGTTTGCGCACCGGGGTAGCCAGGGTCGCCATCACTTCACCTCGGTCTCGTAGAACACCCAGCGCCGGGTGGTGCGGAAGGCGATCACCGTGAACACCAGGATCACCAGGAACAGCAGCCAGGAGATCGCCGAGGCGTAGCCCATGCGGTAGTAGCTGAACGCCTGGTCGAACAGGAGCGGCACCATGGTCTGGGCCGCGTCGTAGCCCGCGGGGTTCTTGCCCTTCGGGATGAGGATGTAGAGCTGCGAGAAGATCTGGAACGCGTTGATCAGGCCCATGATCAGGTTGAAGAAGATGATGGGCGTCAGATGCGGCAGCGTGATGCTCCAGAATTGCCGCGTCGCGCTCGCGCCGTCGACCTCGGCCGCCTCGTACAGCTCACGCGGGATGCCCTTCATCGCGGCGAGCAGCAGCACGGTCGCGGCGCCCGCGCCCCACGCCGACATCAGGATCAGGGCGGGCTTGACCCAGGGGCCGTCGAGCAGCCAGTTGGGGCCCGACAGACCGAACAGGCCGAGGAAGTCGTTGATCGGGCCGTTCGGCGCGAGCACCATCCGGAAGATCATCGCCGTGGCGACCAGCGGGATCAGCGTCGGCAGATAGATCAGAGTGCGGAACAACTTGCGAGCCCTGACCTGCTTGTTGAGCAGGTTCGCCAGCCAGAGCCCGAGCACCAGGCCCAGCGGGACCGAGATCGCCGCGTAGTAGAAGGTGTTCCACAGCGCCTTCCAGAACGCCGGGTCGTCGGTGAGGATCCTGGCGTAGTTCTGGAAGCCGACCCACTTCGGCGAGGTGAAGGAGTCCCAGTCGGTCAGGGAGTAGTAGATCGACGCGATCATCGGCCCGAGCAGGAAGACCAGGAAGCCGATCACCCACGGCGAGATGAACAGGTAGAAGGAGAGCGCCTCACGGCGCCGACGCTTGGAGAGCCTCTGTTTCCCCGGTGACGCGGGCTTCTTCGCGGCCACCGAGGACGTCTCGGGGGTGGGGGCCGTCGTGGTCGCCATCGCCGGTCATCCCGCGGACTTGATGAGGGACTCGAGGTCCTTCTGCACGGCGGTCAGCGCCTTCTTGGCGCTGCGCTCCTTGCCGAGCCAGAAGTCGGCGAGGCCGTTCGAGATCACGTCCTGCATCTCGTTCCACTCGGGGATGAACGGCGCCCGGAAGACGAACTCGCTCGACTCGGCGAAGACGCCCATGTCGACGTCCGTCTTCATCCACGACGGCTTGAGGAACGCCTGGCTCTTCTGCACCTCCAGGTTGGCCGGCACGTCCTGGCCGGAGGCGATGATCTCCGTCTGGGCCTCGGGGGAGGTGAGGAAGTCGATCGCCTTGAAGGCGTTGTCGCGCTGCTTGGAGGTGCGGGAGATCGCCAGGCCGCTGCCGAACGCCGACACGGCCTGCTTCTTGCCGCGCCACATCGGGGCGATGTCCCAGCCGAACTTCACCTTCGTCAGGCCCGACATGACCCAGAAGCCGTTGGCGTGGGTGGCGACCTTCTGGTTGGGGAACGCCTGGTCGCCGCCGATGTCGGGGCCCATGTCGGCGTAGTCCGCCTTGCTCGGCACCACCTTGTGCTTGAAGACCAGGTCGCCCGCCCACTGGAGCGCCTCGACGACCTCGTCGCTGTCGACCGCGGGCCGGCCCTGGGCGTCGATGATGGTGCCGCCGTTCTGGTAGGCGAGACTCCACCACTGCGGAAACCATTCGGCACCGCTGTATCCCCACACCTTGCCGGGGACCGTCAGCTCCTTGAACGCGTCGAGGGTGTCGTCCCAGGTCCAGTCCGCGGTGGGGGCCTTGACGCCCTTCTTGTCGAACATGTCCTTGTTGTAGAACACGGTGACCGCGCCGGAGCGGTCCGGGATCGCGTAGAGCTTGTCCTGATACGTGTAGAGCGAGCCGACCGGACCGAACCGCTGCTCGGGGTCGAGGTTCGCCTTCTTGGCGAGGTCGTCGAGGGGCAGCAACTGGTTCTTGCTGGAGTACGTGTTGACGCTCTCGGCGACCTGCATGATGTCCGGCCCGGTGCCGCCGGCGATCATCGTCTGCACCTTCTGCGGGTAGGCGTCGCCCGGGATCAGCTGCAGCTTGACCTTCAGGTCCGGGTGCTTCTTGACCAGCAGGTCGATGCGGGCCTGATACGTCTTGCGGTCGGGGTCGCCGCCCCAGACCGTCATCAGCAACGGAGCGTCACTCGAGCCGCTGCCGGACCCGCACGCCGTCAGTGTGACGACCCCCGCTGCGACTCCCAGCCCCAGAAAACCCCGACGAGAAAACCGCGCGCTGTCAAGCGTCATGGCACTGCCCTTCCTTGAGACATGCACACGCCTTGAGGTCGCCCGGATGATCAGGCCGGACTTCGAATGGCGGTTAAAATAACCGTCGTTTTAAGCCAGCGACAAGACCTTGTTTCGTGTGGGTTCAGTTGTTACCCGGGGCTCGAGGCAGCACAAAAGCGGGCATCGACGAGGTTGTTGCAGGTGGACCGGCGCGGGTGCCGCGGGGGCGCCCTTCAGCCGGGCAGGAAGGTGGCGATCGCCTCGTGGAGGCGAGCCGGCTGGTCCAGGTGGACGTCGTGCGCCGCGTCGGCGATGCGGACCAGGTGGGTGTCCGGGCGATGGGCGAGCATCGTGGACGGCTCGTCGGGGCGCATCGTGCCCTGTTCGCCCTGGATGAGGAGCGTGGGACAAGTGATGCGGGACCACTCGTCCCAGTAGGCGGTGGTGGCCAGTTCGGCGATCGTGTCGATGATCGTGGTCCGGTCCATGGTGGAGTGCCAGCCGTCGGCTCGCTGCTCCAGCGTCCTCGTCCATGCCTCGTGGCCGAGGAAGGATTGCGCCTCCTCCAGGGACTTGAACGGGGTCGGCCAGCTGTCCAGCCAGGTCGCGATCTGGGTGGGGAGGTCGGGGGCCGGGCCCGCCGGGCCTGCTTCGATCAGGATCAGGGACTTCACCAGGTGCGGGTGGGACGCCGCCAGCACCGCCGACTTCGATACGACCGCCGAGCGGTGGGTACCGGCCCACGCGGATCTGAACTGGGCGAACATGACCGCGCCGCCGTTCAGCCTCTACGACTGGGAGGACTGGGGCAAGGCGCCGCTGGGGCTGGACTCGGCCTCCGTGCGGGCGAGTTCCCTTGCTGTCCCGGCTTTGGCCGATCGCGTACGACATGAGCGCCGGTCCGACTTCGAGAGCCGGGACGGCAAGCTGATGACGTTGTTCGTCTGCTCGAAGATTCTCGGGCCGTACACGCACCCGCAGGACCCTCGGCTGGAGCCCGCGCGGTGCATGGCCGAGGAGGCCATCGATGGGTTTCTGGCAGGCTGAGCACGCGGGCGGCTGGAGCTTGTCTCTTGGATGTGGGCGGGTGCGCGATGTGGCCCCCCTACTCCATCCCACGGTCTAATGCCGTGCCATGGACGCAGGAGTGGCAGCTGTCATCAACGCAGCGATCGGCACCCTTGGAGGTGTTGGGGGCGGGTTGGTCACCGCCATGAGCCAGGGGTTCCAGCAGCGACGGCAGCGGCAGATCGACCGAGAACACGACCTGGAACAGGCTCGCCGCAACGCCTACAGCACGTGCATCAGCACTTCAAAGCAGGTGTCTGCGGCGTAGTGGAAGTCAGCAGCGAGTCTGCGCATTGACGGCAGTACGGAGAAACAGTGGCATGAGCCCGCGGCCGGTGCCCATGCGGCATGCGCGCCCTTCAGTTCCGCGGTGGCTGAAGTCACGGTCGTAGGACCCACATTTGTGGCTGACGCGGCCGATGCTCCGCGACGAGCGATGTACGACTTGGACATGGCTGGAACGGCTTGGCATGAGGCTGCATGCCAAGCCGGCGCAGGCCGTCTGGAAGCGTTCGACGCGCGGTACATGCAGGCGGTTGAAGCAAAGCGCGCACCGGGAAGTGCTTTTCAGGCTGCGGCACGCAGGGCGTTGGTCGCGGAAAACCAGTTCTTATCTCTTCGTAGCGCCTCGAACTGCTGGCTGCCAAGACGTACTCACAGCCGCCCGGTTTTCCCGAGGTTGGCGCCTCCGGGGCGAATGCCAAGAGCGCCCTTCGGGCGTCGGCTTTGCCGATTGCGCTTCGCTTCACTCTTGACACTCGCCCCTCCACCGCGGGTTTTGCCCGGCCGGGCGGCCCCAGGGTGGAGCGGCGGGGATGGTGGGGAGGGGTGCAGGACCGTGGCCGGGTTACCGGCCCGTGGTGGGGGGGCAGGTCGGGATCCGCGGGTTGCCAGGCGGCGGGAGAGCCATTTGCCGCCGCCGAGCCAGTGGCCGTCTGCCAGCAGGGCCAGTTCCGAGGCGCGTTGCAGGAGTGGGTCACCAGGTACACCCGTTCCAGGTGGTCTGAGCAGCCTCGTAGGTCGTCCAGCATGTCGGTGAGTGCGTACCGGTGGTAGTTCAGCTCCTCCGCTGAGAGGAAAGGCGGTCCGGCGGCCAGGACCTGTCCGGCCGATCACGTGGCCGCCCGGTGTCCGAGGCTCCCGACCGCCGATCGCGACGGCGCAAGGCGCGGCTGTGTGTCCGGCCGCCCCGGTGATGGGCCATGCAGACGAAAAAGCAGGGAAAGCGACCCGTTCGGCCCATTCATGGACGTCACCATTCCCGTAGTCCTTCGTTCTTGGACCGCCAGGTTCGACTTCCTTTTTTCCGACATGGAAGGGAATTCATGCGCTCCATCAGAGCCCTCGCCGTCGCCGTTTCCGTAGGCGCCCTGACGATGGGCATCACCACGATTTCGCAGGCGATCGACCTGCATCACCCAGGCGCGAAGCAGGTCAGGTCGCACCTCCCCGCCAAGGGAGGAGAGAAGGGAGACGGCAAGGGCGGCAAGAAGGACCATTCGCGCTCCCCCGCCAAGGGCGGGAAGAAGGGGCACGGCAAGGGCGGCAAGAAGGTCCACGTCGAGAACTACAACCTGCACCACAGCTGCGTGGGTAAGTCGTTCGACTACTGCACGAAGAACGTCAACTTCAAGCAGACGCTGATCGGCGATGTCACCACGGGGCTGATCGGCCTTATCGGCACGACCAGCACGCCGCCGAACACGAACGGCACCTCTACGCCGCCGAGCACCAACACCACCACCACCCCGCCCGGCGACGCGCAGTGGTGCTCGCCCGGCTTCTGGCGCAACCACCACCCCGAGGCATGGGGCCCCACGGGTCTGACCGGCTCCGAGTCCTACAGCTCGGTGTTCAACGGCGATCTGCCCTCGCGGACCCAGGCCGGCATCAACGCCGGAGCGCCGACCAACCCGTCGATCCTCTTCGTCCTGCAGAACCCGCAGTACTACGGCGGTGACGACACGAACCGGATCGCGGACGAGCTGAGCGACCGGCACCCGGACATCAACTTCACGGGTGAACGCGTCGACAACTGCCCGCTGTGACAGACGGCTTGTGCGGTGGACGCCCCCCGTCCACCGCACAAGCCATTTCGCCTTCGCGGAAGGAACGTGAATGCAACCATCCACGGGAACCCCCACCGCACTCCCCCATCCCCGCCCGGCGGAGGACGACGGCGCGGCACCACACTGGTCCCCGTGGGCGGTGTGCACGCTCGTGGCGACCGGGCTCCTCCTCGCCGGGACCGTGGTCTTCCACGTCGCCATGGTCTTCCTCAGCCTCGCCCCCTCCAACGCCGTCATCACCCGGCACCGCGAGGTGGTCAACGCCTATGTCCAGCCGGAGTTCGGCCAGGACTGGAGGCTGTTCGCACCCAACCCCCAGCAGCGCAACGAGGCCGTCGGCGCCCGGCTGCGCACCGCGGGCGCCGGCGGGACCCAGGTCGTCTCCCGGTGGGTCAACGTCACCGCCGAGGACATCGAGGCGATCAGGGGCAATCCCGCGCCCAGCCACGCGCACCAGAACATGCTCCGCCGGGCCTGGGACGGCTACGTCAACAGTCACAGCCCCAAGGAACGGCCCCAGAGGGGCCAGCTCAGCGAGCTGTCCAGCACTTACCTCAAGCGAGTCGTCCTCCAGCGGATCGGACGCGAGTGGCAGGGCCGGCCGATCGTCGGCCTCCAGGTCGCCGGCCGCTTCACGGCCGTCCCACCGCCGTCGTGGAGCACGCGGCAGACCCCGGACACCACCACCTACCGGGTACTGCCCTGGTGGCCGGTGACGGACCAGGACTACAGGGAGCTGTGAGTTGAGCACCGTACCGTTCCAGCGACTTGCCCGGTTCGCCTGCGCCACGCAGGCCCCCTACCAGGCCGCGGTCTTCAGGATCGGACTGGCCGCCGTCATCACGGCCTTCCTGCTGCGGGAATGGCCGCACCGCCGTGTCCTGTTCGGCGACCGCAGCCCCTTGTCGCACGACATGGCCCTCACCCTGATCGCGGAGGAGGGCACCTTCACCGTACTGAGCTGGTGGGGCGGGCAACTCTGGTTCGAGATCGTCTACACGCTGAGCATCGTGGCGGCGCTTGCCGTCATGCTCGGCTGGCGCACCCGGACCATGGCCGTCCTGCTCATGGTGGGGGTGATGTCCCTGGAGAACCGCAACACCCTGGTCGGGGACGGCGGCGACAACATCATCCGCATCATGGTGATCTACCTGGTGTTCACCCGCTGCGCCCAGGCGTGGTCCCTGGACGCGCGGCGCGCCCGTGCCGCCCGGGCGCGCGGCTCGAACCCGTCCGCCGACGGGACCGGTGTCGTCCTCTGGGCGGTGGCGGGCGCCCTGCTCTTCTGGGCGTTCGGCCTTCCGTTCCAGGGCGGCTGGCCGCTGGTCCTGTGGCTCCTGTGGGCAGTGCACGGCGTCTGGTACGTGGTGAACCGGCGCCTCCCGAGGCACGAAGCGCGCTCCGTCCTGGACGGCTGCGCGGCCATGCTGCACAACGCCGCGATGCTGGTGATCGCCGTACAGGTCTGTCTGATCTACTCCACGGCCGGCTGGTACAAGATCCAGGGTCTGCGCTGGCAGGAGGGCTCCGCCCTCCACTACGCGCTGCACCTCGACTACTTCACCCCGTGGCCCTGGCTCTCGGCCGTCGTCGCGGCCAACGCCGTGCTCGTCCTGGCCCTCACCTACCTCACCGTCGCGGCGCAGGTGGCCTTTCCCTTCGTCCTCGGCAACCGCAAACTCAAGAACGTGCTGCTGGCGGTGATGATCGCGGAGCACCTCGGGATCGCCGTCCTGCTCGGCATCCCGTTCCTGTCGCTGGTCATGGTGGTGTGCGACGCGGTGTTCCTGCCGACGGCGCTGCTGCTCAGGGTGGGCAGGTGGCGCGGACGCCGCACGCCAGGCCCATCCGGCCCGGTCCCGCGGGGACTGGCCACGTCGACGCCACCGGCGGCCGCCCCCGAGCCCGCGCGGAGCATCTGACCCAGTTCCACACGCCCGGCAGTTCGTAGTGCGTCCTCGCTCCAGATCCCTTCGGGCACCAGGCGATGTCCGCCACTCATGAGCGGAACCACATGACGACCGCTGCGGCGGTGACAGTGCAGAGGAAGACGTGGCCGCGTCCCCCGTCGGTGTGTTCGCCGTGTGGTCGCGTTCCGCAGGATGGCCGGGACGGCGGGGGCTGTCGATCTATTTCCCGTCGTCGGGAAGGCTTCCGTCGCCGCCCAGGTTGGCGACGATCCGGCGCAGCACGTTGATCGTGGTGACGAAGTCGGCCGGGTCGATGTTCTCGTGGGTCTGGTGGTGGACGCGCAGGTTGCGGTCCCGGGCGCGGAGGCGGGCCGCCTCGCCCGGCTCGGTCAGGGTCATGGTGCCGGTGGTGGCGTCCTCGGTGAGCCAGCCGCGGGTCACCAGGTCGTCGTAGACCGCGTCGAAGTCGGTGTCGAGGTCGTCGTACGGGAGCAGGCGTTCGGTCAGGGTGGGGCGGGTCCACACGCCGGGGGCGCCGGCCGCGTGGTTGAGGGTCCACCAGTGAGGTTGGGTGAGGTCCTCGACCGCCAGTTGGGCGCGGAGGGCTCCTACCACTCTGCGGTAGGCCATGCCGGTCCATGCGCCGATCGGCTGGGCGGCCAGTTCTTCGTGGCTGTACTCCTTGAGGTCCTTGGTGCCGGTGCTCATATCCGTCCTCGTCCTCTCGTGGTCGCCTGGACACGGTCAGCGTAGGACCTCGACATTGGTTGAGGTCAACGCCCAAGACTCAGTCAGGAGTTGAAGGTTCTGATCGCCTCGTAGAGGCGGTCCGGCTGGTCCAGGTGGACGTCGTGGGCCGCGTCCGGGATGCGGGTGAGGTGGGTGGCCGGGCGGCGGGTGAGCATGGTGGTGGGCTCGTCGGGGCGCATGGTGCCGTGTTCGCCCTGGACGAGGAGTGTCGGGCAGGTGATCTGTGTCCACTGGGGCCAGTAGGCGGTGGTGGCCAGTTCGGCGACCGAATCGACCATCGTGGTGCGGTCGAAGGTGGGGTGCCAGCCGTCTTCTCGCTGCTCCAGGGTTCTCGTCCAGGCCTCGTGGCCCAGGAAGGTCTCCGCGGCCTCCAACGACTCGAACGGCGTCGGCCAGCCGTCCAGCCAGGTCGCGATCTGTGCGGGGAGTTCCGGGTTCGGGCCCGCCGGGCCCGCTTCGACCAGGATCAGGGACTTGACCAGGTGAGGGTGGGAGGCGGCCAGCAGCATCGCCGTATGGCCGCCGAGGGACTGTCCCACCAGGGTGACGGGGGCCAGGGCCAGTTCCTCGATCAGGGTCACGGCGTCCTGGACGTGGGCCGCGCGGGTCGTGGTCGCGGGCGTGCGGGTGCTGGCGCCATGGCCTCGGGCGTCGTACGTCACCACGCGGTGGCCGCCGGAGAGGAGCCGGGCGGCGACCTCGTCCCACTCGCCCTGGTGGCCGGCCAGGCCGTGGAGGAGGAGGAAGGGGGTGGCGGATTCCTGTTCGGGGCGGTGGTCGTGGTGGGCGATGCGGGTGCCGTCCGGCGTGGTGAGGGTCGCGGACGTGGTGCGGACGGTTCTCGGGTGGGGAGTCTTCAACTGACCTTCCTCCGGTGACGGCTTGAGCCAGCCTCTCCTTCCCCGACGGCCGCCGCCAGCCGATTTGCGTGGGGCCGGCGGTGACCGTCTTACGCGGGCTGCGGGGTTACGGCCGTAAGCGGGCTACCGTGTTACGGCCGTACGCGGACCACCCGGCTACGGCCTCGGGCCCAGGTCCGCTCGGCCGAACAGCAGGGCGTAGCCCGGCGGTAGCTGGGCCAGGATGCGGGTCACCAGGTCGTCGCCGACCAGGGGCGACAGGACGCCCAGGACCGAGCTGACGTCCCAGCGCGCTGTGGCGGGAGTGGCTCCCGGTGTGCGGGCCGCGACCGAGTCGACGAACTCGGCGGCCGTCAGCCGGTCGGTGGCCGGGATCTGGGAGGCGATCAGCCGGGCGGCCTCCCCGGGCAGGGCGCGGGCGAGGTCGACCCGTTCGTCACCGATGACGTGGGTGCCGAGGGCGGCCAGGACGGTACGGGTGACCTGTTCCGCCTTCGACCAGGTGGGGTACAGGCCCGACTCGCGGACCGCTTCGATCAGTTGGGGCCAGCCGTTGCCGTCGGCGGCGTGGGGGGCGCGGCTCGTCGTCACACGGGGCACCGTCGTCGTGCTCATGTGTGGGGTTTTCCTCCGGGTGCGTGCGGGGGTGCGGGCGTGGGTGGGCGGGTGGGTCGCGCCGCCGGGAGCTCGTACCGGCGGCGCGACGTGCACCAGGGCGTGCGGTGAGGTCAGCTGCTGAGCTGCCTGCGCGCGTCTCCGCCCGTGATCTGGATGCGGCGCGGCTTGGCCTGCTCGGCCACCGGGATGCGCAGGGTCAGGACGCCGGCCTCGTAGGAGGCGTCGATGCGCTCCGTGTCGAGCGTCTCGCCGAGGAAGAGCTGGCGCGTGAACGTGCCGGTGGGGCGCTCGGCGACGAGCGGTTCCGCGCCCTCGGGGGCGGGGGACCTGCGCTCGGCTCGAACGTTGAGGACGTTGCGCTCGACGTCCAGTTCGATCGTCTCGGGGTCGATGCCGGGGAGGTCGAAGTGGACGAAGAAGTCGTCCCCGGAGCGGTAGGCGTCCATCGCCATGGCCGACGGGCGGGTGGCGGCGGGGCCGAAGACCTGCTGGGTGAGTCGGTCGAGTTCACGGAAGGGGTCCGTGCGCATGAGCATCACTGGTCACTCCTCTCTTCAGGTGCAGTCGGTGCGATGCCCTACGGTCTGCGTCTTCTTATATAGCTCGGAGGAGGAAACTTGACAAGCCCTGGCTCAGGTTCGCGGGCTGCGGCAAGCGTGCCCCTGGCGCGTGTGCACCTCGGCGTGGGAGTTAGCCTCAAGATCTCGAGCAGCAGCAGGAGGCAGATATGGCGAAGGTTCCCAGCGCGGTGGTCGCCGCGAGCGGGCTCGTGGGCGGGTACGGCGTGGCCCGCTGGACCAGGCAGCGGCCGCTCGGCGGGGTCGTGCTCGCCGTGGCCGGAGTGGCGGCCGCGCGGCAGTGGCGGCAGCAGGCCGGTGGGGTGGCCGCGGGGGTGTTGTCCGCCGCGTATGTCGCCGCCTTCGCCGGGTCTCATCCGCTGGCGAAGAAGGTGGGCGCCTGGCCTGCCGTGTTCGGGGCGGCGGGGGCCGTGGGGCTGGCGTCGTGGGCGGTCGCGGACCGGCGCGGCTGACCGGCCGATCTCGACGGACACGGCAAGCCGGCACAGCAGGCGGAGACAGCAAAGAACCCGGCCCTGAATCCCAGGGCCGGGTTCTCGTCGGAGCGCCGGGCAGGCCTTGCACCTGCATTTCCCCACAGGAAGTGGGGCGTCTTTCCTTGGACCACCAACGCACTGTCCGTTGACCGGAGTTCCGGCGGCTGGACGCAGATCAACTATAGCGCAGTTCTGTTGTCGCCCGCGCCGCCCGGTCGTCTCCTCACCGTCCCCCGCAGGTACGGGACTTGCGACGCTGAGGTACGACGACGTGCCTTGCCCCGGGACCCGCCTGCACCCCGGCCGACGGCCTCTCTACGCCGTCGCCGAACGGGCCCCCTCCGTGTCGGAGCCGCCCTTGGGGTCGTCGTCCGCCCCGCCGCTGTCCGCCGCCGTCAACGGCTTGGCGATGTCCTCCAGGGAGCGGCGTTCCGCCTTCACCGCGAGGAACGCAGCGACGAGGCCTGCCAGGCACATCAGGGTCGCGCCGATCTGGAAGGCGAGGACCGTGTCGCCGACGACACCGGATTCCGTGAGCTTGGCGAAGATGAGCGGGCCGCTGATGCCGCCGGCCGCCGTGCCGATGGCGTAGAAGAACGCGATCGACATGGCGCGGGTCTCCATGGGGAAGACCTCGGAGACCGTCAGGTAGGCGCTGGACGCGCCGGCCGAGGCGAAGAACAGGACCGCGCACCAGCACGCCGTCATCGTGTCCGCGCTCAGGGAGCCCTGGTCGAAGAGCCAGGCCGTGCCGAAGAGGAGCAGGCCCGAGAGCAGGTAGGTGCCGGAGATCATGATGCGGCGGCCGACCGTGTCGAAGAGCTTGCCGAGGAGCAGCGGGCCGAAGAAGTTGCCGAGTGCGATGACCGCGAAGTAGTAGCCGGTGTTGCCGCTCGGGACGTCGAAGAACGTCGTCAGGATCGCGCCGAAGCCGAAGGTGATCGCGTTGTAGAGGAACGCCTGGCCGATGAAGAGGGAGAAGCCTAGGACGGCGCGCCTGCGGTAGTCGGAGAAGACCGTGCGGCCGATCTCCAGGAAGGAGACGCTGCGGCGCTGGTGGATGGTGATCTCGCCCTCCGGGTGCGGCAGCGGCTCGCCCCGCTCCTCCTCGATCTTGCGCTCGATGGAGGAGACGATGCGTTCCGCTTCGTCGTCGCGGCCGTGGATGAGCAGCCAGCGTGGGCTTTCGGGGACGTGCCGGCGGACGAGGAGGATCACCAGGGCGAGGACCGCGCCCAGCGCGAAGGTGAGGCGCCAGCCGACGTTCGCCGCGAAGATGTCCGTGTCCAGCGCGACGATGGACAGCAGCGAGCCGAAGACGGCGCCCAGCCAGAAGCTGCCGTTGATCATCAGGTCGGTGCGGCCGCGGTACTCCTTGGGGATCAGTTCGTCGATCGCGGAGTTGATCGCCGCGTACTCGCCGCCGATACCGAAGCCGGTGAGGAAGCGGAAGAGGAAGAACCACCAGGTGTCGAAGGCGATCGCGGTGAGGGCGGTGGCCGCCAGGTACACGGCCAGCGTGATCATGAAAAGTTTTTTGCGCCCCCATTTGTCGGTGAGGCGGCCCCAGAAGAGGGCTCCCAGGCAGGCGCCCGCCACGTACAGGGCGGCCGCCATGCCGGTGACCTCGCCGGAGGTGATGGGCAGGCCGCTGCCGGGCTCGGACAGGCGGCTGGCGATGTTGCCGACGACGGTGACTTCGAGACCGTCGAGGATCCACACGGTGCCGAGGCCGATGACGATCGTCCAGTGCCAGCGCGACCACGGGAGGCGGTCGAGGCGGGCGGGGATGTCGGTGGTGATGGTTCGGCCGGTCCCGGCCTGGGCGGTGGTCATGGGCTCCCTCCTCATCGAGCGGACCCCGGTTCGAGTGCCCTGAGCGGTTTCTCTTACGCCCTGAGCTACCTCTCCCACCCGCCGAGCTGCCCGTCTCACGCCCCGAGCGCGCGCGACACCGTGTAGATGAGCAGACCGGCCAGCGAGCCGACCACCGTGCCGTTGATGCGGATGAACTGCAGGTCGCGGCCGATGTTGGCCTCGATCTTCTTCGTGGTGTGCTCGGCGTCCCAGCTCGCCACCGTGTCGGTGATCAGGGAGGTGATCTCCTTGCGGTAGGTGGTGACGACGTAGACGGCCGCGTCCTCCACCCACTGGTCGACCTTGTCCTGCACCTTGCGCTCGGCCGCCATCCGCGAGCCCAGCGACAGCAGGGACGCCCGCACCCGCAGCCGCAGTTCGCTGCGCTCGTCCTCCGCCGCGGCGACGATCATGGACCGTACGGCCGTCCAGGCGCTGGCGATGAGGTCCTGGACCTCGCCGCGGCCCAGCACCTCGCCCTTGAGCCGCTCGATGCGGGCGCGGGTGTCGGTGTCGGACTGGAGGTCGGAGGCGAAGTCGGTGAGGAAGCGGTCGAGGGCGCCGCGCGCGGGGTGGGCGGGCATGTCGCACATCTCGGTGGCGAAGCGCAGCAGTTCCTTGTAGACGCGCTCGCCGACCTTGCGGTCGACGAACCTCGGCGTCCAGCCGGGGGCGCCGCCCTCCACGGCGTCCATCACCTCGTCGCGGTGCAGCACCAGCCAGTCGTGCGCGCGGGTGACGACCAGGTCGACGACCCGTTTGTGGCCGCCGTCGGCGACGACCTTCTCCAGCATCTTGCCGATGCCGGGCCCGATCTCCTGGGCGTTCGCGCGGCGGGTGATGGCCTCGCCGACCACGGCCTGGACGTCGGAGTCGCGCAGGACCGTCAGGGCGCCGCGCAGGGCGGTGGACAGCTCGGCGGTGACCCGGTCGGCGTGTTCGGGGACCGCGAGCCAGGCGCCGAGGCGGCTGCCGATGCCGACGGCGCGCAGCCGCTGCCGTACGACGTCCTCGGAGAGGAAGTTCTCGCCGACGAACTCGCCCAGGGAGACGCCGAGCTGGTCCTTCTTGGTGGGGATGATCGCGGTGTGCGGGATGGGGATGCCGAGGGGGTGCCGGAAGAGGGCGGTGACGGCGAACCAGTCGGCGAGCGCGCCGACCATGCCCGCCTCGGCGGCGGCGGCGACATAGCCCGCCCAGGGGCCGGCGCCGGAGTTCTGCGCCCACTTGGCGAGGACGTAGACCACGGCCACGAACACCAGGAGCCCGGTGGCGGTGAGCTTCATCTGCCGCACGCCGCGCTGTTTCTCCTCGTCCGCCGGGCTGAAGGTCGTCATCGCACGGTTCACGACGGCACCGGGCCGGGCATGCTGCCCTCCGGCACCGGCGTCCTTTTCTGCTGCTTTCGTCCGTTCCATCCGCTCCACCCGCTTGGTGATCCCGCACACATTGTCCCTTCCTGACCGACTCCTGGAACGGAACAGGAGTTCCCGGCGTCTGTCGGGAGGGGGTATTGCCATGGGGTCCTGTGAGCTTCCCCCGGTCCATGACGCATCATGGGCACATCAGATCGGAGCCTTGGGCTCCCATCGCCCGAGGAGAACAACACAGCATGACCCGAGGACGTGGCTACGCCCTCCTTGCCCTGGTCGTCGCAGCGATCGTGGCCCTTTCCACCGCCATTTACGTCGGCGTGGCGCCCGACGACAGCCTGCGCGACCGGGCCGCCCTCGGCGACGGCCGCGCCCCTCACAACTCCGCGGCCCCCGCCTCCACCGGCACCTGGGTCGGCACCTGGTCCACGTCTCCCTCTGCCGCCGAACCGGGCACCGAGACGACCGGCATGGCGGACCGTTCGGTTCGCAACGTCGTCCACACCAGCGTCGGCGGTACGAGTGCCCGCGTGACGCTGTCCAATCTCTACGGCCAGTCGCCGCTGAGCATCACGCGGGCGACGATCGCCGTCTCCGCGGGCAGCGGTACGGCGGCGGCACTCGCGGACACCATGCGGCAGCTGACCTTCAGTGGCGGACCCACCGTCGTCATCCCGCCCGGCCGACAGGTGATGAGCGACGCGGTAAGGGTCGTCGTCCCGCACGACTCCGACGTCCTGATCACCACCTACACCCCGGCCAGCTCCGGCCCGGTGACCTACCACCGGCACGCCCGGCAGATCTCCTACCTCGCCCAGGGCGACCAGACGCAGGACGCGACGGGCACGCCGTACACCGAGCAGACCGGTTCCTGGCGGTACCTGACCGCGCTGGACGTGCTGAGCAACGAGTCCGACGGCACGATCGTCGCCCTCGGCGACTCGCTGACGGACGGCATCACCTCCACGCCGGGCACCAACAGCCGGTGGACCGACGTGCTCTCCGACCGGCTGCGCGCGGAGATCGCGGCCGGGCGGGACCTGCCCCGCTACAGCGTCGTCAACCAGGGCATCAGCGGCAACCAGGTCCTCGCCGACGGGCTGGGCCGCCCCGCGGACAACCCAAGCGGGCTGAACCGCTTCCAGCGGGACGTGATGGAGCGGACGAACGTCAAGGTCGTCGTCATCGACCTCGGCGTCAACGACATCCTGCGCAACCCGCGCCTCGCCGACCCGAACGCGATCCTGAACGGACTGCGCACGTTGGTGGGGCAGGCCCACGCGCGCGGCATCAAGGTCGTGGGCGCGACCCTGATGCCGTTCTACGGACACCGCGGGTACACGGAGGCCCGCGAGGCGGTACGCCGGACGATCAACGCGGAGATCCGTGCCGGCCGGGTCTTCGACGCCGTGGCCGACTTCGACCAGGCGCTGCGTGATCCGTACGACCCGAGGCGGCTGCGGGCCGACTACGACTCGGGGGACCATCTGCACCCCAGCGACAAGGGATACGCGCGGATGGCGGAGTCCTTCGACCTGGAGACGCTGAAGGGGTCGGCGCCGGCGGAGCTGTAGCCCGGCCCCGCCCCGTGCCCGCCGCCTGTCCGCAGGCGTCCCCGTGCCCGCCACCTGTCCGCAGGGGCGGGCACACGGCTGCCGGGGCTCGGGTTCCGCACACGGCTGCCGGGGCTCGGCCTCCGCACACGGCTGCCGGGGCTCAGAACCCGCCGTGCGAATCCCGCCGGGGCGGCTCGTCCAGCTCCCGCCGCCCCGTCTTCCGCTCCAGCTTCTCCTGGCGCCGTTCCTCTCGGATCCGCAGCTTCTCCGCCCGCGTCAGCTTCCGCTGGACCCCGACGCCGCCCCAGAACGCGAAACCCGTGACGACGACCCGCGGGGCGCCCGGCTCACCCGGCACGCCCTCCTCGCGGTGATCGAAGCCGCCCATGACGCCGATGCCGCGGACGACGACCTCGACACCGGGCGGGACGATGACATCCACCCCGCCCATGATCGCGATCGCGCTGACCTCGACCTCGCGGTCCGCGAAGTTCGCCTCGCGCAGGTCGATCTCCCCGCCGCCCCAGAAGGCGAAGCAGGTGAAGCGCCGGGGCATCGTCCAGCGCCCCTTGCGCTGGAAGCCGGACATCACGGCGACGGCCCACGTGGACGAACCCTCGCCGCCCACGATCCGCCCGGACCAGTCCGAGCCGGCGGCGGGATCCTTCGTCAGGGACACCGACGGCACCGTGACGCCCTCGGCCGGCAGGTCCCGCGTGATGGGCGCCAGTTCCCCGTACGTCCGCGCCCGGTACGTCGCGTCCAGCCGCTCCTCGAACTCCTCCATGTCGAGGCGCCCCTCCGCGAGGGCGTCCCGCAGGATGCCGGCGACCCGTTCACGGTCGGCGTCGGAGGCACGGAGGTCCGGGACTGCGTCGTCGGTCATACACAGCAGATTACGAGTTCGCCCCGCCGGGGGCTACGAGATCGTCCGCTCGGCCTGCTCGACGTACATGCGGGCGATCACCGCCTCGATGTCCGGCTCCCGCACCGACAGATCCACCAGCGGGTACTCGGCCGCGACCCGCGCCACCAGCGGCGCCGCCGACTCCCCCGCCGGGAACGCCAGCCACTGCCGCGGACCGTCCACACGGACCACCCGCGCGGGCGCCGGTGCCTCGATCGGCGGCAGCTCCCGCTCCAGGTCCACCACCAGCGTCCGCTCGCTCTCCGCCGCCTCGTGCAGCCCGGCGAGCGGACCGTCGTACATCAGGCGCCCGTGGTCGATGACCATCACCCGCTTGCACAACTGCTCGATGTCCTGGAGGTCGTGCGTGGTCAGCAGCACCGTGGTGCCGCGCTCGGTGTTCAACTCCCGCAGGAACTCCCGCACCTTGGACTTGGAGACGACGTCCAGCCCGATGGTCGGCTCGTCGAGGTACAGCACCTCCGGGTCGTGCAGCAGCGCCGCCGCGATGTCACCGCGCATCCGCTGGCCGAGGGAGAGCTGCCGCACCGGCACGTCCAGCAGGTCGCCGAGGCCGAGGAGATCGACCAGACGGTCGAGGTTCTGCCGGTAACGGGCGTCCGGGATCCGGTACATACGGTGCATCAGCCGGTAGGAGTCGACCAGCGGCAGGTCCCACCACAGCGTCGTACGCTGCCCGAACACCACGCCGATGCGGTGCGCGAGCCGCGTCCGCTCCCGGGAGGGATCGATGCCGGCCACCCGCAGCCGGCCCGCGCTCGGCGTGAGGATGCCGGTCAGCATCTTGATCGTGGTCGACTTGCCGGCGCCGTTCGGGCCGATGTAGCCGACCATCTCACCGCGTTCCACACGGAAGGAGATCGAGTCGACGGCCCGCACCTGCCGCCGCTCCCGCTTCATGAAGCCGGTCTTCTTGCGCACCTCGAAGACCTTCTCCACACCCTCCAGTTCGATGAACCCGCTGCTTGAACCGGTCAACTCAACTCCCTGTACTCCGGTACGAACGAAGCCCCGTCCGCCACGCCAGCCCGGCCAGCACGCAGCAGAACACCGCCACCAGCGGCGAGGCGAACGCCGCCCACCCGGGCAGCCCGATCGGATACGGCCGCCCCAGCACATGGGCGGCCGGCACCCAGTTGACGAAGGCCAGCGGCACCATGAAGGTCACGCCCCGCACCAGGTCCTTGCCGAACACCGTCGGCGGATACTGCAGCAGCGTCGTCCCGCCGTAGGTGAAGGCGTTCTGCACCTCGGCGGCGTCCTGCGCGTAGATCTGGAAGGCCGCCCCCGCGACGAACACCGCCGAGAAGATCGCCGCGCCGCTGACCACCATCACCGGCACCAGCAGCACCTTCACCGCGCTCCAGTCCACGTCCACCGACACCAGCGCCCAGCCCAGCACCACCGCGCCCTGGGTGATCCGGCCCAGCCGGCGCAGCGCGAACCGGTCGGCCCCGACCTGCGCGAGCACCGGCACCGGACGCACGAGCAGCGTGTCGAACGAACCGTCGCGCATCCGGGCGCCCAGGACGTCCATCGAGCCGAGCGCCAGATCGGCGATCCCGAACGACGTCACGGACAGCCCGTACAGGAAGGCGACCTCGGGCAGCGACCAGCCGCCCAGCGAGTCGACCTGCGAGAACATCAGCAGGATCCCGACGAAGTCCAGGCCGGTCACCGTCAGGTTCCCCAGCACCGTGACCAGGAACGAGGCGCGGTAGGTCATGCTGGACCGCACCCACATCCCGGCGATCAGCCGGTAGGCCCGCAGCCCCTCGGCCGCAGCACCGCGCTCACCCACCCTGCACCACCACCCGCCGCGTCGCGGCCGACTGCATCAGCCTGCCCGCCGCCAGCAGCGCCACCGCCCACGCCGCCTGGAAGGCGAACGCCCTGAGCGGGTCCGTCTC
Source organism: Streptomyces flavovariabilis (assembly GCF_000725785.1). NCBI lineage: Bacteria > Bacillati > Actinomycetota > Actinomycetes > Kitasatosporales > Streptomycetaceae > Streptomyces > Streptomyces flavovariabilis. The sequence goes on along the minus strand of NZ_JNXD01000017.1, from coordinate 154,026 downwards.
CCCCATCAGCACGTCCGCCGGCATCTGGATCTGCGCCGCCCACGGCAACACCCGCACCACCTCGCCGAGCGTGCCCGGGAAGGCGTTCAGCGGCAGCACCATGCCCGAGAAGAAGATGCCCGTGACCATCAGGACCTGGCTGACGCCCATGCCGTCCATCAGCCAGAACACGCTCAGCGCCGCCAGATAGCGGATCGCGAAACTCACGACCGTCGCCAGCAGCAGCGTGACCACGAAAGCCGCCCACGGGGCGACGTCCGTCGGCAGCGCCATCGGGAAGAACACCGCGCCGAACACGAACGGGATCACCCCCCGCCCCAGCATCTGGAACAGCGCCCGCCCCACGTCGCCCGCCAGCCACCACAGCTGCAGATCGGCCGGCCGGTACAGGTCCACGGCGATCTCACCCGTGCGGATACGCTCCATCAGGTCCTTCTCGGCGCCGCCGCCCTGGATCGCCAGCGTCGCGTAGAGGCACTGCCCCAGCCACACGTACGTCACGGCCTGCGCCTGGTCGTACCCCCCGAGATGCGGCTTCTGGTCCCACAGCGCCAGATACGTGTAGACGAGGATGACGCCGAAGACCGTGTTGGTGAACACCCCGGCCACCGTGGCCGCCCGATACGTCGCGTACCGCCGGAAACCGCCCGCCGCGACGGCCGCGTACAACCGCCCCGAACCCACATCCACCGCCCTCCTCGCCCCCCGGCACCGAAGCGCAGGAGCCTAGTGCGCCCGCGATCGGGCACGCCACGCAATTTCCGGGAGCGGCAGGGGCGCCGGGGGGTGAGTACGCACCGGCCCAGACGGTACGATCCGTTGCGTCCGCGCGGGCCGAGGCGCCCGTGGCCAGGGCGAGCAGCGTGGCGGCGGTGCCGGCCGGGCGGAGCGTACGAGCCGTCGCGATCCACGGCCGTGTCCCCCTTCGGGCGAATGTCGCGCAGGCGAGATCACGATTCGGGCAGGCGTGCGGAACAGCACGACTCGCCTCGTGCCCGCCCGCGCACGGCCCGCCTCACCACGCGGCTCGCAGCCCGGCCCTCGATCAGGGAACTGATCAACGGATGGGACAGTCTTCATCACAGGGGCGCAAGAGCGAGCAGAGACGTACGGGAACGACGTACGACGCGAAACAGGAGTCCGTGCACGACATGAGTGACGAGCCTCAGCCGCAGCAGCCGAATCCGGGCTGGGCACCGAACCAGCCGCAGGCAGACGCCGACGGCGACCCGGGCACGCCCGAGGCCGGGCCGGCCGGGAAACCGAAGCGGACCGGCTGGCGCCGGATAATCCCGACCTGGCGCATGACGCTCGGCGGCTTCGTCATCGTCGTCCTGCTGCTGGTCGGCGGCTTCTTCCTGGGCTACTCGCTGGTGCAGATCCCGCCGGCCAACGCGCTCGCCACCAAGCAGGCCAACGTCTACCTCTACGCGGACGGCTCCGTGATCGCCCGCGATGGCGAGGTCAACCGCGAGAACGTCACACTCCCGCAGATCTCCAAGGACGCCCAGCACGCGATCCTGGCCGCCGAGGACCGCGACTTCTACACCGAGTCCGCCGTCGACCCCAAGGCCATGGTCCGCGCCGCCTGGAACACCGCCCTCGGCAAGGGCAAGCAGTCCGGCTCCACGATCACCCAGCAGTACGTGAAGAACTACTACCTGCGCCAGGACCAGACCGTCACGCGCAAGGCCAAGGAGTTCTTCATCGCGATCAAGCTGGACCGCGAGGTCAGCAAGGACCACATCCTCGAGGGCTACCTCAACACCAGCTACTTCGGCCGCAACGCCTACGGTATCCAGGCCGCCGCCCAGGCCTACTACGGCAAGGACGCCAAGGACCTCGACCCGGCCCGCGCCGCCTACCTCGCCGCGCTCGTCAACGCCCCCAGCCAGTACGACGTCGTCGCCCACCCCGAGAACCGCAAGGCCGCCGAGTCCCGCTGGAACTACGTCCTGGACGGCATGGTCAAGAAGGGCTGGCTCAGCGAGTCGGAGCGGGCCGGCATGAAGTTCCCCATGCCGAAGGAGTCCACCCTCTCCACCGGCATGTCCGGGCAGCGCGGCTACATCGTCCGGATCGTCAAGGACTACCTCACCGAGAACAAGATCATCGACGAGAGCAAGCTCGACGCCGGCGGCTACCGCATCACGACCACCCTGCAGAAGGGCAAGCAGGACGCGTTCGTGAAGGCCGTCAACGACAAGCTGATGTCCAAGCTCGACAAGAAGAACAACAAGGTCGACACCTACGTCCGCGCCGGCGGCGCCTCCGTCGACCCCAAGACCGGCAAGGTCGTGGCGATGTACAACGGCGTCGACTACGTCAAGCAGTACACCCCCAACGCCACCCGCAGGGACTTCCAGGTCGGCTCCACCTTCAAGCCGTTCGTGTTCACCTCGGCCGTCGAGAACCACTCGGAGACCCAGGACGGCCGCGTCATCACCCCGAACACCATCTACGACGGCACCAACAAGCGTTCCGTCCAGGGCTGGACCGGCCAGCCCTACGCCCCCGAGAACGAGGACCAGCGCTCCTACGGCGACATCACCGTCACCGAGGCCACCGACAGCTCCGTGAACTCCGTGTACGCGCAGATGGCCGCCGACGTCGGCCCCGCGAAGGTCAAGCAGACCGCCATCGACCTGGGCGTCCCCGAGACCACCCCCGACCTCGCCGACGGCCCCGCCATCGCGCTCGGCACCGCCACCGCCAGCGTCCTCGACATGGCGGAGGCCTACGCCACACTCGCCAACCACGGCCGGCACGGCACCTACACGATGGTCGAGAAGGTCACCAAGGAGGGCACGCCCGTCGAGCTGCCCGAGCGCCGCACCCGGCAGGCCGTGAGCCGCGAGGCCGCCGACACCACCACCTCCATGCTGCGGAGCGTCGTCCAGAACGGCACGGCCTCCGCCGCGCAGGCCGCGGGCCGCCCCGTCGCCGGCAAGACCGGCACCGCCGAGGAGGACACGGCGGCCTGGTTCGCGGGCTACACCCCCGACCTCGCCACCGTCGTCTCCGTCATGGGCCAGGACCCCGTCACCGCCGCCCACAAGTCGCTGTACGGCGCGATGGGCCTGGACCGGGTCAACGGCGGCGGCGCACCGGCCGAGATCTGGACGCAGTTCACCCAGGACGCCCTCAAGGGCAAGCCCGCCAAGGAGTTCGACCTCAGGCTCCAGCCCGGCTCCGACGTCTCACAGGCCCCCAGCAGCGACGCCCCGGCCGAACCGACCACCGGCGCCACCACCGACGGCGGCACGACCACCGGCGGCGAGGAAACCGGCACCCAGACGCCCGGCCAGAGCCCCAGCGCCCCCGAGGGGCAGACCGAGGGCCAGACCGACGGCGGCACCACCGACGGCGGCACCGGCGGCCAGTCCCCCACCGGCGGCGGCACCGCGGACGGCGGCACGACCGACGGCGGCGCGACCACCGGCGGCGGCACCACCGACGGCGGCACGACCGAGGGCGGCGGTGGCGACGCGAGCGACGGCGGCGCGACCGGCGGTCCGACCGGCCCCGGCTGGGGCGTGGTCCCGCAGGGCGCCCGCCGCGAGTAGCTCAGTGACCGCTGGTCGCCTTCAGCCCCACCACCGCGACCAGCAGCAGACACACGAAGAAGATCCGGGCGGCGGTCGCAGGCTCACCCAGCACCGCCATGCCGAACACCGCCGCCCCGGCCGCCCCGATCCCCACCCACACGCCATAGGCGGTACCGATGGGCAGGGTCTTGGCGGCCTGCGACAGCAGCAGCATGCTGGCGACGATGCCGGCGCCCGTGAGCACACTGGGCAGCGGACGCGTGAAGCCGTCGGTGTACTTCATGCCGACCGACCACCCCACCTCGAGCAGACCGGCGACGACGAGCAGAACCCAGGCCATGACGGGCACCTCCGGGAAAGGGCTGACGGTGTCGGTGCGTCGTCTTTGCCTTCATCCCGGTACGGCGCGTCTCGTCGGGGTTCCCTCCAACGTAGCAAAGCCGCACGACATGCCGAAGGGGCCGGTGACCAGGGTCACCGGCCCCTTTCCGCACAGCTGCCGCCGGTCCTACAGGTACAGGCCCGTCGAGTCCTCGGCCCCCTCGAACCGGTCCGCGGCCACGGCGTGCAGATCACGCTCGCGCATGAGCACGTACGCGATCCCCCGCACCTCCACCTCGGCCCGGTCCTCCGGGTCGAACAGCACCCGGTCGCCCGCCTCCACGGTCCGCACGTTCTGCCCCACCGCGACGACCTCGGCCCACGCCAGCCGCCGGCCGACCGCCGCCGTGGCGGGGATCAGGATGCCGCCGCCGGAACGCCGCTCGCCCTCGCTGGTGTCCTGCCGCACGAGTACGCGGTCGTGCAGCATCCGGATGGGCAGCTTGTCCGGATGGGTACTGTGCTCGTTTCTCTTGGCGCTCACGCCCTGAAACCTACCTGTCTTCCCCGGATACGTACGCAGTCGGGTCAGCCCTTGCGCCGCCGCGCGCTGACCGCGAGCAGCCCGACCACGCCCACCACGACGAGCGCCACGGGCACGACCCGCTCCAGCCGGGGCGCCCCGTCCTCGTCCACGAACCGGGCCCGCACATCGGTGACGGCCCGGTTGACCCCCACGTAAGCCCGTCCGAGGGTGTGATCAATGTTGGAAGCGACCTTGGCCTTGGCATCCCCGACGATCGTCTTCGGGTGCACCCGCACCCCGATCTCGTCGAGGGTCTCGGCCAGGGTCGTGCGGCGGCGCCTGATGTCCGCCTCGATCTGCGCCGGGGTCCTGGTGTCCGCCGTGTCCGCCACCGTGTCGCCTCCGAAGTCGGTGTGAAGCCTGTGCGGGACAGTCTGTCAGCTCCACGGCTCATCACACTGTCAGCACCCCCGGTTACGCTGGCCAGATGAGCGAGCGACTCCAGCCGGGGGACGTGGCCCCCGCCTTCACCCTGCCCGACGCCGACGGCACCGAGGTGTCCCTGTCGGACCACAAGGGCCGCAAGGTCATCGTGTACTTCTACCCGGCCGCCCTCACGCCCGGCTGCACGAAACAGGCCTGCGACTTCACGGACAACCTGGAGCTGCTGACGGGCGCGGGCTACGACGTCATCGGCATCTCCCCCGACAAGCCGGAGAAGCTGGCCAAGTTCCGTGACAAGGAGTCCCTCGAGGTCACCCTGCTGGCCGACCCGGACAAGCAGGTCCTGGAGTCCTACGGCGCCTTCGGCGAGAAGAAGAACTACGGCAAGACCTACATGGGCGTCATCCGCTCCACGATCATCGTGGACGAGGAGGGCAAGGTCGAGCACGCGCTGTACAACGTCCGGGCGACGGGGCACGTGGCGAAGATCATCAAGGATCTGGGGATCTGAAGCCTCACTGATTCTTCCCGCGAGCGGCTCGTACCGGCAATGCCCGGTACGAGCCGCTCCGCTTTTCGGGCGTGACTGTCCGATAAACGGTTCGTTACTCCGTACGAGATCACGAACGGGTGGTCGAGGACGGAGGGCGTTTGATGGGGGCCAGTGCGTACACCAGAGAGCGGCTGGAGGAGGCGGCTCGGGGGGCGCGGACACTGTCGGAGGCATTGCTGTCACTGGGGGTGGATCCGCGGAGCCCGACGCGGGACTACATCCGGGAGCGGATGAAGAAGCTGCGGGTGGACACGTCCCACTTCGAGCGGGAGGGAAGCAAGTGGACGAAGAAGGTTCTGCAGGCGGCCGCTTCCGCCTCGTCCAGCGTGAACGACGTGTTGCGGCGCCTCGGGCTTGAGCTGGTCGGGGGTCACCACACTCACATCAGCCGCCGCATCAAGGCGTACGGCATCGACACTTCGCACTTCGTGCCCTCGGTCCGCACGGAGAAAATGCGGCACAACCAGCGTCGCCGGACCGCCGAGGAGATCCTCATCGAGGACACCTCCACGCACCCCAGAAGGGTTCCGAGCGCCCGACTAAAGAGAGCGATGCGCGAGCTGGGTATCGAGGAGCGCTGCGCGATGTGCGGTATCGGAGCCGCCTGGCTGGGGGAACCGATGCCCTTGGAGGTCGACCACATCGACGGCAACTGGCGCAACAATCGAGTGGAGAACGTTCGGTTCCTCTGCCCCAACTGCCATTCAACGACGGACAGTTACCGAGGGCGTGGCACGGGGCGCGCGCGAAGGCATGCCTCATGAGCAGGCGGCGGGGCCGGCCCACCCCCGAAGAACTGCGCGCCGCGGTCGCCGCGTCCTTCTCCCTCGCAGAGGTGCTGCGTCGGCTGGCTAGACCGGACAACGGCGGACAGCGGGCCGCGTTGCGTCGACAGATCGCGCAGGAGCAGCTCGACACGGCGCACTTCCTGGGGCAGGCGCACAACCGGGGCAAGCCAGGCACCATCCCGGCCAAACGTCCCGAAGAGATTTTGGTCCGGCATGGCGCCAAGCGCAGGACCACGACCACCCTGTTGCGCCGCGCACTCAGCAGTGTCGGCGTACCGGAGCAGTGTGTGCGGTGCGGCATCGGTCCCGAGTGGCTCGGCAAGCCCATGACGCTGGAAGTCGATCACATCAATGGGGACTGGAGTGATGACCGGCTGGAGAACCTGCGGTTGCTGTGCCCCAACTGTCATGCGGTCACTGCCACCTGGTGCCGAGGCGGGAGAGGCAGATAGACGAGCCACGGCTGCCCGGTAGCATGGCCTGACACGCGGCCGTTGCTGAACGGTATAAGCAGAGGTTTTAGGTGCCTCGGGGCGTTTGCCCATGTGGGTTCGACTCCCACCGGCCGCACGCCAAGAGGGGCTGCCCAGTCGGGCGGCCCCTCTCACGCATCTCAGTCCAACAGCTCCCGTACCACCGGCACCAACGCCCGGAACGCCTTCCCCCGGTGACTGATCGCGTTCTTCTCCTGGGGGGTCAGTTCCGCGCATGTTCGGGACTCGCCCTCCGGCTGGAGGATCGGGTCGTAGCCGAAGCCGCCCGAGCCGGTCGGCTCGTGGCGCAGCACTCCCCGCAGCTGTCCTTCGACCACCCGCTCCGTGCCGTCCGGCAGGGCGAGTGCCGCCGCGCAGGCGAAGTGGGCGCCTCGGTGTTCGTCGGCGATGTCGGAGAGCTGGGCGAGGAGGAGGTTCAGGTTGGCCTTGTCGTCGCCGTGGCGGCCGGACCAGCGGGCGGAGAAGATGCCGGGGGCACCGTTGAGGACGTCGACGCAGAGGCCGGAGTCGTCGGCGACCGCGGGCAGGCCTGTCGCCTGGGCCAGGGCGTGGGCCTTGAGGAGTGCGTTCTCGGCGAACGTCACGCCTGTTTCCTTGACGTCGGGGATGTCCGGGTAGGCGTCGGCGCCGACGAGGTCGTGGGGCAGTCCGGCTTCGGCGAGGATCGCGCGAAGTTCGGTGATCTTCCCGGCATTGCGGGTGGCGAGGATCAGGCGGCTCATGGCCACCACAGTATGGCCCCGAGCGGCCGGACCTCCGGCGCCCCGTAAGGGGCGCGGGGAACTGCGCGATCGGCCACGGCGGACCCGCAGACGGCTACCCGCACAACTCGGCACCCGGGTAGCCGCAGTCGGCTCAGGCAGCGCAGCGTTACGGCGTGCAGACCTTCGTCAGTTCGCCCGCCGCGTCCGTGACCGGGCTGATGTCGGGTGTCTCGTCGCCGTTCTTGATGGAGGTGCGGACGTTGTCGACGGCCTTGTCGAGGTCGTCGACGGCCTTGCTGACATCCGCGTTGTCGGTCTTGTCGCCGATGTCGCCGAGGTTTTTGTCGATGGAGTCGAGGGACTCGTCGACCTGCGTGGGGTCGTTGGCCGCGCTGTCGACCGCTTGCTGGAGTTCCGTGACGCTGTCGGCGATGGCGTCGGCGGTCTGGACACAGTCCAGCGCCTTGTCGACGGCGGCGCAGCCGGTGGTGAGTCCGGCGGTCAGCGCGACGGCCGCCAGGGTGGCGGCGACGGCTGCGGTGCGGCGTCGGCGGCTCGCGGCCATGGAGCGGTCCCTCTCGTTCGGTGGGGCCGGTCGGGCCCGCGTGGCTGGCCGGGCGCACAGGGATGAGCCGTGCGCCCGTACTTCTTCAGACGCGAGTGTGCTCGGCGCGGTTGCCCGTGCCGGGCATCCGTCTTGGTGTGCCCTTTACTTTCCGAGGGCGGTGTCGAGTGCGGTGCGCTGGTGGGTGGCGAGTTCGGTGCAGCCGGCGACGGCGAGGTCGAGGAGGGCGCCCAGTTCGTCGCGGGCGAAGGGTTCGGCTTCGGCGGTGCCCTGGACCTCGACGAAGCGGCCGTCGCCGGTGCAGACGACGTTCATGTCGGTGTCGGCTGTGACGTCTTCTTCGTAGCAGAGGTCGAGGAGGGGGACGCCTGCGACGATGCCGACGGAGACGGCGGAGACGGTGCCGGTGAGGGGCTTGCGGCCGGGCTTGATGATTTTCTTGCCCTGGGCCCAGGTGACGGCGTCGGCCAGGGCCACGTATGCGCCGGTGATGGCGGCGGTGCGGGTGCCGCCGTCGGCCTGGAGGACGTCGCAGTCGAGGACGATGGTGTTCTCGCCGAGGGCCTTGTAGTCGATGACCGCGCGCAGTGAGCGGCCGATGAGGCGGCTGATCTCGTGGGTGCGGCCGCCGATGCGGCCCTTGACGGACTCGCGGTCGCCGCGGGTGTTGGTGGAGCGGGGCAGCATGGAGTATTCGGCGGTGACCCAGCCTTCGCCGCTGCCCTTGCGCCAGCGCGGGACGCCTTCGGTGACGGAGGCGGTGCAGAAGACCTTGGTGTCGCCGAAGGAGACGAGGACGGAGCCTTCGGCGTGCTTGCTCCAGCCGCGCTCGATGGTGATGGGGCGGAGCTGCTGGGGGGTGCGGCCGTCGATTCGAGACATGCGGATGAGCCTATCCGTACGCGCGGAAGGGCCCCTCCCGTGGTGGGAGGGGCCTGGTGGTGAGCTGGAGTGTCGGGGGGTGTCAGGGGGTGAAGCCCGGGACGATCCCCGCTCTTCACATCAGGTCTTCGATCTCCGCTGCGATGGGGTCGGCGTCGGTGCCGATGACGACCTGGATGGCGGTGCCCATTTTGACGACGCCGTGGGCGCCGGCGGCCTTCAGGGCGGTCTCGTCGACCTTGGCGGGGTCCACGACCTCGGTGCGGAGGCGGGTGATGCAGCCTTCGACTTCTTCGATGTTGTCGATGCCGCCGAGCCCGGCAACGATCTTCTCAGCCTTGGTGGCCATGTTCGTTCTCCCTGATCCGAACCGCTTTGTCGCAGTAACCCACAGTTGGCCCATCTTTGCGAGCGGTCATGTCGTGTGTGCCGAAGGATGGCGTCACGTCTGCGTGACCGTCCGGACGACTGGTCTACACCACGAGCCCGTCTCTCGACAAAGGGGACCGGAGATGAGTGCCGAGAGCCCGGCCGGATCCGCGGCCGCCGTCAGCCCCGCGCGTGCTCGCTGGAACCGATTGTTCCAGGGGTTGCAGAAGATGGGCCGCAGTCTGCAGTTGCCGATCGCGGTGTTGCCGGCGGCGGGGATCCTCAACCGGCTGGGGCAGCCGGATGTGTTCGGGGACGACGGGCTGGGCTGGACGAACGTCTCGAAGGTGATGGTGGGGGCGGGGGGTGCGCTGCTGGACAGTTCGCTGGGGTTGCCGCTGCTGTTCTGTGTGGGCGTTGCGATCGGGATGGCGAAGAAGTCGGACGGTTCGACGGCGCTGGCGGCGGTGGCCGGGTTCCTCGTGTACTTCACGGTGCTGCGGCAGTTTCCGGAGGGTTGTCCGGAGGGGTCGGTGGCGGTGCCGAACGTGGGGTGCCAGGTGACCGAGGGGGACCGGACGGTGACGGCGTTCACGTTCCAGAATCCGGGAGTGTTCGGCGGGATCGTGATGGGGCTGCTGGCGGCGTTCTTCTGGGCGCGTTTTCATCGCACGCGGCTGGTGGACTGGTTGGGGTTCTTCAACGGCCGGCGGCTGGTGCCGATCATCATGGCGTTCGTGGCGATCGCGTTCGCGGCGTTGTGTCTGTGGGTGTGGCCGCCGATCGGTGACGCGCTGGAGGGTTTCAGCGACTGGATGGACGGCCTGGACGCGTGGGGTGCGGGTGTGTTCGGGGTGGCGAACCGGGCGTTGCTGGTGGTGGGGCTGCATCAGTTCCTGAACGTGCCCATCTGGTTTCAGTTCGGCTCGTTCACGAGGCCGGACGGGACGGTGGTGCACGGTGACATCAACATGTTCCTGGCGGGTGATCCGGAGGCGGGGCAGTTCCTCTCGGGGTTCTTCCCGATCATGATGTTCGCGCTTCCGGCGGCGGCGCTGGCGATCACGCACTGTGCGCGGCCGGGCCGGCGCAAGGAGGTCGGTGGCCTGATGCTGTCGGTGGCGTTGACGTCGTTCGTCACGGGCATCACGGAGCCGATCGAGTATTCGTTCCTGTTCGTGGCGCCAGCGCTGTATGTGGTGCACGCGTTGCTGACGGGGGTGTCGATGGCGGTGACGTGGGGGCTGGGGGTGCACGACGGGTTCAGCTTCTCGGCGGGGTTGATCGACTACGTCATCAACTGGAATCTGGCCACGCGGCCGTGGCTGATCATCCCGATCGGGCTGAGTTTCGCGCTCGTCTATTACGTGATCTTCCGGTTCGCGATCACGAAGTTCGATCTGAAGACTCCGGGGCGGGAGCCCGAGGAGGACGTGGAGGACAGCGCCAAGGCGTGATCCTCGCAGCGGGCGGAATTGGCGGGTTCCACTCGTTCGGCCTACCGTGCTACAACTGGTCTACACCACTCAGTGGTGGAGGTAGCGCGGTGATGACCGCGTTCCCCTTTCTGTGAGACGCCGCCGTCCCCCGTCGAACTCTTCCTGGGCGGCGCCGTGCCCCCTGGAGGAAGTTCATGTCCACAGACACAGCCGCGCCCGCGAGCCCGAGCAAGGGGTCGGCCGTGATGGCCGTCATGCAGCGGATCGGCCGCAGCCTCATGCTGCCGGTCGCCGTGCTGCCCGCCGCCGCCCTGCTGGTCCGCCTCGGCAACACCGACATGCTCGGGCGCGAGTCGTTCCCCGCCTTCATCACGAAGATCGCGGGCTTCATGGCGGCCGGCGGCAACGCGATCCTCGACAACATGGCGCTGCTGTTCGCCGTGGGCATCGCGATCGGTTTCGCCAAGAAGTCGGACGGCTCCACCGCCCTGGCGGCCGTGGTCGGTTACCTGGTCTTCAAGAACGTGCTGGCCACGTTCACCGACAAGAACCTGCCGAAGGTCGCCACGGCGGTCGACGGCAAGGTCGTCATGGTCGACGCTCCCGTGGACGCCAAGGTCCTCGGCGGTGTGGTCATGGGCATAGTCGTGGCCCTGCTCTACCAGAAGTTCTACCGGACCAAGCTGCCCGACTGGGCGGGCTTCTTCGGCGGCCGCCGTCTCGTGCCGATCCTGTCCGCCTTCGCCGGCCTGGTCATCGGCATCGTCTTCGGCTACGTCTGGCCGGTCCTCGGCACGGCGCTGCACAACTTCGGCGAGTGGCTGGTCGGTTCCGGTGCGGTGGGTGCGGGCATCTTCGGCGTGGCCAACCGTGCGCTGATCCCGATCGGCATGCACCACCTGCTGAACTCCTTCCCGTGGTTCCAGGCCGGCACCTACGAGGGCAAGAGCGGCGACATCGCCCGGTTCCTGGCGGGCGACCCGAGCGCCGGGCAGTTCATGACGGGCTTCTTCCCGATCATGATGTTCGCCCTGCCGGCCGCGTGCCTGGCGATCGTGCACTGCGCCCGTCCCGAGCGTCGCAAGATCGTCGGCGGCATGATGCTGTCGCTCGCACTGACCTCGTTCGTCACGGGCGTCACCGAGCCGATCGAGTTCACCTTCATGTTCATCGCCCCGGTGCTGTACGCGATCCACGCCGTGCTCACGGGTGTCTCGATGGCGCTGACCTGGGCCCTGGGGATGAAGGACGGCTTCGGCTTCTCGGCCGGCGCGGTGGACTTCTTCCTCAACCTGGGCATCGCGACCAACCCGTGGGGCCTGGCCCTGGTCGGCCTGTGCTTCGCGGCGGTCTACTACGTGGTGTTCCGCTTCGCGATCACCAGGTTCAATCTGCCGACGCCGGGCCGCGAGTCCGACGAGGAACTCGCCGAGCTCCAGAAGGCCGAGGCGAAGTAGCCCGCGTCACGTACGAAGGCCCCGGAACCCGCTCGGGTTCCGGGGCCTTCGTGTGCCGGCCGGGCCTTCAGATCTCGTACGTCTGCCGGGGTGCGGCGAGGTCGACCGGACCGTCGTAGACCTCGCGGGCGTCGGCGACGTTGACCTGGGGGTCCGTCCACGGCGGGATGTGGGTGAGGACCAGGCGGCGGGCGCCGGCCCGGGCCGCCGTCTCGCCCGCCTCGCGGCCGTTGAGGTGCAGGTCGGGGATGTTCTCCTTGCCGTGCGTGAACGCGGCCTCGCACAGGAACAGGTCGGCGTCCCGGGCGAGTTCGTCCAGGGCGGGGCTCACGCCGGTGTCGCCGGAGTACGTCAGGACCTTGCCGCCGTGCTCGATCCGGATGCCGTACGCCTCCACGGGGTGGGCCACCCGCTCGGTGTGCACCGTGAAGGGGCCGAGCTCGAAGGTGGACGGCTTGACCGTGTGGAAGTCGAAGACCTCGCTCATGGAGGAGGCGGAGGGGGTGTCCGCGTAGGCGGTGGTCAGCCGGTGTTCCGTGCCTTCGGGGCCGAAGACGGGGAGTGGGTCGCAGCGGCCGCCGTCGTGGCGGTAGTAGCGCGCGACGAAGTACGCGCACATGTCGATGCAGTGGTCGGCGTGCAGGTGGCTGAGGAAGATCGCGTCGAGGTCGTAGAGACCGCAGTGGCGCTGCAACTCGCCCAGGGCACCGTTGCCCAGGTCGAGAAGCAGCCGGAAGCCGTCGGCCTCGACGAGGTAGCTCGAGCAGGCCGATTCCGCGGACGGGAACGACCCCGAGCAGCCGACGACGGTGAGCTTCATGAAGCAGAAACCTCCGCTGGCGGGAAATGTCTGAGAGGGGCGTCGGGGGTCGTGCGGTCCGTCGAGCGTAAGGCGCAAAACCTCCGGTAGCTCCTCCGCCAAGGCCTGTTGTGGGCGAACTCACCTGTGCTGTCACCGGTTCGGCTGGCAGGGTCGGGGAGTGATCCTCGTGAGAGGGGCGCGTGGCAGGGGCGGCGCCGGTAACGTCTCAGTATGGACACGTCCTGGTGGCTGGCGCTCGCCGCGGTGGTACTGCTCGCGCTCGTTGCCACGCTCGTCGACGGCTGGGGCCGCGGGCGGCGGCCGTCGGCCCGGCGGGTCCGGACGGCGGCCCCGGCCGCCGCGCCGGAGGGCCGGCCGCAGCCGGCGGAGATCTGGTGGGCGGACGTGCCCTACGAGGACGCGACCCGCACCAAGGACCGGCCCTGTCTGGTGCTGGCGGTGCGTGGGGAGCGGGCGACGGTCGCGAAGATCACCACCCGGTTCCGGGACGAGCGCACCGGAGTGATCCCGCTGCCCCCGGGCTCGGTGGGTGACGCCCAGGGGCGGGCGAGTTTCCTGGAGACGGACGAGCTGCGGGAGGTCCCGGTGTGGGGCTTCCGGCGGCGGGTCGGAGTGGTGGATCCGGCGCTGTGGGACCAGGTGCGGTACCTGGCGGGCTGAGCACCGGAAAAAGGGCTGGAGTCATGGACTCCAGCCCTTTGTGTCGGTGTTCGCCGTCGGCTACGCCCAGAGCTGGCCCTGGAGCGTATCGATGGCCTCCTCCGTCGTGGCCGCCGTGTAGACGCCCGTCGAGAGGTACTTCCAGCCTCCGTCGGCGACGACGAACACGATGTCGGCCGGCTCCCCGGCCTTGACGGCCTTCTTGCCGACGCCGATCGCGGCGTGCAGCGCGGCGCCCGTCGAGACGCCGGCGAAGATGCCCTCCTGCTGGAGCAGCTCGCGAGTGCGGGTGACCGCGTCCGCGGAGCCGACCGAGAAGCGGCTGGTCAGGACGGACGCGTCGTACAGCTCGGGGACGAAGCCCTCATCGAGGTTGCGCAGGCCGTAGACGAGGTCGTCGTAGCGCGGTTCGGCGGCGACGATCTGGATGCCCGGCTTGTGCTCGCGCAGGAAACGGCCCACGCCCATGAGGGTGCCGGTGGTGCCGAGGCCGGCCACGAAGTGCGTGACGGACGGCAGGTCCTCGAGGATCTCGGGGCCGGTCGTGGCGTAGTGGGCGCCCGCGTTGTCCGGGTTGCCGTACTGGTAGAGCATCACCCAGTCCGGGTGCTCGGCCGAGAGCTCCTTGGCGACGCGCACGGCGGTGTTGGAGCCGCCCGCCGCCGGGGAGGAGATGATCTCCGCGCCCCACATGCCCAGCAGGTCCCGGCGTTCCTGCGAGGTGTTCTCCGGCATCACGCACACGATGCGGTAACCCTTGAGCTTCGCCGCCATCGCCAGGGAGATGCCGGTATTGCCCGACGTCGGCTCGAGGATGGTGCAGCCCGGGGTCAGGCGGCCGTCCTTCTCCGCCTGCTCGATCATGTGCAGGGCCGGACGGTCCTTGACCGACCCCGTCGGGTTGCGGTCCTCCAGCTTCGCCCAGATGCGGACGTCGGCGGACGGCGACAGCCGCAGCAGGCGCACCAGGGGGGTGTTGCCGACCGCGGCCAGGGGGGAGTCGTAGCGCATCGGTGATCAGACCATGCCGCCGGCCACGGCCGGCAGGATCGTGACGTTGTCGCCGTCCGACAGCTTGGTGTTGATGCCGTCGAGGAAGCGGACGTCCTCGTCGTTCAGGTAGACGTTGACGAAGCGGCGCAGGCTGTCGCCGTCCACGATGCGGGCCTGGATGCCGGCGTGCCGGGTCTCGAGGTCGGTGAAGAGCTCGGCGAGGGTGTCTCCCTTGCCCTCCACTGCCTTCTGACCGTCGGTGTAGGTGCGGAGGATGGTCGGGATGCGGACCTCGATGGCCATGGCTTCAGGGCTCCTGTCGGGAGTGGTCGGTCAGGGCGCGCGGCAGCGCAGGAACAGCAGGTGGTGCGTGTGTGCAGCGCCGCGGCTCACGGCCGTACGGCGGCAGGGACCGGCGTCAACAGATGGCGCTGGCGAGCCTGCACAGGTCGACGTGCAGCCGCGCCACGAGCAGATCGCCCGGCGTCTTTTCGCTCACGTCATGGAAAACCATGGGCTCATCGTATCGATTCCCGGTCCGGGTCCTGGAATGTGATCCCACATGGCGGACGCATTCGGGCCGGAGAGTGAGACCGCCCTGCTCAGACGTCCTCAGTAGGCCTCGACTACCTGGACTTCCTCCTCCGTGACCTCGCCCTCGACGATCCGGAAGGAGCGGAACTGGAACTCGCCGGCCCCGTCGGTGTCGGCGGTGGAGACCAGGACGTAGTGGGCACCGGGCTCGTTGGCGTAGGAGATGTCGGTGCGCGAGGGGTAGGCCTCGGTGGCGGTGTGGGAGTGGTAGATGACCACCGGCTCCTCGTCGCGGTCGTCCATCTCGCGGTAGAGCTTGAGCAGGTCGCCCGAGTCGAACTCGTAGAACGTGGGCGACATGGCCGCGTTCAGCATGGGGATGAAGCGCTCGGGGCGGTCCGAGCCCGCCGGTCCGGCGACGACGCCGCACGCCTCGTCGGGGTGGTCCTTGCGCGCGTGGGCGACGATCTGGTCGACGAGGGCCTGGGTGATGGTCAGCATGCCGGCAAGGATAAGCAGAAGGGCCGTTCCGTACCGAGGAATGGTACGGAACGGCCCACATGCCGGACGCCCTGAGCGGCAGCCGCAGGGGGTGCCACGAGTACTCCCTGCGGCTGGGCGTCCGCGCGTTGGTCAGCCGACCTTCTCGAACTCCGCGTCGTCGCGGCGCTGGGCGATCTGCGGGTTGCGGCTCTTGAGGACCGCCCAGCCGACACCGAGGGCGACGGCCCAGCCGGCCGCGACGTACAGGCAGACCCGCGCGTCCTTGTCGTACGCGATCATGCAGGTCACGCCGATGAGGAAGAGGAGCGCGACCCAGCTGAAGAGCGCTCCGCCGGGGGCCGGGAAGGACGAGGCGCGCAGCCGGCCCGCGTCGACCGCGGCGCGGTAGCGGATGTGGCTGACGAGGATCATCATCCAGGTCCAGATGCCGGCCGCGGTGGCGACGGAGGTGACGTAGAGGAACGCCTTCTCCGGGACGACGTAGTTCAGGACGACGCCGATGCCCATGAGCGCCACGGAGACCGTGATGCCGACGGCGGGCGTCTTGCGGGCGTTCAGCTTGCCGAACGCCTGCGGGGCCTCGCTGTTGGAGGCCAGGTCGCGCAGCATCCGGCCGGTGGAGTACATGCCCGAGTTGCAGGACGACAGGGCCGCGGTGAGCACCACGAAGTTGACGATGCCGGCGGCGAGCGGGATGCCGATCTTGCCGAACGCGTGGACGAACGGGCTCTCGCCGGCGGAGAACTCGGTCCACTTGACGACGGAGAGGATCACCAGCAGGGCGCCGACGTAGAAGACGATGATGCGCCAGGGCAGGGTGTTGATGGCCTTGGGCAGGGTCTTCTCGGGGTTCTCCGACTCGCCCGCGGTGACGCCGACGAGCTCGACGGCGAGGTAGGCGAACATGACGCCCTGGAGCGTCATCAGGCTGGAGCCGATGCCGTTCGGGAAGAAGCCGTCGTGCGACCAGAGGTTGGAGACGGTGGCGGTGTCACCGGCGTCGGAGAAGCCGAGGGTGAGCACGCCGAGGCCGATGACGATCATGCCGATGATGGCCGTGACCTTGATCATCGAGAACCAGAACTCGACTTCGCCGAAGATCTTGACGGAGATCAGGTTGACGCCGAAGAGCACCACCAGGAACACCAGGGCGCTGACCCACTGCGGGATCTCCGGGAACCAGAAGTGGATGTAGATCGCGGCGGCGGTGAGCTCGGCCATGCCGGTGACCACCCACATGAGCCAGTACGTCCAGCCCGTGACGAACCCGAAGAACGGGCCGAGGAACTCGCGGGCGTACTCGGCGAAGGAGCCGGAGACGGGCCGGTAGAGGAGCAGTTCGCCCAGCGCCCGCATGATGAAGAAGATGACGACGCCCGCGAGGGCGTACATGAGGATGATGCTGGGGCCGGCCTTGGCGATATTCGCTCCGGCACCCATGAACAGGCCGACGCCGATGGCGCCGCCGATGGCGATCATCTGGACCTGGCGGCTGCCGAGGCCGCGCTCGTACCCCTCTTCGGGCACGTTTTCCGTGTCGACCTGCGCAGAGGTCATGTGTGGTGCGCCTTTCTCCATGCCGACCCGGACCTCTCGTCGGCCTCGGATCGGGTTTCGATCCCCCCGGAATGATGGAGCTGAGCGGGCCCGGAAGCCCGCTCGTGCCTGGCCGGCGGTTGCCGGCTCGGTGGCGCACCCGGCCGAACATTCGGGTGGTGTTCGCCGGGCGGTCGTGAAGATTTATCACGGCCGCAACACTGATCACAGGCAGGGGATGTGGCACACCCCACAGGAAAAAGCGGACAAAGCGCTTTCGAAGAGGCCATAGAAGGCGGGTGCGGTGACGGGATCGTTATCCGGATTTGAGTGTCCTCTGAGCGAACACTCTTCGGTCACCCGCCGGTCACAAAACCTGCACTGATCAGGGCATAAGGGTTCCGACCAGCGTCTCCTGGAGTCCACCCAGCCACAGGTAGGCCATCACCATCGGCTTGCGCGGGTCGTCGTCCGGGAGGCGGTAGAGGAGGTCGGTGTCCTCGTCGTCGGTGATCTCCAGCCGCGAGCCGATCGCGAGCCGCAGGTCGTTCAGGGCGCCCAGCCACTGCTGGGACTCCGCCGGCGACAGCTTCAGCACCGCGCCGCCCTCGCCGGCCGAGGCCGAGGAGAGCGCGTCGAGGGAGCGGATCACCGCGAGGGCACTGTCGCGCTTGCCGGCCCGCAGGTCGTTCTCGGTGTAGCGCCGGAACTCCGCTGAATACGCCCGCTGCTCCTCGGCGTCCCGCGACGAGGCGGGCTGCTCGGGGTCGCTGTAGGCGTCCGGGAAGAGCCGCCTCAGCACCGGGTCGGCGGGCGGCTCACTGGGGCCGTCGGCGAACAGCTCGGCGAGCGGGTCGCCGGAGGTGTCCTCGGCGGGCCCGGGGCCGATGAGTTCCAGGAGCTGGACGGCCAGCGACCGGATGATGGAGATCTCGACCTCGTCGAGGGCGACGGCCGCGCCGCCGCCGGGGAGCGGTTCGAAGGTTCCGGGCATGAACGCCTTTTCGCTGCTGGGCGGGGAACTGGCTACTTGCGGTCCTGCTGGAGGGTGGCCCACAGGCCGTAGCCGTGCATGGCCTGCACGTCGCGTTCCATCTCCTCGCGGCTGCCACTGGAGACGACCGCCCGGCCCTTGTGGTGGACGTCGAGCATGAGCTTGGTGGCCTTGTCCTTGGAGTAGCCGAAGTACGACTGGAAGACGTACGTCACATAGCTCATGAGGTTGACCGGGTCGTTGTGGACGATGGTGACCCACGGGAGGTCCGGCTCGGGTACGGCGAAGACCTCCTCCGCCGACTCGGTGCGTTCGATCTCCAGGGGCGCGGGTGACGTCACACTGCCCATGCTGCCACCCGAGGGGGGTAGTCGCACAAACGGGCCTGGCCGCAAGGCGATCGCGTGTCCGCCGACCACAATCGTCAGATTGACGAAATGGGGGTACGCTCCTCACCGTACGGCGGACACCGGGACACCCCCGGACCCCCGGCCGAGACACCACACGGCGAGAAATGGCGAGGAGAGCTGAAGTGGACGTAGCGGACCTTGGGCTGCCGGTGGATGTTCCCTCGACGGCGCTCTTCACGGACCAGTACGAGCTGACGATGCTGCGGGCCGCCCTCGCGTCGGGCACGGCCGAGCGGCGCAGCGTGTTCGAGGTCTTCACCCGGCGGCTGCCGAACGGGCGCCGCTACGGCGTCGTGGGCGGCACCGGACGGGTGCTGGACGCGGTGGAGAACTTCCGCTTCGACACGGCCGTGCTGAACTTCCTGCGCGAGCGGGAGATCGTCGGCGAGGAGACCCTGGACTGGCTCGCCGGCTACCGGTTCAGCGGGGACATCTGGGGCTACCCCGAGGGCGAGGTGTACTTCCCGGGCTCACCGATCATGCGGGTCGAGGGCACCTTCGCCGAGTGCGTGCTGCTGGAGACCGTGATCCTGTCGATCCTCAATCACGACTCGGCGATCGCCGCGGCCGCCTCGCGCATGTCGGCGGCCGCGGGTGACCGGCCGCTGATCGAGATGGGCGCCCGGCGCACACACGAGCTGGCGGCGGTGGCGGCCTCCCGGGCCGCGTACGTCGGCGGCTTCGCGACCACCTCCGACCTGGCCGCCGGCTTCCGCTACGGGATCCCCACGGTCGGCACCTCCGCGCACGCCTTCACCCTGCTGCACGACAGCGAGCGGGACGCCTTCCAGGCCCAGGTGAACACGCTGGGCCGGGGCACCACGCTGCTGGTGGACACCTACGACGTCGCCGAGGCGGTCCGTACGGCCGTGGAGGTCGCCGGGACAGAGCTGGGCGCGGTGCGGATCGACTCCGGCGACCTGCTGCTGGTCGCGCACCGGGTGCGGCAGCAGCTGGACGAGCTGGGCGCGACCGACACGAAGATCGTCGTGACGTCGGACCTGGACGAGTACGCCATCGCCTCACTGGCGGCGGCGCCGGTGGACGCGTACGGCGTGGGGACGCAGCTGGTGACCGGCTCCGGCCACCCCACCTCCTCGATGGTCTACAAGCTGGTCGCGCGGGCGGAGTCCGCCGATCCGAAGGCGCCGCTGGTGCCGGTGGCGAAGAAGTCCAGCGGCGGCAAGACGTCGGTCGGCGGACGCAAGTGGGCCGCACGGCGGCCGGACGCGTACGGGGTCGCCGAGGCCGAGGTGATCGGCACCGGTCCGGTGCCGGCCGGGCTCGCGGACCGGCAGCTGCTGGTGGAGCTGGTCAAGGGGGGCGAGGTGGTGGCGCGCGAGCCGCTGGACGCGGCGCGGGAGCGGCACACGAGGGCGCGCGCGGGTCTTCCGATGTCGGCCACGCAGCTCTCGCGCGGGGAGCCCGTCCTTCCCACGGAGTACCTGCACGAGACCACGGGTAGCTAGGGGGTGCTCTGAAAGTCCAGTGCGGCGAGGGTGCGTGCCGGGCGCCGCGGGTGCTGTGCGGGGCTTTCAGAACACCCCCTGCCGTGACGCGCCGACCCGTGCCCTCTTCCGACCCCTCAACCATGGCCATAGGCTCGTAAGTTCACCGGCCGGGCCTGCCGACCTCATAGCCGAAGGACACCGACCATGCGCCGCGCCTTGATCGTCGTAGACGTGCAGAACGACTTCTGCGAGGGGGGCAGCCTCGCCGTGGCCGGTGGCGCCGACGTGGCCGCCGCCGTCACGGAGCTGATCGGGCAGGCGGCCGGGTCCGGCTACCAGCACGTCGTGGCCTCGCGCGACCACCACATCGCCCCCGGCGGCCACTTCTCCACGAACCCCGACTACGTCCGCTCCTGGCCCGCGCACTGCGTCGCCGGCACGGAGGGCGTCGGCTTCCACCCGAACTTCGCCCCCGCCGTCGCCTCCGGCGCGATCGACGCCGTGTTCGACAAGGGGGCGTACACGGCGGCGTACAGCGGCTTCGAGGGAACCGACGAGAACGGCACGTCCCTGGCCGACTGGCTGCGCTCCCGCGAGGTCACGGAGGTCGACGTGGTCGGCATCGCCACGGACCACTGCGTACGCGCCACGGCCCTGGACGCCGCCCGGGAGGGTTTCCGTACGCAGGTCCTCCTCGACCTGACGGCCGGCGTGTCCCCGGAGACCACCGAGCGGGCGATCGAGGAGTTGCGCGCGGCGGGCGTGGAGCTGTCGGGCAAGCCGGTCCTCCAGTAGCGCCCGCGCCCCGGCCCGGTCAGGTCGTGGCCGTCGGGCGCCTGAGGAGGGCTCTGATCGGACGCCACAGTTCCTGGACCAGGTCCGGGCTCGTCGCGACACCGTTGCCGGGGGCCGTGCGCCATATGAGGCCGTCGGGGTGGTGCAGGACCGCGGTGATCTCGTCGGGGGTCGGCGGGGCGGCGTTGCCACGCAGGTAGACCGACCGCAGGCCGAGGTTGCGGAGCCTGGTCAGGGCCCGGGCGCGGTTCGCGGAGTGGACGAGGACGCGGACGGCGCCGGGGCCGTCGGCGGCGGGGCTGGGCAGGTTCAGTGCCACCACCACCATGCCGTTCGGCAGCTTGCAGAAGCCTCCTGCGGCCATGCGCTCATCCCCCCGTGTCGGTCGGTGTCAATAAGAGAGCCACAGGACGCACCTAAACACGGATCGGCGGTGACCCGCCAGTGGGTCACCGCCGATCATGCTCTGACCTGCAAGGATGCGGATTACCTACCCGCGGCGCCGACCTCCAGCTCGATCGTCGAGCCGTCCTTGGCCTCCTTGAGGATCTTGATCTTCGTGTTGGTGTCAGTGATCTTGACACCCGCGGTCGGGTTCGACTCGTCGTAGTAGTCGTTCTTCCGGTCGTTGAAGACCGGGACGCCCTTCGAGCCCGGGATGTACTTCGCCACGTCCGCCTTGTGCAGCGTCATACCGTCGGTGCGGTAGAGGCTGAACGGCGAGTCGTAGGCCTGGATGCGGTTGCGCATCAGCGTGCCGTCGGCCCACTTCAGCGCGTCCGGGTGCGAGTCGACCGGCAGGACCAGGCCGGCGCCCTGGTGCTGGCTGGTGTTGTTGTCCGCCTGGGAGGTGTCCCACTTCCAGATCAGCAGGCCGTTCTGGTAGGCGTAGTGCTCCACCCAGTCCGGGCGCGCCGTGAAGCCGAAGTTGTACGGGCCGGTCTTCAGCGTCTTGTCGTACGACACGTACTGCCGGTTCTCAGCGAGGTAGTACTGCGCGTAGTCCTTGGTGAAGGACGCGCCGATGCGGGAGAAGCCGGTGGCCTTCCACGCCGCGTCCGCGCTCTCGGCGTTGTCGGAGAAGACGGGCGCACCGTCGGCCGTCACCGTGATCGCGTCGGCCGCGAAGCCCTTCTGGGCCACGCCGCCGTCGGTCTGGTAGCGGAAGCGGAGGTCGATCTTCTTGCCGGCGTAGGCGTCGAGCGGGAAGGCGAGCTTCTTGTAGCCGTCGACCGTGCCGGTCAGAACCGGCTTGTCGCTGCCGTCGCGCGGGATCGGCTGGCCGTCCACCGTGCCGTCGAGGGCGGTGAAGTTGGCACCGCCGTCGGTCGACACCTCGGTGTAGAGGTAGTCGTAGTTGGCCTCGATGTCGTACCAGCCGTCGAGGGTCAGCTGTGCCTTCGACTTGCCGGTCAGGTCGACCGAACGCGTCAGGGTGTTCTTGAGGTTGTCACCGCTGCCGCTCCACCACTGGGTCTTGCCCTCGGCGGGAGTGACGATCTCGGTGGTGACCGCCTTCTTGGGCAGCTCGACCACGAGCGCCTGCTTGTGCTTGGTGTTGTACTCCGCCACACCCAGCTTGTGCCAGGAGTTGACACCGGCCTTGGCCCGGTCGTAGTTCAGCCAGCCCAGCTGGAGCTTGTCCCACGCGGTCATGTCGCCGGGCAGGTCGCCGATCTCGTTCTTGCCGGTGCCGAGCCAGGAACCGGACGACATCAGCGTCCAGAAGCCGGTGGAGTTCTCGCCGCCCGAGGTGTCGTAGTGGTCCGGCAGACCGAGGTCGTGGCCGTACTCGTGGGCGTAGACACCGAGTCCGCCGTTCTCCGGCTGGACGGTGTAGTCGCCGACCCAGATGCCGGTGTCGCCGATCTTCGCACCACCGAGCTTGTTGTTCTCGGGGCCGGTGGCGCCGGCGTCGGTGCCGAAGGCGTACCAGCGGTGCGCCCAGATCGCGTCGGTGCCCTGAGCGCCGCCGCCCGCGGACTCGTCCTCGCCGGCGTGCACGATCTGGAAGTGGTCGATGTAGCCGTCGGGCTCGTTGAAGTCGCCGTCGCCGTCGAAGTCGTAGCGGTCCCACTCGTCGAAGCGCGCCACGTCCGCCTTGATCTGCGCGTCGGTCCTCCCCGCTGCCTTCTGCTGGGAGACCCAGGCGTTCAGACCGTCGCTGACGACGTTCCACACACTGGAGCAGTTGGTGTCACCGCAGGCGTTGTTGCCGTAACGCGCCTCGTTGTAGGGGACCTTGACCCAGTCGGAGACCTCGCCGTCGACCGAGTAGCGGCCCGAGGACTGCTTCTCGTAGTAGGTCTTGACCGAGTCGACGCCCTTGCCGGAACCGAAGTACAGGTCCTGGAAGTAGTCCCGGTCGTAGTCGGCCCGCCAGGCCGTGGAGTTGTCCTTCTTGCGGTCGGGCTTGGGTATCGTGTTGTGCAGCGGGCCCGGGGTGCCGCCGTAGCGGCTGTCGACCTGGTCCCCGAACTCGACCAGGATCGTGAAGATCTTGTCGGTCTTCTCGCGGCCGAGCTCGACGTACTTGTCGTCGCCCTTCTTGCCCTTGAGCTGGACGACCTTCGAACCGTCGCGGTTCTTGACCTTGGTCTTGCCCGATATGACCTGCTTCAGTGCCTCTTCGCGCTGAGCGTCCTGAGTCTTGCTCAGCGGGCCTTCGAGGTCGTGCTCGTCGTGGTGACGATCCGCCGGGTCATGCCGGTCCACGGTGGTGGACCGGGGAGCCGAGGCGTCGTCGGCCACCGCGTACGTCGAGGCGGTGGCGGTGGCCGCCGCGAGCGCCACGCTTATGGCGGCCGCTCTGAACGTCCAGGGTCTACTGGTCACTTGAGATCCTCCCCCGCGTTCGGGCGCGCGGCAGGCAGGGTCCCGGTCATGGAAATCCGCGCGCGCGTGATCAACGCGTGTAGTCAAGTGACGACATTTGACTAGAGGTTTAGAAGAAAAGACAGACCTTGACTTGGACAGGTCAAGTGCATTATGCGGAGGCAATGTTCGTTTTACGGACAACCGAACAGGTGCCCCGCAGCCCTCGGCACCGGCCCTGCGGGCGCGCCATATGTCCACTCCGTGGACGTCATGACTCCGTGCGCCCCCTGTGCACCGCCCTTGTTGATTAGGTCACGCTTACCGTTGGTTCCGGTCGGGCACGCTGCCGGTGAGAATGTCGGATGGCGGAACGCCCGGAAGCCGGCGCAATGCCAGGTCGACACCCCCGTGGACCCCCACTTTCGAGGACATGATGGCCATGCCCCGTCCGACTGCCGCACAGCTCGCCTACGGTTCGTGCACCGTGATCTTCTCGACCCTCGCCATGCTGCTGCTGTCTCAGACGACTTCGGGCGCGGGGATCGCGATCATCGCCGCCGCGGCGCTCGCCCTCGGACTGCTGGTCGCCATGACGGTGCCGCTGTCCGGGAAGCGCCCGGGCGCGATGGAACAGCCCGCCGCACCCCGGGAACCGGTACGGGCCTCGGTCCCGGCGCCGGCCCCCGAGCCGGTGCGCGAACGGGCGGCCTCCTGACCGCCCGTTGCCCCTTCGCGCACCGCCCGCCCTTCCTCACCTGCCTCAATCGGTGCTGACCACGACCGTTTTGGCCGCCTTGTCGTGCAGGCCCTGCTTGTAGGGCCGGTCGAAGAAGCTCCAGCCGCCCGAGATCGCGGTCCAGACGCAGGCACAGCAGAAGGCGAACGGGATCCACAGCACCGCGGCCCGCGTCAGCGCGTTCTGCACGGAGGGCGTCGCGCCGTTGTCCAGGTTGGCCACGCGCAGGCGCAGCAGCTTCTTGCCGAGGGTCTGGCCGGTCCTCGCGGTCATGACGGTGTCGTAGGCGATGTAGAGGACGGCGGCGACCGCCGACTGCCAGAACGACTTGCCGACCTCGATGCGGTCGCTGTCCACGTCGTACTCGTTGACATCGAAGCCCCAGGTGAGCAGCCAGACGACGACACCCACCAGGATCATGTCGATGATGCGGGCGAGGGTGCGCTTGCCGCTGTCGGCGAGCGGGGGCATGCCGGCGAGAGGGTCGGTCGGGTAGGAACCGCCGCCGTACGGATCACCGCCGTACGGATCACCCCCATAGGGGCCGCCGCCCGGAGGACCACCGGGACCGCCCTGGCCCCCGCCCGCGTACGGCGGGGGTTCGCTGCCGTAGGGCGAGCCCGTGCCCTCGCCGGGCGGCTCGTTCGGAGGGCGCTTCCTGAACGGGTCGTCTTCCGGGGGCTGCTGACCGGAGCCGGGGGGCGGTTCACTGCTCATGGCCCGAGTCGACCGCGAACCCCCGGACTCCGCATCCGGCAGACGGCCGTCCGAGGGAGCTCAGCCCGCCACGAACGTGTGTGCGGCCTTGTCGTGCCAGCACTGGCGCCACGGCCGGTCGAAGAGGCACCAGGCCACGCCGATGATCCCGACGACGAGGAGCCCGGGCACGCTGTAGACCAGCCAGCGGCGCAGGGCCGCGCCGAATTCGGGGCTGTCATGTCCCTCGATGTCCCGGACTTCCAGGCCCATCAGCTTCTTGCCGAAGGTGCGGCCCCACTTGGCGGTGGGCAGCACCTCGCAGAGGACACCGGCGAGCAGCAGGACGGCCAGGATGATGCCGAGGTAGATCGAGGTGGTGCCGTCGAGCAGCCAGACCGTGACGGTCTCGCCGGAGAGCTTGGCCGCGTCGATCTTCTCGTTGACGTGGTCGATCGCCTTGCCGCCGAGCGGGACTGCGGCCGCGGCCGTGAGGGCGGCGAGGACGACGGTGTCCAGCAGCCGGGCCACCAGCCGCTTGCCGAGCCCGGCCGGGCGCGCCTCCGCCTGGCGCCGGGCCGCCGCCTGGAACACGTCCTCGACCGGCGGCTTCCAGGGCGCGACGGGCTGCTCGTCACCGCCGGCTCCGGCGAGCCGGTGCACCTGCTGCGCCCAGGACGACTGCCCGCCACCGGGGCCCGCGCTGAGGGGCGTACCGGAGGAGGAAGCGGGCGCGGCGCCGGGCTGGGCGCCGCCGGGTCCGGCGGACTGCGGAGGGACGGTGGGGGCCGCCTGGGGTCCGGACAGCGCCGTCGGGGCGGGCCCGGAGGCCTGCGCGCCGTCGTTTCCGGCGCCCGCCTGCGCGGCGGAGGCCCGGGCGGCGGCCGCCTTGCCGGCGCCGAAGCCGGGCCCCGCGGAGCCGCTGCCGGTCGGCCCGGCCTGCGGGCCGAACGCGGGCCCCGACGGGCTCCCCGCGAACGCGGACGCCGCCGCATCACTGCCCGAGCCGGCCGGTCCGAAGCCGCTGCCGGCCGCCCCGGCCTGCCCCCCGAAGCCGGACGCCGGTGAGCCGCCCGCACCCGCCGGGCCGAAGCCGGAGCCTCCGGAGCCGGGCGCCCCGCCCTGGGCACCGAACCCGGCCCCCGCCGGACCACCGTCCGGACCGGCCGGTCCCCCGGCCGGTTGCGAGCCGCCACCGGCCGGACCCGTGCGCGGGGACACCGCGCGGAACGTCATCGTGCCGTCGTCGGGGGCATCGGCCGGGGCCCCGCCCCCGGGCTGCCCCGTCGGACGGCGGAACACGAACGTGCCGCCCCCCGCCGCGGCGTTCGTCTCCTGGCCGGCCGGAAAGGTGCCCGCCGTGCCGTCGGTGCGGGCGGACTCCCCGTCGGGCCGCTGGTCGGAGCGCGGCACCCTCGGGTCACCGGCTTGCGCGCCCTGCTGGGCCGCGCCCTGGGCTCCCTGCGGCGCGCCCCACGAGACGCGGCGGTCCTGGCCGCCGCCGAAGCCGGACTGACGGGAGCGGTCGGCGCCCCAGGCGGAGGCCGGTTCGGGACGGCTGCCGTGCTGGGCGTCGGCGGCGGACGGCCCCTCGACCGGGTCCTCGTCGAAGAAGTGCGGGCCGGTCTCCTCGACCGAGGCGGGCTGCGCCGTCCCCGCTCCGGGCGGCGGCGCGAGCGACTCGCCTTCCCCGGGCGCCGGACGGCTGGTGCCCGGCACCCAGGAGGCACCGTTCCAGTACCGGACATATCCAGGAATGGACGGGTCCGGGTAATACCCTTCGCGGGGCCTGTCGTCACCGGGGGCCGGGGTTGGGGCGCTCATGTCCGTCGTCCCGTATCTGCTCGGGGGCCAAATGGGGGCCTCCACATCTATCAGACGTGCGCGAGCCGCACCGCCGCTCCCACCGGACCCACCCCTTTCGAGCACCGATGTGCTACGCGCCGCGCCGCTCCGGCGGATCCCCCTGCGGAAAAAGTTCCGGCAAGGCGCGTAATGCCGGGGCCCCTGCTCGCTCTCTACCCCTGACCGGCCCTCGCGGGCAGCCATGAGGAGAAGGGAACACCGCCATGCACACCGTGGTGGAGCGGGAACTGGAGCTGAAACTCGTCCTGTCGCCGGAGCGCAGGATCCCGGTGCCGGCCCGGCTCGGGTATCTCACCGACGACCCCTACGCCGTCCACGTCACCTTCCACATCAACTCCGAGCACCCCGTGTACTGGACGTTCGCCCGGGACCTGCTGGTGGAGGGCGTGTTCCGGCCCTGCGGGCAGGGGGACGTGCGGGTGTGGCCGACGAAGACCGAGGGGCGCGGCGTGGTGCTGATGGCGCTGAGTTCGCCCGCCGGGGACGCCCTGCTGGAGGCCCCGGCGGCGGCGGTGTCGGCCTGGCTGGAGCGCACGCTGCGGGTGGTCCCGCCGGGGACGGAGGGTGAGCAGCTCGGGCTGGACGACGAACTGGCCCAGCTGCTCGCCCAATGAGAGGCCGGGCCTCAGAAGAGCTTGCCCGGGTTCAGGATGTTCAGCGGGTCGAAGGCCTGCTTCACGGCCCGCTGCATCTCCATGCCCACGGGGCCGATCTCGCGCGCCAGCCACTCCTTCTTCAGGACGCCGACGCCGTGCTCGCCGGTGATGGTGCCGCCGAGCTCCAGGCCGAGGGCCATGATCTCGTCGAAGGACTCGCGGGCGCGCCGGGACTCGTCGGGGTCCGCCGGGTCGAAGCAGACCGTCGGATGGGTGTTGCCGTCGCCCGCATGGGCGACGACACCGATGGTGAGCCGGTACTTCCCGGCGATCCGGTCGACGCCCTCGAGCATCTCGGCGAGCCGGGAGCGCGGCACGCACACGTCGTCGATCATCGTCACGCCCTTGACCGCCTCCAGCGCGGTGAGCGACAACCGCCGCGCCTGGAGCAGCAGTTCGGACTCGGCCACATCGTCGGCGGGGACGACCTGGGTGGCGCCGGCCGCCTCGCACAGGGCGCCCACGGCGGCGAGGTCGGCGGCCGGGGCGGTGGTGTCGAACGCGGCCAGGAGCAGGGCCTCGGTGCTCTCGGGGAGGCCCATCTGCGCCATGGCGTTGACGGCCTTGACCGTCGTACGGTCCATGAGTTCGAGGAGTGACGGGACGTGGCCGCCCTCCATGATCCGGCACACGGCGTCGCAGGCGGCGGCCGCGGAGGCGAACTCGGCGGCCAGCACCAGCTGCTCGGGCGGCTTGGGGCGCAGTCCGAGGACGGCCCGTACGACGATGCCCAGCGAGCCCTCGGAGCCGACGAACAGGCGGGTCAGGTCGTAGCCGGCGACGCCCTTGGCGGTGCGGCGGCCGGTGGACATGAGGCGGCCGTCCGCGAGGACGACGTCGAGGCCGAGGACGTACTCGGCGGTCACCCCGTACTTCACGCAGCACAGGCCGCCGGAGGCCGTGCCGATGTTGCCGCCGATGGTGCACATCTCCCAGCTGGAGGGATCCGGCGGGTAGTACAGGCCGTGTTCGCCGACGGCCCGGGACAGGGCGGCGTTGACGACGCCGGGTTCGACGACGGCGATGCGGTCGACCGGGTTGATCTCCAGGATCCGGTCCATCCTGGTCAGGGAGAGCACGATGCAGCCGTCGGAGGCGTTGGCTGCGCCGGACAGGCCGGTGCGGGCGCCCTGCGGGACGACCGGGACGCGCAGGGCGGTGGCGGTGCGCATCACGTGCTGGACCTGCTCGACCGTACGGGGCAGCACGACAACGGCCGGAGAGCCGGCCGGGCAGAAGCTCGCCATGTCGTGGGCGTAGGAGGCCGTGACGTCGGGGTCGGTGAGGACCGCTTCGGCGGGCAGGCCGCCGAGCAGCAGGTCCAGGAGGTTGCCGGTCGCTGCGGTGTCCTCGGAGCGGGGCGCTTCGATACGGCTCATGATCACAGGTTCGCACCCGGGGCCATCGGTGTGAACCCCGTCGGCGGCACCCTTCACCTGCCCGGGTGTGGTCGTCGTACTGACGCACAGTGAGCGCCATGGAGAACCAGCAGGAGGGCCCGGTGCGGCGGGAGAGCGGCTCCCGGCGCCGCGTGCGCGCCCGGCCGGCGCTGATCGCCTCCGTCGCGGGGTGTGCCGTGCTGAGCGGGGTGCTGGTGCTGCTGCCGCGGGAGCGGTCCGCCGGGACCGCCGCGCCGTCGCCGGGAGCGCTGGCCATGGCGGCGGTCGGCAGCGGGGTGCCGGCCACGCTGCCCGGCCTGGCGGAGCTGATCGACGAGCGGGAGCACGCCGTGCGGACGCGGCCCGGGGACGCGACGTCGTGGGCGGTGCTCGGGGCGGCGTATGTGGAGCGGGGGCGGCGCCTCGCGGACCCGGCGTACTACCCGCGCGCGGAGAAGGCGCTGCGGACGTCGCTGAAGGTGCGGCCGCAGCGCAACACCCGGGCGGTGGCGGGGCTTGCCGCGCTGTCGATCGCCCGCCGGGACTTTCGCGCCGCGCGCCGGTGGGGTGAGGCAGCGCTGAAGCTGGAGCCGCGGCGGTGGACGACGTATCCGCTGCTCATCGACGCCTACACCGGGCTCGGCGAGCACAAGGCGGCCCAGCGGACGATGGACCGGCTGACCGAGCTGCGCTCCGGTCCCGCCGTGCTCGCGCGGGCCGCGGCGGTGTACCGGGACCGGGGCCGGTGGGAGGACGCGGCGGCCTCGCTGGCGGACGCGGCGGCGGGGGCGCGGGCTCCCGCCGAACGGGCCGCCTACCTGGAACGGGCCGGGCAACTGGCCTGGGAGCGCGGGGACCCCGAGATCGCGCTGCGGCACTTCCGGGAGGCGGTCCGCCTCGATCCCGGCCAGTGGGCCGCGCAGGCCGGGCGGGGCCGGGCCCTGGCGGCCCTCGGCCGGACGACGCAGGCCCTGAAGGCCTACCGGGCGGCGCTCGCCGGGCAGCCGTGCCCGCGGTACGCCCTGGAACTGGGCGAGTTGTACGAGTCGCTGGGCAGACCGGAGGCGGCCCGGGTGCAGTACGGCCTGCTGCGGGAGCGGGTACGGAGCGCGGCGGCGGGCGGGGCCGACGAGGAGCTGGTCCTGGGGCGGTTCGAGGCCGACCACGGCGATCCGGAGGCGGCGGTACGGCGGTTGCGGGCGGAGTGGAGGCGCCAGCCCGCCACGGAGGTCGCCGACGCGCTGGGTTGGGCGCTGTACCGGGCCGGGGAGCCAGGGGAGGCCTTGCGGTTCGCGCGGCGGGCGACGGACCCGGTACGCGGCGGCGGGGTACGCGACGCGCAGTCCATGTACCACCTGGGCATGATCGAGCGGGAGCTGGAGCGCTACGGCGCGGCCCGCCGGCACCTCGCGGAGGCCCTGCGGATCAACCCGCACTTCTCGCCGCTGCATGCGCCCGCGGCACGGTCGGCGACCGAGGCGTTGGGCGAGCCGCCGGATGAAGGGGTGCCGAAGATGGACGGCGGGGCGGACGGCGGGGCGGACGACGGGGCGGGGTAGCCGGGCACCGCCGGTGTGCGCCGTCGTGGGCGCCGCGCGCCGTCGCGGCGGACGCGGAGACGGCCGCCGCTTGATTCCGCCGCGGCGGCGGTCAACGACGGCGCGGCCCGGCGGTGCCGGACCCGGCAGCCGACGCGCCCGACGTTCGCTGGTCGTGCGGGTGCCCCGTGACACCCGCACAACCCGAGGCGCGGGCGACTACAGGTTGCCGCGGCGGGCCTGCTCGCGTTCGATCGCCTCGAACAGGGCCTTGAAGTTGCCCTTGCCGAAGCCCATCGAGCCGTGACGTTCGATGATCTCGAAGAAGACGGTCGGACGGTCCTGGACCGGCTTGGTGAAGATCTGCAGCAGGTAGCCGTCCTCGTCGCGGTCGGCGAGGATCTTCAGCTCGCGCAGCGTGTCGATCGGCACGCGGGTCTCGCCGACCCACTCCCCCAGCGTGTCGTAGTAGGAGTCGGGCGTGTTCAGGAACTCGACGCCGGCCGCCCGCATCGTGCGGACCGTCTGCACGATGTCGTTGGTGTTGAGCGCGATGTGCTGCACGCCCGCGCCGCCGTAGAACTCCAGGTACTCGTCGATCTGGGACTTCTTCTTGGCGACGGCCGGCTCGTTGATCGGGAACTTGACCTTGAGCGTGCCGTCGGCGACGACCTTCGACATCAGCGCGCTGTACTCGGTGGCGATGTCGTCGCCCACGAACTCCTTCATGTTCGTGAAGCCCATCACCTTGTTGTAGAAGCCGACCCACTCGTTCATCCGGCCGAGCTCGACGTTGCCGACGCAGTGGTCGATCGCCTGGAAGGTGCGCTGCGCGGGCGGCTCGACCATCGGCCTGGCCGCGACGTAGCCGGGCAGGTAGGGGCCGTCGTAGCCGGAGCGCTCGACGAGGGTGTGGCGGGTCTCGCCGTAGGTGGCGATGGCGGCCAGGACGACCGTGCCGTGCTCGTCCTTCAGCTCGTACGGCTCGGCGACCGAGCGGGCACCGTGTTCCAGGGCGTAGGCGTACGCGGCGCGCGCGTCCGGGACCGCGATGGCGAGGTCGACGACACCGTCACCGTGCTCGGCGACGTGCTTCGCGAGGAAGTGGCCCCAGTCCGTGGAGGGCTTGATGACCGAGGTGAGGACGAACCGGGCGGAGCCGTTCTCCAGGACGTAGGCAGCGGTCTCCCGGTTGCCGTTCTCCGGTCCGGAGTAGGCGACCAGCTTCATGCCGAAGGCGGTGGAGTAGTAGTGCGCCGCCTGCTTGGCGTTGCCCACGGCGAAGACGACCGCGTCCATTCCCTTGACCGGGAAGGGGTCGGCCTGCCGGGCGGTGTCGGGAGTGTGGTGTGTGGTCTGCGTCATAGCGGCAGGGTCTCCCCGCCCGGCAAGGTGCGCAATAGTTTGCGTTTTGACTGGGCAACCTGTTCAGCAATACGGCCGTATCGACGGCCCTTCTGTACAGGATGACCATGCCGGGAGGCTGCTGTGGCGATCGATCACCTGGACGGCCGGATCATTCTGCTGCTCGCCCGGGAGCCGCGGATCGGGGTGCTGGAGATGTCCCGGCGGCTGGGAGTGGCCCGGGGCACCGCGCAGGCCCGGCTGGACCGGCTTCAGTCGAACGGAGTCATCCGCGGATTCGGTCCGCAGGTGGATCCGGCAGCGCTCGGCTACCCGGTCACGGCGTTCGCCACGCTGCAGATCCGGCAGGGGCAAGGGGCCGACGTACGCGCCCACTTGGCGACCGTGCCGGAGGTGCTGGAGCTGCACACGACCACCGGCACCGGGGACATGCTGTGCCGGCTCGTGGCCCGCTCCAACGCCGATCTCCAGCGTGTGATCGACCGGGTCGTCGGTTTTGATGGCATCGTCCGGGCCTCCACGGCGATCGTCATGGAGAACCCCGTTCCGCTGCGGATCATCCCGCTCGTGGAGCAGGCCGCGGAGGAGACCTGACGTGTAGGGGTGAGCGCGTGTGAACTTCTGGGAGTACCTGGTCAACCGGCACCAGCAGTTGCTCACGGACGCCTACCAGCACGCGAGCGCCGTGTTCCAGTGCATGGTCGTGGCGACCGTGCTCGGGGTGCTGATCGGCGTCGCCGGCTACCGCAGCGAGTGGGCCGGGAACCTCGCGACCACGACCACCGCCACCATCCTGACCGTGCCGGCGCTCGCCCTGATCGGTCTGCTCATCCCCCTCGTGGGCCTCGGCGTGCCGCCCACGGTCGTCGCGCTGACCCTGTACGGGCTGCTGCCGGTCGTGCGCAACGCGATCGTCGGGCTGCGCGGGGTCGACCCGACGCTGGTGGACGCGGCCACGGGCATCGGGATGTCCCGGCCGGCCCGGCTGCTGCGGATCGAGCTGCCGCTGGCCTGGCCGCCGATCCTGACCGGGATCCGGGTCTCCACCCAGATGCTGATGGGCATCGCGGCCATCGCGGCGTACGCCTCCGGACCCGGCCTCGGCAACGTCATCTTCCGCGGCCTCGCCTCGCTGGGCAGCGCCAACGCGCTCAATCAGGTGCTCGCGGGCACGCTCGGCATCATCGTCCTGGCGCTGCTGTTCGACGCCGCGTACGTCCTGATCGGACGGCTGACCATTCCCAGGGGGATCCGTGCCTGAGACGGAGACCGGTGACCACGGCGCCTCCATCGAACTGGAGAGCCTGACCAAGCGCTACCCCGGCGGTGCCCAGCCGGCCGTGGACAACGTGAGCATGGAGATCAAGGCGGGCGAGGTCGTCGTCTTCGTCGGCCCCTCGGGCTGCGGGAAGTCGACCACGCTCAAGATGATCAACCGGCTGATCGAGCCGACCGGCGGCCGCATCCGCATCGGCGGCGAGGACGTCACCGACATGGACCCGGTCAAGCTGCGCCGCAGGGTCGGCTACGCCATCCAGTCCGCCGGGCTCTTCCCGCACATGACGGTCGCGCAGAACATCGGGATCGTCCCGAAGATGATCGGCTGGCCGAAGACCCGGATCAAGGAGCGAACCGAGGAGCTGCTCGACCTCGTCGGCCTGGATGCCGGGGAGTTCCACAGCCGCTACCCGCGTCAGCTGTCCGGCGGGCAGCAGCAGCGCGTGGGCGTGGCCCGGGCCCTGGCCGCCGATCCGCCGGTGCTGCTGATGGACGAGCCGTTCGGGGCGGTGGACCCGATCACCCGGGACCACCTCCAGGACGAACTGATCCGCCTCCAGCACGAGCTGCACAAGACGATCGTCTTCGTCACCCACGACTTCGACGAGGCGATCAAGATCGGTGACCGGATCGCCGTGCTGCGCGAGCGGTCGCACATCGCCCAGTTCGACACCCCCGAGGCGATCCTGACCAACCCGGCCGACGACTTCGTGTCCGGGTTCGTGGGCGCCGGGGCGGCGCTGAAGCGGCTGAACCTGACCCGCGTACGGGACGTGGAGATCACCGACTATCCGACGGCCACGGTCGACGACCCGTTGCAGCAGATCTTCAACCGGCTGCGGGCCGGCGGCAGCAACGAGGTCCTGCTGCTCGACCGGCGCGGCCGCCCCTACAAGTGGCTGCGGCGCGGCGATCTCATGCGGGCCCGGGGCTCGCTGGCCCGCGCCGGGACCCTGGTGCACGACACGGTCACCCGGGACGCGACCCTGCGGGACGCGCTGGAGGCGGTGCTCACCGACAACGCCGGGCGGGTGGCGGTGACCGGGCGGCGCGGGGAGTACACGGGCGTCGTCGACATGGAGACCCTCATCAACTCCGTGCACGAGATGCTGGAGGCCGACCGGCTCGACGCGATGGAGCACCAGCACGAACTGGAGTCGCTGCGGGCCTCGCAGACGCACGCGGAGCAGGAGGGAGCCGCGGGCCCGGCGGGCGTGAGCGGCCCGGGAGGGGAACGGTGACCATCACGGAGGCCGAGGAGACCTCCGAGCCTCTCGACGAGCCTGAGGCGCCCCCACCCGAGCGCCGGCCGTCCCGCCTCACCTGGCAGAAGCTGACGTTCCTGCCGGCCGCCCTGATCGCCGTGCTGCTCACCACCTGGCTCTGGTTCCAGCAGGCCGACCTGGACGCGC
Source organism: Streptomyces flavovariabilis (assembly GCF_000725785.1). Lineage (NCBI taxonomy): Bacteria > Bacillati > Actinomycetota > Actinomycetes > Kitasatosporales > Streptomycetaceae > Streptomyces > Streptomyces flavovariabilis. The sequence continues at coordinate 119,493 of NZ_JNXD01000017.1, read as the reverse complement.
TCACCCGCAACGCCCTGTCGGGCGGCCAGGTCACCAAGGCGCTGTGGCAGCACATCCAGCTGACCGTGATCTCCACGTTCTTCGTGCTGATCATCGCGATCCCGCTGGGCATCCTGCTGACCCGCGGGGCGGTGAGCAGGGCCACCCCGGTGGTGATGGCGTTCGCCAACACGGGCCAGGCGACCCCGGCGATCGGTCTGCTGGCCCTCCTGGTGATCTGGCTGGGCATCGGCCGCAGGGCCGCCCTGATCGGCATCATCGTCTACGCCATCCTGCCCGTGCTCTCCAACACGATCACGGGCCTGAAGGCGAACGACCCGACCCTGCTGGAGGCGGCCCGCGGCATCGGCATGTCCCCCGTGGGGGTGCTGACCCGGGTGGAACTCCCCCTGGCCGTCCCGCTGATCCTCGCGGGCGTGCGCACCGCCCTGGTCCTGAACGTCGGTACGGCGACCCTGGCGGTCTTCGGCGGGGGCGGCGGCCTCGGCGTGCTGATCACGACCGGCATCACCAACCAGCGGATGCCGGTGCTGGTGCTGGGATCGGTCCTCACGGTGGTGCTGGCGCTGCTGGTGGACTGGCTGGCGTCGATCGCCGAACTGCTGCTGCGGCCGCGAGGGCTCCAGCCATGAGGCGGCGTATGTGCCTGGCGGCGGGCCTGCTGCTGGCAGCGGCCGGATGCGGCCTGACCAGCGGTTCTCCCCTGACCGACGACGTGGAGCCGGGGTCGATCGGCCGGGGTGAGCCGCTGAAGGGCGCCCATCTGACGGTGACGTCGAAGTCGTTCACGGAGCAGCTGATCCTGGGCGCGATCATGGGCATCGCGTTCGAGGCGGCCGGTGCGGACGTGATCGACCGCACCGGCATCCAGGGTTCCATCGGCAGCCGTGAGGCGGTCCGCAAGGGCGACGCGGACGCCGGGTACGAGTACACGGGCACGGCCTGGATCACGTACCTCGGGCACAGCAAGCCGATCACCGATCCGCGGCGGCAGTGGGATGCGGTGAAGAAGGAGGACGCGGAGAACGGGCTGGTCTGGCTGCCGCCCTCGACACTCGACAACACGTACGCCCTGGCGATGAACCAGGAGAACGCGAAGAAGTACGGCACCAAGACCATGTCGGACGTGGCGAAGCTGGCGAAGTCCGACCCGGGGGCCGTGAAGCTCTGCGTGGAGGTCGAGTTCGCGAACCGGGCGGACGGGCTGCCGGGCATGCAGAAGGCCTACGGCATGAACGTCCCGGCGCGGGACATCACGCAGATGGACACCGGGATCATCTACACGCAGACGGAGCAGGGCAACTGCACGTACGGGGAGGTGTTCACCACCGACGGGCGCATCAAGTCGATGAACCTGGCGGTGATGGACGACGACAGGAAGTTCTTCCCCAACTACAACGCCGCGCCGATGATCAACGCGAAGTCCCTGAAGGAGTGGCCGGCGATCGCGGAGGTCCTGAACCCGGTGACGGCGAAGCTGAACAACTCCGTGGCGCGGACGCTGAACGCGAAGGTGGACGTGGAGGGGGAGGATCCGCACCAGGTGGCGCTGGACTGGCTGGTGGAGGAGGGGTTCGTCAAGGAAGGGTAAGTTACAAAGAACCCGTTGCAAAGGAGGCTTTGCAACGCTACCTTTGCATCGTGAGCGAGAACGAGAAAGTACACGTACGGGAACTCGACGCCCGGTCCCTCCGCGGACTGGCACACCCCCTGCGCATGCAGTTGCTGGACGCCTTGCGTTTCGGCGGCCCGGCGACTGCCTCGCAACTGGCCCAGAAACTGGGCGAGTCCAGCGGGGCTACCAGCTATCACCTGCGCCAACTCGCCGAGTACGGCTTTGTCGAGGACGCCCCCGAGCGAGGAAAGGGACGCGAACGGTGGTGGAAGGCCGTCCACAACGGCCTCCGCTTCGACGACTCCCTCCTCGACGACGCGGACCCGGCCGTACGCGGAGCTGCGGATATGTACCTCCACGAACTCGCCACCACGCAGACCCGCGACCTGTCGACGTGGATAGGCAACCGCGACTCCTGGCCCGAGGAGTGGGCTCGTTCCTGGGACATGAGCAGCGCGACGCTGACTCTCACGCCCGAACTGACGCGGGAGCTCGTCGAGAAGATGCACGCCCTGGTCGAGACCTACCGCGGCCGTGCTGCCGCCGAGAACGCACCCGGCACCGAGCAGGTCCGCATCCAGACGCACGCCTTCCCCATCCGGACCACCTGAAGGGTTCGCCATGCACCCCGACATCCACCTCACCCTGCACCATGCCCGCGCCGCGGAACTGCGCGATGAGGCCGACCCCCGCCCGGCGCGCCGCCATGGCCTCCGTACGCGCCTGGGCTGGACCCTCGTGGAAGTGGGATTAAGGCTCGCTGCCCGGCCCGGAACGGCACCCGCCCACTAACAACTCGGCACGGACCCCTTGCCGGTCTCCAGGGCCACCAACGAACTCACCGTGCTCTTCAGCGTGGTCACCGGAATCAGCCGCAGGCCCTTCGGCAGCTCGGCGCGAGCATCACCGCACTCCGCCTTGGGAACCAGGAACACCGTCGCCCCGTCCCGCTTCGCGGCCTGCGTCTTGAGGGCGACACCCCCCACCGCACCGACCCGGCCGGCCGCGTCGATCGTGCCCGTACCGGCGATGACCCGGCCACCCGTGAGATCGCCACCCGTGCCGTCGCCGTCGAGCTTGTCGATGATCCCGAGGGAGAAGAGCAGCCCCGCGCTGGGCCCGCCCACGTCCGCGAGTTTCAGGCTGACCTCGATGTCCTTGTCGTCGAGGTCGAGGTAGCCCAGCGCGGCCCGGGTCGCCGCGTCCTGGGACTCCTTCATCTGCTTCTCGTTGTGCCGCTCGATCTCCTTGACGCTGTTCCCGCTCGGGTAGACGGAGTCGCGCGGCATGACCGCCTGGTCAGTGCGGAACCAGCTGTCGATGACGTCGGGGAGCGAGACGCGGGTGTCCGGGGAGGTCGCCTCGATGGTGGTCATCCGCAGCTGACCCCGGGCCTCCCGGACCGGCGCCCCTGAGATGGTGATCACCTGCGCGCCCTTGTTCTCGCCCAGCACGTTCGCCGTCAGCCCCGGCTGCGCCACCGAGAACGGCAACGGCGCCAGCGCCGCCGTCGCGAGCAGGGCCACGACGGGCAGGGCGCAGACGGCGATGGTCTGGAGGCGCGTGAGGCGAGAGAACACGGGATCAATCTAACGCGGGAGGGGGACACGCCCGGGACCAGGGCGTCCGGGGGCTGTGCGCGGAGGCCGCCGGCCGTCAGCGCAGCGCCTCCGCGACCTCCCGGGCCGCGTCGACGACCCGCGGCCCCACCCGTTCCGGCACCGCCTCCGCCAGCATCACCACACCCACGCTGCCCTCGACGCCCGTCACCCCCAGCAGCGGCGCCGCCGCCCCGCAGGCACCCGCCTCCAGCTCCCCGTGCGTCAGCGTGCAGACGGGGTCGGCCATCGGGTGCTGCCGGGCCGCGAGAATGGCCTTGCCGGCGGCACCCCGGTCCAGGGGGTGCCGGAATCCGGCGCGGTAGGCGACGTGATAGTCCGTCCAGGTCGGCTCCACCACGGCCACGGCCAGCGCGTCCGCCCCGTCGACCAGGGTCAGATGCGCCGTCGCGCCGATGTCCTCGGCCAGTGACCGCAGCGCCGGCATCGCTGCCTCCCGCACCAGCGGGTGGACCTGCCGCCCCAGGCGCAGCACACCGAGCCCGACCCGGGCACGTCCGCCCAGGTCACGGCGTATGAGGGCGTGCTGCTCCAGCGTGGCGAGCAACCGGTACACGACGGTCCGGTTCACGCCCAGCCGGAGGGACAGCTCGGTCACGGTCAGCCCGTGGTCCGTGTCGGCGAGCAGCTTGAGGACACGTAGTCCCCGGTCGAGCGTCTGGGAGGTCTCCGCGGTCACGACGCCCACTCCTTAGTGGTGAGGTCGGCGGCCCCCCGGTCGGCGGATGCGTCACCGAGTCCCGTCGGTAACGCGCTTCAGAGGCCGCCGATCGGCCGGCGGCCCGGCCTGTCCGGGCCGCGTCGCTTCACGGCTGCGCTCCGCGGCGGCGCTGCCACGGGGCGTGTGCGTAGCCGGACAGTAGCGAAGCAGGTTCGCTGAGCGGAAGGCTCCGTCCAGAATCCGGGCACGACCCGCGACCGACTGGCTCTGTTTGCCCGGATACGTGCAACACGGGCTCATCGCGCCCCACGGAGCACACACGACACCCACACATGCGGAACGGGCCGGGCATGGCCCGGCCCGGTGACGGCAACGCCCACGGCGTCACTTCATCCGCGTGGCCCACTCCTGCACCTTGGCGATCCGCTGCTTCAGCTGCCCCGCCGTGGCCTCGGCCGCCGGCGGGCCTCCGCACACGCGCCGCAGCTCCGTGTGGATCACCCCGTGCGGCTTGCCGCTCTGGTGGACGTACGCGCCGACCATCGTGTTGAGCTGCCGGCGCAGCTCCATCATCTCCTTGTGGGAGACCACCGGCCGCCGCTCGGCGGGCACTTCGAGCAGGTCGGCCTCGTCGTCCGGCTTCTTGCGGCTGTGCGCGATCTGCCGGGCCTGCCGCTTCTGCAGCAGCAACTGCACCTGGTCGGGCTCGAGCAGCCCGGGAATGCCGAGGTAGTCCTGCTCCTCCTCGCTCCCCGGGTGGGCCTGCATGCCGAACTCGGCGCCGTTGTACATGACCCGGTCGAAGACGGCCTCGGACTCCAGCGCCTCGAAGGCGAACTGCTCCTGCTCGCCGGTGTCCTCGTCCTGCTCCCGGTTCGCCTCGTCCATCTCCTTCTCGGAGTCGGCGTACGGGTCCTCCTCGCCCTGCTTCTTGGGCTTGTCGAGGACGTGGTCGCGCTCGCGCTCCATCTCGTTGGCGAAGGAGAGCAGGTCGGGCACGGTCGGCAGGAACACCGACGCGGTCTCGCCGCGCCGCCGGGAGCGCACGAAACGGCCGACGGCCTGGGCGAAGAAGAGGGGGGTCGAGATGGTGGTGGCGTACACGCCCACCGCCAGCCGCGGTACGTCGACGCCCTCGGACACCATCCGCACGGCGACCATCCACCGGTCGTTGTTCGCGCTGAACTCGTCGATCCGCTCGGAGGCGCCGGAGTCGTCGGACAGCACGAGGGTGGCCTTGCTGCCGGTGATCTCCCGGATGAGCTTGGCGTAGGCACGCGCCGAGTCCTGGTCGGAGGCGATGACGAGGGCGCCGGCGTCCGGGATGGCCTTCCTGACCTCCGTCAGCCGCTGGTCGGCGGCCCGCAGCACGGACGGCATCCACTCACCGCGCGGATCCAGGGCGGTCCGCCAGGCCTGGCTGATGGCGTCCTTGGTCATGGGCTCGCCGAGGCGGGCGGCGATCTCGTCACCGGCCTTGGTGCGCCAGCGCATGTTGCCGCTGTAAGAGAGGAAGATGACGGGCCGCACGACATTGTCGGCGAGCGCGTTGCCGTAGCCGTAGGTGTAGTCGGCCGCCGACCGCCGGATCCCGTCGTTGCCCTCTTCGTACGTGACGAAGGGAATGGGGTTGGTGTCGGACCGGAAGGGCGTACCGGTCAGGGCGAGCCTGCGGGTGGCGGGCTCGAAGGCCTCCAGACAGGCCTCACCCCAGGACTTGCTGTCTCCGGCGTGGTGGATCTCGTCGAGGATGACGAGCGTCTTGCGCTGCTCCACGCGGTTGCGGTGCAGCATGGGCCGGACGCCCACACCGGCGTACGTCACGGCGACACCGTGGTACTCCCGGCCGAGCGGCCCGGCGCTGTACTCCGGGTCGAGCTTGATCCCTATCCGGGCGGCGGCCTCGGCCCACTGCTTCTTCAGGTGCTCGGTCGGGGCCACCACGGTCACCTGCTGCACGACGTGGTGGTGCAGCAGCCAGGAGGCCAGTGTCAGCGCGAAGGTCGTCTTGCCGGCGCCGGGGGTGGCGACCGCCAGGAAGTCCCGCGGCTGCTCCTGGATGTACCTCTCCATCGCCCCCTGCTGCCAGGCGCGGAGCTTGCCGGCGGTCCCCCAGGGGGCGCGGCCGGGGAACGCCGGGGACAGGTGGTGCGAGGCAGTGCTGGTGCCGGCGGTGGTAGTCACGGTCTCCGTTGTGGGTCGGGCGGCTCGTTCGAGGGAGCCTGACGGCTCGGCTACGTATGACAACCGGGCCACCCTACCGGCGCCCCGAACCCGCCCACGCGCGGACCGGGCCGGGTCGCCTGCGGGTGGGACCGACGTCACAGCACCCTCGGCCGCCCTCGGCCCTCGGCGACCGGCGACCGGCGACGGCGACCGGCGACGGCGGTAAAAAGCAGCCCGCGCTCCGCCGGGGCCCGGCGGTCCGCCGGTCTACGGCCGGCGTTCCCGCAGCCGCGTCGACACCCAGGCCCCGGCCAGCGCCACCACCGCCATCGGCAGGAACACCGCGGTGAAGGCGGCCGGGTGGGAGCCGGAGGTGTGGGTGCTCGTGTGGGTCACCGTGCCGCCGCCCAGCGCGGCGAAGGCGGCGCCGCCGGCGGACAGCAGGACGACGTTGGACAGGCCGTCGGAGATCTGGAGGGCGGCGGAGTTGGTGCCGGCCTCCTCGGGGGCGGAGAGCTTGAGCAGGAGAACGCTCGTGGAGGAGATCACGAGTCCCATCCCGAAGCAGCCGAAGGCCCAGGCGAGGGCGAGGGTCCAGACCGGCACGGAGTCGATCAGCACGCTCGGCGCTGCGGCGATGGCGGCCGCCACCAGCAGCATCCCGACCGTGGTCAGCCGCTCCCGGTACGGCTCCACCCGCGACCGCGACTGCACCCAGGAGCCCAGCGCCCACGTCCCCCCGCCCGCGGCGAGCGAGAACCCGGCCAGCGTCGGACTGAGCCCGCGCTGCGTGACCAGCATCAGCGGTACGAACGATTCGGCGGCGATGAAGGACCCGGCGGCGACGCCGCGCAACAGCACGACCGACGGCAGCCCGCGGGCGGCCCGGTACGTGCCGCGCGGGAGCAGCCCGAGCACGGCCGGCACGAGCAGGGCCACGCCCACCGCACCGGGCAGGAGCGAGAGGGGGCGCAAGTCCTGGGCGGCGTACTGGAGCAGCCCGGCGCCGAGGGAGATGGCCAGGGCGAGCCGAATGCGCCGGCGGTCGAAGGAGGCGAGCGGGCTGTCCGGCGGGGCGGGGCGGCCGGTGGTGCGCGCCGGGTCCGGCGTGACCGGCCGGTCGGCGAGGGCGGTCCGCTCGGCGGGGACGGGCAGGTCCGCCTGGACGGAACCCTCCACCGCGGCGGACTCCCCAGGGGTCCGCCCCGCCGGGCCGGACGCACGACGCCGTATCTGCGGCAGCGCGAGCGCGAGCGGGAAGACGACGAGCAGGGGTATCCCGACGAACACCCACCGCCACCCCAACTGCTCGGTCACCGTGCCTGCCGCGAGCGGGCCGACGATGGACGGCAGCACCCAGCTCGCGGCGAACGCGGCCATGATGGCCGGCCGCAACCGCTCCGGATAGGCCCGCCCGACGACGACGTACAGCGCGACGATCACCAGCCCGCCGCCCAGCCCCTGCACGGCCCGGCCCAGGATGAACACCCACATCGTCCCGGCGGTCCCCGACAGCAGCAGGCCGGCGCCGAAGGACGCGATGCCCGTCGTCAACGGCCCGAGGGGGCCGCGCCGGTCCGACCACTGCCCGGAGAGCACCATCCCGAACAGACTGGTCGTGAAGTACCCGGAGAACGCGAACGCGTACTGCGAGACCCCGTCCAGTTCCCGGGCCGCGACAGGCATCGCCGTCCCGACGGCGGTCGCCTCGAAGGCGATGAGCAGCACGACGGAGACGATCCCCACACTCAACGCCCGGTACGCCGCCCCCAGCACACCCTCTTCCCGCTCGGCTACGGAGGGCGGATCAGCGGCTTCCTCGACATCGGCATCACGCGGCTTCGGGACGGTCATGCCCGCCAGCGTAAGGTCCACACCGCACGGTGACCCCTGTCCCGGGAAGGTCCCGGCCTGAGACCTTGGTCGTACACCCCTCTTCCCGGCCACCCCCTTCGTGAACGGCGTATGGCAGTCACATTGCAGCCCACGAGCCTCTCTTGAGCCCGGCCCCACCCCGCCCTACGGTCACTACACCGAGTTCGAAACACGGCCGTGTGCCCGAGTGGTTCAGGGACTCGCCTGCAAAGCGAGTAACGCGGGTTCGAATCCCGCCACGGCCTCAACCTGTCCGACCGGGCACGACAGAAGGGCGGCACCCCGCGCGGGGTGCCGCCCTTCTGGTCTTCCGTGCACGGCTCGGGAGGCGCACGGCCGGCCGGCCGTCGCACGCGCCTCGACCGGTGCGGTCGCGGCGTGTGCGCGAAGTCGTGCACAACCCCACGTGCCTCTCAGGTGTCCAGGACATGACCGGTAGCCGAGGCTCCGGTCGTTTCACCCACTGTTTCGACGAGGAGAACCCCGTGCACCTCCGCCCCTCGGCAGCCGTCCTGGCCGCAGCCGTGATCGCCGCCGCCGGTCCCGCTGTCTCCGCTCCCCTGGCGCACGCCGAGGAGGGCGCGCCCGAACTGGTCGTTTCCGCCCTGCCGTCCGCCGCCCCCAAGCCCGGTGAGGTGTACGACAAGTCCGTCACCCTCACCAACAAGGGCACGGCCGCCGTGGACGGGGTCACCTTCCAGGTGCGTCTGACGCGTGGGCTGGACTTCCCCGAGCAGGTGGCGGGCTGCACCTACTCGACCGTCAAGGAGCAGGTCAGGCAGGCACTCTGCGAACTGGACACGGTCATCGAGCCCGGCGCCTCCGTCACTACGCCCGTCCGGTTCAAGGCGCTGGACAGTGCCCTGATGGAGGCCGTCGAGTACGGCACGAGTGCGAGCGGTGAGGCGCCTGGCGAGGGGTACGACGACAGCTATCGGCGGCTCACCCTGACCGCGGACAACACCGCCGACCTCGTCGCGGTGGGCGAGGCCACCGAGGCGCTGGCGGGCGAGAAGCAGTCGGTCACGGCGACCCTGCGCAACGACGGCCCCGGCTGGGTACAGAACCAGGAGAGCGACGACCTCCCGGGTCTGCTGGTGCAGATCCCGCCGGGCACCGTCGCCGTGGCGGTGCCGAAGGACTGCGCGCCGTTCGGGATCGACGGGCCGAGCGGACCGCAGGGGACCACGGGCAAGCCCAAGTACGTGTGCTGGCCGCAGGGCGGAACCCTCGACGTGGGCCAGTCCCTGGCGTACACCTTCACGCTGAAGGTCAAGGAGTCCGCCCAGGACACCGAGGGCGAGGTCAAGGCGTCGTCCGTCTACGACATCGCCCCCGAGTACGACACGAACCGCGCCAACAACACCGCCCTGATCAGCATCGACCTGCCGAGCGACTACGAGCCCGGGCCGAGCCCCTCGGAGGGTACCGACGGCGGCTCCGGCAACGGCGGGAACGGCAACGACCCGGAGGGCCAGGCCGCCGGCGGCACGGGCGCCACGGCATCCCCCTCGGCCACGGCCTCGACCGGCACCACGACCGGAGGCTCCACCGGCTCCACGACCGGCAGCACCACCGGCGGCAACCTCGCCGCCACCGGTTCCGACGGCACCCCGCTCCTCGCCGGTGCCGCCGCCACCGCCGCGGTGCTCGGGGGTGGCCTGGTCCTGGCCGTACGCCGCCGCAACGCCACCAAGTCCGCCTGACGCGGCCGGCGTCGGGTACGCCGGACCCGTATTGTAACGGTCGGTCTAAAACGGCTAGGGTGCCGTCATGGCCCGACCGAGGATGTTCGACGAGGAGCGGGCCCTGGACGCGGCGATGCGCACGTTCTGGAAGAAGGGCTACGAGGCCACTTCCACACAGGACCTGTGCGACGCCACGGGACTGGGGCGCAGCAGCGTCTACAACACGTTCAAGAGCAAGCACGACCTGTTCGAGCGCTCCCTGGCCCGCTACATCGACACCATGACGACCGCCCAACTCGCTGTGCTGGAGGATGCGCGGCTCAGCGGCGCCGACCGCATCCGCACCCTCTTCGCCGTGATCCTCGACGGCGACGCGGAACACCGGGCGGACGGCCACAGCATCGGCTGTCTGACCGTGAACACCACGGTCGAACTGGCCGCCCGCGACGCCGAAGCGGCGCGCATCCTGGAGCGTGACACGGCCCGCCGGCTGGCGGCCCTGCGCGCGGTGGTCGAGGAGGGCCGGCGGGACGGCAGCATCACCTCCCCCCGGGACGCCGGAGCGCTGGCCCGATTCATCAACGCGGCGATCGCCGGCATGCGCGTATCGAGCCAGGGCGGCGCCGACCGGGCCGCCCTGGAATCGATCGCCGAGATCACCCTGGACGCCCTGACCGACTGACCCGCCGACCCGCCGACCATTGGCGATCATGCCCGCCGGGCTGTGCCCTCGCATGTCCACGTTTTGAACTGATCAATACATAACTCGATCCATCGAAGGAGACCCCCACCGTGCCTCGTGCCGTATACGTCCTGGCGCTCGGCATCTTCGCCATGGTGACCAGCGAGTTCGTGGTCGCCGGGCTGATGCCCCAGATGGCCGACGGGCTGAACGCGACCATCCCGCAGATCGGATACCTCATCACAGCCTTCGCGGTGGCCATGGCGGCCGGCGGGCCGTTCCTCACGGTGGCGCTCATGAAGCTCCCGGCGCGCACGGCACTGATGGTGCTGTTCGTGATCTTCCTGGCGGGCAACGCGCTCGCCGCCACCGCGAGCGGCTACGGCACGATGATGGCCGCGCGGATCATCACCGGCATCGCCGCCCAGGCCTTCTTCGGCGTGGGTATCTCGATGTGTGCCCGGATCACCCGCCCGGAGGTCCGGGGCCGCGCCATCGCGGTCGCCATGAACGGCCTCATGCTCGGCACCCTGCTCGGGCTGCCGATGTCCACCCTGGTCGGCGAACGGTTCGGCTGGCGCGCGGCATTCTGGACCATCACCCTGATCACCGTGGTCGCCGCCGCGGCCACCCTCTTCGGTGTGCCCCGCATCGAGCGCGACCGGAACGACAGCGGCCTCCGCGCGGAGTTCGGCGTCTTCAGGAGGCCCAAGCTGTGGCTGGTGCTCTCCACCAGCACGCTCATTATCGGCGCCACCTTCTCGGCCTTCAGCTACCTCAACCCGATCCTCACCGGCGTCACCGGCTTCTCCACCGGCACCGTCCCCGTCCTGCTGATCGCCTACGGTGCGGCCACCGTCGTCGGCAACAATGTCGTCGGCCGTCTAGCCGACCGTCACACCGTCCCGGTGCTGGCCGTCGGCCTGGTCCTGAACTCGATCTTCCTCACCGGCTTCGCTCTCCTCGCCGACCTGCCCGTGCCGGCCGTCGTCTGCATGCTGGGCATCGGCCTGGTCGGCGTCACCATGAACCCGGCGATGGCGACCCGCGTCCAGCGCATCGGCAACGCGGGCCCGCTGGTCAACACCGTGCACACCTCGTTCATCACGCTCGGCGTCATCCTCGGCTCTTCCCTGGGCGCCCTCGTGATCGACACCTGGGGCCTGCGCGCCCCGCTCTGGCTCGGCACGGTCATGGCGCTGGCCGGCCTGGCCACCCTCCTGCCGAACCTCGCCCGCCGCGCCACGCCCGCCACGAGTCCGGTCGACATCCGCTCTGCCCAGTGGGAACAGCCGGAACGGGTCTGAGCAACGCCCTACGGCCCGTCAGAGCACCCCGCCCGCCTCGTCCTGGAACGCGTCCGTCCAGTAGTGGCGGGCCGCTCTGCCCGCGGTCACGCCCGTGGGGTCCACCGTCGACAGGACCTGGAGCATCGTCATGGCGAGCTGGTCGTACGTTTCGGTCGTCAGCTCGTGGTCCGACTGCTCGTCTATCGCGCGCTCGCGGTGCAGGAGCCAGAGGGTGAAGGCGAGGGTCGACACGTCCGTGTTGAGCGGGGACAGCGTCGCCTCGGGTTCGCTCCAGTTCAGGACCGCGCCCGTCGCGCCGTCGACGACCAGGCTGTTGTCCTCGACCAGGTGACCGAGACGGAACAGGCGGTGGGCCCCGGCGGGCAGTTCCGCCGGGGCGCCGGCGTCGGCGTGGTACTCGGCGAGGGTCGCCAGGGGGACGTCCGTGTCCAGGGAGAAGACGTGGGCGTCCTCCGGCAGGCCCACCTCGCGCAGGAAGCGGCGGGTCGGCTCGTGCGTGAGGGTCGCGGGGAAGTCGACGTCCTCGAAGCGCGCCACCTTGCCGGGGCCGAACTCCTGGTCGAGGAGGCGGTGCGGGAGGTCCAGGGAGAGTCCGGAGGCGCCGCCCCGGCCCGCCACCAGGGACAGGGGGCGGATCAGCGCCGCCATCTTCCAGAACGGGGCCGGTTCGCCGTCCGCGCCGTCGCGGAACACCGCCAGCAGGTGCTGGGACGCCTCCGCCACCGCCTTGGGGCCGTAGCGGCCGGCGTAGGAGGCGAACTGGCCGCGCAGGCCCGCCAGTTCGTCCGTGGCCTCCGCGAAGCGGACCAGCGTGCGCAGGGAGGGGGCCAGGGGGCGGCGGTCCATCAGGCCGGGGCGGTCGTGCAGGACGTACGCCGTCGAGATCTCGCCCGTCGCGCCGTCCAGCAGGAGCGACTCCGTCTCCAGGCCGCCGGGACCCAGCAGGCCGCCGATCACCAGCTGCTCGCGCAGCTCCGCCGAGAGGCGGTCGCCCGGGTCCCCCGTCGAGTCGGCGACCGTGCGCAGGCCCTCGCGGCTCAGCTCCGCGAAGCTCAGCACGCCGCTGTCGCCGGGCAGTCCGGGGCCGGTCAGCCAGTGCCGCGTGGACGCGTCCGTCACCCACGGGTCCAGGTCGGACTCGGTCAGCGTGATCACCGCGGAACCGGCGTCGGTCGTACTCATGGGCTCCCCCGCATGTGCTTGCTCACCGTCCCCTGGCGGAGCACGGCAGACCACCCGGCCCAGCCCGGCAGCCGTTCCCCACTGCCCAGAACAGTACGCGCCACCACTGACAACGCCCCGGAACAGCCACGCGCGCCCGACGACCACACGCGCTCACCTCACATGACGCGCAGAGGACCCTCGCGCGTTCCCTTTCCGCGAGAATCGCCTCCAGCCGGTGGCGCGACCGCAGTCGGCCGGCACGACACCGTCCCGACGAGCGGTCAGGCCCGTTCCGTGACCACCGCGGCCTGGGGGCGGATCGGGAGCCGGTTCACGGGGCGGCCCGTCGCGGCCCGTACGGCGGACGCGACGGCCGCCGGAGACGCCACCACCGGCACCGCGCTGACGGCCTTGGCCCCGAAGGGGGCGACCACGTCCCGTTCCTCGACCAGCCGGACGATGCGGATGTCGGGCGCGTCGAGGGCCGTCGGCAGGGCGTAGCCGGTCAGGTCGGGGTGGCGGATCAGGCCTCGCGGCGTGCGGAGGTTCTCCGTGAGCGCGATGCCCACGCCCTGCGTCACGCCCGCCTCGATGCGGGCGGCCAGCTGGGCCGGGTTGAGGATCCGGCCCACGTCCTGGGCGACGGCCAGTTCCACGACCCGTACGGAACCGATCTCGATGTCGACGTCCACCACCGCGCGGATCGCGCAGAAGGCCATGCCCACGAACGCGTCGCCCTGGCCGGCCTCGTTCAGCGGCTCGGTCGGGTGCGGGCGGCACTGGGCGGTGGCCCACAGTTCCTTGCCGTCCAGCGCTTCGGTGACGGTCGTCGAGAGGACCCCGTCGTACGACGTGATCTTGCCGTCGGTGATCTGGAGCAGCTCCGTGGACATGCCGAACTTGTGGGCGAGCGGCTGGAGGAGCTGCGTGCGGACCATCTTGGCGGCGCGCTCCACCGCCCCGCCGGAGACCCAGGTGTGCCGGCCGCGGCAGCCCGCGCCCGCCGGGGGCTGGTCGGTGTCGACCGGTGCCACGTGCACCTCGTCGATGCCGAGCGTCTCCTGGACGATCTGCCGGGCCAGGGTCGTGAAGCCCTGGCCGGTCTCGACGGCCGCGCACAGGACCGTCGCGACGCCGTCGTGGACCTTCACGGTCGCCGTGGAGACCTCGTCCGCGCCCTCGGCGCCGAGCATGTGCACCATGCCCACGCCGTAGCCCACGCCCCGGCGCACCGCGCCCGGTTCGCCCGCGCCCTCGGGGCCGCCGGGCAGCAGCCACTCGTCCTCGGGTGTGTCCTTGGGCAGCGGAGGCAGCGGGAAGTCCCGTACGGCCTGGAGGAGTTCGGCCACCGGGGCCGGGCAGGTCACGGTCTGGCCGGTCGGGAGGACGTCGCCGGTCGCCAGGGCGTTGCGCAGCCGCACTTCCGCCGGGTCGAGGCCGAGCTTCTTGGCGATCTTGTCCATCTGCGCCTCGTAGGCGGCGCAGACCTGCATGGCGCCTTCGCCGCGCACGTGACCGGACGGGGGGTTGTTGGTGCGTACGGCCCAGCCCTCGATGAAGGCGTTCGGGACGACGTAGGGGCCGCAGGCGAAGCCGACGGCGGCGGCCAGGGCCTCGGCGGAGGTGTCGGCGTAGGCGCCCGCGTCGAGCAGGATCTGCGCCTCGACCTTGACGAGTCTGCCCTCGGCGTCGGCGTGGTGGCGGTAGCGCAGCAGGGTGGGGTGCCGGTGGACGTGGCCGAGGAAGGACTCCTCGCGCGTGGCGGTGAGTTTCACCGGGCAGCCGGTGCGCAGCGCGAGCAGCCCGAGCGGGAGCTGGAAGCCCTGGTCCTCGCGGTCGGCGGTGGCGCCGGGGACGCCGGTGACGACGACCTTGACGCGCTCGGGTTCCAGGCCGAACGCGGCGGCGGCCGCGTCGCGGTCGGCGTGCGGGTCGGTGGAGGCGAGGTACAGCTCCACCCCGCCGTCCGGGCGGGGCACGGCCAGGCCCGCCTCGGCGCCGATGGGCGCGGGGTCCTGGCGGCCGATGCGGTACAGGCCCTCGACGACGATCTCGCCGGCCGCCTCCGGGTCGCCGTGGCGCAGCGGGATGTGCCGGATCAGGTTGCCGTCGGGGTGCAGCGGCTCGGCCTCGAAGGCCTGCTCCGGGTCGGTCACCGGGTCGAGGACCTCGTACTCGACGATGACGGCGGCCGCCGCCATGCGCGCGGTGTCCGGGTGGTCGGCGGCGACGGCCGCGATGGGCTCGCCGTGGTGGCGCACGACCTCGGAGGCGAAGACCGGCCGGTCGGCCGTGCCGCGGCCGTGCAACGGGCTGCCGGGGATGTCCTCGTGGGTGACGACGGCGTGGACGCCGGGCATCTCACGCGCGTGGGAGGTGTCGATGGACACGATGCGCGCGTGCGGGTGCGGTGAACGCAGCACGGCCGCCCACAGCAGGCCCTCGGCCCACAGGTCGGCGGCGTACGGGAAGGTGCCCTCCGTCTTGGCGCGGGCGTCGGCGGGCGGGAGCGAGGCGCCGATGCCGTGCGGAAGCGGTTCGGGGGCGGAGGCGGCCTCCGCGGCCTGTGTGGCCTGGGCGGTGGCTGCTTCGTTGCTCACGCGGGGCCTCCGTCCTGGCCGTAGGGCTGGTCATGCGGTTCCGGGGAGTGCCGTTCCGGGGGTGCTCCGAAGGCGGACGCGTGCACGCCCCCGGCGCCCGGGCCCGCCTGGTGCGGGATGCGGGCCTCGCCGGTGTCGCCGTCGGCGGGCGCGGAGTGGGCCTCGCGTTCGGCGACGACGTCCTTGACGGCGTCCACCACGCCCCGGTAGCCGGAGCAGCGGCACAGGTTGCCGCACAGTGCCTGGCGGGTCTCCAGCTCGGTGGGCGCCGGGTTGCCCTCCAGCAGGTCGTGCACGGTCATCGCCATGCCGGGGATGCAGAAGCCGCACTGCACGGCGCCGCAGCGCGCGAGCGCCCGCTGCACGTCCGAGGGCCGGCCGTCCTCGGCCAGGCCCTCGACGGTACGGACCTCGCTGCCGGCGGCGGTCACGGCCGGGACCAGGCAGGACGCCACGAGCCGCCCGTCGACCTGGACGTTGCACGCGCCGCACTCGCCCTGCGAGCAGCCGTCCTTGGCGCCCGCGAGCCCGAGCCGCTCACGCAGCACGTACAGCAGGGACTCGCCGATCCACGCGTCGGAGACGGGGCGGTCGGCGCCGTTGACGCGCAGGACGTAGGAGGCGAGGGGGTGTTCCTCCTGGGGGGCGGCGGGGGGGACGTCGTGCGGGGCGGCGACGGCCGGGGCGCCCGGGGTGCCGGCCGGGTCGGCCGCCTCGGTGGCCGGGTCCTCGTCCGGGGCCGGCTCGTCCCGGAGGTCGCCGTCGACGGTCTCCGGGCCTGTGTCGGCGTCCGCGAGGACCGGGAGGGGCTCGGAGGGGCTGTCGGCGGCCTCTGGGGCCCCAGGAGCGTCCTCGGAGGGCTCACCGGGGCCGGGAGCGGGCTGTGAGGCTTCCTGGGCGTCCTGCGGGAGGGCGGCGGCTTCCGGGTCCGCCTCGGGCCCGGGCTCCCCGGGGAACTCGTCGGGCGTCTCGGCGTAGGGCTGCCCGAGTACGTGACCGTCGGGGCCGGACGCCTCCTCCGGCCCGTGGCCGGGGAAGTCGGAGGGCTCGAACCCGTGGTCGGCGAAACGCGGCTCCTCCGCCGTGTGCCCGGCCGCCCCGGGCTGCTCCGGCGCGTACTCCGACGGCCGAGGTGGGTGGGACGCGCCGGGCGTCTCCGGGCCGTGGCCGGCGATCCCGGAGGACTCCGGCGCGTGGCCGAACTCCCCCGGCTGGTGCGCGTGGCCGGTGTCCTCGCGGGCTTCCGGCGCGTGAGCGTCCCGCGAGTGCCCGGGCCCGGCCTCGCCCGGGTCCGCCTCCTGCGGCAGCGGACCGGCGGCCTGCTGCTCCGGCGCGTATCCGGAGGCCGGTCCGGCGTCGCCCTGCTGCCCGTACTCCTGTTCGTGACCGCTCTCGTGACCCGGCTCGTGGGGGTAGCCCGGGTGGGCCTCCTCCTGCCCTGCCGTGTCGTGCGGGTCCTGCTGCCCCCAGGGCCGGCCCGCGGCGTGCGTCGCCCAGGGCGCGGGCGCGCCGCCGGGCAGCGTGGCCGGCGGGGTGCCGCCCCACTGCTCGACCAGCGAGGACGTGGTGAACTCGCCCGACTCGTCCGGAAGGTCGCCCCCGGCGACGGGGATGGACCACTGCCCGGTCACGTCATGGCCGGGCGCCTCGGCCGCGTGCGCGGTCTCCTCGAAGTTCCACTGCCCGGTCGCCCCCGGGGTGTACGTGAACCGGTCGTCCCCGCCGTGCGGCCGCGCCCTCGCGTCGGAGCCGTAGGGCGTCCCGGGGTCGTACGGGGCGTCGGAGCCGCCGTACGGCTGCTCGGGCACGTCGTAGCCCTGCTGCTCGTGCGCGCCGTGCTCGTGGCCGTGCTGCGGGCGCCCGGCGTTCGGGTCGTGCCACTGGGCCCCGTCGACCGGTGCGCCCGGCACCGGCCACGCGCCCGTGGCGGCCGGGTCGGTGCCGGCCGTCGTCGCGGGGTTGACCGCTATCTGCGGCGGTACGTAGCCGTGGCCGGGCGCGGCCAGGGGGCTGTCGGCGGCCAGCAGGGCGTCGACGCCCCCCTCGGGGAGTTCGACGAAGGCCGTGGCGCCGTCGTCGTACTCGCCCTGGGGCAGCGGGTCCCAGCGGCTCCCGCCCCGGGGCGTGCCCTCTCCGTGCTGGTCGTCGGTCACGACAGCGCCCTCCCCAGTGCTCGTCGGGCCAGCGCGGCGACGGTGCGCCGCAGGTGCAGTACGGCGGGCGGAAGCTGCGCCACCGAGCCGTCCCCGGCCGGCGCCGCGTCGGGGATGCAGGCCGCGGCGACGTACTCCCCGAAGGCGTTCAGCGCCTCCGGGACGAGCGCCCGGTTGTTGTCCCAGTCGATGAGGCTGCCGACCCACTGCTCGGCCTCCAGCGGCCGCAGCGGCATCGGCGCTATGGCGCCCACCGCGCAGCGCACGCCCCGGCGCGCGGGGTCCAGGACCAGGGCCACGGACGCCACCGCACGCCCCGGTCCGGTCCGGCCGGTCGCCTTCAGGAAGACCTGCGGGGCGTGCAGCAGCGGCACGCGCACGTAGCCGATGAGTTCGCCGGCGCGCAGCATGTCCATCCCGGCCAGCAGGTGCGACACGGGGATCTCCCGGCGGGCTCCGCCCGGGCCCGCGACGATCAGGGTCGCCTCCAGGGCGGCCAGCACCGGCAGGGCGTCCCCGGTGGGGGCGGCCGAGGCGATGTTGCCGCCCAGGGTGCCCGCGTTGCGGATGTGCGGCGGGCCCGCGGCACGCGCGGCGGCGGCGAGCGCCGGGATCAGGGCCGCGAAGTCGGGGCGGCCCATGCGCGCGTGCGTGAGGCCCGCACCGAGCATCGCGTGACCGTCCAGGTACTGCCAGCCGCGGATCTCGCTGATGCGGCCGAGTCCCACCAGCGCGGCGGGTCTGAGCTGCCCGGAGTTGACGGCGGCCATCAGGTCGGTGCCGCCCGCGACGGGCACGGCGGCGGGCACGGCGGTGAGTGCCGCGACGGCCTCGTCCAGCGTCGTGGGCAGCGTGACGGCCTGCGCCGCCTGCGGTGCGTGCGTGGTCAAACCGGCTGCCCCTTCCCGCTGCCCCACCTGGTCCCACCTGTGCTGCCGTACGGTACGTGCTGACAGGGCGGACGTGGCAACTCTGGCACATCTTGGCGAGAGCCGAGGACACGGGTCCGCTAGGAGGCATTCGCCCACCTCACCGGCGAGATGGTCCGTTTTCTCACCGCTTCACCAGTGCGTGCCGATTGGCACTTTCGGTGACCCTTGTGCGCTTTTTCCGTGGCTTGTTCGAGCTGTTCGGTAACGAGGGGGCGAGCTACCGGTGCGGCGGCGGGCCGTCCTTCGGGCGGCCCAGCACCCCGGGGCGCTGCTGCCAGGGCAGCGGGCCCGTGGGGGGCCGGTAGGCGACGCCCAGGGCGTCGAGCCGCCGGTAATGGGCGGTCATACGGCGCTGGAAACCCGCGAAGTCCCGTTCCGCCGGGGCGGGCAGGGCGCTCCAGGCGACCTCCGCGAAGGCCGCGAGGCGGGGGAAGGCCTGGTAGTCCACGCGCGCGTGGTCCTCCATCACCTCGGTCCACAGGTTGGCCTGGGTGCCCAGCACGTGCCGGGCCTCCCCGGGCGTCAACTCCGGAGGAACGGGCTCGAACCGGTAGACGTCCTCCAGGGTGCGCACCCACCCGATCGGTACCGGCTCCCCGGGACCCGGGTCCTGACGGTGGTCCAGGTACACCTGCTGCTCGGGGCACATGACGACGTCGTGGCCGGCCCGGGCGGCGGCGATGCCTCCCGCGTAACCGCGCCAGGAGGACACGGCGGCGCCCTCGGCCAGCCCGCCCTCCAGGATCTCGTCCCAGCCGATCAGCCGGCGGCCGCGTTCGGCCAGCCATGTGCCGAAGTGCCCGATGAACCAGGACTGGAGCTGGTCCTCGTCCGCGAGCCCGAGTTCCCTGATCCGCGCCTGGGCGGTCTCCGACCGCCGCCACTGGTCCTTGGGGCATTCGTCGCCGCCGATGTGCACGAACTCCGAGGGGAACAGCCCGAGTACTTCCTCGAAGACGCCCTCGTAGAAGCGCAGGGTGTTGTCAGTGGGGGCGAGTACGTTCGGGTTGATTCCCCAGGTGTCCCAGACGGAGAGGGCGGTCGTGTCGATGACGTCGGTGTTGCCGAGTTCCGGGTACGCGGCGATGGCGGCCTGCGAGTGGCCCGGTACGTCGATTTCGGGGACGACGGTGATATGCCGCTCGGCGGCGTAGGCGACGATCTCCCGGATGTCGTCCTGGGTGTAGTAGCCGCCGTGCGGCTTGTCCTCCCACAACGGCGAGGCCCGGTGGCCGGTTTTCGTGCGGGTGCGCCAGGAGCCGATCTCGGTCAGCCGCGGATGCCGCTCGATCTCGATGCGCCAGCCCTGGTCGTCCGTCAGATGGAAGTGGAAGACGTTGAGTTTGTGCGCCGCCATCAGATCGAGGTACCGCAGCACGCCGTCCTTGGGCATGAAGTGCCGGGCGACGTCGAGCATCAGGCCGCGCCAGCGGAATCGGGGGGCGTCCTCGATCGTGAGGTACGGCACGGTCCAGGCGCGGTCGCGGCCGAGCGGGGCCCTGCGGTACGCGTCGGGGCCGAGGAGCTGGCGCAGCGTCTGGGCGCCCCAGAAGACACCGGCCGCGCCGCCGCCCTCGATGAGGACGCCGTTCCGGTCGCTGACGAGGCGGTACTCCTCGGGGCCGAGCCCGGGGGCGAGCCGGAGCCCGATGCCGTCGCCGCGGGCGTCGTCGCGTTCCCGCCCCTCGCGCAGCGGCAGGCCGGTGGACTGCCGGAGGGCGGCGCTCAGCCAGTGGGCGACGCCTTCGCCCGCGGTGTCGGCGTAGAGCCGGGAGTGCCGCGCCAGCCGCACCTCGCCGGAACCGGCGACGGCACCGCGGGGCGCCGGAATCAGTTCGGTCACGTCAGTCCTTCACCGCTCCGCCCAGTCCGGAGACCAGGCGGCGCTGTACGAGTACGAAGAAGACCAGGACCGGAATCGTCATCACCGTGGAGGCGGCCATGACTCCGCCCCAGTCCGGGTCGTCGGGCTTGTAGAAGACGAGCAGGGCCATCGGCAGCGTCGACTGCGAGGTGTCGCTGATGATGAACGACTTGGCGAACAGGAAGTCGTTCCAGGCGGAGATGAACGAGAACACGCTGGTGGCCACGAGACCCGGCAGCACGAGCGGGAAAAGGATCTGCCAGAGGAATCGCGCCCGGGTCGCCCCGTCGATGTACGCGGCCTCTTCCAGTGCCTCCGGGACGGCTTTCACGAACCCCCGCAGCATCCAGATCGCGAAGGGCAGTGAGAAGGCGATGTGGGGCAGGATCAGCGAGCCCAGCGTGTTCAGCTGACCGGCGTCCCGCATGAGGAAGAACAGGGGGATCGTGAGGGCTTCCACGGGCACCGTCTGGGCCACCAGAAACATGATCAGAAGGGTGGTCCGGAGGCGGAAACGGAATCGTGTGACGGCGGTCGCGGCGAGAAACGCGATCAGCGCGGAGGCGATCACGACACTGCCCGCGACGACGAGGCTGTTGAGGAAGTAGCGGCCGAATTCCTGCTGCCCGAAGACGCGCCGAAAGGAATCCAGGGAGGGCGCGAGCGTCCACGGCCTCGGTTCGCTGGACTCGATCTCCCCGGCCGGTCTGAAGGCGCTGAGCACCATCCAGTAGAGGGGGAAGGCGACGACGACCGCGATCAGCAGGGCGGAGGCCTCGGCGGCCAGCCGCCCCGGGCGGCGCACAAGGGCGCGTACGGGATTCACAGTTCCTCCCCCTGCCGGCGCAGCAGCCGCAGGTACACCAGCGTGACGGCGAGCAGGATCAGCAGCATCACGATGCCGATCGCGGAGCCCAGGCTGTACTGCGAGGACGCGAAGGCCTGCTGGTAGGCGTAGACGTTCAAGACCAGGTTCTGGCCGGCGATGCCGCCGCCGTTCGTCATGACGTAGATCTGGGTGAAGACCTTGAAGTCCCAGATGACCGACTGGATGGTGACGACGACCAGGATCGGCCGGAGCATCGGGGCGAGGACGGAGCGCCAGATCCGCCACTGCGAGGCGCCGTCGAGGGAGGCGGCCTCCAGCACTTCGCCGGGTACGGCACGGATCCCGGCGTAGACGGTCACCATCACGAACGGGAAGGAGCACCAGACCACTTCGAGCAGGACGAGGAAGAAGGCGCTGATCCGGCCATAGGTCCACGAGTGGTCGCCGAGGCCCAGCATCCGGTTCACCGGGCCGAAGTCCGGGTCGAAGAGGAACAGCCACACCGTGGAGCCGGTCACGGCCGGGGTCGCCCACGCGCCCAGGGCGGCCAGCATCAGCGCGAGCCGCGGCACGGCCCGGACGCGGGTGAGGAGCACGGCGAGGGCGCAGCCGACGGCGAGCGTGGAGACGACACAGGCCGCCGCGAAGAGCACGGTGGCGAGCAGCACCTGCCAGAACTGCGGGTCCCCGAACAGCTCGGCGTAGTTCCCGAACCCCTCGAAGGTGGCCGGCTCCCCGCCACTGACCTGCGCCTGCGTGTACCGGAAGAACGAGATCAGCCCGAGCTGGTAGATCGGATAGACGAGCAGCCCTCCGAGCACGACGAGCGCGGGCGCGAGATACAGCCATGGCGTCCAGCCGCCCCCGACGCGTCCGGCCCTGCCCGCCCCACTCCGGCGCGCGCCCGGTCGCCCGGCGCGCCGGGCGTGGGCCTCGGAGGACTTGCGCGCGGCCGGAAAGCCCTGCACGGCCGGGCCGGACGCGCCCACGGTGGCCACCTGTTCGCGCGGAGCGGCGACCGAACCGGTCCCGGCCGGGTCTGCCCCATCGGATTCCGCGCGATGGTTCACCGGGCTCACCCCGCGGAGCCGAACGCGTCGTTCATCTTCTTCGCGGCGTCCTCGGAGGCCTTCGCGACGTCCTTCTTGCCGCTGATGACCTCCTGGAACATCGTCGGCAGGACCAGGGAGGAGTCGATCTGGGCCCAGGCGGGTGAGGCGGGGACGAACTTCGTGCCGGCCGAGAGGGTCTGTACGAAGGGCTTCACGAACGGCTCCTGCTGCGCGACCTGCTGCCGGACGTCCGTGAAGGTCGGCAGGAAGCCCATCGCGTCGAAGAGTTCACTCTGCGTCTCCTTCGACGCGAGCCGCTCCATCAGCTGGACGGCGAGCGTGCGGTGGGACGTGCTCTTCAGGACGCCGATGTTGTTGCCGCCCGCGAAGGCCGGTGCGATCGAGCCGGACTCGACCCCCGGCAGCGGGACGACGGCGTACTTGCCCTTGACCTTGCCGGCCTCGACGGCGGTGTGGCTGAAGTCGCCGCCGATCGCCATGCCCGCCTTCCCCGCGGCGAACGCGGAGATCGTGTCGTTGCCGCCCATGCCCGCGCACTTGGCGGCCGGGCAGTTGTCGTCGCCGAAGAGTGAGGTGTACGCCTTGATGCCCTTGCGGGCCTGCGGGCTGTCGATGCCGGACGCGTACGACCCGCTCTTGCCGCTCGCGAGTTCACCGCCGTTGGCCCACACGAACGGCATCGCGCCATAGGTGTAGGCACCGCCGACCACCAGCCCGTACAGCTCGGGCTTCGCGGCGCGTATCTCACGGGCCGTGGAGGCGAGTTCGGCCATCGTCCTCGGGACGGACAGGCCGAGCTCCTCGAACACGTCCGTGCGGTAGTACAGGGCGCGGACGCCGACGTAGAACGGGGCGCCGTAGAACTTGCCGTCCACCGTCACCGACTGCCTGGCCGTCGGGTCGGTGTCCTTCGCCTCGCTCCAGGCGCCGAACTCCTCCGTGACGTCGAGGAGTCCGCCGTCCTTCACATAGCCGGCCGTGTCGGTGTTGCCGTACTCCATCACGTCGGGCGCGGAGGCGGGGTCGTTGAAGGCGGCCTTGACGCGCTGGGCACGGGTGTCGACGGGGATGTACTCGACATCGACCTCGGTGCCCTTGTGAGTCTTCTCGAAGTCGGCGACGACCGCGTCGACGACCTTCTCCTTGGGGGCGTTGCCGACCTCCTGGAAGAGCCACACGCGCAGCGTGCCGGTCTTCTCGTCCTTGTCGGAGGAGGAGTTCGAGGAGGTCTGGGGCGCGCAGGCGGTGGCCAGGAGGGCGGCGAGCGCGGTGAGCCCGGCAAAACGGACGGACAGCTTCATGGAGTGCTCCTCCGAGGGAGTGTTGCAACATGCGCAATGAAGGTTTCGCTGTGCACAACACTTCGGAGGCTAGGGACTGCGGGAACGCGCCCACAAGAGGTCTCAACCACTCTGTGACCGGCAGACGCACCCCGCGCAACGCCCGGACAGCACAAAAGCCCTCAGGGCGCACAAAACGCACCCTGAGGGCTTCACGCCCCGCGGACCGGGCCTACTTGTCGCCCTTGCCCTTGTCGTCGTCGCCGGAGCTCATGGACTCGTAGATCTCCTTGCACATGGGACACACGGGGTACTTCTTCGGGTCGCGGCCCGGCACCCAGACCTTGCCGCACAGCGCCACGACGGGAGTGCCGTCGAGGGCGCTCGCCATGATCTTGTCCTTCTGGACGTAATGGGCGAAGCGCTCGTGGTCACCGTCACCGTGGGAGGTCTGCGGCGTCGGCTCTACGAGGGTCCCCGTACCAGTCCCGCGCTCGGGCTCGAGAGTGCTCATAGGGCCAAGGGTACTGAAGCTCACACGCATCAGTTGAGCGAAGGGTCGTCCGGGTACGTCGCCACCATCGCCAGCTCGCTGCGCTGGCGGCGCAGCACCTCGCGCCAGAGCCGCTCGGGAGACGGGGACGAGACGTCACCGGGCTCCGACTCGACGACGTACCAGGCACCGTCGACCAGCTCGTCCTCCAGCTGGCCCGGGCCCCAGCCGGCGTACCCGGCGAAGATGCGCAGCGAGCCGAGGGCGGAGGCGAGCAGCTCCGGCGGGGCCTCCAGGTCGACCAGACCGATCGCCCCGTGCACCCGGCGCCAGCCCAGCGGGGTGGCCTCGCCGGACGCGCCGCCGGGGACGACCGCGACACCGAGGGCCGAGTCCAGCGACACCGGGCCGCCCTGGAACACGACACCCGGTTCCACGGCGAGATCCCCCCAGCCCTCCAGGATGTCGCCCACACCCACCGGGGTGGGACGGTTGAGGACGACACCGAGGGAGCCCTCCTCGTCGTGGTCGAGGAGCAGCACCACCGCGCGGTCGAAGTTCGGGTCCGCCAGGGCGGGGGTGGCCACGAGCAACCGCCCTGTGAGCGAGGACACCTCGGTCATGGCAGACATGATCCCGCATTCTCCCCTCGCGTGGGGAGGCAATGCGGCACGGGGAGGGAACGCAGCTCAGGGCGCACCGAAGCGTCCGACGCACACGAGAGCGACGGTGACCCCATGTGCCCGGCACGGAACGGTTCGTGTTGTGACGAAGCTATGACGTGGCTGGGTCTGACTCAGGCTTACAGAAGGGGGGTGGTGGGCGATTACCCTTTCCCTCCTGGCCCCTGCCCGACTCCATGGAACGCGAGATTCATGACCGTCAACGACGATGTCCTGCTTGTCCACGGCGGAACCCCGCTGGAGGGCGAGATCCGTGTCCGCGGTGCGAAGAACCTCGTACCGAAGGCCATGGTCGCAGCGCTGCTGGGCAGCGCTCCGAGCCGGCTGCGCAATGTTCCGGACATCCGCGATGTTCGGGTCGTACGGGGTCTGCTACAGCTGCACGGTGTGACGGTCCGTCCGGGTGACGAGCCCGGCGAACTGGTGATGGATCCGACGCGCGTGGAGAGCGCGAACGTCGCTGACATCGATGCCCACGCGGGTTCGAGCCGGATCCCGATCCTGTTCTGCGGACCGCTGCTGCACCGCCTCGGCCACGCGTTCATCCCCGGTCTCGGCGGCTGCGACATCGGCGGCCGGCCCATCGACTTCCACTTCGAGGTGCTGCGGCAGTTCGGCGCGAAGATCGAGAAGCGGGCGGACGGCCAGTACCTGGAGGCGCCCCGGCGCCTGCGCGGTACGAAGATCGCGCTGCCGTACCCGTCCGTCGGCGCCACCGAGCAGGTGCTGCTGACGGCCGTCCTCGCGGAGGGCGTCACGGAGCTGTCCAACGCGGCCGTCGAGCCGGAGATCGAGGACCTCATCTGCGTGCTGCAGAAGATGGGCGCGATCATCGCGATGGACACCGACCGGACGATCCGCATCACGGGTGTGGACCAGCTCGGCGGCTACAACCACCGCGCCCTCCCGGACCGTCTGGAGGCCGCGTCCTGGGCTTCCGCGGCACTGGCGACCGAGGGCAACATCTACATCCGCGGCGCGCAGCAGCGCTCGATGATGACGTTCCTGAACACCTACCGCAAGGTGGGCGGGGCCTTCGAGATCGACGACGAGGGCATCCGCTTCTGGCACCCCGGCGGCCAGCTGAAGTCCATCGCGCTGGAGACGGACGTCCACCCCGGCTTCCAGACCGACTGGCAGCAGCCGCTGGTGGTGGCCCTGACCCAGGCCACGGGCCTGTCCATCGTCCACGAGACGGTCTACGAGTCCCGCCTCGGCTTCACGTCCGCGCTGAACCAGATGGGCGCGCACATCCAGCTCTACCGCGAGTGCCTGGGCGGCTCGAACTGCCGCTTCGGCCAGCGCAACTTCCTCCACTCGGCCGTCGTCTCGGGCCCGACCAAGCTCCAGGGCGCGGACCTGGTCATCCCCGACCTCCGCGGCGGCTTCTCGTACCTGATCGCGGCGCTGGCGGCCCAGGGCACGTCCCGCGTCCACGGCATCGGCCTCATCAACCGCGGCTACGAGAACTTCATGGAGAAGCTCGTGGAGCTGGGCGCGAAGGTCGAGCTGCCGGGCAAGGCACTCGGATAGTCCCCCGTACGCCGAGGGGCGGCCACCTGATTTCAGGTGGCCGCCCCTCGGCATTTCATACGGCTCTACGTGGCGCGCCCCAAAGGGGCGCGGGGAACTGCGCGACCAGCCACAGGCGGCCCGCAGTTGCCCACGGCGCACGCAACGGGCCGCTTACTTACCCTTGGCCGCTTCCTTGAGCTTCGAGCCCGCGGAGACCTTCACGCTGTAACCGGCGGGGATCTGGATGGGCTCGCCGGTCTGCGGGTTGCGGGCGGTGCGAGCGGCACGGTGGGTGCGCTCGAAGGTCAGGAAGCCGGGGATGGTGACCTTCTCGTCGCCCTTGGAGACGATGTCGCCGACGACGTCGGCGAACGCGGCCAGCACGGCGTCGGCGTCCTTGCGAGTCACCTCGGCGCGGTCGGCCAGCGCGGCCACCAGCTCACTGCGGTTCATGTTCTTACTCCCGTGTTCATCTTGCCGTTGAGGCGTCAGATCGAAGCCGATGCTGCCAGGGTCCTCGATGAGTCCCCGGACCCGGGTCCGTCGTCAGACCCTCGCGCCCAGGGACGCATCCTGCCCCTACCTGCGGCGGGAAAGCCAATCCAGCACCCGCAGGAGTCGTGAGAACACCCTTGGGGAGTCACACGAAAAGAGGGCCTGAGCCTGGCGCCACGATAGCTCCGCTGCTGACAGGGGTCTTGCGACGCGCCGGGTTCCGCGCCGCCGTGGGGTTACTCACAGTCGGAGGCCGCCGGCCCACGGGCCCCCGTGAGGGGCCCGGTCGGCGCGGCCTCAGACGCCGGTCGGGCTGCCCGCCGCCGCGCCGACCGCCTTGGCGGCCTCCCGCACGGCGCCGGCGACCGCGCCCGCGACCTTGTCGTTGAAGACGCTCGGGATGATGTAGTTCGGGTTCAGCTCGTCCTCGGTCACCACGTCCGCGAGGGCCTTCGCGGCGGCCAGCATCATCTCGGTGTTGACCGTCCGGGACTGCGCGTCCAGCAGACCGCGGAAGACGCCCGGGAAGACCAGCACGTTGTTGATCTGGTTCGGGAAGTCCGAGCGGCCGGTGGCCACGACGGCCGCGGTCTGGCGGGCGATCGCCGGGTCGACCTCGGGGTCCGGGTTCGCAAGCGCGAACACGATCCCGCCGTCGGCCATGGCGGCCACGTCGTCGCCGTCGAGGACGTTCGGGGCCGAGACGCCGATGAAGACGTCGGCGCCGCGCACGGCCTCCTTGAGGGTGCCCGTGAGGCCCTCGGGGTTGGTGTTGTCGGCGATCCAGCGCAGCGCCGAGTCCGGGGCGGCGTCCACCAGGTCCTCGCGGCCCGCGTGCACGACGCCGTGGATGTCGGCGACGACGGCGTTCTTGACGCCCGCGGCGAGCAGCAGCTTCAGGATGGCCGTACCGGCGGCGCCGGCGCCGGACATGACGACGCGGATGTTCTCCATCGCCTTGCCGGTGACACGGAGTGCGTTCGTCAGGGCGGCGAGGACGACGATCGCGGTGCCGTGCTGGTCGTCGTGGAAGACCGGGATGTCGAGCGCCTCGCGCAGCCGGGCCTCGATCTCGAAGCAGCGCGGGGCGGAGATGTCCTCGAGGTTGATGCCCGCGAAGCCCGGGGCGATCGCCTTGACGATCTGGACGATCGCGTCGGTGTCCTGGGTGTCCAGGCAGATCGGCCAGGCGTCGATGCCGGCGAACCGCTTGAAGAGCGCCGCCTTGCCCTCCATGACGGGCAGCGCGGCCTTGGGGCCGATATTGCCCAGTCCCAGAACGGCGGAGCCGTCCGTCACGACCGCAACGGAGTTGCGCTTGATGGTGAGGCGGCGGGCGTCCTCGGGGTTCTCGGCGATCGCCATGCACACGCGGGCCACGCCCGGCGTGTAGACCATGGACAGGTCGTCACGGTTGCGGATGGGATGCTTCGACGCCATCTCGATCTTGCCGCCGAGGTGCATGAGGAAGGTCCGGTCCGAGACCTTGCCCAGGGTGACGCCCTCGATGCCGCGGAGTTCCTCGACGATCTCGTCCGCGTGCGAGGTCGACGACGCCGCGATGGTGACGTCGATACGGAGCTTCTCGTGACCGGACGCGGTGACGTCGAGGCCGGTCACCGAGCCTCCGGAGGACTCCACGGCGGTGGTGAGCTGCGAGACGGCGGTTCCGCTCGCGGGCACCTCCAGCCGGACCGTCATCGAGTAGGAGACGCTGGGCGCCGTTGCCATGGCCGACTTCCTCTGCTTTCACCTGACGCTGAGTTGTGCCGTCCGATCGTCGCACCTACCGCTGAGTAGCAGGTAGCCGCCCTCGATTGCGAACGTTTTGTTCGCGGAAAGGGCCAGCAAAAAGAGACCCACGTCACGTGGACGTGGGTCTCTTCCCAAGTAAGTGGCACCGGCCCGCCATGCTCGCCTCGCGGCAAGTGGTCGCTCGTAGCGACGAAGGTTGGGCCCGGGGGCTTGGATCGGGCCGGTGCCACATCCAGGCTAACAAACAGATCCCGTAAGGCCATTCCCGTACCGGTAGTTCATTTCGCCGACAAGTGGGTATCGGGCCTCAGTCCCTGAGCAGGTCCGGAACTCCCGCCGTGTCGGGCTCGTCCCGGCCGGCCGAGACGACCGTGAGCTGCTGGGTGGCCCGGGTCAGCGCGACGTAGAGGACGCGCAGACCGGCCGGGGACTCGTCGGCGATCTCCGCCGGGGAGACCACGACCGTCGCGTCGTACTCCAGGCCCTTCGCCTCCAGGCTGCCGAGGGCCACGACCCGGTCACCGAGCCCGGCCAGCCAGCGGCGGGCCTCCTCACGGCGCTGCATGGCGACGACCACGCCGACCGTGCCGTCGACGCGCTCCAGCAGCCGGGCCGCCTCGTCCCGGACGGTCGCGCCCAGCGTGTCCTCGACGACGGTGAAGCGGGGCTCGACACCGGTGGAGCGGACCGCCTTCGGCGACACGGAACCGGGCATGGCGAGGGCGAGGACCTTCGAGGCCAGCTCGGCGATCTCGGCCGGGTTGCGGTAGTTCACCGTCAGCTCGAAGCGGCGTCGCGGGCGGGTGCCGAGGGCCTCGTCGCGGGCCTGGGCCGCCTCGTCCGGGTCGGACCAGGAGGACTGGGCCGGGTCGCCGACGACCGTCCAGGTGGCGTGCCGGCCGCGGCGGCCCACCATGCGCCACTGCATCGGGGTGAGGTCCTGGGCCTCGTCGACGATGACATGGGCGTACTCGACGCGCTCCTGCGCCAGGCGTTCGGCGCGCTCGCGCTGCGACTCCTCGCGCACCGGCATCAGCTCCTCCAGGCCGGTGAGCTGGTCGAGCGGGTCGAGTTCGCGCTTCCTGCGGGGGCGGGCCGGGGCGCCGAGGACGGCCTGCAGTTCGTCGAGCAGGGCGATGTCGTGCACCGTGCGGCCCTCGCGCCGCAGCGAGCGGGCGACCT
This sequence comes from Streptomyces flavovariabilis, assembly GCF_000725785.1. Taxonomy (NCBI): domain Bacteria; kingdom Bacillati; phylum Actinomycetota; class Actinomycetes; order Kitasatosporales; family Streptomycetaceae; genus Streptomyces; species Streptomyces flavovariabilis. Next base: position 89,859 of record NZ_JNXD01000017.1, on the reverse strand, counting down.
TGCGGACCTCGCCGGGGTTGAGGATCCGCCGGGCCCAGCGGCCGAGGCGGCGTTCGTCGGCCATGGCGTCCAGGACGGCCCCCGGGGTCAGCTCCGGCCACCAGGCGTCGAGGAACGCGATGAAGGCGTCCTCGGAGGTGATGTCCTCGTCGAAGGAGGAGCGCAGTTCGGCGGCGAGCTCCGGGTCGCTGTGCCGGCCGGCCGCGCCGGACCGCTCCCACAGGGCGTCCAGGAGGAGCTTGCGGGCGCGGGGGCGCAAGAGGTTCACGGGGGCGGTGCCGCCGAGGGCGGCGTGGCGGATGCCGTCCAGGTCCCGGGCCTCCAGTTCCAGGCGGCGGCCGAAGGCGACCACGCGCAGCCGGGCCGGTGGATCGTTCATCTCCAGGGCGCCGCGCGCGGCCTTCCGCAGCACCTTGAGCATGCGGGAGGAGCCCTTGGCGCGGGCCACGGCCGGGGAGTCGTAGAGCGTGGCCTCGCTGCCGTCGACCAGGGAGCCGATGGCGCGGATGGCGACCTGGCCCTCCTCGCCGAGGGAGGGCAGCACGCCCTCGGTGTAGGCGACGAGCAGCGGGGTCGGCGAGACGATCAGGATGCCGCCCGCGTAGCGGCGCCGGTCCTGGTAGAGGAGGTACGCGGCGCGGTGCAGGGCGACGGCGGTCTTGCCGGTGCCGGGGCCGCCCTCGACGTACGTCACGGAGGCGGCGGGGGCGCGGATGACCAGGTCCTGCTCGGCCTGGATGGAGGCGACGATGTCGCGCATGGTGTGGCTGCGGGCCTGGCCGAGCGCGGCCATCAGGGCGCCGTCGCCGATGACGGGCAGCTCGTCGCCGTCGAGGTACGCCGTCAGCTCGGGGCGCATCAGGTCGTCCTCGACGCCGAGCACCTGGCGGCCCTTGGAGCGGATGACGCGGCGGCGGACGACACGGCCGGGGTCGACCGGGGTGGAACGGTAGAAGGGGGCGGCGGCCGGGGCGCGCCAGTCGATGACCAGCGGGGCGTAGTCCTGGTCGAGGACGCCGATGCGGCCGATGTGCAGGGTCTCGGCGATGTCGGCGGTGCTGTCGGGGCGTACGGCCCCCTCCGCCGGCTCGATCGCGGTGTACGCCCCGTCGGGCCCCTTCTTGCCGTCCTTGCCGGTCAGCAGGTCGATACGGCCGAAGAGGAAGTCCTCGAACTCGTTGTTCAGCCGGCTGAGGTGGATGCCGGCGCGGAAGACCTGTGCGTCCCGTTCGGCGAGTGCGCCCGGGGTGCCGACCTGGCCGCGCCGGGCCGCGTCCTGCATGAGGAACTCCGCCTCGTGGATCTTCTCCTCGAGGCGCCGGTACACCCGGTCCAGGTGTTCCTGTTCGACGCTGATCTCCCGGTCACGAACCGAATCGTGCACCGAACCGACCGCGTCTTGTCTGTGAGCCTGAACGGCCACCGGGCCCCCTTCTGACGTGCTGGGCAGCCGTCAACCGTACGCGAAGGGGACCCCTGGAAGCTACGGGTCGGCGGGCAGGCACGGGACCTGTTGCCCCAATGGCGCCTGCCGGCTGACCGGACAGACCTATGCGTCGACCTCGACCAGCCGCTTGCCGTCGAAGGTCACGACCTCGAAGTGGTCGATCTCGTTCGGCTCGAAGGCGGCGCCGCCCTGGACGTAGAGGGGCTCCTTGGCCTTGTCGGACTTGGCGTCCGGCAGGCCGTAGCCCCACTCCGGGACGGACCAGGAGGACAGGGTCTCGCGCTCGCCGTTCTTGCCGACCGCGACGAGGGCGCACTTCAGCGGGCCCTTGACGTTCTTCAGCTCCAGGACCATGCCCGTGCCCCAGTCCTTCTTCTGGAGGGCGACGGTGGCGGAGACCTTTGTGGTCGGGTCGGTGGCGGTGATCTTGTCGGAGATGCCGTCGAAGGCGGCCTTGGCGGGGCTCGCCGCGAGCGGGCGGTTCTCCGCGCCGCTGCCGCCGTCGCCACCGTTCGTCGCGACCGCGACGAAGGGGCCGCCGATGATCAGCGCACCGGCCGCGGCCACCATGTAGAAGTTGCGGCGGCGCTTCTGGGCGCGGCGGTCGGCGACCTCGTCGACCAGCTTCTCGACCAGGCGCGGGCGGGGCTTCGCGGACAGCGACTCGCCGATCGCGGGTGTGCTGCCGGAGCCGGGAAGGTCGGCGAGGGCGGCGAGCATCGGCTCCATGCCGGCCAGTTCGTCGAGCTGCTGGGCGCACCATTCGCAGCCCGCGAGGTGGGCTTCGAAAGCGGTTGCTTCGGCGTCGTCGAGGATGCCGAGGGCGTAGGCGCCGACGGTCTCGTGCTCGTTCGGCACCGGAGATTCCTGCATGGGACCAGACATACCCATGCCTCCCGTACCGAACCCTTGGTTACCCCCGTAAACACTCATCACGCCGTCACCCCCCGCTCCTCCAGTGCCAGCTTCATGGAACGCAGGGCGTAGAACACCCTGGAGCGGACGGTTCCGCTGGGTATGCCCAGAGTCTCGGCCGCCTCATTGACGGTACGCCCCTTGAAATACGTCTCGACGAGCACCTCCCGGTGGGCGGGGGTCAGGTCGTCGAGTGCGTCCGAGAGAGTCATCAGCCACAGCGCCTTGTCGATCTCGTCCTCCGCGGGGATGACCTCCAGCGGCGACGGGTCGACCTCCTGTGGCCGGGCCTGCCGGCTGCGGTGGCCGTCGATGACGATGCGCCGGGCGACCGTCACCAGCCAGGGGCGTACCGATCCGGTCGCCCGATTGAGCTGACCGGCGTTCTTCCAGGCACGGATGAGCGTCTCCTGCACGACGTCCTCGGCGCGCTGCCGGTCTCCGGCGACCAGGCGCAGGACGTATGCCAGCAGGGGTCCGGCGTGTTCGCGATAGAGCGCACGCATCAGCTCCTCATCGGGTTCCGAGGGCTGGGACATGCGATGTCGGGCCCTCGGTGCACGTTCATTGGCCACGACGGAATCCTTGCGCACGCCCACCTCCGGTGTCCGGGGGTTCCCCCAGTCGGTCGCTCCACATGCCGTACGGAAGCGAGCGGTTGGGCGTTCAATGAGACCCGACAGATTTCTCCGGGATGACGTGACGAGCGGGACATGAGGTCACATTCCCACCCCGCGTTCTTTACATTTCCGCCACATCGGCAAGATCAAGCCAGGCCTTCCCTACGGTGGCGTAGGTAAACGGCATGTAATCGAAATCACTTCGACAGTCGGGTCGCAGAAGTCGCATTTAGGACAGGGAAATTGAGTGCACGGACCACTCAATTCCGTTTTACGCGCGGGCGAGTGCCGCGCGGCGACGATGCCGGGCGACGCGTTCACGGTTCCCGCAGACCTCACTGGAGCACCAGCGCCTCCTGCGTCCCCGGGAAGTGTCGAGGTACACGATGGGGCAGTTGTCCCCTTCGCACTGGCGCAGGGCGGCGCGGGCGACGGGATCGGTGAGCAGGTCCACGGCGTCCCGGGCGACGGCCGCGAGCAGGGCGGCGCAGCCGGGCGGACCGTCCAACCGCCGCAGCAGCTGGCCGTCTTCGCCGCGGACCGCGCGCGGGGCCGGGGGCGAGGTGCGGGCCAGGTCGTTGACACGGGCGAGGGCGAGGTCGTACGTCGCGACTCCGGGTCTCGGCCGGCAGCGCACCAACCGGTCCACCTGGGCGCGCAGTTCACGGAAGGCCAGCAGCCAGCCGGTGTCGGCGTGCGCCAGGGCGGTGTCCGCCGGGACGAGTCCTGAGCCGGTGATCCAGGCGCGCAGTACGTCCACGGAGTCGAGCCGCTCCTCCGGGTGCGTGGTGGAGAGCAGATCCAGGCAGATCCGCCCGGCGTCGAACCGCAGCTCGTAGGGGGCCGTGGCCGTACCCAGTGCCATGTGCCTGTCACCGCCTAGGGGTTCACCCCGGTCGCGAGGGCTTCGGTGAGACGCCAGTGAGAGGGCCGGGAAACCGTTCCCTCTTACAGTGCCTGCCCGCTACGACGCCGGAAACCCCTCGCACACACCTCGACGCGGCGAATACCCGAACGGCCCCCGCGTTCAGGCCAGGCCCGGGGCCGGGCGCCACGCCCCGGGCGGACTCACATGAGGCCCCCCACCCGCGCCGCGAGCGCCACGCCCGTGGCGGCCGGACCCCCACGGGGCGTCTCCGCTCGGGCCCGTGGGGCGTGGGTGGCGTGTGGCGTGTTCTGGCTCAACCTCCGGGCGGGGTCACGCGTCCGCGTACTTCGTCTCCGCGGTCGGGTCGAGGGCCAGGCGGTAGCCCCGCTTGACCACCGTCTGGATCAGCTTCGGGGTGCCGAGGGCCGTGCGGAGGCGGGCCATGGCGGTCTCCACCGCGTGTTCGTCGCGGCCGGAGCCGGGGAGGGCGCGCAGGAGGTCCGCGCGGGCGACGACCCAGCCGGGGCGGCGGGAGAGGGCGCGCAGGAGGGACATGCCGGCGGGCGGAACCGGTTTGAGGTGGCCGTCGACCAGGACGGCGTGGCCACGGATCTCCACGCGGTGCCCGGCGACGGGGAAGGAGCGGGCCCGCCCCGGGAGTTCCTGGCAGAGGAGCTGGACCAGGGGGCCGAGCCGGAAGCGTTCGGGCTGGACCGTGTCAATGCCGCGCGACTGCAGGGGCAGGGCGGTGACCGGGCCCACGCAGGCCGGCAGGACGTCGTGGCTCAGCGCGGCCAGGACCTCGTCGAGCAGTCCGCGGTCCTCCGCCCGGGAGAGGAGGGAGGCCGCAGCCGGGGCACTGGTGAAGGTGACCGCGTCCAGGGCCCGGGCGACCGTCGCGTCCAGCAGGCGGTCGACCGGCGTGATGTCCTCCGGCGGCATCCAGCGGTAGACGGGCACCCCGAGTACATCGGCCCCGCCCTCCCGCAGCGCCTCCACGAACCCGGGCAGCGGCTCACCGTGCAGCTGGATCGCGATCCGCAGGCCGTCGACGCCCTCCTCCAGCAGCCGGTCCAGCACTTCCGCCATGGACTCGGACGACGGCGACCACTCCTCCGTCAGCCCGGCGGCCCGGACCGCGCCCTTGACCTTCGGCCCGCGCGCCATGATCCGTACGCCGCCCAGCCGCGCCAGCAGATCATCGCCCAGGCCCCAGCCGTCCGCGGCCTCGACCCAGCCGCGGAAGCCGATCGCGGTCGTGGCGACCACGATGTCCGGCGCCCGCTCGATGATCTCCTTCGTCGCGGCAAGCAGCTCACTGTCGTCGGCGAGCGGCACGATCCGCAGGGCAGGGGCGTGCAGGACGGCGGCTCCGCGTCGCTGTAGCAGCACCCCGAGCTCGTCGGCCCGGCGCGCGGCCGTCACACCCACGGTGAAACCCGCCAGGGGTCCGTGGTCCGGTCGCTGTTCTTCCTCGTACATGGCTCTCGTCCCGCATCCAGTCGTCGTACTTCGTGGGTACGGCGTACCTACATGCCGATCGAGCCTGTCAACGGCTCGTGACAGGCCCGGATCGGCATGATGTCGCTGGTGTTACGTCACACCTCGGCGTAGCTGAGCTGCGGCTTCGCCTCCGAGGTCGCCGTGGTGACGGGTACCCGGGGAGCCGTACGGCGAAGGTATACGGCCCAGATGACCACGAAGCAGACCGCGTAGAAGGCCAGGAAGGCGACGAACGCCCCGGTGCCCGAACCGTAGGAGAGGAAGGACTGGCGGAAGGCGAGGTTGATGCCGACACCGCCCAGCGCGCCCACCGCGCCGATCAGGCCCATGGAGGCCCCGGAGAGCCGCCGCCCGTACGCCGCCGCCTCCTCGCCCTGCAGTCCCTTGGCCAGGGCCTTGTTCTGGAAGATGCCCGGGATCATCTTGAACGTCGAGCCGTTGCCGAGCCCGCTGAGCACGAACAGCACCACGAACGCCCCGGTGAACAGCGCCAGCGACTTCTCCATGGAGGCGCCGATCAGGACCGCCGTCGCCACACCCATACCGACGTAGTTCCACAGGCTGATCTTCGCGCCGCCGTGCCGGTCGGCGAGCCAGCCGCCGAGGGGCCGGATCAGCGAGCCGAGGAGCGGGCCGATGAAGGTGACGTACGCCGCCTCGAGCGGGGTGCGTCCGAACTGGTTCTGCAGGACCTGCCCGAAGGCGAAGCTGTAGCCGATGAACGACCCGAACGTGCCGATGTAGAGGACGGACATGATCCAGGTGTGGGCGTCCCGCGCGGCGTCCTTGGCGGCGCCGGTGTCGTTCTTGACGTTCTCCAGGTTGTCCATGAAGAGCGCGGCCATGACGGCGGCCACGAGGATCAGCGGAATGTAGATCCCGAGCAGCACGCGCGGCCCGCCGCCCGCGCCGATGATGGCGAGCGCGGCCAGCTGGATCACGGGGACGCCGATGTTGCCGCCGCCCGCGTTCAGTCCGAGGGCCCAGCCCTTCTTCCGCAGCGGGAAGAAGGCGTTGATGTTGGTCATGGAGGAGGCGAAGTTGCCGCCGCCGATGCCGGCCAGCAGTCCGACGAGCAGGAAGGTGGAGAAGGAGGTGCCCGGCTCCATCACGGTGAACGCGGCGACGGTCGGGACCAGCAGGAGGGCCGCGGAGATGATCGTCCAGTTCCGCCCGCCGAAGATCGCCACGGCGAAGGTGTAGGGGACGCGGACTACGGCGCCGACCAGCGTGACCATCGAGGTCAGCATGAACTTGTCGGCGGGGGTCAGTCCGTACTCCGGGCCCATGAACAGCACCAGCACGGACCACAGGGTCCAGATGGAAAAGCCGATGTGCTCGGACAGGACGGAGAAGAAGAGGTTCCGGCGGGCGACCTTCTCCCCCGTCTCCTTCCAGAACGTCTCGTTCTCCGGATCCCAGTGCCGGATCCAGCGTCCGCCCTTGCTCGGGGGTGCGGGTGCCGTGCCAGGGCCTGTCATGACGCCTCCACTGTGCTCCGGGGCTCGGTCGTACTTCGAGTGACTGACCCCGAAGGTAGGGAGGACGCGTTTCCTGCCTGTGGCACCGGGTGACCGCGAGGGAACTTTGCTCTCACCCCGGGCCCGGGCGGGATGAGAGGTTCCGGGAGGTCTCCGCGTCAGTGCTGCGGGGGCTGCCAGTGGGCGTTCTGCTGAGGGTGGGGCTGAGGGTACGGCTGGTGATGCGGCTGGCTGTACGGGCCGGGGGGCTGCGCGCCGTAGGGACCGGGCGCGGGCCGGCCCTGGTACGGGGCCTGCGCGGGCTGACCGCCGTAGACGCCCGGGGCGGGCTGGCCGGGGTACGGCACCGGGGCGGGCTGGCCGGGGTACGGCCCCGGGGCAGGCTGACCGGGATACGCACCGGGCTGGGGGGCGTACGGCCCAGGCGCCTGCTGGGGGTACGGCCCGCCCGCGAACGGATTGCCCTGCCCGGGCATCTGAGCCCCGGGCGGCAGGTACCGCAGCCGCCCGGCCGCGTCGTTCACCGGCATGAAGCCCGCCGCCTGCAACAGGGCCGCGAACTTGGCGTTGCGCTTGCGCGTCACCCCGAGGCCGATGCCGAAGATCGCCACGAACAGCAGCCACACCACACCGGCCACGACGAAGTCGGAGGGCTCACCCCCGAGACGGAAGGCGAGGATCGCACAGCCGACGGTGACGCCGAGGGCCCCGTACCACATGCGCTTCTCGGCGTGCTTGCCGGTGAGGTCGAAGTTGATGCGGGCCTTGAGGAGTTCGAAGGCGTCGGGCACGAGCGGCGGCAGGGAGACACCGTCGGCCGCGTTGGGGTACTGCGCCCAGTTCTGCCCGGCCCGGGCCCGGGCCTGCGGGCCGGGGTCGGGCAGGAGCAGCATGGTGAGTGCGCCGTTGCGTCCGCTGCTCTGGCGGACGTCGGCGTACTCGTAGCCGAACTGCTGGGCGACGAAGGCCAGCCGGGCGAGTTTCTTCACGGATGCCATCGGGCTGGTGAGTTCGACCGGTTCCCCGCTCGCCATCAGCCGCAGCATCTTCTGTACCTGCCGCTTACTCATCCCCACCGCTCCCGCCGACCGCTTTGTTCACAAGCGCAACCCGGGCAGTTTTCCATACCGGTGGGCCGGCTCAGCCGCGGGGTGCCGCGCGCCTCCGGCTCCCGCGAGCCCTCACCCGGGGCTCCCCCGTCGGCCACAGCCGCGGCTTCTGCTTCGCCGCCAGGTCCTCCGCCCAGCCGAACGCCAGGACACAGCAGCCGATCAGGACCCAGACCAGGGCCAGGACGGGCCAGACGCTCTCCAGCAGCCCGGGCAGGTTCTGCTCCAGCAGGGGGAAGCCCCACAGCCGGTCCCACAGGGTCGCGGCGATCAGGATGCAGACGTTGTGCCACAGGTAGATGGTCACCGCCCGGGAGTTGAGCAGCGTGATCGTCCCCGCGAGGGGGCGCAGCCGGCGCGGCCACTGCGTCCAGGACGGGCTGAGGTGCAGCAGCAGGAAGACCGTGCCGAAGGACCACAGGGCCTGGGCCAGGGGCATGCTGTCCAGGTCGTTGCCGGTGCCGAAGTCGTGGTGCAGGGCGTACCAGAGACCGGCCAGGGCGATGACGGGCGCGACGGACGGCACGATGTAGCGCGGCAGCCGCCGCAGGATGCCCTCCTGGTGGGCCATGCCGAGGATCCAGCAGGCGCCGAAGGTGGAGAAGTCCGTGAGCGCCGAGGGGATCCGTTCGCCGGGCAGCGTGAGGTAGCTCTGCTCGAAGGCGACGGCCAGGGCGATCGGCGCGAGGATCGTGAGGACCGGCAGGGCGCGCAGGGCCTTCAGCAGCACCGGGGACAGCAGGACGTACCAGAGGTAGGCGCGGATGTACCACAGCGGACCCGCGAGGTCCGCGGCCCAGTTCTCGCCGATGAAGCCGTGGACGCCGGGCAGCCCCTCCGCGTACGGCGGGTCGCTGAGCGGGACGATCCAGAAGGTGAGGTGGAGCAGCCACCAGCCGGGGTGCCCGTCCGCGTCCGGGCCCCAGCCCTGGAGGACCATGCCGGTGACGCCGACGACGCCCAGCAGCCACAGCGGGGGCAGCAGCCGGCGCATCCGGCCGCGGATCACCTGCACGGCCGGGCGCTTCAGCGAGCGGGCCATGAGGCTCCCGGCGAGCGCGAACATCACGCCCATGGACGGGAACACCAGCGGCAGCCAGGCCCAGCCCGTCAGGTGGTACAGCACGACACGGAACAGCGCGAGGGCGCGCAGCAGGTCGAAGTACCGGTCGCGGCCGGGCTTCTCGGCGGCGGCTGACTCCTGCCGCGGAGCCTCGGTGACAGGAGCCGTGGTCATCCGACCGGCCTCCCGTCCATCGCCTGGGGCGCGGCTGTTCCGCCCCCGGGCAGGCCCACCGCGCCCGTGCGCCGCAGCTTCTGCCAGCGCAGCCGGCCGCCGGTGAGGGCGGTGATCCAGGACTGGAGCAGGACGACGTACATGAGCTGGCGGTAGAGGAGCTGCTGGAGCGGGAGTGAGATGAGGTGGGTCATGCGTTCCTTGTCCAGGTGGAACGCGTAGGCGGCGCAGACCCCTTGCACCGCGAGGACGCCCAGCCAGGCGCCGATGGTCTTCTCCGTGGGGCCGAACACCAGGCCGTACAGCAGGAACACGTCGATCAGCGGGGCCAGCAGCGGCGCCACGACCATGAACATCGACACCAGTGGCATGCCCACCCGGCCGAAGCGGCCCGAGGGCCCCCGCTCGACGACGGACCGGCGGTGCTTCCAGATGGCCTGCATGGTGCCGTACGACCAGCGGTAGCGCTGGGACCACAGCTGCTGGACGGACTCGGGGGCCTCGGTCCAGGCGACGGCCTTCTCGGCGTACACCACGTGCCAGCCGTCGCGGTGCATGGCCATGGTGATGTCGGTGTCCTCGGCGAGCGTGTCGTCGCTCATGCCGCCGACGCGTTCCAGTGCGCTGCGCCGGAACGCCCCGACCGCGCCGGGGATGGTGGGCATGCAGCGCAGCACGTCGTACATGCGGCGGTCGAGGTTGAAGCCCATCACGTACTCGATGTGCTGCCACGCGCCGATGAGCGAGTCCCGGTTGCCGACCTTGGCGTTGCCCGCGACGGCGCCGACGCGCGGGTCCCCGAAGGGCTGGACGAGTTCGCGGACGGTGGTCGGTTCGAAGACGGTGTCGCCGTCCATCATCACGATCAGGTCGTACCGGGCGTTGGCGATGCCCCGGTTGAGGGCGGCGGGCTTGCCGGCGTTGAGCTGGCGGACGACGCGTACGCCGGGCAGGTCGAGGTTCTCCACGATGCGGGCGGTGCCGTCGCTGGAGCCGTCGTCGATGACCAGCACCTCGATGGGGTGGTCGCTGGCGACCAGCGAGCGGACCGTCTGCTCGATGCACTTGGCCTCGTTGTAGGCGGGCACGAGGACGGACACCGGTTCCGTGATGGGTTCGCCCCAGCGGAAGCCGCGGCGCCGGACCCGGCGGGCGTGCGCGACGGAGAGGATGAGCATCAGCCCGAGACGCCCGAAGACCAGCACACCGACGACGGCGAGGCCGGCGACGAGGACACCGGTCATCTTCTCGGACGCCTGCACCAGGAAGACCCACGCCTCGCCCTTCAGCGACTCCAGCCCGGCGACGGGGGTGTGCGCGCTGGGGGCGTCGAGTGCGGCGGTGAGGGTCTTGAAACGGTAGCCCTTGTCCTGCAGCCCGGAGACGTACCGGTCGAGGGCGGCGACGGTCTGGGAGCGGTCACCGCCGGAGTCGTGCATCAGCACGATGGCGCCGTCGCCGTTCTTCGGCGTGGCGTTGCGGATGATCTGCTCGGCCCCGGGCCTGCGCCAGTCCTCGCTGTCGGTGTCGTTGACGATCGTGATGTAGCCCTTGCTGCCGATGTACTCGGTGACAGGCCAGGTGTTGTTGTCCATGTTCTGCGCGAACGACGAGTAGGGCGGGCGGAACAGCGAGGTGCGGATGCCGGCCGCACCGGCGAGCGCGAGCTGGTTCTGCGACAGCTCCCAGTCGACCCGGCTCTTGCTCTGCAGCGACAGGTCCGGGTGGTTGAAGGTGTGCAGCCCGATCTCGTGGCCCTCGTCGACCATGCGCTGGACGAGGTCCGGATAGCGGGAGGCCATGGTCCCGGTGATGAAGAAGACGGCGTGGGCGTCGTGCTTCTTCAGCACGTCGAGGACCTTGGGCGTCCACATCGGGTCGGGACCGTCGTCGAAGGTCAGCACCAGCTCGTGGTCCGGGAGGTCCAGGCTGGCCGGCTTCCCGCCCCGGGTGTCGATGACGGGGCCGCCCTTGAGGATGTGCTTCGGGACGCGGTCGTTCGCCGCGGGCGGTCCGACGCGGTGGTCGGCGAGGACCTCGCTGTGCACGTATCCGCGCAGCATGAGCATCGCCCCCAGGGCGACGAGCACGAGCAGGGGCAGCAACAGACGCATGGGCAGGCGCCGGCGCCTGGAGCCGCCACGGGCTCGAGACGCGGGCCCGGAACGGCGGGTACGGGATGCCATGGGTGGTGGTACTCCGGGTGGTGCGGGACGGGGTGGTACGGGGACGGGAGCGGGCGGACGGTGAAATGAGAACGGGCCCGGCCTGTCGGGGACGTCGCAGCTGTGCGGGGTGGGGTGCACTCCGCGGCGTCTTGGGCCCCGCTGCACGAGCGGGACGGGTGACTCGGAGCGGGTGATCGCGAGGTGGCTACGTTCCGGAGAGCTCGGGATGTCTCCGGCCGCCCGGGCCCCGGTGTCGGAGAGGGGACCGGCCGGAAGGGCGGTGGAGCGGCGCCCGGAGTGGTGGGCGCCGCTTTCGCGGACGCGGTCTAGACGGCGGCCGGCGTCTCGGCGACGGGCTGCGGCTCGGCCGGGCCCTCGGCGACGGTGCCGCCGTCGCCGCCGGTACCCGTCGTCTCGGTGGGCGGGGCCGTGGGCTCGCCCGTCGGCGTCGGGTCGGTGACCGGCGTGCCCGGCGGGTCCGCCGGTTTGGTCGGGGCCGGGTCGGTGGCCTTCGGGCCAGGCGCCGGGGTGGTCCGGATCGCGGTCGGTGTGGGCTCGGCGGAGGTGCCGGCGCGGCCGGGGCGGGCGGTGGCCTCGGGTGCGGCGACGCCGGGGCCGGGCGCGGAGGCCGTGGCCTCGCCGGTCGCGGGCGCGCTGCCCGGTGCGGTGACGCCGGTGTCCGAGGGCGGTGCCGACTCGGCGGGCAGCGACGGGGTGTCGACCTGTCCGGCCGGAGGGTTGTCCCCCCTGGTCGGCACCGGCAGCCAGGGGGCGTTGGAGTTGCCCGACAGCAGCGTGGCGACGATGACGACGGCGTAGACGCCGCAGGCCAGGGCGATGGCCATGCCGATCCGGCGGTAGCGGCGGCTGCGGCGGCCGGATTCGTCGACGAAGACGGGCCGGTCGGCGGCCTCTGCGCCCGGGCTCTCCTTGGCCTGCCGCAGGAAGCCGTCTCCGAGCTGCACGGCGTCGAGCTGGACGGTGACCTCGTGCGGATCGTGGGTCTGCCCGGGCGCGTCGGAGGTGTCCGCCGACGGTTCGGCTCCGGCTTCCTCCTGCCAGGGGTCGCGGACCGAGGTCCGGTGGCTCGGCCGCGGGGCGAGCGAGTCGGCCTCGCCGTCGCTCTGGCGGGGAATGCCGCGCAGTATGTCCGTCCCGGGCAGCCGGTGGCCGGTCGTCCGGACATCACGGCCGGGGAAGACCTGCGTGGCTCTCCCGTCCCGGACTCTGCCGTCCGACGGGAGTTCCCCGGTAGCCGTCGCGGCATCGGGCCACTCGGGTTGGGCGTCTTCTCGCCACTGTTTCATGCGCACGCACTTCCCCCCACGGATGGTTCAGGTGCGCTTGACGACCTGAGCACCCGCCGTCGGATCGGGCCCCCACCCGTCCGAACGCCCCCTCGTACCACACCGTGCTCAGGCGTCGAATGTAGCGCACGCGCAGGTTCTGTGTGGGCGCCGTGTCGAATCGTGTCAACCGTGAGACGCCATGAGGACATCGTCGCCGGCCGGAACCCAGGCACCTTCGGGCCTGCGCAGCCACCCCGTTTCCGCAGCCAGCCGGGCTGCCGCCCGGCGCAGCGCGTCGAACGCGGGGTGGGTCAGGCCCTTGCGCCACACCAGGGAGACGGGGGACAGCGGAACCGGGTCGACCAGGGGCCGCACCACCATCGACGGCAGCGCCGGGAACTCCACGACGGCCAGGACCGGGTTGCGCGTCCTGGCCATGAGCCGCTGGAACTCCTCGTCTCCGACGGCCAGTGGCGCGGGTGGCGCGATATCGATGCCCCGGCCCTCGAACAGCAGCCGGGCGAGCCCGGTCCACTCCGGCGTGCGCGGGTTGCCGGCGCCCGCGTAGACGCTCTCGCCGGCCAGCTCGGCGAGCGGCACCGATTCCCACGCGGCCAGCCGATGGTCCTCGGGCAGTACGACCGCCATCGGCTCGAACCGCACGGGCTGGTGGTCGAGCCCGGCCCGCAATGCCGGGTCCAGCCCGGCGAACCGTCCGAACGAGGCGTCCAGCCGGCCGGCGAGCAGTTCACCGGCGGCTCCGGTCAGGCCGCTCTCGTAGCGGGCCATCAGCTCATGGTGCGGGGCGAGTTCACGCGCCTCGTGCAGCACGCGGCGCGGTGTGACCAGGCCCGGGGAGTTGAGGTCGACCAGCAGCGGCCGGGCCTGGCCGAAGGCGGCGAGCAGTTCGTCCTGCGCCCCGAGCACCCGGCGGGCGTACGGCAGCAGCCGCTCCCCGTCGGGGGTGAGCGTCACCTGCCGGGTGGTCCGCACGAACAGCTCGGCCCCCAGCTCCCGCTCCAGCCGCCGCACGTCCCGGCTGAGCGCCTGCTGAGCCACGTGCAACCGCACCGCGGCCCGCGTGAAGTGCAACTCCTCGGCAACGGTGACAAAGCCACGCAGCAGACGGGGGTCGAGGTGAGCGGACATGCGGCGAACCTACAGCGGGCGCCGGGCCGGAGAGCCGGGGCCGGGGGTGCCCGGGCTCAGGGGCCGGTGTCCCGCGACGTCTGCCCCTCACCCGGCCGGACGTCAGCGCCCGTCACGCCCTCCGTGCCCTTCACACCCTCCGCACCGGCCGGCACCGGAGCCTGCCCCACCCGGTGCCGGGGTGCCGACCGCATCGGGGGTCTGGTCAGGGTGATCTGGCGGACGACCTGCTGGAAGCACGCGAGGGCGGCGAGGCCGGGCAGGGCGGCCGCCGCGGTGCCGAGGATCGTGCGAGGTGCCTGGACGACGCACAGCAGCACGGCGATGCAGGAGAAGACCAGGACCACGCACCAGGAGTGCACGGCCCGGCGCTGGTGCAGCGCGGCCCGCAGGACGGACAGGGAACCCACCAGCCAGGGCCCGTACACCAGCAGGGGCCACCAGGTGCGCAGACCCCTCGCCTCGGGGGACACGGCGACCAGGCGCAGGGGGTCGTAGGCGACCATGCCGCTCAGGAGGCTCACCGCGGAGGCGATGACGGCCGTCAGGGCGGCGACGAGGAAGCTGGTGGTGCGGAGCATGCCCGGGGCCTTGCGGGCCCGGACCTTGCGGTGACGCCGAGGGAGCTCCCGCACGGGCGGCAGTTCCTCGGTGATGTCCTGGAGCCGCCGCATGTGGGTGCCCGGGGCGGGGACGGGCGCCGGATCCACGGCGGGGGCCGGGTCCTCGTCACGGGGGGCGGGGACCCTCGCCGCCTGCTCCCCGAGGGCTTCCTCAAGGATGAACGCCAGTTCCTCGGCGGGGTCCCAGGTCGGGTCCGGTGGGGTCAGCGGGGTGATGAAATCCCGGGCCGGAGCCCGATGCCGACCGGTGCCCTCTACTTTGTCGTACATGGCGCGGCCCGACTATTCCGCAAGCGCGAAGGCGGGCCAATCGGTCGCACTGATCCACCGTCGGGCGAGATCCTTTTCCAGCGCACTCATGGCGTCGATGAACTCGCGCAGAACCGGCTCGGTCACCTGCAGCGTGACAGGGCAACCGGCTTTTGTGAGCGTTCCGTTGACGGTCGCCGACGAGTGTGCTGGAGCCGGAATGTAGGTGTACGGGCCGAGCGCTACCGCCCAGCCGTCTTTCCTCGTCGCCTCGGTCATGTACCGACTAACCGTCGGCCCACTTCGGCGGATGCGCGGCAAACGAGTGAAGGATTTTCCCGAATGAACATCTTTTCCATGCGCCATGAGAAGCATTAGGAATCTCCATATCCCTGTATGAAAAACAGGGAGCGAATGTTTCTCGCCATGACCTTCCGGCCTGCGCCACGGATCCACAACCCAGGTGCGCGAATGCGCGCGGAACAGGTGTTGGACCTCTTGATCGTCCCCGGGCGACGGTGGGCGCATGCCGCGACCCTCCCCGTACCGCCTCCTGTTCCGCCTGCCGGGCACCCGCGCATTCACCGCCGGGAACCTCATCGCCCGGCTGCCGATGGGCATGTTCAGCGTCAGCGCGGTCGTGATGATCGCCGGGACCCGGGGCTCCTACGCCCTCGCCGGTGCCGTCACGGCGACGGGACTCGCGACGACCGCCCTGGTCGCGCCGTGGACCGCCCGGCTCGTGGACCGGCACGGCCAGGCCCGGGTCGCTCTGCCCGCCACGGTGATCGCCGTCCTCGGTTCCCTCTGTCTGCTGCTGTGCGTGCGCCACGGCGCCCCGGACTGGACCCTGTTCGCCTCCTACGCCGCCACCGCCACGACCCCCAACACCGGCGGCATGTCCCGGGCCCGCTGGGCACATCTGCTGGCCGGTGACCCGGAGGCGCTGCACACGGCCAACTCCTTCGAGCAGGCGGCGGACGAACTGTGCTTCATGCTGGGCCCGGTGCTCGCGGCCTTCCTGTGCGGGACGTTCTTCCCCGAGGCGGGCACCCTCGTGGGCGCGGTGCTGCTGCTGACCGGCATGGTCCTGTTCACCACCCGGCGCACGACGGAGCCCCCGGTCCGCGCGCACATACCCGGCAAGGCGCCCCTGCGCGCCCCCGGCATCCCCCCGCTGCTCGCGGTCTGCCTGGCGATGGGCGGCGTCTTCGGCGCGACGGAGGTCGTCACGCTGGCGTTCGCCGACGCCCAGGGGCGCCAGTCGGCGGCCGGTGTCGTGCTCGCGCTGCAGGTCGCGGGCTCCTGCGCGGCGGGCCTGCTGTTCGGCGCCGCGAAACCCGCCGGCCCGGCCGCTGCCCGGCTGCCCTGGTGCGTGGCGGCGATGGCCGCGCTGCTGGCGCTGCCGCTGCTGGCCGCAGCCCTCACCGGTTCGCTCCTCCTCCTGGCGGCCGCGCTGCTGGTCGCCGGGATGGCGACGGCCCCGACGATGGTCACCACCATGACGCTGGTCCAGCAGCGCACCCCCGAGGGCCGGCTGAACGAGGGCATGACCCTGGCGGTGACCGGCCTGCTCGGCGGGATCGCCTGCGGCAGCGCGCTCGGCGGCTGGACGGCGGAGCACCTCTCTCCGACGGCGGGCTACGGGGTCCCGGTGGCGGCGGCGGCCGTGGCCCTGGCGTTGTCCCTGCGCGGTGATTCGAATCGCTTCACCTAGAGTCTCCCGCCCCATTGACGCCCTCACGCACCCCGCATACGTTCGATCGTCGAAGCGCTTCGACGTCATGCGTCGGGAGAGTAGGGACCCTCACATGAAGTTCACCGACGGCTACTGGCTCCTGCGCGAGGGCGTCACCGCGGCCCACCCGGCCCAGGTCCTCGACGTCACCGAGTCCGACGGCGCCCTGGAGATCCACGCCCCGACCCGGACCGTCCGCTCCCGCGGCGACCTGATGACCGGCCCGGTCCTCACGGTCAGGGCACACACCCCCATGCCCGGCGTCATCGGCCTGACCCTGACGCACTTCACCGGCGGGGAGCCCCGCGGCCCCGAGTTCGAACTCACGGCGTCGGACACCACCGCACAGGTCTCGTACGACGACGAGCACGCGACCCTGACCTCCGGCGACCTGTCGGTCCGGCTGGCCCGCGGCGGGCCGTGGCACGTCGAGTTCCTCGCGCACGGCCGAAGGCTCACCAGCAGCGGCCACAAGAACGCGGGCATCATGCGGGACGGCTCCGGCGCACACCACCTGCGCGAGCAACTGGTCCTGACGGTCGGCACGTCCGTCTACGGCCTCGGTGAGCGTTTCGGCCCGCTGGTGAAGAACGGCCAGGTCGTCGACATCTGGCAGGCCGACGGCGGCACCTGCAGCGAACAGGCCTACAAGAACGTGCCGTTCTACCTCACGGACGCGGGCTACGGCGTCTTCGTCGACCACCCGGGCCAGGTGTCCTTCGAGGTCGCCTCGGAGGTGGTCTCCCGGGTGCAGTTCAGCGCGGAGACGCAGGAGCTGACGTACTACGTCATCCACGGCCCCACCCCGAAGGAGATCCTGCGCAAGTACACGGCCCTGACCGGACGCCCGGCCCTGCCGCCCGCCTGGTCGTTCGGCCTGTGGCTGTCGACGTCCTTCACGACCTCGTACGACGAGGAGACGGTGACGTCCTTCATCGAGGGCATGAGGGAGCGCGAACTGCCGCTGTCCGTCTTCCACTTCGACTGCTTCTGGATGCGCGAGTTCAACTGGTGCGACTTCCGGTGGGATCCACGGGTGTTCCCCGACCCGGAGGGCATGCTCGCCCGGCTGAAAGCCCGTGACCTGCGCGTCTCCGTCTGGATCAATCCGTATATCGCCCAGCGCTCCCCGCTGTTCGCCGAGGGCAGGGCGCTCGGGCACCTGCTGAGGCGACCGGACGGCGGCGTCTGGCAGTGGGACATGTGGCAGCCCGGCATG
This sequence comes from Streptomyces flavovariabilis, assembly GCF_000725785.1. NCBI lineage: Bacteria > Bacillati > Actinomycetota > Actinomycetes > Kitasatosporales > Streptomycetaceae > Streptomyces > Streptomyces flavovariabilis. The sequence goes on along the minus strand of NZ_JNXD01000017.1, from coordinate 72,244 downwards.
GCCCTGGTCGACTTCACCTCACCGGCCGCCCGCGACTGGTACGCCGCCAAGCTGGAGGCGCTGCTCGCGCAGGGCGTCGACTGCTTCAAGACCGACTTCGGCGAACGGGTGCCCCTCGACGTGGTCTGGTCCGACGGCTCGGACCCGGAGCGGATGCACAACTACTACACGTACCTCTACAACCGCACGGTCTTCGAGGTGCTGCGCAAGCACCGCGGCGAGCAGGAGGCCGTCCTCTTCGCACGGTCGGCGACGACGGGGAGCCAGCAGTTCCCCGTGCACTGGGGCGGCGACTGCGAGGCGACGTACGAGTCGATGGCGGAGTCGCTGCGCGGCGGCCTGTCCCTCGGCCTGTCGGGCTTCGGATTCTGGAGCCATGACATCGGCGGCTTCGAAGGCACCCCCACCCCGGCCCTGTTCAAGCGCTGGCTCGCCTTCGGCCTGCTCTCCTCCCACAGCCGCCTGCACGGCAGCAGCTCCTACCGGGTCCCCTGGCAGTTCGACGAGGAGTCGGTGGACGTGGCCCGCCACTTCACCCGGCTGAAGCTCCGGCTCATGCCCTACCTGTACGAGACGGCCCGCGCGGCCCACACCGAGGGCCTGCCCATGATGCGGGCCATGGTGCTGGAGTTCCCGGACGACTTGGGGTGCGCGCACCTGGAACGGCAGTACATGCTCGGCCCGGACCTGCTGGTCGCCCCGGTGTTCAGCGACGAGGGCGACGTCACGTACTACGTCCCCGAGGGCACGTGGACCCACTTCGTGACCGGCGAGACGGTGACCGGCCCGCGCTGGGTGCGCGAGCGCCACGGCTTCCTGAGCGCGCCGCTGCTGGTCCGGCCCGGCGCGGTGATCCCCGTCGGCGCGCGGGACGACCGCCCGGACTACGACCACGCCGACGGGGTGACGCTGCGGGCGTACGGCCTGCGGCCCGGCGACGAGGTGACGGTGCCGGTCGGGGACGTGACCTTCACGGTCGTCCGCGCGGGAGACACCCTGCGGACGACGTGCGACGCCCCGGAAACCGCCTGGAGCCTGGCCGCGGGCCGTCGCGAGGTCCAGGCCCCGCCCGGCACGGGGCTCCTCACGCTGGAACTCGGCTGATGGTCAAGATCACGGACGTGGCACGACGGGCCGGGGTCTCCCCCAGCACCGTCTCCTACGCGCTGAGCGGCAAGCGGCCGATCTCCGACGAGACCCGGCGGCGCGTCGAGGCGGCCGCCCGCGACCTGGGCTACCGCCCCCGCTCGGGCGCCCACCGGCCGGCCTGCGGCGAGCCCGACGTCCTGGCCCTGGCGGCGCCCCTCCGCCCCGGCGTGCACGTCCCGGTGGTGATGCGGCTGGCGGTGTCGGTGGTGACGACGGCCCGCGCGCACGACCACGACGTCCTGCTCCTCACCCAGCAGGAGGCCGAGGAGGGCCTGAGCCGCGCCATGGGCACGGCCTCGGTGGACGGGCTGCTGCTGACGGACGTCGAACTCCACGACCCCCGCCTCCACCGGCTCCGCACCCTGGGCCGTCCGTCGGTTCTGATCGGCGTCCCGGCGGACCAGAGCGGCCTGACCTGCGTCGACCTCGACTTCAGGGCGGCGGGCGAGGCCTGCGTGAACCACCTGGCGGAGCTGGGCCACCGGACGGTCGCCCTGGTCGGCTCACCCCCGGAGGTCTACCTCCGCAGAACGGCCTACGCCCACCACCTCATGCGGGGTTTCACCACGGCCGCCGGCCACCACGGCCTGACCGCGTCCGTCCACCCGGGCGGCCCCGACCCCGCCACGGCCCCACAGCTCGCCGAGCGGCTGCTGCGCGAACACCCCGCCCTCACCGCCGTGGTCATCCACAACGAACCTCTCCTGCAACCGCTGATCCAGGCTTTCCGGCGGCTCGGCCTGCGGATCCCCGACGACCTGTCGGTCATCGCGCTCTGCCCCGACGACCTCGCGACGACGGCCTGCGGCCCGGTCACGTCCGTCACCCTGCCGGCCGCGGAGCTGGGCACCCGGGCGGTGGAACTGCTGATGCAGAAGCTGCACGGCGCCCCCGTACCGGAGACGACGCTGCTGTCCCCACGCCTGACGGAACGGGCCACCACGTGCCGGGCATGACGAAGGCCCCGCCGCTCGGAAGCGGCGGGGCCTTCGCCCACATGGGATGAGTGGAGATGGCGGGAATCGAACCCGCGTCCAACGGTGCAGAATCAGGGCTTCTCCGTGTGCAGTTCGCTGTGATTTTCTCGGCCCCGGCGATCACGCGAACAAGTCGCCGACGGGCCCAGTCACTGTTTGGTTTCCCATCGAGCCCCGTGACCGGGCTCGATGGTTTAGTTCCCTAGATTATGCCAGGATCCGGGTCGGGAACGCTCCCGGGCTGACACCCATTTAGGGTCCTTCACTCACTGCTTATTAGGCAGCGAGGGCGAAGGACTGGGAATCGCGCTTGGTAGTGGCGATTATTTTTTGCGACATATGGTTTACGAGATCATTGCCGCTTCCTCGACACGCTTCCCCTGCTTCGACAGCCGCTGTCGAAACCGATCATCCCCATGTTGTGTTGACAATCCCTCCGGAGAGGGGCGCGCACCCGCTGTGGGGTGCAGTAGCCATCGTACGTGACCAACGCGGCTCGGTGCCAGCGTATTCCCTACGCCCCGCGCTGCCTCCGCTTCACCGCCGCGATCGCGCGGTCGGTCTCCCGGCGGTCCTGCTTCTCACGCAGCGCCTGGCGCTTGTCGTACTCCTTCTTGCCCTTCGCCAGCGCGATCTCGACCTTGGCCCGGCCGTCCTTGAAGTACAGCGCGAGGGGCACGATGGTGTGGCCCGTCTCCCCCGACTTCGACTCCAGCTTGTCGATCTCTGCGCGGTGCAGCAGCAGCTTCCGCTTGCGCCGGGCGCTGTGGTTGGTCCACGTGCCCTGGCTGTACTCCGGCACGTGCACGTTGTGCAGCCACGCCTCGTTCCCGTCCAGCTGCACGAAGCCGTCGACCAGCGACGCCCGTCCCTGGCGCAGGGACTTCACCTCGGTCCCGGTGAGGACCAGGCCGGCCTCGTAGGTGTCGATGATGAGGTAGTCGTGCCGCGCCTTCTTGTTCTGCGCGATCAGCTTGCGCCCTTTTTCCTTAGCCATAGTGCCGACCATTTTCGCACTACGGAGGGGCCCCGCGGAAAGTCGATTACGAGGAGCTCGCCAGGCCGCGCAGTACGGCCTGGGCCCGCTGGAGGGCGTCCTCGTCGGTCTCCAGGTCGGGCGTGATGCCCCGGCCGTCGACCCCGCGGCCGGAGGGGGTGCGGTAGTGCCCGACGGTCAGCTCCGCCACGGAGCCGTCGGGCAGCCGGCTCGGCATCTGGACCGAGCCCTTGCCGAAGGTGCGGGAGCCCACGACGAGCGCCCGTCCGCGGTCCTGTACGGCGCCGGTGAGGAGCTCGGCCGCGCTCATCGTCCCGCCGTCGACGAGCGCGACCAGGGGTCTCGTGGTGTCCCCGCCGGGGTCGGCGTGCAGGACGCGCTGCTCGCCGTCGACGTCGTAGGTGGCGACCAGGCCGCCGTCGAGGAAGGCGGAGGCGGCGGTCACGGCCTCGGTGACCAGGCCGCCGGAGTTGCCGCGCAGGTCCAGGATGATTCCGGAGCCGGGCGGGGACTGCCGGACGGCTTCGCGGACCCGGTGGCCGGAGCCCTTGGTGAAGGTGGCGACCTTGATGGCGGTCACCCGGCCGTCGAGTTCCCGGACGGTGACCGGGTCCGTGGACAGCCGGGCCCGGCGCAGGGTCTCGGTCCACGCGCGCCCGTCGCGCTCAAGGCCGAGGCGGACGGCTGTGCCGGCGGGGGCGTCGGCGGCGTCCCCGCGGAGTAAGGAGACGACCTCGGTGACGGGCCGGCCGTCGGTCTTCTCGCCGTCGACGCTGCGCAGCAGGTCTCCGGGGCGGATCCCGGCGGTGGCCGCGGGCGAACCGGCGCGCACCTTCGTCACCTCGATACGGCCGTCCCGTTCGCTGCGGGCCCACAGGCCGACGCCGGTGTACTGGCCGTCGAGGGCCTCCTCGAACTCCTGGTACTCACCCTGGGAGTAGACGGCGCCCCAGCGGTCCCCGCTGCGGCTGACGGCCCGCTTCGCGGCCTCCATCGGGGACTTGCCGTCGGCCATGGCCTCCTCGGCCGCCCTGGCGACATCCGCCTGACGCCCGGCCGGAACGGCCGAACGGGCCTCGTCCGACGCGGACTTCCGGTCACCTTGCGGCAACGCCCCGGTGGCCGCACCGGCGACGAGCACGCTCGCGAACACCAACGTCAGGGCCGCCCCGCGGCGGATGCGACGGGGCTGACAGAACGGGTCACGACCTGACATGCCGGTGAGTCTAGGACAAGGGGAAGGGCCGTACGGCCGGTTGACCGCACGGCCCCTCTTGGCATGCGTCACACCTTCAAGTACTTGCGCAGCGCGACGAACGCGGCCAACGCGGGCATCAGAAGGCTCGTCGCGAGGATGAGCGGCAGCTTCGTGAGGACCGCGTCCCAGCCGATGAAGTTGATCAGTGTCAGCTGGTCGGCCAGGGCCAGTCCGTGGTCGATGAGGAAGTACCGGGCGAGCAACAGGAAGCCGCAGGCGAGGGTGCCGCCGATGAGTCCGGCGACCGCGGCCTCCATGATGAACGGCGCCTGGATGTAGAAGCCGGAGGCGCCGACCAGCCGCATGATGCCGGTCTCACGCCGACGGCTGAACGCCGAGACGCGGACGGTGTTGACGATCAGCATCAGCGCGACGACCAGCATCAGCGCCATCACCGCGCGGGCGGCCCAGTTCATACCGTTCAGCAGCTTGAAGAGGTTGTCCAGGATGTCCTTTTGGTCCTGTACGGACTGCACGCCGTCACGGCCGTTGAAGGCGGTGGCGATGACCTGGTACTTCTCCGGGTCCTTCAGCTTGATGCGGTACGACTCCTGCATCTGGTCCGGCGTGAGGGAGCTGGCGAGCGGGGAGTCGCCGAACTGCTCCTTGTAGTGCTTGTACGCCTGATCCTGCGACTCGTACGTGACGGCCTGGACGACGTCCATCTTGCCGAGGTCGGCCTTGATCTGCTTCTTCTGGTCGTCGGTCACCGCGCCCTTGGCGCAGTTGGGGTCGGACTCGGCGTCGCTCTTGTTGCAGAGGAAGATCGAGACGTTGACCTTGTCGTACCAGAAGCCCTTCATGGTGTTGACCTGGTCGCTCATCAGGAGCGACCCGCCGAACAGGGCGAGCGACAGGGCGACGGAGACGACGACGGCGAACGTCATCGTCAGGTTGCGGCGGAGACCGACACCGATCTCCGACAGGACGAACTGGGCGCGCATGGCGACTGGTTATGCCTTTCCGTGGATCTCGGGTGCGGTATCAGTGCTGGTAGCCGTAGACACCGCGGGCCTGGTCGCGGACGAGGCGGCCCTTCTCCAGTTCGATGACGCGCTTGCGCATCTGGTCGACGATGTTCTGGTCGTGCGTGGCCATCACCACGGTCGTGCCCGTCCGGTTGATGCGGTCGAGCAGCTTCATGATGCCGACGGAGGTCTGCGGGTCGAGGTTGCCGGTGGGCTCGTCGGCGATGAGCAGCTTGGGCCGGTTGACGAAAGCCCGCGCGATGGCGACGCGCTGCTGCTCACCACCGGACAGCTCGCCGGGCATCCGGTCCTCCTTGCCGCCGAGGCCGACGAGGTCGAGCACCTGGGGCACGGACTTGCGGATCTCGCCTCGTGACTTGCCGATGACCTCCTGCGCGAAGGCGACGTTCTCGCCGACCGTCTTGTTCGGCAGCAGGCGGAAGTCCTGGAACACCGTCCCCAGCTGGCGCCGCATCTGCGGGACCTTCCAGTTGGAGAGGCGGGCGAGGTCCTTGCCCAGAACGTGCACCTGCCCGTGACTGCACCGCTCCTCGCGGAGGATCAGCCGCAGGAAGGTGGACTTTCCGGAGCCGGAGGACCCCACGAGGAACACGAACTCGCCCTTCTCCACCTCCAGGGAGACATCCCTGAGGGCGGGGCGGGTCTGCTTGGGGTAGACCTTGGAGACATTGTCGAATCGGATCACGGATGCACCACGGGTCGCCGGGGGTAGATGAGCGTGACCATACGCGAACCGGGTAGGGGGCCGCAGGCACCGGTCGTGGTTGCGCAGCGGATGTGCCGTTTTGTACGTCCCCCAGCGGTGCGGGGGCCTGCGCGTTCAGCCCCCGTGGCCCGCAGCCGCGGGAGTCTGCGCGACCACCCCTTCGGGAGCGAGTCGCGCGCCCTCCGGAGGAACCTGGCAGAGTAGAGGGGGAACATTCCCGTCCCCCCACACGTTGGATACGTGGAACCGGCGCAAGGAGGGCAAGCGCATGACGTACGACCGGCTGGTGTGCGCGAACTGCGCGTCCCCCGTGAACGAGGGCCGCTGCGCCGTGTGCCGCGCGAACCGCGAGCGGCTGCAGCAGGAGAATTTCCTCGCGAGCCTGAACCCGATGACTCTGATCGCACTGCTGACGGTGCTGATCGCCGCGGTGGCCCTGCTGGCGCACCAGACCGCGTAGGGGCGGTGGGCAGCCGCCCGTGGACATGCATGACCGAGGGCCCGGAGCGCTTCGCTCCGGGCCCTCGGCCGTGCGCTGTACGGATGGCCCGTACGGACGCGGCTACCGTCAGGCGGCAGCTCCGCCGCGGCCGCCCACGAGGCGCGGCAGCAGACGGAAGCCGACACCGCCGGCGATCATCGTGGCGGCGCCGATCACCAGGAAGGTGGTCTGCGCGGCGCCCGTCTCGGCGAGCTCCTGACCATTGCCCTGGGCCTGGGCCTGCGGGGCCGGGGTCGAGTCCGAGCCGATCTCGGTGAGGGAGGAGGAGCCCTCCTCCTGCGGGGAGGTGCCGCCGTCGGGGTCGGTGTTGTTGCCGCCGCCGTTGCCGCCACCGTTGCCGTTGTCGCCACCGTTGCCGCCGCCGGTGCCGTTTCCGTTGCCCGGGTCGGTCGGGGCGTCCGTCGGGTCCTCGGTCGGCTCGGTGGGCTCGTCCGTGGGCTCGGTCGGCTCGTCGGTGGGCTCCTCGGTCGACGGCGGGTCCGTCGGGAGGTCCGTCGGCGGGTCGGTCGGGAGCTCGGTCGGGATGTCCGTCGGCGGCGGCGTCGGGATCGGCGACTCCTCTGCGCACAGGATGCCGAGCAGGCAGTCCTCGGTCTCCGCGGCGGATGCGGCACCGGCGGCGGTCAGCGAGGCGCCGGCGGCGATCACGGCACCGGCCGCTATCCGCGCGACACGGATCCGCGTCTTCTTCGTCATGTGGTTGCTACCCCCAGTAGCTCATCGTCATTAGGCTGCGCTCGGGGCTGTGCTCGACGGGGAAGGCTGCGATGAAAGGCCCCCGGTTCACATGCGCCCCAGAGACACGCATGCCGCGCTTTACCCTTCCCACTTTTCAAGAACACGTCAAGGCCGTTTGCAGCCGCCATGTCCAACTACGGGGGCTATGCCGGAACTCTGAGCCTGTGAGTGTGATGTAAAACCCGGACACCGGAGCACAGAAAAGGCAACTACCGCCCCGGGGGCGGCAGTTGCCTTGTCGACAAACTTACTTCTCCTGCTGCTTGCGCCAGCGAATTCCGGCCTCGATGAAGCCGTCGATCTCGCCGTTGAACACAGCCTCGGGGTTTCCGACCTCGAAGTCGGTGCGCAGGTCCTTGACCATCTGGTACGGGTGCAGGACGTAAGAACGCATCTGGTTGCCCCAGGAGCTCCCGCCGTCCTTGAGGGCGTCCATCTTGGCCCGCTCCTCCTGGCGCTGCCGCTCCAGCAGCTTCGCCTGGAGAACGTTCATGGCGGTCGCCTTGTTCTGGATCTGCGACCGCTCGTTCTGGCAGGAGACGACGATGCCGGTGGGGATGTGGGTGAGGCGCACCGCGGAGTCGGTGGTGTTGACGCCCTGGCCGCCGGGGCCGGACGAGCGGTACACGTCCACCCGCAGCTCGGACTCGTCGATCTCGATGTGGTCGGTCTGCTCGACCACGGGGAGGATCTCCACGCCCGCGAAGGAGGTCTGGCGGCGCCCCTGGTTGTCGAAGGGCGAGATGCGCACGAGGCGGTGCGTGCCCTGCTCGACGGAGAGGGTTCCGTAGGCATAGGGGACCTGCACGGCGAAGGTGGTCGACTTGATGCCGGCCTCTTCCGCGTAGGAGGTCTCGTAGATCTCGGTCTTGTAGCCGCGCTGCTCGGCCCAGCGCAGGTACATGCGCTGGAGCTTCTCGGCGAAGTCGGCGGCGTCGACGCCACCGGCCTCGGCACGGATGTTCACCAGCGCCTCACGGGAGTCGTACTCACCGGAGAGGAGGGTGCGGACTTCCATCTCGTCCAGCGCCTTCTTCACGGCGGTGAGCTCGGACTCGGCCTCGGCGCGGGTGTCGGAGTCGTCCTCCTCCTCGGCCATTTCGAAGAGGACGCTCAGGTCGTCGATGCGACCGCGCAGGGCTTCGGCCTTGCGCACCTCGGCCTGGAGATGGGACAGCTTGCTGGTGATCTTCTGCGCCTCATCGGGGTTGTCCCAGAGGGACGGCGCGGCCGCCTGCTCCTCGAGCACGGCGATGTCTGCCCTCAACTTCTCGAGGTCCAGAACGGCCTCGATCGACTCCATGGTCGAGGAGAGGGACTTGAGCTCTTCGGATACGTCGACGACTGCCACGCCCTCCAGCGTAACGGCTCCGCCCGGCGGCCATCGCCGGGCCGCCGGAGACGGCGGCTCAGGGGGACTGCGGGGCCGAGTTCCTCGTGTCCTGGGGCGGTGCGCCGTCGTCGTCGCCCGAGGTGGACAGCCAGGCGCCCACGCCGATCGCCGCCGCGAGTGCGACCGCGCCCGCTCCCAGGGCCATCCGGCGGCGCCGGGTCGCGGCGCGGTTGCGGGCCGAGCCCGGGCGGGGGGCGCCCGGGGTGCGCGGGGCCCTGGCCGTGCCGTGGGCGCCGCCGGCCAGCTCGTCGGGGGCGGGGACCCGCATCGAGGTGTGGGTGTCGCGGTTGGAGTCGGCCGGCTTCGCGCCCGGCACCAGGGGGACCGCGCCCCGCCGCCGGACCCGCTCCCCGGCCGGTGCCGGTCCGGCGGGCTGCTCCTCCCGGTCGGCCTCCTCCGCGTCCTCGGTGTCCGGCTCGTCCACCTCCAGCGGGGGCATGCCCTCCAGCATCGGCAGCAGCTCCCGCAGCCGGGCTCCGAGCTCCGAGGCCCGCAGCCGCGAGGCCGGGGCCTTGGCCAGGCACTGCACCAGCAGCTGCCACAGCTCGTCCGGGATGCCGGGCAGCGGGACGACCGTCTCCGTCACGTGCCGGCGCAGGACAGCGCCCGGGTGGCCGCCGCCGAAGGGGGTGAAGCCCGCCAGCAGCTCGTAGAGGACCGTGGCGAGCGCGTAGATGTCGACGGAGGCGCGCGGGGGCAGGCCCTCGACGATCTCCGGGGCGAGGTAGTCCGGAGTGCCGATGATCTTCGTGGCCTTGGTCCGGCGCGGGGTGTCGATGAGCTTGGCCACGCCGAAGTCGGTCAGCAGCGCGCGGTGGGAGCCGCCCGGGCCGAGCGGGCCCTGCATGTCCAGGAGGACGTTCTCCGGCTTGACGTCCCGGTGCACCACGCCCGCGGCGTGCGCGGCGGCCAGTCCGTCGGCGATGTCGGCCGCGATCGCGACGGCCGCCTCGGGGGACAGGCGCCGGTCCCGGTCCAGCCGGGTGCGCAGGTCCGTGCCGCGGACGAGGTCCATGACGAGCGCCAGGTCGTTGCCGTCGACGACCAGGTCGCGCACCGACACGACGTGCGGGTGCTCCAGGCCGAGCAGGGCGGTGCGCTCCTGGACGAAGCGTCCGACGAGTTCCTGGTCCGACGCGAGGTCCTCGCGCAGCAGCTTGATGGCGACGGGACCTTCGGGGCCCTCGCCCAGCCACACCGTGCCGGCGCTGCCCCGCCCGAGGATCTGGTGGGCGGTGTACCGGCTGCCGATCTTCCGTGCCAAGGCTGCTCCTACCGACGCGTGTTGTCGCTAAAACTACGCGTCCGGAGAGGCAACCTTCACCGTGGAAGCCGAAATCACCCGCCAGGTGTCGACAAATCACCAACGCCGCAGGGCGGTTCCGGTCAGTTCGCGCCGCTCCCGCCGAGCTTCTCGAACCAGCCGGTCGCGGTGTTGAACCAGTCGGTGAGCTGGTCCCAGTAGCCCTTGGTGGTGCCGATCCAGTCCTGGAGCGGGCTCAGTTCCCAGATCAGCCAGCCGGCGACGAACAGGATGACGATAGTGAAGAGGCAGCCCTTCAGACAGCCGAGCCCGGGGATCCGCATCGGGTTGGCGCTGCGCTGTCGTGGCTGCCGGGGCTCACGCTGGGGCCGCTGCGGCTGCTGGGGCTGGGCCGGCGGCGCGGGCGGGGCGTAGCGCTGCGGCGGCTGGGGCCGCTGGGGCTGCGGGGCGTACTGCTGGGGCTGCTGCTGCGGATGGCCGTAACCGGGCCCGGGCGGGGGTGCCTGGCGGTGCGGCGGCTGCTGCTGCTGGGGCCGGGCCACCTGGCGCTGGGGGCGGCGGCGCAGCGGGTCCTGGCCGGGGTCGAGGTACTGGACCTGCGTCTGCTCGTTGCGGTCGCGGGCCGCGCGCAGCTGGTTCTGCCAGGGGTGCGGGTCGTCGGGGCCACCCTGCTGCCCCTGCTGTCCGGGGTGGCCGGGCGAGCCCGGCGGGACGGGCGGCATGACGGCGGTCGGGTCGGCCGTGCCCCGGCCTGGCAGGACGGCGGTGGGGTCGGCGGCGCCGGCCGGGCCGCCGGTGTGCGGCATGACGCTGGTCGCGGCGTTCGGGTCGTACGCGCCCGCGTTCTGCGGGAGGACCTGGGTGGGGTCGGCCGCCCCCATGTCCGGCACGGGCGCCGGCGCCGGGTCGGGCACCAGGAGCGTGCCGACACTCTCGGCGGCGCCGATCTGCGCGGAATTCGCGTGCACCCCGATGCCCTCGGCGACGACGCGCAGGCCGCGGGCGAGGTTCTCGGCACTGGGCCGCTCGTCCGGGTTCTTGCGCAGGCAGCGCTCGATGACGGTCCACAGCGGGTCGGGGACGGTGGAGGGGCGGCGCGGTTCGGCGCTCAGGTGCTGGTGCAGCACTTCCAGGGCGGAGCCGCCGGCGAACGGCGGGCGGCCGGTGACCAGCTCGTACAGCAGGATGCCGGCGCCGTAGATGTCGACGGCGGAGGTCTGCGGGCGGCCTTCGGCCGACTCGGGCGCGACGTACGCGGGCGTGCCGACGAACTCCTGGGTGCGGGTCAGGCCCGGGGAATCGGCCAGCCGGGCGATGCCGAAGTCGGTCAGCAGCGGGTGCATGCGCCCGTCGTACTGCTGGAGCAGGACGTTGGCCGGCTTGAGGTCGCGGTGGACGACGCCGTCGGCGTGGCTGGCGGCGAGCGCGTCGGCGATCTGGGCGGTGAGCAGGGCCGCGGCGACCGGGGAGAACGGCCCGTTCTCTCGCAGGTAGCGGTGCAGGTCGGGGCCCTCGACGAGGTCCATGACCAGGGCCAGCAGATCGCCCTCGACGACCAGGTCACGCACCCGGACGATATTGGGGTGGGTCAGCCGCAGCAGGACGGACCGCTCGCGCAGGAACCGCATGACGATGTCCGGGTCGCCGGCCAGCTCTTCCTTGAGGACCTTGATCGCGACGGTCTCGCCGGGCTGCCCCGGCACGGCCGCCTCGGCGCCCGCGGTCTCGCGCTGGCGGGCTCGCCAGACGGTGCCCGTGGCGCCGCGTCCGAGCGGCTCCTCGAGCAAGTACTTGCTGCCTACCGGCCGCACGTCATGCGCTCCCTGGTGCTTGCCTTGCCTGCTGGCCTGTCCGACCCACTGTAGTGCCGGGCGGCCGAGGACCGGAGTGTCGTCTTCTGTGGGTCTTACGTAGCGCCCCTCACACTCGTTCGAAGGAAAGACGCTCACCTCGGTCTTGTGGTTGCCGGTAACGGGCGTGACTGATCTCAAGCGGTCGCCTGTGGGTCATGTCTCAGGCACTTTTGCGGGCAGAGCCGACCAATCAAGATCACGTTTTCCGGAGCGACGGGCGCACTGTCAGTGGCAGGTGCGAGGATGCTGGCAGTACTGGCCGACGTGCTGGGGCGGGGTGGGGGACTCCGCGCCCGGGCAGAAGGGACCGCTGACGGCGATGCAGATCCGGCTGACCGTCGTAGATCCGCTGGGCCCGTCGGCGCCGGCGCGGGACCGCGCCCCGCGCAGCGACGTGCTGGTCACGGCCCCCGCCGGTACGGCGCTCGCCGCGGTGGCGTCGGCGCTCGCCCAGGTGGTCTCCGGCGGTGACGGCTCGGGCACGCCCGTGCTGTACGCCGGGGAGCAGCGGCTGGACACCCAGCGCTGCACACTCGGCGAGCCCCCGCTGACCGACGGTGCCGTCCTGTCCGTGGGCGCGCCGGGCGAGCCGGAGCCGCATCCCGAGCTGGACGACGCCCCGGCCCAGCTCCAGGTCGTCGCCGGGCCCGACGCGGGCGGTGTCCATCTGCTGCACGGCGGCGAGATCCGCATCGGCCGCTCCGCCGACGCCGACGTGCCCCTCGACGACCCGGACGTCTCCCGGCTGCACTGCGCGGTGACGGTGAGCGCGGACGGCCGCGTGGCGGTCGCCGACCTGGACTCCACGAACGGCACGACGGTGGACGGCGCGCGGGTGGGCGGCCGGGCGGTCCCTTTCGCGCCGGGTGCGCTGCTGCGGATCGGCGAGTCGGCCCTGCGACTGGCTCCGGCCGGGGGGCCGGGGGGCCGGGCGGAGACGACGCCGGACGGGGAGGGGCACGTGCGCGTGGCCGGGCCCGCCGGGGAGGGGACGGAATCTCACGCGCGCGGGGCGGATCCCGGACCCGAAGGGCCTTCGGGGCCCACGCACCATGACTACGGCTCGGCCGCCTGGGGCGCGCCGGGCGGCCGAGGGCACCGCTCCGCGGATCCGGCCGTGGTGCCGGGTCAGGGCGGGGCGCCGCGGATCGAGGCCGGGGGCGCGGGCGCGAGGTCCGAGGCACCGCGAGGGCGGGGGCACGGCGGCGGGACCCGCCCTGAGGGCAGCGGCGGCGAGGCCGGTGCGGGCGGCCGCCGGAGCGAGGCTCCGCCTAGGGGTGTGGGAGGCGAGGCCGATGCGGGCGGCCGCCGGAGCGAGGCTCCGCCTCCGGGCGCTGGAGGCGAAGCCCAGGCGAGGGGCCGCCGGAGCGAGGCTCCGGGTGCGGTGGGCGCGGCCCATGCGGGGGACGGCTGGAGCGAGGTGCCACTCGGGGGCACCGGGAGTGAGGCGCGTCGGCAGACGGCCGGTGGCGGATCGCGGCCGGGGCCCGCCGGGGCCGCGCAGACCTCCTCCGTGACGCACGGCACGCGCACCCGGCAGCACGACACCGCTCAGGGCGCGTCGCCCCTGACGTCTCCCGGCGCCCCGGCCGACGCTGTGCGGCAGCGCGGTGCGGGCCGGCCGGTGAGCGGCGCCGGGGACACCCATGCGGGTCGTTCCGGGGCCCGGGCGTTCGGCGACGCGGCCCCGGACCGCGCCGGAGCGGCGTACGACGCCGGCACCGCGGACGGCACCGGGCCGCACCCCCGGGTTCCGGACGGGTCGGCTGCTCCGGCCGGTGCCGACGACCCGGCCCTCGCGGACCAGCGTGCCGGTCGTGGCCGCAAAGGCACTCCCCTCCGCGGCACCGAACTGCCCCCGGGGAGCCGCAGGCGGGCCGGGCTCGGGGCGTGGGCCCGGCGGCTGGCCGGAGGGCGCGGCGAGCAGGCGGCGGAGCCGCGTGAGGCAGGTGAGGACGAGTCGGCCACGGTGGTGGCGGAGCACCACCCGTTCGTCGTGCCGGCCGCGCCGGAGACCTGGCCGGACCCGGCCGTGCTGCTGCTCACGGCCCTGGGGCCCGGACCGCGGCTGTGGGAGCGCGGCCCCGGCCACCCGGAGGCGCTCGCCGTGCGTCTCGGTACGGCCGACCGGGCGGCACCGGACGGCTCGGGCCTGCTGCCCGCCGTACCCGTGACGGCCGGGCTGCGCGAGGTCGGCGCACTGGGACTGGCCGGGCCGCGCGCGCGGCTGGCCGGGCTGGCCCGTGCCGTGCTGGCCCAGCTCACCGCGCTGCACTCCCCGGACACGCTGGAGATCGTCCTGATCGCCGCGGACCGCTCCCGCCCTCTTGAGGAGCGCACCGCCGAGTGGTCCTGGCTGGGCTGGCTGCCGCACGTGCGCCCGGGGCACGGGCAGGACTGCCGGCTGCTCCTGGCCCACGACCGCGAGCAGGCCGCGGCCCGCACCGACGAACTCACCCGCCGTCTGGAGGACCAGCTGGCGGACGCGGTCGCGGAGGGCGGCGCCGCGGAGGGCGGCAGCCCGCAGCCCGCCGGTACCGACTCGTCTCCGGCTCCCTCCGTCCCGGCCCCCCGCCGCCCCTCCTGGGTCCGGGACGGCGGGACCGGCACCGACGTGACAGCGGGTTTCCCCGGCCCGTACACCGTCGTGGTCGTCGACGGCGACCCCGGCGGCGCCGACCTGCGCAGAGCCGTCGCGCGGCTGGCGCTGGAGGGTCCCCGGGCCGGGATCCACGTCGTCTGCCTGGCCGAGACGCCCGCCGCCTCCCCGGCCTCGCCGGTGACGGAGACGTACGAGGCGGCATGCTCGGTGGCGCCGACCTTCCGCGAGTGCGGCGCGGTCGCGCTGCTCAGCGGGGACGTGGCGACGGCCCTGCGGCTGATGCGCGTGGCCCGGGCCGGCGGTGACGGCTCACCCGCCGGGCCCGTCGGACACGGCACCGTCGCCACCGTCGACGCCGTCTCCACGGCCTGGGCCGAGCGGTTCGCGCGGGCGCTGGCGCCGCTGCGGACGGACGGCCCGGCGAGCGAGCGCCAGCCGCGCGTCTCGGCGCCGCTGCCGCAGGCGGCCCGGCTGCTGGACGAGCTGGGGCTGGCCCGTGCCACCCCGGCGTCGCTGATGGCGCGCTGGGCGGACGCGGCCGACGACGCCGATGCGCTGGGCGGGCGCGTACGCGCGGTGCTGGGCGCCGGGCCGCGCGGGCCGGTCTGCGCGGACCTCGCGGTCCAGGGACCGCATCTGCTGATCGAGGGCCCGCCGGGCAGCGGCCGTACGGAGCTGCTGCGGGCGATCGTCGCGTCCCTGGCCGCCGCCGAGCGGCCGGACCGCCTCGGCATCGTGCTGGTCGACGGCCAGGGCGGCCCGGGGGCGGGCGGCGGACACGGCGAGGGACTGCGGGTGTGCACGGACGTACCGCATGTCACCACGCTGCTCCTGGCGCACGACCCGGTCCGGATGCGGGAGTTCGCGCAGTCCCTGAGCGCCGAGCTGAAGCGGCGGGCCGAGCTGCTCGGCCGGTCCGACTTCGCCGAGTGGCACGCCGGGCGCGAGCTGTCGGGCCGTATGGTCGCCCAGCGCACGGCGACGGCACGGGGTGGCGCCCAAGCTCAGGCCGCCGCCGCGGGAGGCTCCGGCGACCTCGACTCCCCGACCAGTTCCACGATTCGGCTGCGACCCGGAGCGGCCCGGCGGCAGACGGAGGCGGCCGCGCCCCCGCTCCCCCGGCTCGTCGTGGTCGTCGACGACCTGGACGCGCTGGTCTCCCCGGCGCTCGGCTCGACCGGCCGGCCCGCGGCCGGGTCGGTGATGCGCGCGCTGGAGGCCGTGGCCAAGGAGGGTGAGCGGCTCGGCGTCCATCTGGTGGCGGCCACCGGCCCGTGCGCCCGTACGGCGGAGACGGAACCGGCGCGCCGGGCCACCCTGCGCGTCACGCTCGACCTCCCGGCCCCGGGCCGTGGGGGCACCTCCCTGTTCGAGCGAAGCCGAGAACCTGGGGGAGAGCCGGCGCCCGGGCGGGGCCGGCTGACCGGTGCGGACGGGCGGGTCACGCCGTTCCAGGGCGGGCGGGTCACCGGCCGGATCCCCCGGACGGCGACGCTGCGCCCCACGGTCGTACCCCTGGAATGGCACCGCATGGGTGACCCTCCGGCCCGGCGTCCGGTGCGGGAGCTCGGAAACGGCCCGACCGACCTGGCACTGTTGGCCAGCGCGCTGGAAAGGGCGGCACGGGAGGTCGCGGCGGCGAAGGTGCCGTCGCTCCTGTGACCGGGGACGGCCGCCGGCCCCACGGGCGTCCTGGGGCCGCGTCCCTGGTCACGAGGGAGTCACGATCCCCCGCTTGACAGCCGACGCCATCTTGCCGCCCCCGCACACCCGGGCGTAGACCAGATCGCACGGGAGCGCGCTCGACGTTCGACGAGGAACGAAGAACGGGGCAGTCATGCGCATGACGAGCAGCACCATCCGGACACGCTGGTCGCCCAAGCGGGACAAGGCGACCCCCCAGCACCGCAGAGCCGCCAAGGCCGCGGCAGCCGTCGCCGCGGGAGCGCTTGCGCTCTCGCTCACCGCCTGCGGAGGCGACGACAACGACAGCACGGGAAACACGGGCGACAGCGAGGAGACCGCCAACAGCGTCACTCTTCCGAAGCTGGACGGCACGAGCCTGGAGATCGCCGCCGTGTGGAGCGGTACGGAACAGGCCAACTTCAAGAAGGTCCTGGCGGAGTTCGAGAAGCGCACGGGCGCCAAGGTCACGTTCGTGCCCGCCCAGGACCCCATCGTCAACTTCATCGGCTCGAAGGTGGCCGGCGGGCAGCCGCCGGACATCGCGATGCTGCCGCAGCCGGGCGCCATCAAGCAGGCCGTCGACCGGGGCTGGGCCAAGCCCCTCGGCTCCGAGGGCCTCAAGGAGCTCGGCGAGAACTACTCACAGGGCTGGCAGGACATCGGCAAGGTGGGCGGCAAGCAGTACGGCGTCTACTACAAGGCCGCCAACAAGTCCCTGATCTGGTACAACAACCAGGTCTTCGAGAACGCCGGGGCGAGTGAGCCCGAGACCTGGCCGGACCTGCTCAAGACCGCGCAGACGGTCTACGACTCCGGCGTCACCCCGTTCTCCGTCGGCGGCTCCGAGGGCTGGACGCTGACCGACTGGTTCGAGAACGTGTACCTCTCGCAGGCCGGGCCGGAGAAGTACGACCAACTGGCCAAGCACGAGATCAAGTGGACCGACCCGTCCGTGAAGGACGCGCTGACCACGCTCGCGCAGGTCTGGGGCAAGCCGGACTACATCGCGGGCGGGGCGAACGGGGCGTTGCAGACCGACTTCCCGGCGTCCGTCACCCAGGTCTTCACCGGCGGGGACCAGCCCAAGGCCGCGATGGTGGCCGCGGGTGACTTCGCGCAGGTCAACATCCCCTCCAACATGAAGATCGGCACGGACGCGAAGGTGTTCCCGTTCCCGGCGGTCGGTGACAACGGACCGGTGGTCTCGGGCGGCGACGCGGCCGTGATCCTTCAGGACTCGAAGGGGTCGCAGGCCCTGGCCACCTGGCTCGCGTCGCCCGACGCGGCTCAGATCCAGGCCAAGCTGGGCGGCTACCTCTCGCCGAACAAGAACGTGCCGAACTCCGCGTACCCGAACGCGGTGCAGCAGAAGATCGCCAAGGCGCTCATCGACGCCGGTGACGACTTCCGCTTCGACATGTCCGACCAGGCCCCGCAGGCCTTCGGCGGGACGCCCGGCAAGGGCGAGTGGAAGATCCTCCAGGACTTCCTGAAGAACCCGAAGGACATCGCGGGGACGCAGGCGAAGCTGGAGGCCGAAGCGGCCGCGGCCTACGGGAACTGACGTCATGACGCCGGTTCCGGCGGCAGGGGGCACCAAGCCCCCTGCCGCTCCCAAGTCGCGCAAGAGTGTGACCGGCACCCGCAGGACCGTCGCGGCGCTGTTCCTGCTGCCCGCGCTCGTCCTGCTCGGCGCGCTCGTGGTGTACCCGATCGGGTACTCGGTCGTGCGCAGTTTCTACGACCAGTCCGGTGACGGCTTCGCCGGAATAGACAACTACAAGGCCCTCTTCACCGACGAGGGCATCCGCACCGCGCTGAAGAACAACATCATCTGGGTGGTGTTCGCGCCGACGGTCGCGACGGCGCTCGGCCTGATCTTCGCGGTGCTGACCGAACGGGTGCGCTGGGGCACGGCGTTCAAGCTGGTCGTCTTCATGCCGATGGCGATCTCGATGCTGGCGGCAGGCATCATCTTCCGCCTGGTGTACGACCAGGACCCGGACAAGGGCGTCGCGAACGCGGTGTGGGTGGGCGTGCACGACACGTTCTCCCAGGCCTCGGCGTTCCCGAAGGCCCACCCGGGCCGGGACTCGCCGCTGGAGCCGGCCGGCGGCGGCGCGTTCATCACCACGTCGCCCGTCCGCACCGGCGAGCCGGTCTCGCTGCCCCTGGTGGGGGTGGCGCCCGACATGATGCCGGACGGCGCGAAGGCGGCCGCGGCGCCGGAGCCGGAGCCGGAGCCGGACAAGGTCACGGGGACGACCTGGCAGGACTTCACGCGCGGCAAGGGCGTCGGCACGCTCAACAGCGTCGACACGGCCGAACTGGGCTATCCCGGCATGAAGATCGAGGCCGTGAAGGACGGCAGGGTGGTGGCGTCGGCGACGGCCGCCGGCGACGGCACCTTCACGCTGCCCGCCTCGGCCGACGGGGCCCAACTCCGGCTCCCGGCGAGCAACTTCAAGGAGCCGTACAACGGCCTGGACTGGCTCGGCCCGTCCCTGGTCACCCCGGCCATCATCGGCTCGTACATCTGGATGTGGGCCGGCTTCGCGATGGTGCTGATCGCGGCCGGGCTCGCGGGCATTCCCCGGGAGCTGCTGGAGGCGGCCCGGGTCGACGGCGCGAGTGAGTGGCAGGTGTTCAGACGGGTCACGGTGCCGTTGCTGGCGCCGGTCCTCGCGGTCGTCGCCGTCACCCTGATGATCAACGTGCTGAAGATCTTCGACCTGGTCTTCATCATCGCTCCCGGCTCCTCCCAGGACGACGCGAACGTCCTCGCACTGGAGCTGTACCGCAAGGGCTTCTCCGAGGACCAGCCGGGCATCGCCAGCGCCATCTCGGTGTTCCTGCTGCTGCTCGTGATCCCGGTGATGTGGTTCAACGTGCGTCGGCTGCGGCGGGAGGTGCGGCGATGAAGGCGAAACAGTCGCTGGGGTCCCGACTCGCCGAGGGCGTCAGTGGTGGGCTGGTACGGGTGCTCCTCATCGTGGTCGGCCTGTTCTGGCTGGTGCCGACGATCGGTCTGCTGCTGTCCAGTCTCCGCTCGCCGGAGGACATCGCGGCGAGCGGCTGGTGGAAGGTGTTCACCGAGCCGTCCCAGATCACCTTCGACAGCTACTCGAAGCTGCTGCAGAACGAGGACATCACCAGCAGCCTGCTGAACACCGTGTGGATCACCGTCCCGGCGACCCTGCTGGTGGTGATCATCGGCTCGCTGGCGGGCTACGCCTTCGCCTGGATGGAGTTCCCGGGCCGGGACTGGTGGTTCCTGGGCGTGGTCGGCCTGTTGGTCGTGCCCGTGCAGGTCGCGCTGATCCCGATCGCCGAACTCTTCGGCAAGCTCGGCATCTTCGGCTCGGTGATCGGCGTGGTGCTCTTCCACGTCGGATTCGGTCTGCCGTTCGCGGTGTTCCTGCTGCGGAACTTCTTCGCGGAGATTCCGAGAGAGCTGCTGGAGGCGGCGCGCCTGGACGGGGCCGGTGAACTGCGGCTGTTCTTCCGCGTCGTGCTGCCGCTCGGCGGACCGGCGATCGCCGCCCTCGGCATCTTCCAGTTCCTGTGGGTGTGGAACGACATGCTGGTCGCGCTGATCTTCTCGGACTCCGGGAGCCAGCCGATCACGGTTGCACTCCAGACGCAGGTACGGCAGTTCGGCAACAACATCGACGTGCTGGCACCCGGCGCGTTCATCTCGATGGTGGTCCCGCTGGCCGTCTTCTTCGCGTTCCAGCGGCAGTTCGTGTCCGGCGTGATGGCGGGCGCGGTCAAGTAACAGTCGGAACAGAGTAGTTGAAGGGGCGGGCCGCGGGCGGTCCGCCCCTTCCACGTTCCCCCGGATGCCGTAGCCACCGTAACCAAGTCGGCCCACCGGCCGTTCCCGGGCCGAACGCCCGCGCCGACCGATGGATGGCCTCTTGCCCAGGTTCAGTGTCATTGTCCCCGCGTACCAGGTTCAGGCGTACCTGCACGAGTGCCTCGAATCGGTGCTCTCCCAGTCCTGTCCCGATCTGGAACTGATCGTCGTCGACGACTGCTCGCCGGACGCGTGCGGCGCGATCATCGACGAGTTCGCCGCCCGCGACACGCGCGTACGCCCCGTCCATCTGCCGCAGAACGTGGGCCTGGGCCGCGCGAGAAACGCCGGTGTGGCGCACGCGAGCGGCGACTACCTGCTGTTCCTCGACAGCGACGACACCCTGACGCCCGACGCGCTGCGCTCGATCGCCGACCGGCTGAAGGAGACGGGCGAGCCGGACGTGCTGGTCTTCGACTACGCGCGCACGTACTGGACGGGTGAGGCGATCCGCAACCAGGCGGCCCTGCAGCTCACCGAGCAGGGCCCGGCGCCGTTCCGCCTGGAGGACCGGCCTGGGCTGCTGCGACTGCTGATGGTCGCCTGGAACAAGGCCTACCGGCGGGAGTTCGTCGAGCGGGAGGGGTTCGCCTTCCCGCCCGGCGTCTACGAGGACACGCCGTGGACGTACCCGGTGCTGATGACCGCCGAGTCGATCGCGACCCTGGACCGGGTCTGCGTGCACTACCGGCAGCGGCGGCAGGGCAGCATCCTGCGCACCACCAGCGAGCGGCACTTCGACGTCTTCGAGCAGTACGACCGGGTCTTCGCGTTCGTCGACGAGCGCCCCGGGCTGGCCCAGTGGCGGCCGGTGCTGTTCCGCCGCATGGTGCACCATCTGGCGATCGTGTACTCCCGGCGGGACCGGCTGCCCCGGGGTTCGCACGCCGACTTCCTGCGCCGGGCCCGCGCCCACTACCGCCGGTACCGCACCCCCGGCGTACCCGTCCCCCTGCGCTGCCGGATCCACCACGTCCTGATCCGCTTCGGCCTGCACCGCACCTACCGCACCCTCCAGCTGGCCTCGGCCCTGCACCGCGCCACCGCCAGGGCCGCCGGGAAGCTGCTGCGGGGCCTGCGGTCGGCCGCCCTCAGGACCCACTACCGCATCCAGCGCTGCCTGCCGCTGCGCGCCGACCGCGCCGTCTTCGCCGCCTACGACGGCCGCGGCCACGGCTGCAACCCGGGCGCGCTGGAGACCGCGTTCCGCGGCCTCGCGCCGCACATCCGCACGGCGTGGATCGCCCGCCGCGAGCACCACCACACGATCCCGCCCGGCCCGCGCCGCCTCGTCCCCGGGACGGCCGCCTACTGGACGGCGCTCGCCCGCTCCCGTTACCTGGTCAGCAACACCGGCTTCGACGACCACCTGGCCAAGCGGCGGGGCCAGGTCCTGGTGCAGACCGGGCACGGCACCCCGCTGGGCCACATCGGCCTCGACCTCCAGGAGCGCCCCGCGGCGGCCCGCGGCCGGGACTTCGCACGGCTGCTGAAGGACGTCGACCGGTGGGACTACGTGCTGTCCGCCAACCGCCACACCACGCTGACCCACGAGCGCGTCCACCCCGGCCGCTACACCACGCTGGAGTACGGCTACCCCCGCAACGACGTGTTCCGGACCGCGACCCCGGTGGACGTGGCCCGGCTGCGCGCCTCGCTCGGCATCCCGCGGGGCGCGGTGGCGATCCTGTACGCGCCGACCCACCGCGACTACCGCCGCTCCCAGCGCCACCCCCTCGACCTCCAGCGGATCGTGCGGCGCCTCGGCCCGCGCTTCGTCGTCCTGGCCCGCGCCCACCACGCCTACGACGCCCCGCTCACCAGCACCTGCGGCCGGGTCGTCGACGTCTCCGGCCACCCGAGCGTGGAGTCGCTCTGCCTGGCGTCGGACGCCCTCGTCACGGACTACTCGTCGCTGATGTTCGACTACGCCAACCTGGACCGGCCGATCGTGATCCACGCCGACGACTGGGAGGCGTACGACGCGGCCCGCGGCACCTACTTCGATCTGCGCGACGTCCCGCCGGGCGCGGTCGCACGCGGCGAGGACGAGCTGATCGACATCTTCGCCACCGGCCACTGGCGCGGCTCCCGGTCGGCCCAGCTGCGGGCGGCGTTCCGCGAGCGGTTCTGCACCTACGACGACGGCCGGGCCGCCGAGCGGGTCGTGCGCCGCGTGGTCCTCGGGGAGTCGGAGCTGCCGCCGGTCGTGCCGCTCGGCGAGCGCCGCCCGGTGCCCTCGGCGGCGGCCTCGCTGGTCCGCGAGCCGCTCACCACGGTGCCGCTGCCGGCCGGTCCCCACGCCGTCACCGACAGCCTCTGACCACGGTTCCCACCCCGGGGAGTCCGCATGCCCTCCAGCCCGTCGCGGCCGGCACCCAGCCGGCCGCCCTCCTGCCGTCCGTCCGGGCGGCGGGGACGCCCGCGCGCCGTGTGAGACGGCCCGGCCTCCGACAGACCAGCCTCCTGACAGAAAGAGCGCAATGCCCCGCTTCAGCATCGTCGTCCCGTCCCATGGGGTCGCGGGCCGGCTGTCCCTGGCACTGGACTCCGTCCTCGCCCAGTCGTTCGGCGACTTCGAGCTGATCCCGGTGTGCGACGCACCCGACGCACCGGCGGCGGACGTCGTCACCGGGTACGCCGAGCGGGACTCCCGGGTGACGCCGGTGCACTCGCCGCCGTCGGCCGGACTGGCCGGGGCGCGCAACACCGGGCTGAAGGCGGCGGTCGGCGGCCATGTGCTGTTCCTCGACGGCGACGACGTCCTGGTCCCGGGGGCGCTGGCGGCGCTGGACGCCCGGCTCGGCGAGACCGGCGACGTGGACGTGCTGTACTTCGAGCACGAGCGCACCCCCTGGTGGGAGGGCGAGCCGACCAACCCGGCCGCGCCCCTGCTGGCCCGCACGCCGGAGGGGGCCTTCTCCCCCGGCCTGGCCCCGCGGCTGACGGGCGTGGCGCTGCCGGCGTGGAGTGCGGCCTACCGCCGGGCCTTCCTCACCGAGCAGGACCTCGCCTTCCCCGGGGGCCACTTCACCGATGTCGGCTTCGGCGGGCTGGTCACCCTGCGGGCGGAGCGGGTGGCGGCCCTGCGCACGGTCGTCGTGCGGCATCTGCTGCGCCGGCAGGGCAGCCGGCTGAATCTCCCCGGCGAACACCACACCGAGCTGCTCGACCAGGCCGAACTGGTGCTGACGCGGGCCACGGAGCAGGGGCTGGCGGCGGACCGGCTGACGCCGCTGTTCGAGCAGCTCTTCGCCGCCGTGCTGAAGACGGCCGCCCACCCCCGGCGGCTGACGTCCGGACGGCGGGCCTTCTTCCGGCGGGCGAGCGCGCTCCACCGGCGGCACCGCCCCGCCGGCTACCGGTCGCCCGGGGGCAGCCTCGGCGTCCAGCACCGGCTGCTCGCCTCCGGGTCGTACCCGGTGTTCCGCGCCCTGCGCGCCGCCAACCGCGGTGCGCTGCGGGCCGCCGCGCTGCTCCCCCGCCCCCGTGGGCTGCGCACCCGTCTGCGGTACGCGGCGGGCCTGCGTCTCCCGCTCGACGAGAACCTCGTCGTGTACTGCGCGTACTGGGGCCGCGGCTACGCCTGCAACCCGGCCGCGATCCACGCCAAGGCCCGCGAACTCGCCCCGCACCTGCGCGCGGTGTTCCTGGTGGAGCCGGGCGCGGTGGGCAGCGTGCCGCCGGACGTGGAGTACGCGGTGATCGGCAGCCGGAAGTACTGGCAGGTGCTGGCCCGCGCCAAGTACCTGGTCAACAACGCCAACTTCGCGGACGCCGTGGTCAAGCGCCCCGGCAGCGTGCACCTCCAGACCCAGCACGGCACCCCGCTGAAGACCATGGGCGCCGACCAGTCGACGTACCCCGTGGTGGCGGCGGCGACCGGGAGCTTCGCCAAGCTGCTGGCCCGGGTGGACCGCTGGGACTACAACCTCACGTCCAACCGCCACTCGACCCAGATGTGGGAGTCGGCGTTCCCCGGCGACCACGAGACCCTCGAGTACGGCTATCCGCGCAACGACGTCTACTGCTCGGCGTCCGCCGAGGACGTCGCCCGCGTCCGCAAGGAACTGGGCGTCCCCGACGGCAAGAAGGCCCTGCTCTACGCGCCCACGCACCGCGACTACGCCACCGGCTTCGCGTCGGGCCTGGACCTGGCCGAGTTCTGCGAGGCGATCGGCGACGACTACGTCGTCCTGCTGCGCGCCCACTACTTCTACGACCAGGGCTCCTCCCGGGGCGGCGGCCGGATCATCGACGTCACCGGGCACCGCTCGTCGGAGGACGTGTGCCTGGCCGCCGACGCGCTGATCACGGACTACTCGTCGATCATGTTCGACTACGCCAACCTGGACCGGCCGATCGTCGTGTACGCCGACGACTGGGACGTCTACCGGGAGACGCGGGGCGTCTACTTCGACCTGATGCGGCTCCCGCCCGGCCGCATCGCCCGTACGCCCGGGGAGCTGGCGGCCGTCTTCCATGACGGCTCCTACGCGGACGAGTCCGCCACCTCCGCGCGGGCCGCGTTCCGGGAGCGCTTCTGCCAGTTCGACGACGGGCGGGCCGCCGAGCGCGTCGTGCGCCGGGTGCTGCTGGAGGAGCCGCCCGAGTCGATCCCGCCCGTGATCCCGCTGGCGGAGCGCGTCCCGGCCCCCGCCGCCACCCTCGTGAGGAGCTGACCGAAGAAGTGCCCCGCTTCAGCATCATCGTCCCCGTCTACAAGGTGCAGGGCTTCCTGCGCGCGTGTCTCGACTCGGTGCTCGGCCAGTCCTACGGCGACTTCGAGGTGATCGCCGTGGACGACCGCTCGCCCGACGGCAGCGGCGAGATCCTCGACGAGTACGCCGCCCGGGACGCCCGGGTGCGGGTGCTGCACCTGCCCGAGAACGTCGGTCTGGGCCGGGCCCGCAACGCCGGCCTGGCGCAGGCGGCCGGCGACTACGTCCTGTTCCTGGACAGCGACGACCAGTACACGCCGGGTCTGCTGGCCGCCGTCGCCGCGCGCCTGGCGGCGACCGACGACCCGGACATCCTCGTCTTCGACCATGTGCGCACCCACTGGTGGGGCCGGGGCGGGCGCAGCGAGGCGGCGGACCTGCTGGCCACGGCGGGCCTGGAGACGTTCGGCATCCGGCAGAGCCCGCAGTACCTGAACCTGTTCCTGGTCGCCTGGAACAAGGCCTACCGGCGCTCCTTCTTCCAGGAGCACGGGCTGGAGTACGCGCCCGGGCTGTACGAGGACGCGCCGGTCACCTACCGGTCGATGGTGCTGGCCGACCGGATCGCCTGTCTGGACCGGATCGGCGTGGAGTACCGGCAGCGCCGCCAGGGCGCGATCACCAAGACGCCCGGGCGCCGGCACTTCGACATCTTCCCGCAGTACGAGGGCCTGTTCGCGTTCCTGGAGCAGCGCCCCGACCTGGACTGGGCGCGGCCGCTGCTGCTGGAGCGGGCGCTGGACCACATGCTGTTCGTGCTGGCCCGCGAGGACCGGGTGCGGCCCGCGGACCGGGGCTACTTCTACCGCGAGATCCGCTCCTTCCACCGCCGTCACCTCCCCGAGGGCGGCTTTCCGCAGCCGGACGGCTGGCGCGGGGTCGAGATGCGGCTGCTCGCGTCGGCGCCCTACGCGTCGTACGCGGCGGCACGCGGGCTGCGGGATCTGCGCGCGGCGGCCCTGGGCGGGCGGCGGCGGGTGGCGAAGAAGGCGTCGGAGTCGGCCCTGCGCGGCTGGTACGCGGCCCAGTCGAAGCGCCCCCTCGATCCGCACCTCGCCGTCTACTCGGCGACCCACCACCGGGGCGTGACGGGCGACCCGGCGGCGATCCACGCCAAGGCCCTGGAGATCGCCCCGCACATCCGGGGCGTGTGGGTGGTCCGGGAGGACGCGGTGGACGCGCTGCCGCCCGGCGTCGACCATGTGACACCGGGCTCACGGCGCTACCACGAGGTCATGGCGCGGGCCACGTACTGGGTGAACAACGTCAACTGGCCCGGCACCCTGGCCAAGCGGCCCGGCAGCGTCCACATCCACACCCACCAGGGCACCCCGCTCAAGTACATGGGCGCCGACCTGCTGACCAAGCCGGGCGCCCGGCAGGGCTTCGACGTGCCGCAGATGCTGCGCCGGGCCGACCGCTGGGACTACAGCCTGGTCGCGGGGCGGCACGCGGAGCGGGCCTGGGAGCGGGCGTACCCGTGCCACTTCACCTCGCTGCGGACCGGCAGCCCGCGCAACGACGTGCTGGTCGGGGCCGGCCCGGAGCGGGGCCGGGAGGTGCGTGAGCGGCTCGGTGTCCCGGCCGGTGACACGGTCGTGCTGTACGCGCCGACCCGGCGCGACTACCGGCGGGGCGGCCATGTCGACCGGTTCGACCTGGCCCGGTTCGCCGAGGACCTGGGCCCCGGGCACACGCTGGTCGTCCGTCTGCACCCGTCGCTGGCGGTGGGCGTCGCGCGGGGTCTCGGCCTGGCCGACCTGCACCGGCGGGGCGTGGTCGTGGACGCGACGGACGAGCCGCACGTCGAGGACGTGCTGCTCGCCTCCGACGTGCTGGTCACCGACTACTCCGCCCTGATGTTCGACTACGCCCTGCTGGACCGGCCGATCGTCGTCCACGCCGACGACTGGGGGGCCTTCGCGGCGAGCCGGGGCGCCTACTTCGACATCACGGCCGACGCGCCCGGCCATGTGTCGCGCTCCTACCGGGAGCTGGCCTGGCTGTTCGCGTCCGGCACCTGGCAGGACGCGGAGGCGGCGCGGCTGCGCTCCGGCTTCCGGGAGCGGTACTGCGAGTTCGAGGACGGGCGGGCCGCCGAGCGGGTCGTGCGCCTGCTGATGCTGGGCGAGCGGGGCGGGGCGCTGCTGCCCGCGGCCCGCCGTACCGAGGGTTCCCGCACACGTCCCGAGGCGCTGATCGAGAGATGAGAACTCCCGCGACCCCCGAGGCCGTCCCCTCCCTGCCCGGCCAGCGGGCCTCCTCGGCCCGGCCGCCCGCCGCCGCCGAGCGGCTGCGGCGGGCGGGCGCGTGGCACGCGGCCCTGGTCGCCGTGCCCACCGCGGCCCTGTTCGTGCTGGGCTACCGGCGTCGCTGGATCTGCGACGACGGGCTCATCTACCTGCGCCCGGTCCGGCAGATCCTGGCGGGCAACGGGCCGGTGTTCAACGTCGGGGAGCGGGCCGAGAGTTCGACCGGCACCCTCTGGCAGTGGCTGCTCGCCCTCACCACCTGGGTCACCGGTGAGGACCCGGCGTTCCTCGCGGTCGGGCTCGGCCTGGGCCTGAGCACCGCCGGGTTCGCGTTCGCCCTGCTCGCCACGTGCCGGCTGCACCGGGGCGCGGGGCTGCTGCTCCCGGCCGGTGTGTTCGTGCTGCTGGCCGTGCCGCCGTTCTGGTCGTACATGACCTCGGGTCTGGAGAGCGGTCTCGGCGCCTTCTGGACCGGCCTGTCGTGGTGGCTGCTGACGCGGACCCGGCGCGGTCAGCGGGCCCGGGAGACGTACGCGGCCGCCTTCGTGTTCGGGCTGGGTCCGCTGGTCCGGCCCGATCTGGCGGTGGTCACGGCGTGCTTCCTGGCCGCGCAGTGGTGGGTGCTGCGCCCCTCGCGGCGGGGCACGGCGGCGATGCTGGCCTCGGCGGGAGCGGTGCCGCTGGCGTACGAGGTGTTCCGGGCGGGGTACTACGGGATCCTGGTGCCGCTGCCCGCCATCGCCAAGGAGGCGAGCGCCAGCGACTGGGGCCGGGGCGCCGGGTATGTGCAGGAGACGCTCGGGCCGTACTGGCTGTGGCCGGCTCTCCCGGTGCTCGGGGTGCTGGCCGCCCTGCTCGTGCGGCGCACCCGCCGGGAGCAACGGGACCGCGCCCCGGGGCGGGCCTCGCTCGCGGTGCTGCTGGCGCCGTTCGCGGCGGGCCTGCTGCTCGCCGGGTACGTCGTCCGCGTCGGCGGCGACTACATGCACGCCCGCATGATCCTTCCCGCGCTTCTGCTGCTGCTCCTGCCGGTGCTGGTCGTGCCCGCCACCAGGTTCACGGGTGTCGCGAGCGCGCTGCTGGTGGTGTGGCTGTGCGCGGCGGTCAGTCCGCTGCGGGCGCCGTTCGACGTGCGCAGCACGCCCGGGTCGTTCAACGTGCGCAGCTCCGACGTGGAGGGCCTCGGCGACCACAACCCTGTGCGCACCGCCACCTGGGTGGCCAACTGGCCCGCCCTGCCGGAGGGGCGCGCCATGCTGGCCCGGGCCGAGCGCGCGCCCGCGCCGACGCTGCTCTACTTCGACGCGGGGCGTCGGCTGCACGCCACACCGGCGCGCGCGGACTCCCCGTACCAGGTGGTGATCGTGGGACGTCACCTCGGAGTGACGGGAGCGGCGGCGCCGCTGGACGCCTATGTCAACGACGCCTGGGGGCTGGCCAGTCCGATCGGCGCGCATCTGGCGCTGGAGCGGTGGAGCTGGCCCGGGCACGAGAAGTTCCTGCGCAACTACTGGGTCTTCGCCCAGTGGGCGGCCGAGCATCCGCCGCAGCGCGACCTGCTGCGGGCCGGGGCCCCGCGGGATGCGGTCGAGGCGGCCCGGGCCGCGCTCGGGTGCGGCGAACTCGCCGAGCTCAGGGAGTCCGTGCGCGCGCCGCTCACCGCCGAGCGGTTCTGGCGGAACCTCACCGGGGCGGCCGAGCGGACCCGGTTCCGCTTCGCGCGCTGGCCGGCCGCGGCGCAGCAGGCGCTGTGCGACCGACCGGCAGGTGGGCGTAGCGGCCTCACCCGATGAAGTGATCCGGTGTCAGGGCATGCGTAGGGCGGGAACATTCGGCGCATGCCCCAGACCCCTTCCGCCCTCCTGTGAGCGCCCCGGTCCTCGTCCGGCGGGCCGTGCGCGGTGCGACGGCGCTGCGCGGCGGCCGTGCCGGGCGGCTCACCCCGTACCAGGTCTTCGGCGCCCTGTTCTGGCTGATGATGACGCTGGCGTACTGGCGCGTCCCGCTGTGCTGCGACGCCGGACAGCACGCGGCGGTCGTCGAACGCCTGAAGGACGACCTGCTCCACCCGGCCCACACGATGGCCGATCTCCCGGGCGAGGGCAGCCCGTACTACGGCCCGTACGCCGTCGCCCAGGGCGTCCTGGCCCGGCTGACGGGGCTGGCGGGCTGGGAGGTCGTGAAGCTCGCCGGGCCGGTGCATCTGCTGGTGCTGCTGACGGGGCTCGGCCGTTTCGTCAGGAGCCTCACCCCGCGTCCCTGGGCGCCGGTGTGGGCCCTGCTGTTCATGACGCTGCTGTGGGGCACCGCGCGGATCCTGTGGAGCGGCTACCTCGGGCTGATGTCGATGACGACGAACCTGGGCTACCCGTCCGCGCTCGCGATCGGGCTGACGTTCTGGGCCTGGGCCTGGACGGGCACCCGCGCGCGGGACGACGCCCCCGCCGTGCGGTTCGTCGGCCCGAGCGGGCTCGGCGGCTGGTGGGGGTACGCCGGGACCGGCGTCCTGTACGGGCTGATCCTGCTCACCCATCCCGTCACGGCGGCCTCGGCGCTCACCGGGGCGGTGGCACTCGTGGCGTCCCGGCAGCGCGGCTGGCGCCGGCCGGTCGTGGCCCGCTGGGCGCTCACCGCGGCGGCCTGCTCGACGGTCGCCCTGACCTGGCCGTACTACGACGTCCTGACGCTGGTGGGCGACACCGGCATGGACGCGATGCACCGGCAACTGTACGAGAGGATGCTCGCCAACTCCTGGCTGGCGCTGCTCGGCCTGCCCGTGCTGTGGCTGCGGGCGCGCGGGTCGGCGCGTGATCCGCTGGTGCTGATGTTCCTGCTGGAGTGCCTGCTGGTGGCGTACGGCTGGGTGAGCGGGCATTACACGTACGCCCGGGCCCTGTGGGCCGTGCTGGTGCCGCTGCAGTTCGCGCTGGCGGTGGAGCTGGCGGCGCCCCGGCCCTGGCGCCGGGCCAGGCGGGTGCTGGGCGGGGCGGCGGCGGTCGGGGTCTGCGTCGGGTTCGTCACCGTGCACGCCGGGGCGGTCGTGCCGCGCTCGGTCGACCCGGTGGGATTCACGCAGCCGACGCGCTGGCCGTCGTACGACTGGGCGGCGCGGCACATCGGCCCCGGCGAGGTCGTGATCACCGACGGGTACTTCGCCGGGCACGCCATCGCCGGGTACGGCCCGAACCTCGCCGCGCCCATCTGGCCCGACCCCGCCCTGGACGAGCGGGAGCGGAAGCGCCGGGCGGCCGACGTCCGCGCCTATCTGGCCCCCGGCTCGACCCGCGCCGAGCGGTCCGCCGTCGTCCGCCGCTATCACGTGCGCTGGCTGCTGCTGACGCGCTGGCACCCGGTGCCCGAGGAGGCCGTGGTGGTGGCGTGGAGCAGACGGACGGGGGAGGTGCTGGCGCGGGTCGGGGGGTGACCTTCGCGGGCTTTCGGGACTACTCGATGACGAGGTCGACCTCGATGTTGCCGCGGGTGGCGTTGGAGTACGGGCAGACCTGGTGGGCCTGCTCGACCAGCTTGCGGCCGGTCGCCTCGTCCACGCTGTCGGGCAGCTCCACGCGGAGGGTGACGGCGAGCCCGAAGCCCTCGCCCTGCTTGCCTATGGAGACCTCGGCGGTCACGGCGGCGTCGCTGACGTCGACCTTGGCCCCACGGCCGACGAGACCGAGGGCGCTGCCGAAGCAGGCGGCGTAACCGGCGGCGAAGAGCTGCTCGGGGTTGGTGCCCTGGCCGTTGCCGCCCAGCGCCTGGGGCATGCCCAGGGCGAGGTCCAGCACGCCGTCGGAGCTGACGGTCCGGCCCTCGCGGCCGTGGGTGGCGGTGGCGACAGCGGTGTAGAGCGCGTCCATGGAAAACCTTCCCTCTCACGTCAACGTTCGGCGGCCCGCTTCCGGGCCGCCTGACACCCAGGATTAGAGCACACAATTTAGTTGTGCGCAATTGAATGACGGGCGCGAGCTATCCTGGAGGCATGAACACGCCCGACGACGACTGGCTCCGCCTGGACCAGCAGATCTGCTTCTCCCTGCACGCGGCCTCCCGCGCCTTCAACGGCGTCTACCGCGGGATCCTCAAGGACCTCGGGCTCACCTACCCGCAGTACCTGGTGATGCTGGTGCTGTGGGAGCACGACGAGCTGCCCGTGAAGAAGCTCGGCGAGCACCTGCGACTCGACTCCGGCACCCTGTCGCCGCTGCTCAAGCGGCTGGAGGCGGCCGGTCTGGTGCGCCGCGAGCGCAGCCCGCGCGACGAGCGGTCGGTGGAGGTGCGGCTGACCGGGGAGGGCGTCGCGCTGCGCGGGCGGGCGCTTCAGGTGCCGCGCCGGATCGCCGCCTCGACCGGCTTCGACCCCGAGGAGGTCCGCGCCCTGCGTGCCCGCCTCGACGAGCTCACCACCGCGCTGGACGCGGCCGCGCTCGCGGAGCCGCAGGGCGGTCAGTCCGCCGACGAGCGGCCGTAACGGCACCGGGCGCTACGGCACCGGCCCGAACAGGGGCGACGGCGCCGGGGGCATGCCGGGAACCGGAGCGCGGGGGCTCACGCCGGGCGGCACCCGGACCACCGGGGCGAGAGCCGGGGCGCCGAGGGCCGGGGCGCCGGCGGATACGCCGGGCGACCGGCCGTCGGCCGGTTCGCGGGGCGGCTCATCGCCGGTCGGGGTGTCGTCGGACCGGCGCCGGACGTAGAGGCGCAGGAGCACGTCGTCGCGGACGCGTCCCTCGCGGACGTGCTCCTCACGGACGGTGAACTCCTCGGCCAAGACCGCCAGCTTGGTGCGCTCGACCGGGTCGGGCGGGCTCCGGCGCGGGTCCAGGGCGGACCGCTCGGCGACGACCCAGACCCGGTCCACCGAGGCGAGCCGCCGGCGCAGCTCCCCGGGCGTCGCCTCCCGGCCCCACAGCGTCCCGGAGCGGGGCGCGGACTCCCGCAATGCGACGTCCCGGGCCCGCTGGAACCCCTTCGGGTAGGCCAGCGCGGCGAGCCTGCCGACCGACGGCACGAACAGCACCGGGTCGCCCGGCCGCATCTGCCGGACGGCGAGCGCGGAGACCACGGCGAGGTTGTCCGGGCGGTGGGAGGCGGACCGGTCCTGGCGATGCACGGGGAGCTGAGCGAGGAAGGTGGAGGTGAGGGCGAGGACGCCCGTGACGCCCAGCAGGGTGTGAATCTGCCGGCCGCGGACCCGCATCCGCCGCCCGTCGAACCGCACCCGGCCCAGCGCCCGGGCCACCCGCCCGGCCCCGGCCGCGACCAGCAGGGACGCGCCCGCCAGCGCGTAGAGCACGTACCGGTCGTGGTAGAGCGGCCGCGCCTGCGAGACGGTCATCAGGACCGCGGGCGGCACCAGCAGCAGCGGAAGCGCGACCGCCGCCGCCCGCCGCTCCCGCAGCCCCATGGCCATCAGCAGCAGCGACCCCCAGAACACCGGCCCCGCCGGGCCGGGAGTGAAGTTCCGGACCAGCCTCTCGACCCGGTCCCACCCCGGTGACACCAGCCACGCCACCTGCCCGGACTGCCCCTGCGTCACCCACACCAGCGGCAGCAGGAGCAGCGCGACCGCCCCCGCCGCCCGCCCCCAGCCGGACCAGACCCCCTTCGGCACCCGCAGCAGGGCCAGCGTCACCGCGTGCGCGCCCAGCACCGGCACGGCCAGCTCGTGCAGCGCACAGGTCAGGGCGACGACCGTCCCGTACGGCCACCAGGACCGGGCACCCACTCCGTCCACGGTTCGGTCCACGGCCCTCAGGAGCATCAGCGTCGAGCCCGCCGCACCCGCCGCGACGAGCGCGTACGACCGTCCCTCCTGGGCGTAGTGGCCGGTCATCGGCGTGATCGCGTAGAGGACACCGGCCCACAGGCCCACCCGGGGCCCTGCCAGCCGGACCCCCAGGGCCGCGACCAGGCCGGCGGTCGCCGCCGCCGCGCACACCGACGGCAGGCGCAGCACGAGCTCGCTCGGGTGGACGGCGAGGACGGCGTGCATGAACAGGTAGTAGAGGCCGTGCACCGCGTCCACCTCGTGCAGCAGCCGCCAGATCTGCGGGACCGTGCGCTGAGCGACCTGGAAGGTGACGCTCTCGTCGCCCCACATGCCGCCGCGGTCCAGGCCCCACAGGCCGGTCGAGAGCATCACCGCCACGGACACCGCCACCGGCAGCGCACCCGCGCCGAACCGGCCGCTCCCCCTCGACTGTCCGCTCTTCACGGCCCGATTCTGCGATGATTAGAGCTCTTTGGACTGGTTCAGTGGTGTGTTAACACTTTCATGTCATTCGCCCGGCTTACGATCCGCTGTGATGAACGCCGAGACGCATACCGAGAGGCCGCTCGCCGAGGTCGCCGTCGTGGTGATCGGTTATGACGACGCCGCCCATGTGACGGACGCCGTGCGCTCGGCACTCGCCCAGGGGCCGGCCGTGCGCGAGGTGGTGGCCGTCGACGACTGCTCGAAGGACGGCAGCGCCGGCTTGCTGGACCGGCTCGCCGCCTCGGAGCCACGCCTGAAGGTGATCCGCCGCCGGGTCAACAGCGGCGGCTGCGGCACTCCCCGCAACACCGGGCTCGACGCGGTGACCTCGCCGTACGTGATGTTCCTGGACAGCGACGACGTCCTGCCGCCCGGCGCGGTCGACGCGCTGCTCGAAGCGGCCGCGGGTGCGCACGCCGAGGTCGCCGGCGGCCTGTGCGTACGCCGGGAGCTGCCGTCGGGGCGCGAGGTCCCCTGGCAGGCACGCCTCTACGCGCTGCACGCCGTGGTGGCGCACCCCGCGCGTCGAACGCGCCTGGTCCACGACACGCTCTGCGTCAACAAGCTCTACCGCACCGCCTTCCTGCGCGCGCACGGCATCCGCTTCCCCGAGGGCCGCTTCCCCTACGAGGACGTCGTCTTCACCGCGCGCGTGCTCGCCGCTGCCCCGCGTATCGCCCTGGTCCCGGACCGGGTGTACGTCTGGCACGTGCGCCGGTCCGCCGAACGGCTGTCGATCTCCCTGGACCGGGCCGGCGTCGCGAACTGGCGGGCCCGTACGGAGGCCTGCCGGCAGGCGTACGAGGTGCTGCTGGGCGCCGGGCAGAAGGAACTCGCGCGGGCCGTGCGCGCCAAGTTCCTCGACCACGACCTGCGGATGTACCTGCGTGAACTGGGGTTGCGCGACGCCGCCTACCGGCGCGCGTGGTGGGAGCTCGCGCGGTCGTATCTCGCGGAGTACGACGCCGACGACTGGGCGCGCAACCCGGCCGCTCCCGGCCGGCTGCTCGGGCGGGTCGTCCTGGCCTCCCCGGAGCCGCGCGACCTGCCCCGGCTGCGGGAGCTCGCGGCCCGCCCGGCCCGTCTGTACCCGCCGTACGCCCGTGCCGCGGACGGCACGCCCGTCTGGTCGGACGGTCTCGCGCAGGTCTCCCTGGAGCCGCTGCTCACCCGGCCCGTGCGGGCGCTGCCCCTCGCCGTCGACGCGGAGCTGCGGCCGGGCGCGCGCGGCACCCGGCTGCGGCTGCGCCTGCACGAGCTGTACGGGCGGGTGGCGCAGGCGGGGCCGGAGACGGTGGAGGCCGAGTGGCGGCACCGGGACGACGGGGACGTGGTGGTCCGGGGTGGGAGCGCGGCGCTCGTGCCGTGCACGGGGGTCCTCGAGGCCGCCGGTTCCGCCGGGCCCGGCCGCACCTGGTCGGCGGAGACGGCCGTCGACCTCCCCGCACTGGCCGCGCTCGGCGCGGGCACCTGGGACCTGCGCCTGCGCATCCGCTTCCGTGACGGCGCGAGCCGCGACGTCACGGCGCATGCCCTCACGGGCGCCGGTCTGCTGCGCCGCAGGGCCGTCCCGAGCGCCCGGCACGGCGTGGTACTCGTACAGCCGTACACCACCCACTCCGGGGCGCTGGCGCTGCGGGTGGCCCCGGGCGTACGCGGCGTGCTGTCGGTCACCCGCGCACGACTGCGCCGCCTGCTTCACTGAGAGCACGACGACCACGACGGATCAGCGCACAGCACCACCACCACGGGGCAACTGACGAGGGGACGGCCGCACATGACCTGGTTGATCACCGGCGGCGCCGGCTACATCGGCGCGCACGTCGTACGGGCGATGACCGCGGCGGGGGAACAGGCGGTGGTGTACGACGACCTGTCCACCGGCATCGCCGAGCGCGTGCCCGACGGGGTGCCGCTGGTGGTGGGCTCGACCCTGGACGGCGAGCGGCTCGCCCGCACGCTCGCGGACCATCCGGTCACCGGTGTCGTCCACCTCGCGGCGAAGAAGCAGGTGGGCGAGTCGGTCGAACGACCGCTGCACTACTACCGGGAGAACGTCGAAGGCCTGCGGATCCTGCTGGACGCCGTGACGGCGGCGAAGGTGCCGTCCTTCGTCTTCTCCTCGTCGGCGGCGGTGTACGGCATGCCGGACGTGGACCTGGTCACGGAGGAGACGCCGTGCGTGCCCATGTCGCCGTACGGCGAGACCAAGCTGGCCGGTGAGTGGCTGGTCCGCGCGACGGGCCGGGCGACCGGGCTGGCGACGGCGTCGCTGCGCTACTTCAACGTGGCGGGCGCGGCGGGCCCGGAACTCGCGGACGCCGGTGTCTACAACCTCGTGCCCATGGTCTTCGAGAAGCTCACGCAGGACGCGCCGCCGCGGATCTTCGGCGACGACTACCCGACCCCGGACGGCACCTGCGTGCGCGACTACATCCACGTCGTGGACCTGGCCGAGGCCCATGTCGCCGCGGCCCGGGCCCTGAGCTCCTCCCCCGGCCGCGGCCTCACGCTCAACATCGGCCGGGGCGAGGGCGTCTCCGTCCGCGAGATGATCGACCGCATCAACGCGGTCACCGGCCACGACCGGCCACCCGCGGTCGCCCCCCGCCGCCCGGGGGACCCGGCCCGCGTCGTCGCCTCCGCCGACCGCGCGGCCACGGAGCTGGGCTGGAAGGCCCGGCTCGACGCGCAGGACATGATCACCTCGGCGTGGGAGGGGTGGCTGCGGCTGCATCCGGAGGCGGGGCGCGGCTGATCCGCCTGCGCCGCGCGTGAGTGAGCCCCGGCCGCCCGCCTGCCGGGGCTCACTCACGCGCGGCGCACTCGCCGACCGGCGAAGTCCCGTTCTACAACGCCTTCAGCCCCTCCGACGTAGCCCGGGCCAGTGCGCCCAGATACCCCTTCGGCAGCTTCGGGTTGCGGATCACCACCGAGCGCCAGTAGAGCGGGCCGGAGATCAGGTCGAGTGCCAGGTCGTGGTCGATGCCCTCGCGGAGCTCGCCGCGGCGTTCCGCCGCCGTCACGATGCCCGTGGCGACGCCGTCCTGGCCTTCGCGCAGGGCCTTCTGCATGGCCTCGGCGATGTCGGGGTTGCGGGCCGCCTCGGCCTGGAGGTCGGGGATGACCTGTGAGGCGACAGGGTGGCGCAGGGCGCGGGACGTCACCTCGTAGAGCAGCCGCAGGTCGCCCTCCAGGGAGCCGGTGTCCGGCGCGGGCAGGCCCTGCACGGCGAGCGCCGAGACGATGTCGAGGACCAGGTGCAGCTTGGAACGCCAGCGGCGGTATACCGCCGTCTTGCCGACCCCCGCCCGGCGCGCGATCCCCTCGATGGACATCCGCGCGTATCCGACGGCCGCGAGTTCCTCGAAGACGGCCGCCCGGATCGCTTCCGTCACGTCCTCCCGCAGTACGGCCGCCCCCGCGGGGGCCCGGCGGCGCGGGGGCTGCTGGGGCTCGTCGGGCTTCGTCGTCATGCCGACAGCATAGGGCGTCACGACGAAACGGTTGCGTTCCGACGCTCGTCCGACGTACGCTCCCGTTACGACGATACGGTCCCGTCCCGACGTAAGAGGGCGTGAAGAGTCCGGTAAGAGCCGCTCCCTCCGGCTTCCGGGACGTCCACCGCCCCAGGCCCCCGCCCCCTCCCCCGAGCGAAAGCAGCGGATGTGAGTACGGTCCTCCACACACCGCCCCAGACCCCCGCCCCGGCCGACCACGACCTCGCGGACCTCGCCGCCCGCCACGGCCTCTCGGTCAGCGGCGCCCGGCCCTCCCTGCCCGAGTACCTCCGCCGGCTGTGGGCCCGCCGCCACTTCATCACCGCGTTCGCCACCGCCAAGCTCACCGCCCAGTACAGCCAGGCGAAGCTCGGCCAGGTCTGGCAGGTGATGACCCCCCTGCTGAACGCGGCGGTCTACTACTTCATCTTCGGCGTGCTGCTCGGCACCAAGCACGGCGTGCCGGACTACATCCCGTTCCTGGTCACGGGCGTGTTCATCTGGACGTTCACGCAGAGCTCGATCATGGCGGGCACCCGCGCGATCTCCGGCAACCTCGGCCTGGTGCGGGCCCTGCACTTCCCGCGCGCCGCGCTGCCGATCTCCTTCTGCCTCCAGCAGCTCCAGCAGCTGCTGTTCTCGATGGGCGCCCTGGTCGTCATCCTGCTCTGCTTCGGCGTGCCGGTCGGCGTGTCCTGGCTGCTGGCGCTGCCGGCCCTGTTCCTGCAGTTCACGTTCAACGCCGGCGTCTCCATGGTCATGGCCCGGATGGGTGCCAAGACCCCCGACATCGCCCAGCTGATGCCGTTCGTGCTGCGCACCTGGATGTATGTCTCGGGTGTCATGTGGAGCATCGACAAGCTGGCGCAGAAGGACAGCCTGCCCCACGCGGTGACGATCGCGCTGGCGGCGAACCCGGCCGCCGTCTACATCGACCTGATGCGCTTCGCCCTGATCGACAGCTTCCACGCGAGCCAGCTCCCCGCCCACGTGTGGGCGCTCGCCGTCGGCTGGGCGCTGGTCGCCGGTGTCGGCGGCTTCATCTACTTCTGGAAGGCTGAGGAGACGTACGGCCGTGGCTGAGCACCCGAGCGAGAAGATCCCCACCGTCGTCGCCGACGGCGTCGACATCGTCTACCGCGTCAACGGCACCGGCGCCGGACGCGGCTCCGCGACCGCCGCTCTCAACCGCATCGTGCGCCGCAAGCAGACCGAAAAGGCGTCGGGCGTACGCCGGGTGCATGCCGTGAAGAACGTGTCCTTCGTCGCCTACCGGGGCGAGGCGATCGGCCTGATCGGCACCAACGGCTCCGGCAAGTCGACCCTGCTGAAGGCCGTCGCCGGACTCCTCCCCGTGGAGAACGGCCGTATCTTCACCGACGGCCAGCCCTCCCTGCTCGGCGTCAACGCGGCCCTGATGAACGATCTGACCGGTGAACGCAACGTCCACCTCGGCGGCCTGGCCATGGGCATGTCGCGCGAACAGGTCAAGGACCGCTACCAGGAGATCGTCGACTTCTCCGGCATCAACGAGAAGGGCGACTTCATCACGCTGCCGATGCGCACCTACTCCTCCGGCATGGCCGCCCGGCTGCGGTTCTCCATCGCCGCCGCCAAGGACCACGACGTCCTGCTGATCGACGAGGCGCTGGCCACCGGCGACCGCTCCTTCCAGAAGCGCTCCGAGGCCCGTATCCGCGAGCTGCGCAAGCACGCGGGCACGGTGTTCCTGGTCAGCCACAACAACAAGTCGATCCGCGACACCTGCGACCGGGTGCTGTGGCTGGAGCGCGGCGAGCTGCTCATGGACGGGCCGACGGAGGACGTCCTCAAGGAGTACGAGGCGTTCACGGGGGACAAGGCACCGAAGCCCAAGCCGAAGGCCGCCGTTCCCTCGTGAGGCGCACCCGGTCGGCCCTTTTGTCTCATTGATGGCAGCATGACCGCATACGGTGCAGCTGCGAGAGGGGTCCCCGTGATGGCCGAGCTCAGTGTCATCGTCCACGGGCCGAACGTCCAGGACCATCTGACGGAACTCCTCGGCTCCCTCGCCGCCCACCCCCTGCCGGACGCCGAGGTGATCGTGGCCGCGGTCGGCGACTGGGCCCGGGAGACCGCCGAGCGGCACGCCCCGGAGATCCAGGTCGTGCCGCTGCCGGACGGCACGGACGACGCGGCGGCCCGGGCGGCGGGCGCGGCCCGGGCCCGCGGCCGCTGGCTGCACTTCGTCCACGCCAAGGACGGCCTGCCCGCCGGCACCCCGCGCACGGTCGCCGAGCGGGTCGCCGAACTCCCCGTCGAGGTCGACGTCCTGCTGCTCGACCACGTCCGCAGCACCTGGCACACCTCCGGCATGCCCTCCCCGGACGGCTCGCTGCTCGCCCGGGCGGGCCGCGCCGACGTCGTCCTCGACGACTGCGCGCCCCTGCTGCGGCTGACCCCGCTGCTCGGCACCCGCGTCCTGCGCGCGGACTTCTGGCGGGCGCACGAACAGCGGCTCACCACCGACGACGAGCCGTACGCCGCCCTGGCCGCCCTGCTGCTCGCCGACCGCGTCGCCTGCCTGCCGCACGTCGCCTACGAGGACCGCCGGCTGCGTCCCGCCAGCCTGCCCCCGGTCACCCCCGAGCAGCGCTACGGCCTCGTCGAGCGCTACGAGTCCCTCCTCGACCTCACTCGCGACCGGCGCGCCGCGCACACCGTGCTCTACGACCTCATGGTCGGCGACTGCCTGCGCACCTTCGCGCGCGGCGGCATGCCGGAGGAGGTCGCACGGGAGTTCTTCCGCCGGGCGTCCCTGGCCGCCCTGCGCCGCCGCCCCGAGAACCACCGCCGCCCGGCCGGACTCGAAGGCGTCCGCCGCTCCCTGCTCGAAGAGGGCGCCTACGCGAAGTACCGTGCCTTCCAGACCGTCAACCGCACCCGCCGCACCGCCAAGTCGGCTCTGCGGACCCGTAAGCGCCAGGCCGGTGCCAAGCTCCGCGACCACCAGTACCGCAGGGCGCTCGGCCGCCCCGTCAACCCGCACCTCGCGGTGTTCTCGGCGTACTGGAACCGCGGCGTCGCCTGCAACCCCGCCGCGATCGCCGCCAAGCTCGCCGAACTCGCCCCGCAGATCCACCCGGTGTGGGTGGTCACCGAGGAGAACGCGGCCCTGCTGCCGCCCGGCACCGACCACGTCGTGCCCGGCAGCCGCCGCTACTGGGAGGTGCTGGCGACCGCCAAGTACCTCGTCAACAACGTCAACTATCCGAACGCGGTGGTCAAACGCCCGGACGCCGTCCACGTCCAGACCCACCACGGCACGCCCCTGAAGCGCATGGGCATCGACCAGATGGCGTTCCCGGCCGCCGCGCAGGGCCTGGACTTCCGGGCGCTGCTGGAGCGCATCGACAAGTGGGACTTCAGCGTGTCGGCCAACAGCCACACCACCCGCATGTGGGAGCGGGCGTACCCGTCGCACTACGTCTCCCTGGATCACGGCTATCCCCGCAACGACGTCTACTACACGGCCGGCGCCGCCGACATCCGCACCGTCCGCGACCGCCTCGGCATCGCCCCGGGCCACCGGGCCGTCCTCTACGCGCCCACCCACCGCGACTACGAGGCCGGCTGGACCCCGCGCCTGGACCTCGCCACCCTCGCCGACCGCCTGGGCGAGGACACGGTCCTGCTCGTGCGCGGCCACTACTTCTACGGCGGCGCCGCCTCCCCCCTCACCAACCTGCGCCGCACGGGCCGGATCATCGACGTCTCCTCCTACGACCCGGTCGAGGAGCTGTGCCTGGCGGCGGACGCCCTGGTCACGGACTACTCCTCGATCATGTTCGACTACGCCAACCTCGACCGGCCGATCGTGATCTACGCCGACGACTGGGAGACGTACCGCACGACCCGGGGCGTCTACTTCGACCTGATGGCGGAAGCCCCGGGCCCGGTCGCCCGCACCCAGCAGGAGCTGACGGAGATCCTCACCACCGAGGCCTGGCGCGACGAGAGCGCGGCGAAGACCCGGGCCGTCTTCCGGCGCCGGTTCTGCGAGTACGACGACGGGCGCGCCGCCGAACGCGTCGTCCGCCGGGTCTTCCTCGGCCAGGACGAACGGGACCTGCCGCCCGTGCTGCCGATCGAGGAACGGACCCCGGCTCCGACCCCGCAGGAGGCGACCGCATGAGCACCCCCGACGTCACCGTGACGGTCATCGTCCACAACGACGCCGAGCGCCTCAGCCGCGCGGTCGACTCGGTCCGCCGCCAGACCCACGCGAACCTCGAGATCATCATCAGCGACGACCACTCCACGGACGCGACCCCTGCGGTGGCCCAGCGGCTGGCCGCCCAGGACCCGCGTGTCCGCCACCTCCGCCTGGAGCGGAACAGCGGCGGCTGCAGCGTCCCGCGCAACCGCGCCCTGCGGATCGCGCGGGCGCCGTTCCTGATGTTCCTCGACAGCGACGACGAACTCCCCGCCAACGCCGTCGAACTGCTCCTCGCCGCGCACCGCGAACGCGAGATCGACTTCGCCATGGGCGCGGTGCAGCGGGTCCGGGTGGACAACGGCCGCCGCTCGACGTGGATGCCGCACCTGGTCGCCGAACGCCGCACCCTCGACGGCATCGAGGCCGACCCGCGTCTGCTCTTCGAGCACCTGGCCACCAGCAAGATGTACGCCCGCGCCTTCCTCGACCGGCACGGCCTGCGCTTCCCCGAGGGCATCCACTACGAGGACCAGCTGTTCTCGGCGCAGGCCTACTGCCTGGCCAAGAGCTTCACGATCATCCCGGAGCCGGTCTACCGCTGGTACGTGGCGCCCTTCGCGGCCTCCGAGGCGGCCTCGATCTCCAACCAGCGGCACAAGCTCGCCAACGTCCGGGACCGGGTCCACGTCCAGCACCTCATCGACACGTTCCTGGCCGAGAGCGGGCACGAGTCGCTGCGCGAGGACAAGGACCACAAGTTCCTCAAGCACGACTTCCGGATGTACGCCGGTGACCTGCCCTACCGGGACGACGCCTGGCTGACGTCCTTCGCGGACATCGTCTCCCCCTACCTCGACACGCTCACGCCGGGCGCCTTCGCCCGTCTCCCGCGCGCCGAACGCGTGGTCATCCAGCTGATCCGCGACCGCCGCCTGCCGGAGGCGCGCCTGGCGGCCCGGGGCCTGGGGCACGGGGTGGCGCCGAGGCGAGTGACCGCCGACGCGGAAGGCCGCACCTACTGGGGGGACAAGGTCCCCGAGTCGGAGTGGTCCCGCCGCGAACTGGACATCTCCGACCTGGAGCTGGAGACCCGCCCCTTCCCGAGCGCCCAGTTCCGCCACGAGATCAAGGAGATCACCCGAGGCCCGGGCGCTTCGATCGACCTCACGATCCGCACCTACGACCCGGCGCTGCGCCTCCCCGTCGGCCCCCTGCGCGCGACACTCCTCATCGCCCCGGGCGGCCGCCGCCTCCGCGTCCACTTCCGCCTCTCCCCCGTCCGGCCCGGCATCTTCGAGGGCCACGTCCACCTGGACCTCGCGGCGGCCCCGCTCCCCCTCCAGGGCTTCGCGGGAATCCGCCACCCGCTGCTCCGCCTCCAGCACCAGGGCCTGTCCCACACGGGCCTGCTGCTGGCCCCCTTGACCTTCCCGACGCTGACGACACGCATCCCCTCCCACCACCTGACGGTGGAACCGGAGGGCCACGGCCCGGGCCGCCTGCAGGTCCGCTGGGAACCGGTGGGAGTGACGGCGAACATGATCCGCCCGGCGGTTCGCAGAGTGGCCCGCCCAAGAGTGAAGAGAGCAGCACGCTTGG
This sequence comes from Streptomyces flavovariabilis, assembly GCF_000725785.1. NCBI lineage: Bacteria > Bacillati > Actinomycetota > Actinomycetes > Kitasatosporales > Streptomycetaceae > Streptomyces > Streptomyces flavovariabilis. The sequence goes on along the minus strand of NZ_JNXD01000017.1, from coordinate 29,745 downwards.
TGGCGAGCGCACTGAAGTAACCACCGCCGCTAGCTGCGGGCTTGCGTGCCGCTGGGGGCGGCAGGGTGGGCGATGGGGGTCCCCCCTGCTCGAGCGAAGCCGAGAGCTTGGGGAGGGTGGGCGCAGCGGCCGCTCGCTCCGCCGCTGCGGGCATGCGTGCCGCTGGGGGCGATGGGGGTCCCCCCTGCTCGAGCGGAGCCGAGAGCTTGGGGGAGGGTGGGCGCAGCGGCACCCCGCTCCGCCGGGCTGAGGACCCACCCGGCCTCAACCACCCCGCAGCGCCCGCTAAGGCACCACCTCGTACAACACCTGCCCTTCCGGCCCCCGAGCCACTTCCCGCAGCCCCGCTCCCCCACCCCCTGTGTCCACAACCCACCGCACCCCGTACTCCCGCAGAATCTCCCCCCGCTCCTCCCCCGACGCCCCGGCCGCGAAGTACCTCCGCACAGCCCCCACCCGACGCCCCTCGTCCGGCAGGAAGAAGTCGGGATACCCGGGCGCCACCGTGTACGCCCCGTACGCCGGGATCTGCCGGGCCGGCCGCCCTTCCCGCGCCATCACCACATCCCCGTACTTCACCCAGGGCGTCATCCAGAAGTACCCGGCCCACGGCCGCCGGTACTTCTCCGCGACGGCCTCCGGCAGATCCCCCCGCGGCACCACGTACCCGACCGTCCCCGCCTGCGTCCACGCCCCCACAGCCAGCGCCGCGCCGAGCACGCACGCCCACCCCACCCGCACCCCGCGCCGCCCGGCCTCGCACACCTCCACGGCCACCGCTAGCTGCGCCGGAATCAGCGCCGCCGGCAACGCCCGCCCCCACGACCAGTGCCCGCTCACCCCGCCCACCGTCACCACCACGATCCCCAGCACGAAGAACAGCACCAGCGGATCCCACCGGTCCCGCCACCCCCGCACCCCCAGGGCCACCACCCCGAGCAGCACCAGCCAGTACCGCCCGAGCAGGTCCTCGTACAACGGCCGGTGCACCGCCTCCAGGCCCTCACCCGCCCCGAACAGCGCGAAGAAGTCGTAGTACGGCCACAGCGCCAGCACCCCGAGCCCCACAGCCAGTGCGCCACCGAGCCGAAGCCACACCCCCCGGCCGGGCCGCGCGGCGGCCACCGTCGCCACCGCCCCCAGCGAAGCCACCACCCCCGAGAACTGATGGCACAGCAGAGTCACCGCCCACAGCGCCCCCAGCCCGAGCCACACCCCCCACCCGGCACCGCTCCGCGACACCGCCCGCCGCAGCCACGCCCAGAGGTGAAACGCCAGCCCCAGCGCGAACAGGCTCGGATAGGACACCGTCAGCGCGAGCGAGTCGAGCCCGTAGAAGCCGCTCCACTTGAACAACGCCGTTCCCCACAGGAACAGCAGGCTCAGCAGGGCCAACGCGGGCGCGGCACGATGGCCGGTCAGGGTCCGTACGTAGCGCCACACTCCCGTCACCAGCAGCCCGAGCCCGGCCAGCGCCCCCAGTCGCAGCACCACGAAGACCGACAGGCCGCTCACCCGCGCGACACAGCCGAGCACCAGCATCCAGGGCGAGTAGTACGGGCTCGGCGTGTCCGCGTCGACAAGCGGATTGCCCGGGTCGCCGAGGTCGTGCCGCAAGCGCTGGACGGTCGCCGCGTGCATCCCGAGGTCCCCGGCCCACGGCAGCCGGACGATGACCAGGAGCAGCAGCAGGACGACCAGCGCGGCAGCGGCCTGTGCGACGACGGCCGGTCCGGGCGCGGCGCGCATCGTGCCAAAACACCCCCGCCCGGTGGACGAGGAACCGGAAGGCGGAGGCCAGGATCGCTCCTCGGAGACATTCACCGTCACGCCCCAAGCCTGAGCCGGATTCGGTGAGTCCTCCAGTCGAATCGCCCTGAGGCCTGCAAAGAACAGGCGCCCCGGGCCGGAACCGGCCCGGGGCGCCTGTCACGCCGTACGCCCTACGAGTGCGTGCGCAGCAGCGTCCTCATCGTGCGCATCGCCACCGACAGGTTGGCGAGGTCGAACGAGTCGGAGCTCTGGATGTCCTCCAGCGTGGTGCGGGCCCGGCCGAGGATGGCCGCGTTCTTCTGCTCCCACGCCTTGTAGCGCTGCTCGGGCGTCGAGGTGCCGTCTCCCACCGCCAGGACGTCGGCGGTCAGCGACGCGTGCGCCGCGTACAGGTCCTCGCGGATCGCCGCGCGGGCCATGGACTGCCAGCGGTCGGCGCGGGGCAGCTCGATGATGCGGTCCATGAGCTGGGTGATGCGCAGCCGGTCGGCGAGGTCGTAGTAGACCTCGGCGACCTCCAGCGGCTCCCGGCCCATGCGGTCGGCGATCGAGACGATGTCGAGCGTCGGGAAGGCCGAGGAGAAGCCCGCCACCCGGGTGGCGAGTTCGTCCGGCACGCCGGCGCCCGTCAGCTCGTCGTGGATCTTCTGGTACCACTCCAGGTCGGCGCCGCGCAGCAGCTTCGGCAGCTCACCCCAGACCTGCTCGACCCGTTCGGCGAAGAAGTCGACGGTCCCGGCGAGCTCCAGCGGCTGTGGCCGGTTGTTGAGCAGCCAGCGCGTGCCGCGCTCCACCAGGCGGCGCGCATGCAGCCGGATGCGGGTCTGGACCTCGGCCTCGACCGTGTTGTCGAGCGCCTCGACCCCGTCCCACACCGGGGACTGGCGGAAGATCGCCCGGGCCGCGGTCTGCGCCCGCACGATCTCCTCCAGCGACGCGCCGGTCTCCTCGCGCAGGCGGTGCAGGTACGTCGTACCGCCCGTGTTGACCGTGTCGTTGACCAGGACCGTCGTGGTGATCTCGCGGCGCAGCGGGTGGCCGTCGAGCCGGTCGGGGAACTGCTCGCGCAGCTCGGTCGGGAAGTACGCGTGCAGCAGACCCTTCAGGTACGGGTCGTCCGGCAGCGTGGTGTGCAGCAACTCCTCGGCGACCGTGATCTTCGTGTAGGCCATCAGTACGGCCGTCTCCGGGCCGGTCAGGCCATGGCCCTGGGCGAGCCGCTCGCGGATCTGCCGGTCGGTGGGCAGGAACTCCAGCGCCCGGTCGAGGTGCCGCTCCCTGACCAGGTGCTTCATGAAGCGCTGCTGGGCGTGGAGCATGGCGCTGGACTGGGCGAGGGCGTTGGCGATCGCCGTGTTCTGCGCGTAGTTGTTGCGCAGCACCAGGTGGCCGACCTCGTCGGTCATCTCGGCGAGCAGCTTGTTGCGCTGCTTGACGGTCATGTCACCGTCCCTGACCAGGCCGTTGAGCAGGATCTTGATGTTCACCTCGTGGTCGGAGGTGTCCACGCCCGCGCTGTTGTCGATGGCGTCGGTGTTGATCCGGCCGCCGTGCAGCGCGAACTCGATCCGGCCGAGCTGGGTCAGGCCGAGGTTGCCGCCCTCGCCGACGACCTTGACACGCAGGTCCTTGCCGTCGACGCGGATGGCGTCGTTGGCCTTGTCGCCCGCGTCCGCGTTGGACTCGACGGAAGACTTGACGTATGTGCCGATGCCGCCGTTCCACAGCAGGTCCACCGGTGCGTGCAGGATCGCCTTCATCAGGTCGGCCGGGGTCAGCTTGGTGACCTTGGCCTCGATGCCGAGGGCCTCGCGGATGTGCGCGTTGACCGGGATCGCCTTGGCGGTGCGCGGGAAGATGCCGCCGCCGGCCGACAGCAGCTCCTTGTCGTACTCCTCCCAGCTGGAGCGGGGCAGCTCGAACAGGCGGCGGCGCTCGGCGTAGGAGGTGGCGGCGTCCGGGTTGGGGTCGATGAAGATGTGCCGGTGGTCGAAGGCCGCGACCAGGCGGATGTGCTCGGAGAGCAGCATGCCGTTGCCGAACACGTCACCGGACATGTCACCGATGCCGACGACCGTGAAGTCCTCGGTCTGGGTGTCCACACCCATGTCGCGGAAGTGCCGCTTGACGGACTCCCAGGCGCCTCGGGCGGTGATGCCCATGCCCTTGTGGTCGTATCCGGCGGAGCCGCCGGAGGCGAAGGCGTCACCGAGCCAGAAGTTGTACTGCTCGGCGACCCCGTTGGCGATGTCGGAGAAGGTAGCGGTGCCCTTGTCGGCGGCGACGACGAGGTAGGTGTCGTCCTCGTCGTGCCGGACGACGTCGGCGGGCGGGACGACTTCGCCGGCGACCATGTTGTCGGTGATGTCGAGCAGCGCCGAGATGAACGTCTTGTAGCTGGCGACGCCCTCGGCGAGCCACGCGTCCCGGTCCACGGACGGGTCCGGCAGCTGCTTGGCGACGAAGCCGCCCTTGGCGCCGACCGGCACGATGACGGTGTTCTTCACCATCTGCGCCTTGACCAGGCCGAGGATCTCGGTGCGGAAGTCCTCACGCCGGTCGGACCAGCGCAGGCCGCCGCGCGCGACCTTGCCGAAGCGCAGGTGCACGCCCTCGACGCGCGGCGAGTAGACCCAGATCTCGAACGCCGGGCGCGGCGCCGGCAGGTCGGGGATGGCCTGCGGGTCGAACTTCATGGAGACGTACTCGTGCGGCTTGCCGCCCGCGGCCTCCTGGAAGAAGTTGGTCCGCAGCGTCGCCTTGATGACCGTCAGGAAGGACCTGAGGATCCGGTCCTCGTCGAGCGAGGCCACCTGGTCGAGGGCCGCGTCGACCTCCTCCAGCAGCGCGTCCACGATCTCGTGCCCGGCGCGCTGCCGGTCCGGCGACATCCGCGCCTCGAACAGGGAGACGAGGAGGCGGGTGGTGTGGACGTTGTTGCGGAGGGTGTCCTCCATGTAGTCCTGGCTGAACGTCGACGCCGCCTGCCGCAGGTACTTGGCGTACGCGCGCAGCACCACGGCCTGGCGCCAGTTCAGCCCGGCGCTCAGCACGAGGGCGTTGAAGCCGTCGTTCTCCGCCTTGCCCGTCCAGGTGGCGGCGAAGGCGTCCTGGAAGCGCTCGCGGGCGTCGTCGCCGAAGTAGTCGCCGCCGTTCGAGCGGGGCATGCGCAGACCGAAGTCGTAGATCCAGGCCACGCTGCGGTCCGAGCAGCGCAGCTCGTAGGGCCGCTCGTCGACGACCTCGACACCGAGCCGGTTGAGGACCGGCAGCACGGCCGACAGGGAGATCGCGTCACCCGTGCGGTAGATCTTGAAGCGGCGCTCTTCGGGGGCGGCGCCCACCGGCTCGTACAGGCTGAGCGCGAAGTCCTTGTCCGCCTCGGCGTTCAGCTGCTCGAGGTGGACGAGGTCGGCGACCGCGGCGCGCGGGTTGTGGTCGGCCTTGTAGCCCTCGGGGAAGGCGTGCGCGTACCGGCGCATCGCTTCGGCAGCGTGCTCCTCGCCGAGCTCGGCGTTGAGCGCCTCGGCGAAGGCGTCCTCCCAGGAGCGGGCGGCCTCCACCAGCCGGGCCTCGATGCGCTCCTTGTCGGAGTCGGACAGCTCCGGCAGCTCGGTGCCCTGCGGGACCCGGACCACGAAGTGCAGCCGGGACAGGATCGACTCGGTGTTCCAAGCCGTGAAGTCGACGCTGATGCCGCCCAGCTCCTCCTTGAGGATCTCGATGATCCTGAGGCGCACGGCCGTGGTGTAGCGGTCGCGCGGGAGGTAGACGAGGGCGGAGTAGTAGCGCCCGTACTCGTCCTGGCGCAGGTAGAGCCTGAGGCGCCGGCGCTCCTGGAGGTAGAGCACGGAGGTGACGATGGCCCGCAGCTCGTCGACCGGGGTCTGGAACAGCTCGTCGCGCGGGTACGTCTCCAGGATCTGCGTCAGGTCACGGCCGTCGTGGCTGTTGGGCGAGAACCCGGCGCGCTTCAGGACCTCCTCGACCTTGCGCCGGATGACCGGGACCCGGCGCACGGACTCGGTGTAGGCGGCGGAGGAGAACAGTCCGAGGAACCGGCGCTCGCCGACGACGTTGCCGTCGGCGTCGAACTTCTTGACGCCGATGTAGTCCAGGTACGACGGCCGGTGCACGGTGGCCCGGCTGTTCGCCTTGGTCAGCACGAGCAGCTTGTGCTCGCGCGCCTTGGCCCGGGCGTCGGCGGGCAGCCGCTCGAACGAGGGGCTGACGGGGTGGCTCTCCTCACCGGCGTGCTGCGGGTCCGCGCGCAGTATGCCGAGCCCGGTGCCGGGCACGGCGGCCAGCGAGTCGTCGTCGCGCAGCTGGTACTCGCGGTAGCCGAGGAAGGTGAAGTGGTCGTCGGCGAGCCAGCGCAGCAGCTCGCGGGCCTCCTCGACCTGGGGACCGGGCAGGTCACCGGGGATGGGCTCGTCCGGCAGCCCCTCCGCCAGCCGGATCGCCGCCTCCCGCATCTTGCCCCAGTCCTCGACGGCCTCACGGGCGTCGGACAGCACGCGCAGCAGGTCGGCGGTGATCTGCTTCAGGTCGGCCCGGTCGGTCTCGCGGTCCATCTCGACGTGGATCCACGACTCGACGTGCGCGTCGTGCGGAAGGTCGCCGGTCGCCGGGGTCGACAGGACCTCGATGAGCTTGCCGGTGACATCGCGCCGCACGACGAACTGGGGGTGGATGACGACGTGGATCCCACGCCCCTGCCGCGTCAGCTCATTGGTGACGGAGTCGACGAGGAAGGGCATGTCGTCGGTGACGACCTCGACCACGGAGTGGCTGCAGGTCCACCCGTTCTCTTCCACCGTGGGGGTGTGCACCCGCACGTTGGCCGTGCCCTGGGGGCGGTTCTCGGCCAGCCGGTAGTGCGATACGGCAGCTCCGAAGACATCGACCGGGTCGCGGTCGGTGAGGTCCTCCGGGGCCGTGTGCAGGTAGTAACGCTGGAGGAACGTGAGGAGGGTCTCGCGGTCCGGGGCCTCCTGGGCGTCTGGGGTCTCCTCGCCCGTCGACCCGGTCGGTAGGTGCCCCCCGACCGGGCTGTTCTCAGCTACCCGGGCGGCCCTCTCGAGCAACTCGGCCTTGGCTTCGTCCAGCTTGGTCTGCATTGTCCTCTGGCTCCTGTCGCGCGCCGTTGCGTGACGTAGAAGGAAGTACGGCCTCTGCGCTTACGACCTCACGTCGTGACACGGGGTATCCGGTCTGTGCCGACGCTATGCCGCAAGGTGAGATGAGCGGGGGTGTCTGAGCCATTCTTGAGCTGCTCCACCGGTGTGATGCTGCTCTCTGCGACGCCCGGATCCTGATGATGTCCGGCGTGCCGGGAATCCTCGATGCCACGTCCCGCCCGCGAAGACCAGCGACCGCCGCCCGGTCACGGATGTCGTCCGTGCTCTCCGGGCGCAGGGCAGGGACGACGACGTCCCCGCGAACTATCGCGCTGATCACGCCACCAAGGCTATCGCTCCTTACAGGGGCTCCGTCATGAGCCGTATGTGTACAAAACAAGCCCCGGAAGTTTGACGTTCTGCACAGTGCCGCTACGGATTTCGGTCAGGCGGCGAGCCGCGCCGCCTCCGCAACCGCTTCCTCCAGCGTGTCCACGACAGGCACGCCGACGGCTTCCAGGCTCACCCGGCTGTGCGACCCGCCGGTGTACAGCACGGCCCGGGCCCCCACGTGCAGCGCGGCCACCGCGTCGTCCGCGGCGTCCCCGATCACCACGGTCCGCTCCGGTGCCACCCCGCTCAGCGACGACAGGTGGCGCACCATGTGCTCGGCCTTGCTGCCCCCGGACGGCCCGGTGCGTCCGTCCACCCGTATGAAGTGCGGCTCGATGCCGAATCCCCGCACCAGCGGAACGAGCTCCTCGTGCACGTACATGCTCAGGATCGACTGGCTGCGCCCCGCCGACCGCCACCCGGCCAGCAGCTCCACGGCTCCCACCGTGAGTCCGCACGCCGTCCGGTGCTCGGCGTAGTACCGGTGGAAGATGTCGTCCATGGCCTCCCACTCGGCCTCGGTCGGCAGCCGCCCCATCAGCCGCTCATAGAACTTCGGCACCGGTACGCAGTACAGCTCCCGGTACTTCTCCAGCGTCAGCGGCTCCAGCCCCAGCTCGGCGAAGGCCGCGTTCGTCGCCCCGATGATCGCGTCGATGTCGTGGAACAGCGTCCCGTTCCAGTCCCAGACAATGTGCGCGCCCGTCTTCATCCCCATGCCCGAAAACGTACCCGGCCCCACTGACAATCAAGAGACCGGCGCCTCAACGCGCCCCCCGCCGCCGGTTCAGTCCCCACGTCCCACCAGGTTCGCGATCTCCTGCGTGGCGAACCACAGCAGTTCGTGGTCCTCCGCCCCGTCCACGACGACCTGCGCGTCGTCGTCCCCGGCGTCCGCCGTCGGCAGCGCCTCGGCCGCCGCCGTCACGTCGGCCTCCGCGTCCGCCGCGTCGACATGCACCGACGCCGCCTTGCCCAGCGGGACCGCACCCGCGACCCGCACCTCCCCCGGCGCCGCGTCGGGCCCCCGGCCGGGATCCGCGCTCGCGGCCCGGTCGGCCACGTCGACTGCGATCACGACCCGGCGCCGCGGCGCCCCGGGCGCGGCCGCCAGCAGGCGCAGCGAGGCCTGCGCGGCCCGGCCGAGCGCCGCGTACTCCAGTTCCTCGATGTCGTCGGAGGCGTACCACTCGCGCAGCCCGGGCGTCACGGCGTAGGCGGTGAACGGCCCCGCTCCCAGCTCACCCGTCCTGTACGCCTCGGCGAGACCGGGGAGGGTCAGGGGCACGTAGACACGCATGGCTGGCCGCTTTCGTGGTCGTGGTCGCAGGGCCCCGGGGGGCTCCGGAGGGCCTTCAGGATACGTGCGGGGTGTCCCCTTTCGAGTCCCGCCCCGTGACGCCGGACACGTCCACCCCGGGCCCGGAATTCACCCGGCCCACCCCCGCGCCCATGGGCTCCACGCCCCCGACATCACCCGGATAGGTGAACCCTCCGGCGCCCGCGACCCGAATCAGGCTCCTTGCCGCGGCCCTCGTCGGCCCCGTACAAGATCACCAACCCGAAGTTACTCCCCGGTATCCACCGGGCCCACGAAACGGGGACCCCCCATGCACAAGGTCATGACCAGGACCCGGCACCGCTCCACCACCCACCCACCGGCCGTCCACGACAGCCGCCCCACCCCGCCCGCGGCACCCCACCGACCGGCGAACCCCACACCCGGCACTCCGGCCGACACCACGCCTCACACCCCCGTCAAGCCCACGCCTCGCACCCCTGCTGGTGCCGCGCCCCCGCGTTCGCCCGGCGGCGGCAGGGCCCGGCCTCCGGCGGCGGGTGGCCGTCCGCCGGCCTCCGCCCGTGCCAAGACGTCCCGCACCCGTCCGGCGGACACGCGCCCACCGACCCCCTCCGCGACCCGCACAGCACCCCGCAGGGCCACGGCAACCACCACCCCGGCGCGCACGGACGCCGCTGCCGCGGCCACCACCGAAACCGCCCCCCGCGTCCCGGTCCAGGGTTCCCGCCACGCGGAGGTCCCCCAGCTCCTCCCGACCGACCTCTTCGCCGATCTCCTCGTCGCCGTGCTGAGCGGCCACCGCCCCGTCCACTCGATGCTCCGCCACACCCGCGGCCGTGCCTACGACGAACTGGCCTGGCTGGCCGAACGCGGCCCCCTGCGCACCCGCGGTGCCCGACCCGTCGTCCGCGACATCGGGTACTTCGAACCCCGCCCGGGCGCGATCGAGGCCTTCGCCCGCATCGGCGCCGGCGACCGGCTGCGCGCCATGGCCTTCCGCCTGGAACTCGGCCGCGACCTCCGCTGGCGCTGCACAGCGGTGGAACTGGGCGGCCCGCGCCCACCCCGTCCGGAGTCCGGCTGAGGCCTGCTGAGGCCGTCTGAAGGGGTGTGCGGCCGCTCCCAGGCCGAAGGGCCGGACACCCCTCGGGTGTCCGGCCCTTCGAACCGCTACGGCGCCTCGGCAACCGTCACTTCTTGCGGCGCCCCCGGCTCCGCGCCTGCTTGCGCCGCTCCGCACGCGTCAGACCGTCGGCCTCGGAGCGCACCGGCTCGCCGTCCTCGGTGAAGTCGCCCTCGATGGTGCCGCCCTCGCCGTCGACCGTCGGCGCGGAGAAGTGGAGGTTGCGGCGCTGCGGGACGTCGAGCCCCTTGGCGCGGATCTCCGGCCGGGAGCCCGCCTGCGCCGGCACCGCGTCCTGCTTCTCGAGGTCGGCCACCGGCTTGGTGTCCTCGACCGGGACCTCCTCGACCTGCTGCTCGACCTGGACCTCCAGGTTGAACAGGTAGCCGACGGACTCCTCCTTGATGCCTTCCATCATGGCGGTGAACATGTCGAAGCCCTCGCGCTGGTACTCGACCAGCGGGTCCTTCTGCGCCATGGCGCGCAGGCCGATGCCCTCCTGGAGGTAGTCCATCTCGTAGAGGTGCTCGCGCCACTTGCGGTCGAGGACCGACAGCACGACCCGGCGCTCCAGCTCACGCATGATCTCGGAGCCGAGCTGATCCTCACGCGCCTGGTACTGATCGTGGATGTCGTCCTTGATGGAGTCGCCGATGAACTCGGCGGTCAGCCCGGCCCGGTCGCCGGCCGCCTCCTCCAGCTCCTCGATCGTGACGTTGCACGGGTAGAGCTGCTTGAAGGCGCCCCACAGCCGGTCGAGGTCCCAGTCCTCGGGGAAGCCCTCGGCGGTCTCGGCCTGGACGTAGGCGTCGATGGTGTCGTCCATGAAGTGCTGTACCTGCTCGTGCAGGTCCTCGCCCTCCAGGACGCGGCGCCGCTCGCCGTAGATGACCTCGCGCTGGCGGTTGAGGACCTCGTCGTACTTCAGGACGTTCTTACGCGTCTCGAAGTTCTGCTGCTCGACCTGCGACTGGGCGGAGGCGATCGCGCGCGTGACCATCTTGTTCTCGATCGGCACGTCGTCCGGGACGTTCGCCATCGACATCACGCGCTCGACCATCTGGGCCTTGAACAGGCGCATCAGGTCGTCACCGAGGGAGAGGTAGAAGCGGGACTCGCCCGGGTCGCCCTGACGGCCGGAACGACCGCGCAGCTGGTTGTCGATGCGCCGCGACTCGTGCCGCTCGGTGCCCAGCACGTAGAGCCCGCCGAGCTTCTCGACCTCGTCCTTCTCGGCCTGGACGGCCTTCTCGGCCCGCTGGAGCGCCTCGGGCAGGGCGTGTGCCCACTCCTCGATGTGCTCCTCGGGGTCGAGGCCGCGCTGGCGCAGCTCCGCCTCGGCAAGGTCCTCCGGGCTGCCGCCGAGCTTGATGTCCGTACCACGGCCGGCCATGTTGGTGGCCACCGTGACGGCGCCCTTGCGGCCGGCCTGGGCGACGATCGTCGCCTCCCGGTCGTGCTGCTTGGCGTTGAGCACCTCGTGCTGGATGCCGCGCTTGCTGAGCTGCTGCGAGAGGTACTCGGACTTCTCGACGGAGGTTGTGCCGACGAGGATCGGCTGGCCCTTGCGGTGCTTCTCCTCGATGTCGTCGACGACCGCCTCGAACTTGGCGACCTCGGTCCGGTAGATCAGGTCCGACTGGTCCGCGCGGACCATCGGCCGGTTGGTCGGGATCGGCACCACGCCGAGCTTGTAGATCTGGTGGAACTCGGCGGCCTCGGTCATGGCCGTACCGGTCATGCCGCACAGACCGGGCTGCTCCTTGCCGCTGTGGTCGTGGCGCTTGTAGAGGCGGAAGAAGTTCTGGAGGGTGATCGTGGCGAGCGTCTGGTTCTCGTCCTTGATCGGCACCCCTTCCTTCGCCTCGATCGCCTGGTGCATGCCCTCGTTGTAGCGGCGGCCCGCGAGGATACGTCCGGTGTGCTCGTCGACGATCATGACCTCGTCGTCGATGATGACGTAGTCCTTGTCCTTCTTGAAGAGCTCCTTGGCCTTGATGGCGTTGTTCAGGTAGCCCACCAGCGGGGTGTTCACCGACTCGTAGAGGTTGTCGATGCCCAGCCAGTCCTCGACCTTGGCGACACCGGACTCGTGGATGGCGACCGTGCGCTTCTTCTCGTCGACGTCGTAGTCGCCGGTCTCCTCGATGCCCTTCAGCGGCTGGCCGGCCTCGCCGCGCTTGAGGCGCTTCACCAGCTTGGCGAAGTCCCCGTACCACTTGGTGGCCTGGTCGGCCGGACCGGAGATGATCAGCGGCGTACGGGCCTCGTCGATGAGGATGGAGTCGACCTCGTCGACGATGGCGAAGTTGTGGCCGCGCTGGACGAGCTCGTCCTGGGACCACGCCATGTTGTCGCGCAGGTAGTCGAATCCGAACTCGTTGTTCGTGCCGTACGTGATGTCGCAGGCGTACTGCTCGCGGCGCTGAGCCGGCGTCATGTTGGCCAGGATGCAGCCGACCTCGAGCCCCAGGAACCGGTGGACGCGGCCCATCATCTCGGAGTCGCGCTCGGCCAGGTAGTCGTTGACCGTGATGATGTGGACGCCCTTGCCGGACAGCGCGTTCAGATACGCCGGCAGGGTGCCGACGAGGGTCTTGCCCTCACCGGTCTTCATCTCGGCCACGTAGCCCATGTGCAGGGCGGCGCCACCCATCATCTGCACGTCGTAGTGACGCTGGCCGAGGACGCGCTTGGCGGCCTCGCGGACGGTGGCGAAAGCCTCGGGCAGCAGGTCGTCCAGGGTCTCGCCGTCGGCGTAGCGCTGCTTGTACTCATCGGTGAGTGCGCGCAGCTCGGCGTCGGAGAGGTCGACGAAGTCCTCTTCGATGGAGTTGACCTGGTCCGCGATGCGGTGCAGCCTGCGCAGGATCTTTCCTTCGCCTGCACGCATGATCTTCGAGAGGACGGACACGGGGGTTGGTCTCCTTGCCGGTCGGGCCTGGGACGGTCGGTTACCACTTGACTCACTGAGCAACGGCCATCGTATGCGAGGACCCCACCGCGCCGGGAGGGCCTGCTGCGACGGCGACCGTCCGCTGCTTCAATTCTGATTCACGTCTGCTTCAAAGGGGACAACGTCCGGCCCCCTCGGATAGTGCCGCACCCTTCCACCGAATCGCACAACGCGTGACAATCCGCTCACTCACGGCGAACCGATGGCATCGGGCCCGGCCTCCGAGCAGAATCGGCCGATGGACCCCGTCACCCTCACCACGGACCGCCTCCTGCTGCGCACGGTGGGCCCCCAGGACACCGACGCGGTGTACGACGCCTGCCAGGACCCCGACATCCAGCGCTGGACCACGCTCCCCTCGCCCTATCTGCGCGAGCACGCCCTGGACTTCACGGAACAACTGGTCCCGGACGGCTGGGCGGACGGCTCCATGTTCACCTTCGGCGTCTTCCTGCGCTCCGGAGAACTGGCGGGCATGCTCGGCATCGCGATGCGCGCCCTGGGCATGGGCGAGATCGGCTTCTGGGCCGCGAAGCAGCACCGCGCGAACGGCTACCTCACCGAGGCCGTCCTCACCGCCTGCCGCTGGTCCTTCACCCGCGCCGCACTCGATCGCGTCGAATGGCGCGCGGAGGTGGGCAACCGGGCTTCCCGCGCGGTGGCGGAGCGAGCGGGTTTCACGATCGAGGGCACGCTGCGCTCCGCGACGAACAACAAGGGAGTACGCCGGGACGCCTGGGTGGGCTCCCTGCTCCCCTCCGATCTGGGCCTCCCGTCCACGGCCCCGTACCTGCCGGCGCGCTGACCGAGTCGGCCGCCCCGGCAAAACCGCAGGTCACACTCCGCTGTCAGTCCCACCCCATACTCTGCGGCCATGACCACCCCGCCCCCCAACGCAGACCTCTCCGCGGACGAGGCCCGCAGGATCGCGCTCCGCGCCCAAGGCTTCCTCGGCGCGCCCGACCGCCGCTCGGGCGTCCGCGGCATCCTCCGCCACCTGGGCGCGATACAGCTCGACACCATCTCGGTCCTGGCCCGCTCCCATGAGCTCGTCCCGTACGCCCGCCTGGGCGCGGTCGGCCGGAAGACGGTCGAGGACGCCTACTGGCAGGACACGCACTCGTTCGAGTACTGGTCCCACGCCGCCTGCATCCTCCCCATCGAGGAGTGGCCCCACTTCGCCTTCCGCCGCCGCGCCTACCGCAACCGCCCGCACTGGAACCACGAACTCCCCGACGGCGCCTACGACCGGGTCATCAAGCAGCTCCGCTCCGAAGGCCCCCTCACTGCCACGGAGTTGGGCGGCGCGAAGAAGACGAGCGACTGGTGGGACTGGTCCGGCTCCAAGGTCGCCGTCGAACGCGCCCTGATGTACGGCGAGGTGGTCTGCGTGGAGCGCCGTGGCTGGAAGCGCCTGTACGACCTGGCCGAGCGCGCCGTCCCGGGCGACCTGCTGCACGACGAGCTGGACGACACCGAGTGCCTGCGCCGCCTGGTGCGCCTGGCGGGCCGGTCCCTCGGCGTCGGTACCCGCGCGGACATCGCCGACTACCACCGCCTCAAGGGCGAGCAGGTGGACGCGGTGATCGCCGACTCGGGCCTGGTCCCGGTCTCGGTCGAGGGCTGGGGCAAGCCGGCCTGGGCCGACCCCGCGGCCCTGCAGACGCCCCCGCGCGGCCGCCACCGCACCACGCTCCTGTCGCCCTTCGACTCCCTGATCTGGGAGCGGGCGCGCACGGAGCGGATCTTCGGCTTCACGCACCGCCTGGAGGCCTACGTCCCCAAACAGAAGCGGGTCTACGGCTACTTCGCGATGCCGGTCCTGGCCGGCGGCCGTCTCGTCGGCCGCGTGGACCCCGCCCGCGAGGGCCGCACGCTGGTGGCCAAGCAGGTCACGCTCGACGGCCCGAAGGCCGTCCCGGCCGTCGCCCAGGCCCTGGCCGAGGCGGCGACCTGGGTGGACTGCACGGATGTCCGCGTGGAACGGGTCGACACGCCGGACCTGCGTGAGCCTCTGGCGAAGGAACTCGCCGGCCTTCTCGGCTGAGACCGCGTCCTAGCGGATTTCGAGGATCTTCTCCCGCATCGCGTACACCACCGCTTCCATCCTGGAGTGCAGCTGCAGCTTCTCCAGGATGTTGCGGACGTGGTTCTTCACGGTGTTCTCGGAGATGAACAACTCCTTGGCGATGTCACGGTTGTTCATTCCCGTGGCGACGAGCTTGAGGACTTCCAGTTCCCGGTCGGTCAGGCGCGGCGCGGGCACCAGCCGGCGTTCGTCCGTGCGCTGGATCATCGACTTGAACTCGGTGAGGAGTTTCGACGCCATCGACGGGCTGATCTGCGACTGCCCGTCGGCCACCGCGCGAATGGCGGTGGCCACCTCGTCCGTGGAGATCTCCTTGAGGAGATAGCCGGTCGCGCCCGCCTTGATGGCGTCGTAGAGATCGGCTTCCTCGTCGCTGATCGTCAGCATGATGATCTTGGCGCTGGGTGCCACCTCCTTGATGGAGGTGCACGCCTCGATCCCGCCCCGCTTGGGCATCCGCACGTCCATCAGGACGATGTCGGGCAGCAGGTCGGCGGCCTTCTCGACGGCCTCCGCGCCGTCGCCCGCCTCTCCTACGACCTGGATGTCCTCCTCGGCCGCGAGCACGATCTCCAGGCCACGGCGGAACAAGGCGTGGTCGTCCACCACAAGGACTCTGATCGGTTCCTTGCGTGGAGTCCCCGAGTCCGGGCCCATGCCGACGACGCCGTCGTCGGCATCACGCATCGGTCCGAAGCTGTCCGCCATCGTTCCTCCCCCTGAAGGCTGTGGCCTGAGGTCCTGAGCCATCGCCAACCCAGAGCAACGACCCACCGGTTGGGCCGTGGCCACCATGATTTCATGCCCGGACGGCACCGGGGTGCCGGAGTGGGGCGCGAAGTGGTCGCACGGGGGTGCCCCTGGGGGCGCACACGCGCTCCAGGGGCACCTGTTCCGCTGTCACCCGGCACGGTCAGCCGCCGAGCGCACCTCCCGCGTCGGGGGAGTGCGCCTGTGTGACCATCGTGTCCGTACTGAGGTGGATCACGCCGTAGTCGTAGGCGTGCCGCCGGTAGACGACACTCGGTTCCTTGGTCTCGGAGTCGACGAACAGGTAGAAGTCGTGCCCGACCAGCTCCATCTCGTAGA
This sequence comes from Streptomyces flavovariabilis, assembly GCF_000725785.1. Lineage (NCBI taxonomy): Bacteria > Bacillati > Actinomycetota > Actinomycetes > Kitasatosporales > Streptomycetaceae > Streptomyces > Streptomyces flavovariabilis. Next base: position 13,899 of record NZ_JNXD01000017.1, on the reverse strand, counting down.
GAGCCTGGTCGAGGGTCATGGGGGCTGCGACGTGGGTCTTCTCGCGGACGACGATGGGGCCGTCACCCTGCACTTCCAGCGAGCCGATCTTCTTCGTGGGTACGGCCTCGGGCTCCTCCTCGGGAGCCGGCGCCAGACCGTTTCCATTGAGCGTCGCCACGCCCGGGACGTGGTCGGCGACCTCGGCGGCCGGGATCCGGCGCGCACCACGGCGCGAATACCGCTTGTCGTGCTGCCTGCGCAGCCGGGCTTCCAGCTTTTCCGCCGCCAGGTCGAGCGCCGCGTACGGATCGCTCGCCGCTGCCTCAGCCCGGATCACCGGACCGCGGGAGCGGAGCGTGATCTCCACTCGGTCACAGCGGTCGGCCTGCCGGGGGTTGGGCTCCTTGGACACCTCGACGTCGAGGCTGATCACCTTGCCATCGAGCTTCTGGATCTTCTCCAGCTTCAGCTTCTCGGCCACGTGCTTCCGGAACCGCTCGGGCACCTCGGTCTTGCGGCCCTTGACGACGATGTCCACGCAGAACTCCGTTCCCGGATCGCTCCGCTTCGGTGCGGAGCGTCTCCCTTTTGCACCAGGCTCCGGTGAGTCCCGGAACCTCGGACTCGGTGACTTCCACCTCCTCCCCCGCGAGCGAGATCTCCACTCCACCGTCGCGGGTGATGAAGAAAAACCCGCAGCACGGCATTCGGATTTGAGAGGTGTGGCCTGCGGCTTTCCCTCTCACCGAACATATCTCGCCCGGACGGATGTCGTCACCCTCTACTGCGGCGTACCTCCGTTCAGGTGAATAGGCCCTCTCCTTACCTGCAACGACACAAGATCTCAGTCAGTTCCGGTTTATTTCGAAAGAGTCCGGTGATGCCGCCACCACTGCCGCGCACACCACGTCTACGACTCCGCCGGCGTCCACGGCGCCCGCGTTCACCTGCCGGTCGGGCCGCCGGCCCGTCCTCTCTCGCCTTGATCCGACGTTCTGTTCCTCTCTGCTTTCCCACGTCTCTCCCCCGTACACGGCCGAAGTCCATGCAGCGTTGGGAATCGGCCCGGTCGCCCCGGACGGAATCTGCGGCCGGTACGAGACTGCCCGCACGGCTCGGGCGGCCTCCGCCAGCGAGGCCCCCGTGGTCATCACGTCGTCGACGAGGACGACCGGCCCCCCGGTGAGCAGCCGGGCACCTCCGGGAGCGACCTCCAGCGCGCCCGCCAGATTGTCCAGTCGCTGCCGGGAGTTGAGCCCCGACTGGTCGGCCACGGCCCGCCGTTGCCGCAGCACGCCGGCCACCCGGGCCGGAAACCCCCTCCGCCGCAACTCACCCGCCGCCGCGAGCGCGATCCGCCGCGCCGGATCATGTCCCCGGGCTCGCACCGCCCGCCGCCCGGACGGCACCGGCACGAGCAGCGCAGGAGCCCCACCACCCCGGGACCAGGTCACCCCCGCCCCCGCCGGAGCCAAGGCGCCCCGGAGCCCTGCCAGCACGGCTCCCGCCAGCGCCACCCCGAGCGGTCCGGCGAGCGCCAGGGCGCCCCGCTCCTTGTGGGCCAGCAGCGTCGCCCGGACCTCGTCCGCGTACCGGGCCGCCGCGTGCACCAAGGGCAGCCCGGGCGGCTCCGGCACCGGCCGCACCCGATGCACCGCGCCTTCGCTCAGCACCGCACGGCACCGCGCGCACAGCACCGTACGAGGCATCCCGCAGCCCCCGCACTCGCCCGGCAGCACCAGGTCGGTGAGGTCCTGCCACCACCCCCGCATGGCCACCACTGTGCCCCTATGGGCCCGGCCCGGCCACCCCTGTGGACAACCAACCGCCCCGCCACCTGCTCGTCACCCACACGAGCGACACCCGCAGAACCCACCACCGGCAGCCACGAGCAGCCCCACGCACACCCCCTGAACGCCGACGGCCGCTCCTCCCGAGTCCAGCCTCGGCAGGAGCGGCCGCCCGCACCCAGAACACCCCGGCCACACCTGCCACCGGGGGCGCTCACGCCTCACCCCGGATAGATGGGCGCCGTCCCCTCCGTCACCTTCTGCCACTGCTCGCCCGACGGCAGACGGACGATGCCGTCCACCGAGTACGCCACCAGCGGCAGCTGGTCGTCCTCGGCGGCGGTGACCTCCTCGACGCCGGTCAGGGCCGCGGGCGCCGGCACGTCCGGCGTGGAGCCGTCGACCTGGACGTACCGCATCTGCTCGACGCCCCCGTGCTCGCGCCCCACCACCACGAGCCGGCTGTCCCCGGCCCACGACATGGTGGTGACCTCCTCCAGCTCCGGTGTCGCGGAGCGCAGTTCGACCACCCTGACGGCCGGCTTCTCACCCGGCTTCTCGTCCCGCTCGATCAGCCCGATGAGCAGGGTCTTCTTGTCGCCCTTCTGCACGACGAGCGCGATCCGCACACCGTCGGCGGCGACCCGCACGGACTGGATCCGTCCGTCCAGGTGCGGTGTGCGCACCTCCACCGGATCGCCCTTGCCCTCCTCGAAGAGGAGCAGCCGGGGATGCCCGGGGTCACGGTCGGCCACCCACAGGCCGTCGTCAGCGTCCCAGCTGGGGGTCGTCAGCCGGTCCTTCTCGGCCTTCCCCTGGCTGCGCAGCACCGGCTCGCCCAGTGAACCGCCCGAGACCAGCGACCCCACGTACAGCGACCGGCCGTCGAGGCCGACGCCGGCCGCGGTGCGCTCGTCACGCGCCACCGACACCGACCGGATCGCCGTGTCTCCCTCACCGAGCGCCCCCGGCACCGGGTCCGGCTTGGTGTCACTGCTGCCCGCGGAGATCCGCACGAGCCGGTGCTTGCCGTCGACGAAGTACAGGTAGCCGGGCGGCCGCGCCGAGCTCCGGGAGGCCGCCGAATCGGCCCCGGCCTGCGTGAGCGAGCACAGCTCCGCCCCGTCGGCCCGCAGCTCGACCTCGTCCACCGCCGGGCTGAGGTTCCGCAGCGTGAACAGCAACTGGGCGGCCATCTCCTGGCACCGGTTGATGCCGATGCCCGCGGCCTTGTCGTTGAGCGGGACGGTCAGCTTGCTCCGGTCGTCGGGCGTCAGCGCCCCGGCGTCCTTGGCCAGCGCCGTACCGGTGGGGAAGCTCGACCTGACCACGGGTCCGAGCCACCGCGTGGGCCCGTTGAGCAGGGAGTTCACCATCTGTGTCATGGGCTCCACGCGCCGGCGCACGTAGACGGGGTCGGCGACCGCCGTGGGCTGCGACTGCGCACCGGCCGCTTCGCTGTTCGAGGCGAAGTAGTACTTGCTGACGGACATGTAGTTGCGCTGGAAGTCCGACTCGCCCATGACGACGCCCTGTGGCAGCGCGTCGATCCGCCACTGCCGCTTGTCGTCCTGCGACAGGTGCACGCTCCTGCCGTACGCCCCGGTCGCCGGCGCGTAGGCCTGCTGCGCGTCGACGGTGGCGACCTTGGTGCCGGTCAGCATGTACGAGATCTCGCCGGTGTCCTCCCCGCCGCCGCCCGGCTCGGGCTTGGCGCCCGGCCCGTCCGTCAGCACCGTGGCGGACGCCTCGGGCCGCCACGACTTCGCGGCTTCGCCGGTCAGGTACTGGCGCGCGGTCTTGTAGTGGGCGTCGTCGCTGGTGAGCGCCTCCAGGAAACCCTGCACGATCTCCGAGGGCGGCGCGTCCTCCCCCGGCGGCACGGCGAACACCTGTACCTGGGTCTCCTGGCGCGGTGTGGACTCCACACCGCGCAGATCCCCGCTGTCCGGCATCGAGGCACACCCTGCCAGCACCAGAACGCCACCGGCTGCGTACACCGTCACCCGCGCGTGCCTGCGCCGGCCCCGCCCTTCGCGGTCAGCGCCCACGAGATGCCTCCCCTTGCCTGTCCACGTCCCCGAACTCGCTCTCCCGGCTGCCCGGGCCCGTGGAGCCGTCGTCCTCGCCCCGCGGCCCGTTCACGACCGGATCCCGTCCGGACCGGCCGTGGGCGTCCTCGTCGCGCCCTGCCCCCTCCGGGCCGCTCACGTCCCCGCCGGGAGCCGGCTCCCCCGCCCCCGCCGACTCGTCCTGCCTCCGCGTGCCCGAGGCAGGCCTGGGCACCACTCGCGAACCATTTCCGGGCAGCGCCGTCGGGTCCGCCGTAGGGGCGACACGCGGGGGTATCGGATCCCGCTTGGCCCCCTGTGCCACCGGCCCGCTCACCGGCTGCGCCGGCACGGTCGCCCGCTTCTCGCCGTCCCCGCCGCCGCACGGCAGACCGGCGTCGTCGAGCCCCCGGTTGCGCCGTGAGTCCTTGGGCTCCAGCGGTATCGGGGAGCCCCGCAGCGGCTCGTCGGCGGTCCTGGGCAGCGTCAGCCGGAACTGCGAACCGCCGCCCGGCTCGCCCCACGCCTGCAGCCAGCCGCCGTGCAGCCGCGCGTCCTCCAGGGCGATGGACAGCCCCAGGCCCGTACCACCCGTGGTCCGCGCGCGTGCCGGGTCGGCCCGCCAGAAGCGGCTGAACACCCGGGTCGCCTCGCCCGGCTTGAGCCCGACGCCGTAGTCCCGCACCGCGACGGCGACGGCACCGCCGGCCGCGGCGAGCTTGACGACGACGTCCCTGCCCTCGCCGTGCTCGACGGCGTTGACGACGAGGTTGCGCAGCACACGCTCCACGCGCCGGGCGTCGGCCTCGGCGACGACGGGCTGCTGGTCGCCGAGGATCCGGATCCGTGTGTCCTTGCGCTCCGCGAGCGGCTCGGCCCCGCTGACCACTCGCCGTACGACGTCCCTGAGGTCTATCGGCTCCGCCTCCAGGGCCGCGGCCCCGGCGTCGAACCGGCTGATCTCCAGCAGGTCCGCGAGCAGCGATTCGAACCGGTCCAGCTGGTCGGCGAGCAGCTCCGCCGACCGCGCGGTCACCGGGTCGAAGTCCACCCGCGCCTCGTGGATGACGTCCGCGGCCATCCGTACGGTCGTCAGCGGCGTACGCAGCTCGTGCGACACGTCCGACACGAACCGGCGCTGCATCCGCGACAGGTCCTCCAGCTGGCTGATCTTCAGCTGGAGGTTCTGCGCCATCTTGTTGAAGGCCTCACCGAGCCGCGCGATGTCGTCCTCGCCGGTGACCTTCATACGCTCCTGGAGCCGCCCGGCCGACAGCCGCTCCGCGATTCCCGCCGCCATCCGCACCGGCGTGACGACCTGCCGCACGACGAGCCAGGCGATGGCCCCGAGCAGGACGACGACGAACAGCCCGGCCGTCGCCAGCGTGCCCTTGACCAGGCTCAGCGACTTCTCCTCCTGGGTGAGCGGGAAGAGGTAGTAGAGCTGGTACGGATCGCCGTTGGGGTCGTCGACCTGCTTGCCGATGACCAGGCCCGGCTGGGAGTCCTTGGTGGCGTTGGTGTAGGTGATGCGGGTGTAGCTCTGCGCGGCCGTCGTACTGCTGCCGATCCGCTCGCGCAGGTCAGCGGGCACGCTCCTGTTCCAGTCCACCTCGCCGGAGGCACGCTGCCCGCGGCCGCCCGCGCCGTCCGCGCCGGTGGCCGGGAGGGTCACCACCTCGAAGGCGCCCTGGCCGCCACTGGAGAGCGAGGAGACGAGGTCGCTCATCCACGGGGTGACGTTCTGCGCGGGACGCCCGTCCGACGTGGCGACGTCACCGCCGGTGCCGCTCGCCGCTTCGGCGGCCCGCTGCTCGGCCACCGCGAACCCGCCCGTGGCCTGGCTCTGGGACGCCTTCACCTTGGCGTCCAGCAGGCCGTTGCGCACCTGCCCGATGACGACGAAGCCCAGCAGCAGCACCACGCCCAACGACATCAGCAGCGTCGTGACGACGACCTTGAGCTGGATGTTGCGCCGCCACAACCGCATGACGGGCAGCAACGGCCGGCGCACCCACCGCATGAACAGGCGGATGACCGGGCTGCCCTGGACCCCACCCTGGAGCAGCAGCCCGCTCTCCAGGAACCGCCCCCAGCGGGAGCCGGACTTCTTGCGTCCGACAGGCCGCTCCGGGCGGGCCCCGGACCGGCCGGGCGCCGAAGCGGCACTGTCGCCGGACATGTCAGCTCGGTCCTGCCTTGTACCCGACACCACGGACGGTCACCACGATCTCCGGCTTCTCCGGGTCCTTCTCGACCTTGGAGCGCAGCCGCTGCACATGCACGTTGACCAGCCGCGTGTCCGCCGCGTGCCGGTAGCCCCAGACCTGCTCCAGCAGCACCTCACGCGTGAACACCTGCCACGGCTTGCGCGCGAGCGCGACCAGCAGGTCGAACTCCAGCGGCGTCAGCGCGATCGACTGCCCGTCCCGCTTCACCGAGTGCCCGGCCACGTCGATGACCAGGTCACCGATGGCGAGCTGCTCCGGAGCGGGCTCCTCCGACCTCCTGAGCCGCGCCCGGATCCGGGCCACCAGCTCCTTCGGCTTGAACGGCTTCACGATGTAGTCGTCCGCGCCCGACTCCAGGCCCACGACGACATCGACCGTGTCGCTCTTCGCCGTCAGCATCACGATCGGCACGCCCGACTCCGCCCTGATCAGGCGGCACACCTCGATGCCGTCCCGGCCGGGCAGCATCAGGTCGAGCAGCACCAGATCGGGCTTGGCCTCACGGAACGCGGCCAGCGCCTTGTCTCCGTCGGCCACGAACGACGGCTCGAAACCCTCACCACGCAGCACAATGCCGAGCATCTCGGCCAGTGCGGTGTCGTCGTCGACGACAAGGACTCGTCCCTTCATAAACGACATCATCCCATTCTCATAACAGCGGCGAAGGCAGTGGTGAGGTAGGTCACCGGCCAGTGACCATAGTCGCAGCAAGCGCTACTGTCTGCCCTCGCCCGCCCTCAGATGATCTCCAGCAGGGCCGGGAGGGCGAGGGTGCCGGAGCCCGCCCCGCCCCGCACACCCCTCCGCAGCGCCCCGCTCAGCCCGCCGCCACCCGGCGCGAACGCGCACACAGCTCGGCGAGTGCCTCAGCAGTCACAGGCGAAACAACACCCTCCTCCGTGACGATCGCCGTCACCAGCTCGGACGGAGTCACATCGAACGCCGGGTTGTACGCCTGCGTCCCCAGCGGCGCCACCGGAATCCCACCGCCCGCCTCCACACCGGCCACCGGCACCTGCGGAGCCGTCACCTCGGTCACCTCATGCCCGGGACGCTGCTCCACCTCGATGGACGCCCCGTCCGCCGTGTCCAGATCCACCGTCGTCACCGGCGCCACCACGATGAACGGCACATGGTGGTACCGCGCCAGCACCGCCAGCGGATAGCTCCCGACCTTGTTCGCCACCGAACCGTCCGCCGTGATGCGGTCCGCCCCGATCAGCACCGCGTCCACCTCCCCCGCGGCGAACAGAGACCCCGCCGCGTTGTCGGTGAGCAGCGTGTACGCCATCCCGCTGCGAGCCGCCTCGTACGCCGTCAGGCGCGCGCCCTGCAGCAACGGCCGCGTCTCGTCCACCCACAGCCGACGCAGCCGCCCCGTCCGGTGCGCCGCGAGCGCCACCGCGAACGCCGTGCCCTCCCCGCCCGACACCAGCGAACCGGTGTTGCAGTGGGTGAGGATCCGGTGCCCGCCGCCGGGCAGCAGTTCGTCCAGCAGCGCCAGCCCGTGCTCGGCCATCCGCCCACTGGCCTCGGCGTCCTCCCGGTGCAGCTGCCGCGCCGCGGCCAGCGCCGTCGCGGCCGCCTGCCCGACGTCACCGCCCTTGGCGAGCGCCGCCTCATGGGCCGACTGGGCCCGGCGCACGCCCACGGCCAGGTTCACCGCGGTCGGCCGGGCGCCCGCCAGCGCGGCCGCGGCCTCCTCCACGTCGAAGCCCCGCACGGCGGCGAGCGCGACGCCGTACGCCCCCGCGATGCCGAGCAGCGGTGCCCCGCGCACGGCCAGCGAGCGGATCGCCTCCACGAGTGCGGACGCGTCCGTACAGACCAGTTCGACCTCCTCGGCCGGCAGCCTCGTCTGGTCGAGCAGGACCAGAACGGGGCCTTCCGGTGGCTCTTCCCAGCGGATCGCCGGAATCTCGGTCGGCCGTTTGTCATCGCCGCTGTGCGCGTACTGATCAGCCATGCGGTCAGTCTGCCCCCTATCGAGCGGACAATTGAAGGTACGCAGCCCATACCGCGGCCGGTCACTCCAAGACCACCCCATGGCACGATGGCTGCCAACCTGCCGCCGCGACCGCGGACGGGCACCGTGAAGGAGCGACGATGAACGACACTCCGGGTTGGGCCTCGCCCGGATCCGCCCCGTCCGACGGCCAGAAGCCGGACCAGTCCGGCCCTGCCGAGCCCACCGACCGCCCCGCACAGCCCGCGGACCAGCCGGCCCAGCCCGGCCAGGCCCCGCAGGGCCCCGGCTCGCAGTGGTCCAGGGAACAGCCGCCACCGGCCCAGTGGTCCGCCCCCAGCGGCCCGCCCGCCCCCGGCCAGGCTCCCCCGCCTCCGCCCCCCGGCCCCGGCTGGGGCAGCCAGCCCCCCGGCGGATACGGTCCGGGAGGCCACGGCGGATACGGCGCCCCCGCAGGCCACGGCGGCTGGGGAAGCGGCTGGGGCGGTCCCCCGCCCGCCGCCAAGCCCGGCATCATCCCGCTCCGGCCGCTCGGCGTGGGCGAGATCCTCGACGGCGCGGTCTCCACCATGCGCACCTACTGGCGCACGGTCCTGGGGATCTCGCTGACCGTCGCGGTCCTCACCGAGGTCATCGTCGTCCTGTTCCAGGGCCTCGTCCTGGAAGACTCCAGCACCGACGCCCTCAACGACCCCAGCGCCACCCTCAGCGAGCTGAGCCGCGCCATGGGCGACGCCCTGCTCAACTCCAGCGTCGTCTTCGTGATCTCCCTGGTCGGCACCGTCATCGCGACCGCCCTGCTCACCACCGTCACCAGCCGCGCCGTACTCGGCAAGTCGGTGACCATCGGCGAGGCCTGGCGCGACGCCCGCCCTCAGGTCCTCAAACTGTTCGGCCTGATCTGCGTGTTGCTGCTCATCACCGTCGGCGTCGTCACCGTGGGAGCCCTGCCGGGCCTCCTCGTCACCGTCGCCGGGAACAGCGGCGCAGGCGTCGCCCTCACCGTCCTCGGCATCATCGGCGCCGGCATCGTCGCGCTGTGGCTGGCGATCCGCTTCTCCCTCGCCTCGCCGGCCCTGATGCTGGAGAAGCAGGGCATCAAGAAGGCCATGAGCCGCTCCGCGAAGCTCGTCCAGGGCACCTGGTGGCGGATCTTCGGCATCCAGCTGCTCGCCACGCTCATCGCGAACGTCGTCGCCTCGATCATCGTCATCCCCTTCACCCTCCTCGCGGCGGCCCTCAGCGGCGACGGCCTCACCGGCTGGCTCAACACCGGTGTCGGCAGCCTCGGCTGGACGTTCCTCATCATCAGCGGCATCGGCTCGGTGATCGGCTCCATGATCACGTTCCCGATCACGGCTGGCGTCACCGTGCTCCTCTACATCGACCAGCGCATCCGCCGAGAGGCCCTCGACCTCGAACTGGCCCGCGCCGCCGACGTCCAGGGCTACGGCCCCACCACCGCCCCCGGCGCCACCCCCGGGAGCTGATGCGGTGAGCCGGGCGGGGGAACTTCTCACCACGGCGCTGCCACGCGCCGGCATACGGACGCTGCTGAGCGCCGGCGACACCTCCCTGCTGTCGCCGGCCCGCTCCGCCGACGAGCCGCCCCTCACCATCCCGCGCGACCCCGCGCGGGAGGCGGCCCGGCGCGAGCTCTCCAAGCGGATGTACCACGAGGACGACCCCAGCCTGTTCCAACGCGCCCTCGACGCCTTCTGGGACTGGCTCGGCAAACTCTTCAACGCCGCCTCGACCGCCACCCCCGGCGGCGCACTCGGCCTGATCGTCATCATCCTGGCCGTCATCGCGGTCCTGGCCGCCCTGTGGTGGCGCCTGGGCACCCCGCGCCGCCAACCCACCTCGTCCGCGGCCCTGTTCGACGACCGCCCCCGCAGCGCCGCCGACCACCGCGCCACCGCCGAGGCACACGCCGCCCAGGGCCACTGGAACCAGGCCCTCCAGGAACGCATGCGTGCCCTCGTCCGCGCCCTCGAGGAACGCGCCCTCCTCGACGTCCGCCCCGGCCGCACCGCCGACGAGGCCGCAGCCGAAGCCGGCCGGGCCCTGCCCGCCCACACCGACCGGCTGCGCACCGCCGCCCGCGACTTCGACGACGTCACATACGGCGGCCGCTCGGCGACCGAGCAGTCGTACCACCGCCTCGCAGAACTCGACCGCGACCTGGAACGCACCAAGCCCCAGCTCGCGGCGAGCAGCGCCCACACGGCCCCCAACACCCGCCAGGGAGCCGCCGAATGACCACCGAGGCCACCCTCACGTCCACCTCGGCCTCGCCCACCGCCCGCCAGGTGTGGACCCGCGCGCGCGGTATCGCACTCGCCCTCGTGGTGCTCGTCGCGGGAGCCGTCGCCATCGCCGTCCTCCGCTCCGACGCCCGCCACGGCGAACTCGACCCGCGCTCCGCCGATCCCAACGGCAGCCGCGCCGTCGCCGAACTCCTCGCCGACCGGGGCGTGGACACCCGCGTGGTCACCACCCTGGACGAAGCAGCCACCGCAGCCGGCCCGGACACGACCCTCCTGGTCGCCGCCCCCGACCTGCTGACCCGCAGTCAGCAGACCCGGCTGCACAAGGCGTTCGCCGACTCCCGCGGCCGCACCGTCCTGGTCGCCTCCGGCAGCGCCTCCATCGAACGGCTCGCCCCCGGCGTCACCGCCGACCCCGCCACCAGCCTCGACTCGATTCTCTCCCCCGACTGCACTCTGCCCGCCGCCCGCCGCGCCGGCACCGCCGACACGGGCGGCGTCCGCTACACCACCACCCACCTCGGCGCCGACGCCTGCTACCCCAGCGAACGCCTGGCCACCCTGCTGCGCATCCCCGACGGCACTGGGGACGGCGACACCGTCGCCCTGGGCGCGCCCGACATCCTTCTCAACGACCACCTCGACGAGCAGGGCAACGCCTCGCTCGCACTCCAACTCCTCGGCTCCCGCCCCCATCTGGTCTGGTACCTCCCCACGCTGTCCGACACATCGGCCACCGGCCCCGACGACGAACGCAGCTTCTTCGACCTGCTCCCCTCGGGCTGGCTCTGGGGCACCCTGCAACTGTTCATCGCCGCAGCCCTGGCCGCCCTCTGGCGGGCACGCCGACTCGGCCCCCTCGTACCCGAAAAACTCCCCGTCGCGATCCGCGCCTCGGAAACCGCCGAAGGCCGCGCCCGCCTCTACCGCAAGACCGACGCCCGCGACCGCGCGGCCGACGCTCTCCGCTCCACCACCCGCACCCGCCTCGCCCCCCTCGTAGGCGTCCCCGTCACCCAGGCGCACACGCCCGAGGCCCTGCTCCCCGCCCTGTCCGCCCACCTCCACGGCGACGGCCAGGACCAGCACGCCCTCCTCTTCGGATCACCGCCCAGCGACGACGCAGCACTCATCGCACTCGCCGACCGACTCGACGCCCTCGAAAGAGAGGTACGCCGTCCATGATGGACCCGACCACTGACAACGCCGGGCAGACCGGGGACCCGGGCACCGCCCGAGACGCCCTGGAGGCCCTGCGCGCCGAGATCGCCAAGGCCGTGGTCGGCCAGGACCCCGCCGTCACCGGCCTCGTCGTCGCCCTGCTCTGCCGCGGCCACGTGCTCCTCGAAGGCGTCCCCGGCGTCGCCAAGACCCTCCTGGTCCGCGCCCTCGCCGCCGCCCTCGAGCTCGACACCAAACGCGTCCAGTTCACCCCCGACCTCATGCCGAGCGACGTGACCGGCTCCCTGGTCTACGACACCCGCAGCGCCGAGTTCTCCTTCCAGCCCGGCCCGGTCTTCACGAACCTCCTCCTCGCCGACGAGATCAACCGCACGCCCCCCAAGACCCAGTCGTCCCTCCTGGAAGCCATGGAGGAACGCCAGGTCACCGTCGACGGCACCCCCCGCCCCCTGCCCGACCCGTTCCTGGTCGCGGCAACGCAGAACCCGGTGGAGTACGAGGGCACCTACCCCCTCCCGGAAGCCCAGCTGGACCGCTTCCTCCTCAAACTGACCATCCCCCTGCCCTCCCGCCAGGACGAGATCGACGTCCTCACCCGCCACGCCGAGGGCTTCAACCCCCGCGACCTCCACGCCGCCGGCGTACGCCCCGTAGCGGGCCCCGCAGATCTGGAGGCGGCCCGCGCGGCGGTCGCCAAGACGGCCATCTCCCCGGAGATCACCGCCTACGTGGTCGACATCTGCCGCGCCACCCGCGAGTCGCCGTCCCTCACTCTGGGCGTCTCCCCTCGAGGCGCCACGGCTCTCATGGCCACGGCCCGCGCCTGGGCCTGGCTCACCGGCCGCGACTACGTCATTCCCGACGACGTGAAGGCCCTCGCCCTCCCCACCCTCCGCCACCGCGTCCAGCTCCGCCCGGAGGCCGAGATGGAAGGCGTGACGGCCGACTCCGTCATCAACGCGATCCTCGCTCACGTCCCCGTCCCCCGCTGATGGCACTCACCGGACGCACCGCCCTCCTCGCGGCCCTGGGCTCCCTCCCCGTCGGCATCTGGGAGCCAAGTTGGACGGGCATCCTGGCGGTCAACGCACCCCTGGCCGTGGCCTGCGCCTGCGACTTCGCGCTGGCCGCCCCCGTACGCCACCTGGGCCTGACCCGCTCCGGCGACGCCTCCGTACGCCTCGGCGACACGGCGGACGTCACCCTCACCATCACCAATCCGTCCCGCCGCACTCTGCGCGCCCGACTCCGCGACGCGTGGCCCCCCAGCACCTGGCAGCCCGGCACGGAAACCACGGCCTCCCGCCACCGCCTCACGGTCCCCCCGGGCGAACGTCGCCGTTTGACGACCCGTCTACGCCCCACCCGCCGAGGCGACCGCCAGGCCGACCGCGTCACCATCCGCTCGTACGGCCCGCTCGGCCTCTTCGCCCGCCAGGGCAGCCACCAGGCCCCCTGGACGGTTCGGGTCCTGCCCCCGTTCACAAGCCGCAAGCACCTGCCCTCGAAGCTGGCGCGTCTCCGCGAACTGGACGGCCGCACCAGTCTCCTCACGCGCGGCGAGGGAACGGAGTTCGACAGCCTGCGCGAGTACGTCCCCGGCGACGACACCCGCTCCATCGACTGGCGCGCCACTGCCCGCCAGACCACGGTCGCGGTACGCACCTGGCGTCCCGAGCGTGACCGCCATATCCTCCTGGTCCTCGACACCGGCCGTACTTCGGCCGGCCGCGTGGGCGACGCACCCCGCCTCGACGCCTCGATGGACGCGGCCCTCCTCCTCGCCGCTCTCGCCTCCCGGGCCGGCGACCGCGTGGACCTGCTCGCCTACGACCGGAAAGTCCGCGCTCTCGTCCAGGGCCGCACCGCAGGCGATGTCCTTCCCGCCCTGGTCAACGCGATGGCCATGCTCGAGCCGGAACTCGTCGAAACGGATGCCCGAGGCCTCACGGCCACCGCACTCCGTACGTCCCCCCGCCGTTCCCTGATCGTCCTGCTCACCACGCTGGACGCGGCCCCCATTGAGGAGGGTCTGCTCCCGGTCCTCGCTCAGCTCACGCAGCGCCACACGATTCTGGTGGCTTCGGTGGCTGACCCGCACATCACAGAAATGGCCACAGCACGCGGCAAGGTCGAGGCGGTCTACGAGGCCGCCGCAGCCGCTCAGGCCCAGTCGGAGCGTCATCGCACCGCAGAACAACTTCGCCGCCACGGTGTCACGGTCGTCGATGCCACACCGGACGAGCTGGCGCCGGCACTGGCGGACGCGTACTTGGCATTGAAGGCGACCGGACGCCTCTGACATAAATCGGGCCCCCGAAAGGGGGTCTAAACGCAGAAAACCCCCGCATCCGAAGATGCGGGGGTTTTCCCAAAAATTGTTCGGCGGCGTCCTACTCTCCCACAGGGTCCCCCCTGCAGTACCAT
>NZ_JNXD01000016.1:0-199580 GCF_000725785.1 Streptomyces flavovariabilis | reverse complement strand
TCGCGGACCGGAAGCCGATCGACATGCCCGTGGTGGCCATGCCGCCGTTGCGGCCCGATGCTCCGAAGCCGACCGTGTCCTTCTCGAAGACGTGCACGTTCGCACCCTTTCGTGCCAGGTGCAGTGCCGCCGACAGGCCGGTCAGGCCGGCACCGATGATCGCCACCTCGACACTCCCGCCGATGTCCGACCCGGACCGGTCCGGTCCCTGGGGAGCGGTGTCGAGCCAGTAGGGGGTGAACTTCATGTCGCTGCTCTCTCCTGCCAGTGCCGCCAGCCGCTCTGGACGCACGTGGATCAGGCCCCTCACGAGTTCCACCGTCGGAGGTTTGCTCGCTACCGTCCGGAGACCGTTCTTCACGGTCCCGACCCGAACATGACCTTGTCGATGTCCGGGGGAGGCTGAGGGAAGTTCAGGGGCCTGTTGACAGTGGTCGACCATACACATATGGTCGACAATCGACAAGAGACCGGATTGGGTCGGGTAGCAACCCAGCCGTTGACAGTCAAAAACAGATGGTCGACAATCGACCATCAGCCCAGGTGTCGCTGAAGAGCCCTGGACGACAAACCTTGGAGGATCCCCGTGGCATTTGACGTCAAGCCCAAGTTCGTCACGTTCGACATGAACGGGACCCTGATCCACTTCCGCGTCGGGGACGCGATCCGTCGGGTGCTGGGGGACCGGCTGCCGCCGGAGCTCGCCGACGACTTCACCCGAGCCGGCAACCAGTACCGGATCGACGAGTGCATGGGCGAGTACAAGCCGTTCCACCAGATCGTCACGGACGCACTGGTGCGGACCTGCGCGCGGTTCGGCGTGGAGTACCGCGAGGGCGACGGCCAGGCCGTGTACGAGGAGATTCCCACGTGGACGCCCTACCCGGGAGTGACCGAGGCCCTGAGAAGGCTGGCGGAGGTATACCCCCTGGTGATCCTGACCAACAGCGACGACGCGTTCGCGTCGCAGCTGGTGGAGAACCTCCAGGCGCCCTTCGAGGTCGTGATCACCGCCGAGCAGATGGGTGTCTACAAGCCCCGACTGCGTGTGTTCGAGTACATGTTGGACAAGCTGGGGGCGGCACCGGACGAGATCGTGCACGTCTCGGCGAGTCCGAAGTACGACCTGCGCTCCGCGGCCGGCCTCGGCATCACGCACACGGTCTACATGGACCGGGGCTTCGAGCCCGACGAGCCGTGGCTCGGCTACGAGCGGATCACCGACATCGCCGACCTGCCGGTCCTCCTGGGCCTGCCGCGCCCTTGACCGGAGGAACCTCCACCGCCCTGCTCGGAGTCCCGTCCGATGGCGCCCTGCGGCATGGACGAGCTGTAGCCTTTGTGGTCGACAACCGACCAGAGAGGTGACCGGGATGGACCCCAAATTCGGCGGGTTGGAGCGGACGACGACCCCGGAGGGTGTCTACCGCGTGCTGCGCGGAGCCATCCTCGACGGGACCGTGCCTCCCGGTGGACAGCTGCGCGAGAGGGACATCGCGACGGACCTCGGGATCAGCCGATCCCCGCTGCGGGAGGCGCTGACCAGGCTCGAGGAGGAGGGCCTGGTCGTGAAGGTCCCGTTCCGGGGGGCGTTCGTCGTCGAGGTCAGCGCTCAGGAGATCGCCGAGATCGCCTCGATCCGCTTGCTCGTCGAGCCATATGCCGCGGAGCTCGCCATCGAGGCGCTCCGGGGACCGGAGCGGTCCAGGTTGACGCAGACGATAGACGAGCTTCACCACGCGATCGAGAAGAACGACATTCCGGCCAGCGTCGATGCACACCTCCAGTTCCACAGGCTGTTCTACGACTTGTCGGGCCACGGCACGCTGCGCAGCCTCTGGAACGGCTGGGAGACCAAGCTGCGCCTCTACCTCCTGGTCGACCACCCCTCTTACAGCGATCTGCACGACATCGCCGTCGAGCACGCGCGGCTGGCCGCAGTCGCACTGGAAGGCGACACGGATGCGTTCAAGCAGGAACTGGCGCAGCACTTCCAGTCAGCGTTGCGAGGCCAGGCCGAAGGCAACGGGGACGCGGCGACCGGCCCTGAGGGGCTCCCCAGGGTCTGTTGAACCCCCACCTGGAGGACATGTGCGGTGCGTCAACGCACGTGCAGGACCTGTCCGAGCCGCCCGCAGGCCAACGCCGCCTCTCCTCGCATCCCGCGGGAGGGGCGGCGCCGCTTTGCCGGTCAGGTGCGACGGCGGGCGGACGCCCGACCCCCGCCCGGCGCCACGCGCCCTCACCGCGGGCCAAGTCGCCTCATTGCGGGCCCACATGGAGTCCGAAACGTCGGAGGTCATTCGGAAATCCGTGGATCCCGGATCAGATGAGTCGATCGATCATTCGGGCCACCAAGGTGCAGGGCACCAACCAGTATCTCCTGCTCGCCGAAGCCATCGGCTCGGACGGCCGGCGCTGCTTCCGCTCCTGGACCTCGGACAGCCTCGCCGGTTCGTGGACACCCCTCGCCGCGTCCGAGAGCAACCCGTTCGCGCGGGCCAACAACGTCGCCTTCCCCTCGGGCGCCTGGACCCGGGACATCAGTCACGGCGAAATGATCCGGGCCGGATACGACCAGACCCTCACCATCCCCGCCTGCCGGCTCCAGTACCTCTACCAGGGCATGAATCCCAACGCCGGCGGCGACTACAACCTCCTCCCCTGGCGACTGGGCCTGCTCACCCAGACCAACTCGACCTGCTGACGGTGTGGGCCCCGCCGCTCGTGCGGGTCCCGCACCCATGGCACCGGAGGCGCTTCCAGCCCGCCGGGGCCCGGTCTCGCAGCAGCGCCCTGCCCCTCCGTGCGGGTCAGGCGCTCGAGCGGATGACCAGGCGTGTGGGCAGGATCAGCGGGGTGGGGTCCTGCCCGTTGACGACCGTGACGAGCATGCGCGCCATCTCTCGCCCGAGGGCGGTTATGGGCTGGTGGACGGTGGTGAGGGGCGGATCGGCGACCAGGGCGACGGTCAGGTCGTCGAAGCCGACGACCGCGACGTCGGCGGGGACCGCCCGGCCTGCCGCACGCAGCGTGCGCAGCGCCCCCGCCGCCATGTTGTCGTTGGCGGCGAACACCCCGTCCACTTCGGGGTGGTTCTCCAGCAGTACGGCCATGGCGGCGGCTCCGCTGGGCTCGGTGAAGTCCCCTTCCTGCGGCGGCAGTGGATCGAGGCCGGCCTCCAACAAGGCGTCCCGGTAGCCGCGGTAGCGGGCTCGCCCGGCCTCGGTGTCCAGACGCCCGCAGATCGCAGCCACGCGGGTCCGGCCGCGAGAAACCAGGTACGCGGTCGCCTCGCGCGCTCCACCCACGTTGTCGACGTCGACGTACCACCGGGGAGCCGGGCCGACCGGGCGGCCTCCGAACACGACAGGCATCTCCGCTTCTTCGGCCAGGGCGGCCAGCGGATCGTCCTTGCGCAACGCCATCAGCATGACGCCGTCCGCACCCTTGGACCGGAAGAGCTCCTCCACCCGCTTGCGGCCCCGGTCGGAAGCGGCCAGGCACAGCATCAGATGGAGGTCGGCCTCATCCAGAGCCTGCGAAGCCCCCACCACCACCTGGGCGAAGAACGGGTCCGCGAAGATCGACGGATCCTCCCCCGAGACGACCAGGGCTGCCGCTCCGGTCTGAGAGGTGGCCAGAGCACGAGCGGTCGGATTGCGCACGTAGCCGAGTTGCCGGACAGCCCGTTCGACCGCTTCCCGTTTCGCACGGCTGACATGCGGAGCGTTGTTGAGGGCGCGGGAGGCCACGGAGCGGGAGACGCCTGCGCGTTCGGCCACCTCGTCGAGCGTCGGCTGCCGACGCGGCGCATCTTGTGCCATGAACCACGAGCCTTTCCCTCACGACCGGACGGGAAGCGTCTCACCCCGGCGCGGGGCCATGCCACCGGCCGCCTGAGGAAGGTCGTGAAGCACGGGATGAAGCGTCACCGTCGGCTTACTGGGAGCGCTTCCAGTTCTCAGAACTCAGGAGTTCGTTCTCGCCATGTACGGCGGGTTGTGCAACGGCTATTGACAGCTCAACCACCCGGAAACACCATACCAAGCGCACCCCGATCGATTCTCCAGCGTTATTGGGACCGCTTCCAGTGGGAGCGCTCCCACATCAGGCTGCACCACCGCCTCTCTCTGCCCAGGTCGCCCGCTCGGGACCAGAGCGCGCGACGCACCCCTTGCCAGGAAATCGAGGTTCCGTCATGCGCCGCAGACTCCACGCCTTGACCGCAGCGCTCCTCGCTCTGCCGCTGGTGTTCGCCGCCGCACCGTCCGCCCACGCCGCCGACCCGACCACCCTGACCAACGGGTTCTACGCGGACCCCGACTCCAGCGCGAAGAGGTGGGCAGCCGCCAACCCCGGCGACGGCCGCGCCGGCGCGATCAACGCCTCCATCGCCAACACCCCGACGGCCCGCTGGTTCGGCTCCTGGAGCGGCGCCATCGGCACCGCCGCGGGGGCGTACGCGGGAGCGGCGGACCGCGTCGACAAACTGCCCATTCTCGTCGCCTACAACATCTACAACCGCGACTACTGCGGCGGGCACTCCGCGGGTGGAGCCGCCTCGCCGTCCGCCTACCGGAGCTGGATCGCCCAGTTCGCCGGCGGGATCGCCAACCGACCGGCCGTGGTCATCCTCGAACCGGACTCCCTCGGGGACTACGGCTGCATGAACCAGGCCCAGATCGACGAACGCGAGGGCATGCTCACCGGCGCCCTCGCCGAGTTCAGCCGCCAGGCCCCCAACACCTGGGTCTACATGGACGCCGGCAACCCGCGCTGGGCCGAGGCGGCGACCATGGCCCGGCGCCTCCACGAAGCCGGCCTCCGGCAGGCCCACGGCTTCTCACTCAACGTCTCCAACTACATCCCCACCGCCGAGAACACCTCCTACGGCAACGCCGTCAACCGTGAACTGAGCTCCCGCTACGGCTACACCAAGCCGTTCGTCGTGGACACCAGCCGCAACGGCAACGGCTCCAACGGCCAGTGGTGCAACCCCTCAGGCCGTCGTATCGGCACCCCCACCCAGTTGGGCGGAGGCGCCGAGATGCTCCTGTGGATCAAGGTTCCGGGCGAGTCCGACGGCAACTGCGGCGTCGGAGGCGGCTCCTCGGCCGGGCAGTTCCTCCCCGAGGTCGCCTACAAGATGATCTACGGCTACTGATCCCGGACAGGGTTCACCGCCACTTCGGTAACCGGTTGCAGGCGGTCTCCGCGCCACGCACCGCTGTCGGGCCGCGCCCCCGGGCGGTCTGCTTCGCGCCGCGGAACGATCGTCTGCCGACCGGCCCGCACGCCTCCTCAGCCGGCACCGCCCCCGCCGGCCCACGCTCCTGCCGCGGCCGGAGCGCCGTACGGCGGGGGAGATCAGTGGCCGGTGACGACTCCGGACAGCTCGTTCGTGCTCTTCGGCAGGGTCACGGACGTGATCTTCTCGCCCGCCTCGATGTCGACGGCGTGCAACTTGCGTTTGCCCGGTTCGGAGACGTACGCGGTGTGGTCGCGGACGAAGAGGGTGGGCCGGGGCTGCTGCCAGTCCAGCGGCTCCTGCCACTCGTCCACAACGGGGATCTTCTTCTCCACCTTGCCCGATTGCGGGTCGATGACGTGGAGGGCGCCGTTCGTGCCCAGGACGAGCGCCTCGCCGTCGGGTCCGCGGCCGAGTGAACGGAAGGAGTAGCTGGTGTCCAGGTCGACCAGGCGGATCTTGCCGGACTCGGTGTCGATGAGGGAGATACGGGTCGGCCGCTCCAGTTCTGCCTCCGGGTCGGTCTTGTAGTCGCCCAGGAGGACGGGCGAGGCGTCACTGCCGCGCTGGTTGCCGATGCGGCCGTAGTCGTCGGGGGCTTCGGCCTTGGTGAACTTGCCGCTCTTGTAGATCAGGACGCCGTCCTCGCAGCCGACGGCGACGGCCTCGCCCTCGGCGGCCGCCTCGCCGTGGACGCCGGGGCACTGCTCGTTGCGCTTGATCTCCTTGTTGTCCTTGTCGAGGACGAGGACGCCGGTGCGCTTCTCCTCGGTGCCGAGGGTGCTGAGGAGTTCACCGTTGCTCAGCTCGATGGCGACGCCGTGGTGCGGCTCGGCGGAGGTGTAGGTGCGGCCCTGCGGCTTCTTGCCGCCCTTGAGGGCGTCGGGGTCGAAGACGTCGACCTCACCGGTGCCGTCGGTGAACAGCACGGTCCTGCCCGCGTGCTGGACGACGTGGCCGGGCTTGGCTCCCTTGTACTCGATGCCGGTGAAGGCCTGCTCGGCGGCGTTCAGGACGCGGAATCCGGCGTCGGTGGAGACGATGACGTGGGAGTCGTCGCCGGCGGGGTTGAGCCGGTTGAAGCCGGGCAGTTCGACCGTGTCGGCGAGCTTCAGGCTCGCTCCGTCCAGGACGTACAGACCGCCGTCGAACGTGGCGACCAGCGGGTCCTTGACCGGTACGGACTTGCTGCCCGGCGCGGACTCGGCCTTCGCGCCGGACGAGGAGCCGTCCTCGCCTCCGCAGGCGGTCAGGACCACGGAAGCCGCCAGGGCGAGTGCCGTGCCCGAGAGGGCTCTGTTGCGTATCGACTTGTCCACCGGTTGTGTTCCTTTCTGGGCCGCGCGGGCGCGGCGTCGGGTGTGGGTGCTCGATGGCCGGACGGCCGGTGTCCGCGGTGCGGGGGCCGGGGTCAGGCTCCGGTCAGGCCGTCCGTCATGGCGGTGGTGTTGGCGCGCATCATCCGCAGGTAGGTGTCGGCGCCTTCGCCCTTTGTGGTCAGGGATTCCGAGTAGAGCTCGACGACGCGGACCCGGCCGCCCAGTTCGGTGCGCAGGACCTCGGCCAGCCGCTTCGGCTGGGAGGAGTCCGCGAACACGGTCTGTACGCCTGCCTCGCGCATCGCCCGGGTGAGGGAGCGCAGGTCGGAGGAGCTGGGGGAGGCCAGCGTCGTACCGCTCGGGATGACCGCGCCGATCACCCGGAAGCCGAAGCGGTCGGCGAGGTAGCCGAAGACGTGGTGGTTGGTCACCAGCGCGCGCCGCTGTTCGGGTATGCGGTCGAAGGCCTTGTCCATCCAGGCGGTGAGGTCGGCGAGTTGGTCGTCGTAGCGTTCGGCGTTGGCGTGGATCGCCTTGTCGTCCACGCCGTCCACGTGCTCGGCGACTTGCTCGGCGATCAGGCCGGCGGCCTTGCGCACGCGGTCGGGGTCGGTCCAGAAGTGCGGGTCGGGCTGCCCGGCTTCCTCTTCGGGGCCTCCCTCGTCGTGGGCCTGGAAGGTGAGCGGGTCCACCGCCTTGCCGGCCTCGAAGGTGGCCGCCCCGGCCTCGCGGGCGGCTTGCACGTGCCGTAGTACGTTCTCCTCCAGGCCCAGCCCGTTGAAGACCACCAGATCGGCGCGCTCCAGCTGGGCCGCCTGAACGGCGGACAGACCGAAGGAATGTGGGTCGGCGTTGGGTTTCATCAGGACGGTGACCTCGGCCTCGTCACCGACGATCTCCTGTGTGATGTCGCCCAGGATGTTGGTCGTCACCACGACCCGGGGTCGGTCGTCACCGCCTGAGCAGGCGGTGGCCGTGCCCGCGCAGGCGAGCGCGATGAGTGCGGCCGCCAGGCGGCGCAGCCGCAGAACGGTTCGCTTCGGTGCCGTCATCGTCCGGTCTCCGCCATGAGCACCGGCTTCATGTCCAGGTCGAAGGTGCGGGCGATGCGCAGGCCGTCGTTGTAGTCGATCTCGTACACGCGTTTGCCCTCGGGGTCGTTGACGTAGGCGCGGCTGCGGTCGACCTCGATCAGGGGCCCTGTGCTGTCGGCGGCGGGGGTCTTGGGGACCTGGGTCAGCAGCCGCTTCGTCTTCGCCAGGTGCTTGCCGGTGGCGATGTCGTATCCGTGGAGCGCCCCGTCGGTCTCCAGCACGAGGAGCGCGGAGCCCTCTCCGGCGGTGTTGGTGGCGACGACAGGGCCGGTTTCCGTCCGGGTCCACGTGCGTTCGGTGACGTCCAGGACCCACACGGCAGCGTCCCCGCCGGGTGAGGCCAGCGTGTCGCTTCCCGCGCGGTGACGGAGGGACGACGCCCGCTCCCCCGCGGGTACGTCGGCACCGTACGGGATCTCGGCTGCTGTGAAACCGCCGTCGTCCTCACTGACCAGCAGGGCGCCGTCGGCACAGCCGAACACCACCCCGCGCCGGGTGACGGCGTCGCCCCTCGGTTCCTCGCACCGTGCGTGCGGTGAAGCGACGCGCCTGCCCTCACGGTCGTACACCTCGACCCGGGACGTTCTCTTCCCGTCGCCGGTGAGGGTCAGCAGGTGCTCCGCATACGGCACCACCGCCCCCGCGTGCGTACCGGGAAGCGGGCGGGGGGAGCCGACACGCCCCTTCTCCAGTCCGGCCCGGCGGTAGGTTACGGCCCGGCCGTTCTCGTCGACCACGGCGGTCACGGCCGCGTCGCTGCGGACGCGCGCGCCGGTTGCGGCGGGCAGCCGGCCGGCGTCACGTATCGCCGCGCGGTAATAGTGCACGTGGTCGCCGTGGTCCACCGTCCAGGCACCGGCGTCGAGGATCCGCGTACCGCCCGAGGCGTGGAAGTAGCCGAACCGGCCGTCCGTGGCGAGTTCCGCGGTGCCCCTCGTGCGGGGCACGTCGTGCACCTTCTCCGTGATCAGGTCCAGTACGCGGGTGTCACCGGTTCGTGGGTCGTTGAGCACCAGCCGGGACTGTTGCCCGGCTGCCTCCTGGGCCCCTGCGACGTAGCCGTGCGGGGTTGCGGAGGTCGCTCGACCCGCCCCGGAGGCGGGCTTGTTGTCGTCCTGCTCGCCGCAGCCCGCGGTGAGCAGCGCGAGGGCCGTGAGTGCGGCAGGCACCCCGGCAGTGACGTTTCTTCGGACGGACAAGAACATCGCCTCAGGTCTTTCAGTTGGTAGGAGCCGGACGGATGCCGACCGAGCGTGCGCGGCGGTGGCTGAGAGCGGATGCCAGGTGGGAGAGGAAGAACAGGCCCACGGCCAGGGCCGAGATGGTCGCGCCGGCCGCGGTGCTCAGGTGCCACGACAACAGCAGTCCGCAGAAGGTGGCGAGGACGCCGAGTGCCGTGGCGAGGACCATCACGCCCCGCACACTGCGGGCCCAGGGCAGTGCGGCCGCCGGCGGAGCGATGAGCAGGCCCAGCACCAGCAGTGTGCCCACGATGTGGAACGAGGCGACGATGGCCAGCGCCAGCAGGCCGAGCAGCACGGCGTGGGCCAGGCGGGGGCGCAGGCCGAGCGTGTGGGCCTTGCGCGGGTCGAACGCCAGGGCGAGGAAGGCCCGGTGGCCGAGGACCGAGACGGCCAGCGCGAGCAGCAGGGCCACACCCAGCAGCATCAGATCTTGTTCCCGGACGGCGAGGACGTCACCGAAGAGGAAGCCGGTCAGGTCCACCGCGAAGGACTGCGACCGCGACACGATGATGACGCCGAGCGACAGCATCCCCACGAAGAGCAGGCCGATTCCGGTGTCCTGGGACAGCCGCGGGGTGCGGCCGAGGGCGGTGACGCCTGCGGTCATGACGGCCGCGCTCAGCAGCGCTCCCATCAGCAGATTGCCGCCGAGGAGCGCGGCCAGCGCGACGCCGGGCAGCAGCCCGTGGGACATGGCGTCGCCGAGGAAGGCCATCCCCCTGAGCACCACCCAGGTGCCCGCCAGGGCGCAGATCGCCGACACCAGAACTCCGCCCCAGAGGGCCCTCTGCACGAAGGTCACCTCGAAAGGGCCCGTCAACCAGTCCATGAGGCGACACACTACAATGAAAATCATGTTCAAAAAACAGACCCCTTGCCCGGCCGCCACCGAGAGCACGTCTCGCGTGCGGCTCACCGGCCTGTCCGCCGGCTACAGCGGGCGCCCGGTGCTGCAGCAACTCGACGCGGACATACCGGCGTTGGCGATCACCGCACTCGTCGGACCGAACGGAAGCGGGAAGTCCACTCTGCTCGGCGTTCTGTCCGGCGTCATCCAGCCCACATCAGGCACGGTCCGCCACGGCAGCAGCCGGCCACCGGCCTTCGTGCCCCAGCGTGGTGCGATCGGCGATGCCCTGCCATTGACGGTCCGGCAGGCCGTGGAGATGGGGCGCTGGGGCGACCGCGGCCCGTGGCGTCGGCTCACCCGCCGCGACGGAGCCGCGGTCGACACGGCCTTGGAGCGCCTGGGCATCACCGACCTGGCCCCTCGCCAACTGGGCGAGCTGTCCGGCGGGCAGAGACAGCGCGCCCTGATCGCCCAAGGACTCGCCCAGGAGTCGGACCTCCTCCTGCTGGACGAGCCGACCACCGGACTCGACCCCGAGGCCAGGGAGCGCATAGGAGGGCTGCTGGCGGACCTGGTCGCCGACGGCGTGACCGTCGTCCACGCCACACACGACCTGGACGCCGCCCGCTCGGCACACGCCTGCCTCCTTCTCCGCGAGGGGCGCGTGGCCGGACAAGGGGAACCCGGGCGACTCCTCACGCCCTCGGCACTCACCGGCATGTGGCAACCGGCCTGAGGCCCCGTCGGCCCATGACCTCGCGGCCGTTCACCGGAGGCGGCGGGTATCGCACATGAAAATCGTTGTCGTATGCTGAGGCGTATCCACGCCGCCCGACCCTCCTGACCGAGAGGAACCGCCCATGCCCTCGCAGCGTCTCCCCGTCACCGTGCTGTCGGGTTTTCTCGGCGCCGGAAAGACGACCCTCCTC
Organism: Streptomyces flavovariabilis; assembly: GCF_000725785.1. Classification (NCBI taxonomy): domain Bacteria; kingdom Bacillati; phylum Actinomycetota; class Actinomycetes; order Kitasatosporales; family Streptomycetaceae; genus Streptomyces; species Streptomyces flavovariabilis. Next base: position 188,893 of record NZ_JNXD01000016.1, on the reverse strand, counting down.
AACCACGTCCTCACCAACCGCGAGGGCCTGCGGGTGGCGGTGATCGTCAACGACATGAGCGAGATCAACATCGACGCCGCCCTCGTGCGCGGCGGCGAAGCGGCCCTCTCCCGCACCGAGGAGCGGCTGGTGGAGATGACCAACGGCTGCATCTGCTGCACCCTGCGGGACGACCTGCTGGAGGAGGTCGAACGGCTCGCCCGGGACGGCCGCTTCGACTACCTCCTCATCGAGTCCAGCGGCATCTCCGAGCCGATGCCGGTGGCTGCCACCTTCGCCTTCGCCCGCGACGACGGCGCCACCCTGGAGGACGTGGCCCGGCTGGACACCATGGTCACCGTCGTCGACGCCGCCAACTTCCTCGCCGAACTGGGCACCGGTGACGACCTGGCCGAACGGGGCCTGGCTCCTTACGAGGACGACGAACGCACCGTGAGCGACCTGCTGATCGACCAGGTCGAGTTCGCCGACGTGCTCGTCCTCAACAAGCTCGACCTGGTCGGCGATGCCGACGCCGACCGGCTGCGCGGGGTGCTGGCACGACTGAATCCGACCGCCCGTCTGATCCCGGCTATGCAGGGCCGGGTCGGTGTGCGCGACGTCCTGGAGACCGGGCGATTCGACCTGGAGCGCGCGCAGCAGGCGCCGGGCTGGGTTCAGGAACTCAACGGCGAGCACGTTCCCGAGACCGAGGAGTACGGCATCTCCTCTCTGGTCTTCCGGTCCTCCGTGCCGTTCCACCCCGGGCGGCTGTGGGCCTTCGTCACCGAAGCCCTGGACGGCGGAGCACACGGCCAAGTGCTGCGCTCCAAGGGCTTCTTCACCCTGGCCGGCCGTGAGGGCGTGACCGGCCTGTGGTCACAGGCCGGATCCGTGGCCCGCTTCGAGCCGTCCGGGGTCCGGGACACCGACGCGCCCCACGCGCAGGAGCTGGTGTTCATCGGTGTCGGCCTGCGGGAGGCGAGTCTGCGCGCCGCCCTGGCCGCATGTCTGATGGCCGACGGTGAGCAGGCCCCCGCCGACGACGACCCCTTCCCCCTGTGGGACACCGGGGACGTCTGCGACCTCGAACACGGGCACGCGAGTCCGGCGGCCGCCGTCTAGCCGGATCACCGGGGCGTCCGGGCACCACGTCGGCGCACGGACGGCCTTCCAGACGCGATGGGAGGCACGCTCATGCACGAAACGGCCCGCGGCGAGTGGCGTCCCACCCCGCAACGTGCCGCGGTCCTGGAGGCACTTCGGGCCGCCGACGGTTTCATCTCGGCGCAGGCCCTGCACGCCGCTCTGGTCGCGGACGGCGTGACGGTGGGGCTGACCACCGTCTACCGCACGCTGCGGTTACTGGAGACGGCCGGACACGTCGACGTGGTGCGGGACAGTGACGGTGAACGCCTCTACCGGCCCAGACCCGACGACGGTCACCGCCACTACCTGGTCTGCCGGGAGTGCGGGCTCAGCCTCGCCGTCGACGCCGAAGAGGTCGAACGATGGGTGACGCGGATCCAGCGTGACATCGGCTTCCATGCGGTGAACCACACGGTCGAACTCACGGGCGTGTGCGACGGCTGCCTGTCCGGGCAGGCCGACCGCCGGCCGGATTCCTGACGGCCCGGGGACGAGCGCGTCGCGCGCACCGGCGGCACCCCGTGCTCACGCAGTGGTGGTGAGTATGCGGTTGAGCGCGCTCTCCGGGCGGCCGGTGAGGTCTTCCCAGGTGCCCTCCTCCACGATGCGGCCGTCCTCGAGGACGGCGATGCGGTCGGCACGGCGGATCGTGGCCGGGCGGTGTGCGATGACGATCGTCGTGCGGCTCTCTTCCGCCAGGGCGGTGGCGAGTTGGGCATCGCCCGTGTTGTCCAGATGAGCGGTGGACTCGTCGAGTACGAGGACGCGCGGCCGGACCAGCAGCGCGCGTGCGAGAGCGATGCGGGCCCGCTGCCCGCCGGAGAGCGTGGCGCCGCGCTCGCCGACATGGGTGTCCATTGGGGCGATCCGGTCGACGCCGCACAGCCGTGCTGCCTCGGCCAGCGCCTTGTCGTCCGCCTCGGGTGCGGCGAGCCGCAGGTTCTCGGCGAGGGTGCCGTGGAAGAGAGGCGCGTCCTGGCCCACCAGCGTCACCGCCCGCCGCAGTTCCGCGTCGCTCACCTCCCGCACGTCCACGGGGTCGCCGTCGGCGGGCAGCAGCTGGACCGCGCCGGCGGCCGGGTCCCAGAAGCGGGCCAGCAGGTGGGCGCAGGTCGACTTGCCGGCGCCCGAGGCGCCGACCAGGGCGAGTGTCCGCCCCGGGGGGACGGTCAGTTCCACGCCGTCCAGCACGGGTGCGCCGCCGTAGTCGAAGCTCACCCGGTGCAGCCGGACGCCCAGCGGCCCGGGCGGCAGGGAGCGGGGCGCGGCGGGCGGCGGGGCGAGTGCGGGGGCCTTGACGGCCACGTCGACGCGGGAGGCTGCGGCGCGCAGTGCCACGGCCTGGCTCAGGGCTCGGGCCGATTCCGCGACGGGACCGAGGACGGACAGGGCCAACGCCATCGCCGCCGGCGCCCACGCGCCGTGCAGCCGCCCGGAGGTCACGGAGTGCGCCGCCGCGGCCACCACACCGAGGACCGCGGCCACGATGAGGAGGTCGCGGACCGCGGCGGCGACGGCCTCCCGGGTCGCCTCGGCGCGCTGGGCGTCACCCACCTGCCGCCCCCGCTCCGCCAGAGTGCGACGGCGCTCCGCCAGAGCGCCGAAGGCGAGCAGTTCACGCACCCCGTCGACGGTCTCCACCGTGTCGGCCGACAGCCGCGCCAGGGCCGTGCGGGTACGGCCGCCGCGTGCCGCGCGTGCGCGCGCGTCGGCAAAGGGCGCCGCCGCGAGCAGGGCCGCGACCGGCAGCACGACCGCCGGCAGCCACGGCTCCACCGTGGCGAGGACCACGGAGCCGCCCGTGAAGACCGTGCCCGCGGCCAGCAGTTGGGCGGTGGTGTGGGCGTAGAAGAACTCCAGTGCTTCCACGTCGGCCATGGCGGTGGCGGCGAGATCTCCACTGCGCCGGCCCGCGACCCGGGCGGGCGCGCTGCGGGCGAGTCCGTCGAAGACGCGTACGCGCAGTGCGGCCAGCACCCGATAGGCGAGGTCGTGCGAGAGGTCCATCTCCCGCCAGGTCATCAGGGCGCGCAGGACGACGAGGGCGACGAGCGCGGTGACGGCGGCGGCCGAGGGGGCGCGTGCTTCGATGACGGCGGTGCCCACGGTGTGGGCGGCCAGGGTCAGCAGCGCGACGAGGGAGCCTTGTTCGAGGAGGGCGGCGGCGCAGGTGCGTGCTGTCATGGCGCGGTGTGCGGCGAGGGCGGGGAGCAGGGCGCGCAGCGCACCTCGGGCGGGTGCGTCGGCGTCGGTGGCGGCGGGTCCGGCGACGGTGCTCATGCGGCGAGTTCTCCTCGGTGGGCGCGGCCGGCCTCGACGAGCCGGGTGTAGACGCCGCCGGCCTCGACCAGACCGGTGTGTTCGCCGACGGCGTCCACCCGTCCCGCGTCGAGGACGACGATGCGGTCGGCGTGCCGGACGGCCGCGAGCCGGTGGGCGACCACCAGGACGGTCCGGCCGCTCGCGGCGTTCAGCAACTCACGGACGATGTCCGCCTCACGGCGCTCGTCGACCGAGCTGGTGGCCTCGTCGAGGACGAGCACCGGGGCGTCGGCCAGCAGGGCCCGCGCGAGCGCGAGACGCTGTCGCTGGCCCCCGGAGAGGGTGGCGCCCCGTTCACCGAGAACGGTGGCGTAGCCCTCCGGAAGTGCGGCGATCTCGTCGTGGATCCCGGCGACGCGTGCCGCCCTGGTCAGGTCGTCGTCGGAGGCGCCGGGACGGGCCAGGCGCAGATTGTCGGCGATGGTGGCGTGGAAGAGGTACGTCTCCTGCGAGACGACGGCGATTCCTTGCCGCAGCGAGTCGAGCGCGTACTCGGCCGTGGGGCGCCCGTCGAGGGTGATCCGGCCTTCCTGCGGGTCGTGATGGCGCAGGAGCAGGGCCAAGAGTGTGGATTTGCCCGCGCCGGACGGTCCGACGATCGCGGTCGTCCGTCCCGCCTGCGCGGTGAAGGAGACCCCGTCCAGGGCGGGCGCCGGCGCGCCGTCGTAGGTGAACCGGACGTTGTGGAAGCGCAGTTGGGGCGGAGCCTGCCAGTGCGCGGGCGCCGTTCCGGTGTCGGGGACCGCCGGCTCGGCCGTGCGCAGGGCCGCGAGCCCGTCAGCGGCCGACGCCCCCAGGTAGCCGGCGTGCCATTCGCGGGCGAGGTCGCGGACCGGGCGGAAGCACTCGGAGGCCAGCAGCAGCACCAGATAGGTGCCGGTCGCCGTGGTGGCTCCGGTGACGGCCGACCAGCACGCCAGGAGCGCTGCGGCGGCGGTGCCGCCCTGGACGGCGAGGTCGGTGATGCCGGTGTCGACCAGGGACACCCGCAGTTTGGCGACGGTGGAACGGTGCAGCGCCGCGGACCGCTGCTCGAGGCGTTCGCGGGTGCGCCCGACCGCGCCTGCGGCGCGCAGGGCGGGCATGCCCTGGAGTGCCTCCAGGTAGTCGGCGCCCAGTCCTTCGTACGTGTCCCAGTGCTCCTTGCCGCGGGCGGCGAGGAGCCGGTCCCAGGCGCGTGGCCCGGCCAGGGCGAGGAGCAGGGCGGGGACGAGGCCGAGGAGGGCCCGGGGTTCCACGGCGGCCAGGGCTGCGAGGACCAGGGGCGGCACCGTGAGGGTGACCAGGAGCTGAGGCAGGTAGCGGGAGACGTAGGCGTCGACGCCCTCCACTCCGTCGACGAGGGTGGTGCGGACGGCTCCGGCCCGCGAGGTGGTCAGGTGCGCGGGCCCCAACCGGCCCAGGTGCGCCAGGAGTTCGTCCCGCAGGGCCACCCTGACCCGGGCCCCGGCACGGGTGGCCGTGCGGCGCTGCCACACCGTCAGCCCGGCGCGGGCTGCGACGACGGCGAGCACCGCGGCCAGCAGCCATGGCAGCCGGCCGGTGTCTGCGCGGGCCAGGCCGGCGAGGGCGAGGGCCAGCAGTGCGGCCTGCGCCAGGTGGGTGAGGGTGACGGCGCCCTGCAGGAGGGTGGCCGCGAGCAGGGGGCGCCGTGCGCGCCGGGCGGCGCGGCGCAGCTCGGGGTGGACGATCACGTGGTGTTCTCCTCGTCGGCGTGGCGGGTGCCGAGGGCCAGTGCGTGGACGACCCAGTCCCGGCCCGGGGCGGCGCCGAGCGCGGCGCCGAGGTCCGCCTGCTGCCAGGAGCCGACGGGCCGGGCGGTCAGACCGTGGCGCCGGGCGGTGACATGGGCCAGGTGGACGGCGAAGCCGGCCCGCAGGTGGGCGCGGCGGATGTGCGGGGCGTCGGCGTCGGCGGGGCAGCCGTGGGCGAGCAGGACGGCGCCCGCGTCCGCGATCCACGCCTGGCCCGCGGCCCAGGCGGCGAGCGTGGGGCGGGCGTCCCCTGCCGCGCACTGCCGCAGGGCCGCACCGTCGGCGGCCGGTTCCATCAGGCCGGGCCGTGGCGGGCCGACCGCGGCGCACCAGCGCACATCGCCGGTGCTCGCCCGTGCGGCGGTGGCGAGGACCGCCCGCAGTGCGTCCTGGGAGGGGGTGCCCGCCAACGGGGGTGGGGTACTGCGGCGCGCGAGCAGCTCCGCCGGCGTGGGTGGAGCCTCCGACGGCTCCGGGACGCGGGCGCTGTCCGCCGGGCGCGCCCGGTCCCGCCTGTCGGGCGGTGGAATGTGCACGGCGGCCAGCGGGTTCTCGGCGCGTCCGTCCATCCGTACCTCTGGCTCGCTCACTCCGAGCGCCCGGGCCGCGAGGTACAGGGCGGCGGCGGCGTGCCCGGTGTCGAGGAGCAGCAGGGGCCGGGCTCGGTGGCCGTAGTGGGAGACCGTGCGCTGCGCGGTGACGGAGAGTTCGGCCGTCACGCCCGGCGGGGTGCCGGGGGGTTGCCGGTCGAGTCGGTGCACGCGGTGGCGCAGCGGGTCGTAGCCGTAGCGGCCCGGCGGCAGGGAGCAGCCGGCGCCGACGGTCAGTTCGGTGTCCACCGGGTGCAGGGCACCGGCGGAAGGTGTCGGCCGCAGGCGTCCGGAGTCGTCCGAGGCCGCCAGGGACAGGCGCAGCAGGAGATGCAGGTCGAGACCGGCCGGGACGGCCTTCGGGAAGGGGACCGGCGGCCCCGGCCAGGCCCGGACGGCTCCCCCGGCGGGTGTGTCGGGGCCGGGGCGCTCCGGGGAGCGGGCGCGGGCCAGGGCGGCGACGAGGTCCGGCGGGCCGTCCTCACGGGCGTGTTGCACGGGGACGGACCTCACATGTGCGGCGGAGGCGCCAGGGTGAAGTCCTGCGGCGCGCTCGGCGGGTCGGTGCGCCATCCGCGTTCGGCGGCGGCTTCGGAAAGGCGCGGGCAGCCGAAGTAGCCGAAGGCCGCCGGGGCGTTGGGAAGGAGCCCGGAGACGAGGACCCTGGCGACGCGCAGGGAGGTCTCGGCCACATCCTCGGTGGTGAGGTCGAACGTCATGACACGGTGGCCGCCCCCGCGCAGCGCACGCTCCAGGCGCTCCCGGCTGCCGGGCTCGACCATGTCGACGGACACGGTTCCGAGGGCCGGCTCGGTGAAGCGCCGGGCCTCGGCCGCCATCCGCTCGTCCAGCCACACCTGCACGTGCGCGCCCAGGTCCCGCACGTGCTCGAACTGCTCGCCGCACACATCGAGATAGCGGCCGTCGGCGCGGTGCTCCAGGTAGAGCCCCCGGGCGAGCAGCCCGGCCTCGACGGCCTGGAAGACCCAGCCGTCAGCACTGGTCAGGCCCTGGGTGAAGACCCAGGTGTGGACGGCTTCGAGGACGGCCTTGCGGGCTGCTTCGGCGGGGTCGTACTTGCAGGCGAAACCGGCGGCGTACAGGCCGAGGCGCGGGTCGTGGACGAGTGCGGCCATGCAGGGGGCGAACTCCGAGGGCATCTCGACGATGTGGACGTCGAGAGCGGAGCCGGCGAGGTCGTCGGCGAGGCCGGGCACGCTCGCCGGGTCGATGCCCCGGGCCGGGCCGTCGAGATGCCACCACAGTTCCAGGGCGTCGCGTTCGACGATCTCCAGCAGGCCGCGTTCGGCGGCGTCGTCAAGGCCCTGACCGGTGGCGATCCCGGCGTAGTTGAGGTGGTGGGTGCGGGGCAGCTCACGCAAGTCGCCCTGGCGCCAGTTGAGGTGGGTGAGCGAGACGGGTGCCCAGACCTCGGCGGTGGTCCCGTCGGCCAGCGGTTCCGTTCCGCGGGTCCACAGCGCCGGGGTGTCGGCGGTGAGGGGGCGATAGGGGAACTTCGGCCGGGCGTACTGCCAGGGCGCGTAGGCGGGCAGGTCCCCGGGGCCGTACAGGCGCAGGCCCTTCTCGGCCAGTTCGGCGGCGGTGGCGCGCAGGGGGGCGTCGGGGTGGCCGGGCGGCGGCACGCGGTTGCCGCAGTACCGCTCAATGCCCTCGGCTATCGCGGCGATGCGGGCTTGTCCGGGGTCGCCGAAGGTGGTGCCGAGGGAGACCCGGTCGGCGGGCCACAGTCCGAGTCTGCGGGCGTCGGATATCTCGGCCGTGAGCGCGGTGTAGCGGGGTGGGGTGCCCGGGGGGTGCTCGACGGGCTTGACCTTGCGGACGATGCCGCAGACGGGGTCGACAAGTGCTTCCAGCGGCAGCGCCGTCATCGCAGGATCTCCTGGGCGGGGTCGGTGGGGGTCGGACGGGACGGGAGCATGTGCAGCCTGAGCGCCACACCGGCCGGATCGACCTCGCGCCGGGACGCGAGCAGGTGACGGGCCGTCACCGGGTCGTCGCCGGTGTGGGGGTTGCGGGCGTGGGCCGGGAAGTGGTGCCCGGCGATCTCCAGCCGCAACCGGGTGCCGGCCCGCAACCGGCACGCGAGCCGGCCGAGGTCGACGGTGAACGCGCCCTCGTGGCCGACCGGTCCGGCACGCCGGACGACGCCGACGGCGAGCCGTGCGGCGGTCCCTTCCGGCGTCAGCGCGACGAGCCGGGCGACCCAGTCGGCGGACGGCGTGTGGGCGGTGGCCCGCAGTTGCACGCTCGCGGGGCCGACCGCGTCGAGCGGACGCGGCAGCGGCGGGGTGACCAACAGGCAGCGGTCGGGCGGACCGTCGGTGGGGACGGTCAGGTCGTCGGAGCGGACGGGGCGGTCGGGGTCGGCGGTGAAGGCGGAGCCGTGCAGCAGCCGCGGCCGTCGGATGCGCGGTTCACCGTGGGTGCCGGCGGGCAGCCACAGGTCGGCGCCGCCCAGTGCCAGGGCCCCGTGGCGGCCGGGGGCGAGTTCGCCGGCCAGGGCGCGGCGGGCCCAGCGCACGTACAGCTCGCCGAGGTTCAGCCGGTGGGCGGGCCCCGCGTCCGGGCCGGGTGCGGTGACCAGGCCGTGCCTCCAGGGGCCGAGCAGCAGACGCGCGGAGGGGCCGCCCCAGGCTTGCCACAGTGCGACGGTCTCGTCGGTGAAGTGGTCGTGGTGGCCGCCCACCGCGAGCAGGGGCAGCCCGGCGTGGGCCGCCCGTGCCACGAGGCGACCGCGATCGTGGTGGCGCCACAGGCCCGCCCAGGAGGGCAGGCTCCGGCCCAGCCGCTCGGGGAGGGCGGTCAGCGGCAGGTGGGCGAGCAGGCCGGGGTCCGCGTCGAGGGCCTTGTCCAGTGCGCTCTCGTCGGAGCCCCGCCGGTCGCCGTGGGCGGCCCACCATCCGGCACGGGAGAGCAGCCGTTCCACGCCGGACGCCTCGCGCGCCGTCTCCGCGGGACCGAGGGCGGGCACGGCCGCGATGACGGCGTCCGGCCGCGCGTCCTCGGGCACGTCGAGGGCGAGGACGAGGGCGCAGTGGGCGGCGTAGGAGGCGCCGGACGCCACCAGCCGGCCGTCGCACCAGGGCTGGCGCCGGATCCAGCGGACGGTCGCCGCTCCGTCCGCTGTCTCGTTCGTGTAGGGGTGCCACTCCCCCGTTGACGCGAAGCGGCCCCGCACGTCCTGGACGACGGCTGCGAATCCGCGGCGGGACCAGCCGCGCGCCTCGGCACGGTGCCGGGTGAGGTCGTAGGGGGTGCGGACCAGGACGGCCGGGAAGGGGCCGTCGCCGGCGGGGAGGTGAATGTCGGTGGCGAGTCCCTCGACGGCCGCGCTGAACGCCGTCATCCGTCCTTCTTCGGTGTCGGTGCGACGTCGGGGACCGGCAGGACGGGGTGTTCGGTGACGGTCAGGGTGCGCAGGTCGACGCGGCGCAGCCGGCGCCGTGCCGGGAGGCCGGCCGGATCGGGGGCGCCGGTGGCCCACCGGCTGAGATCGTCGGCCAGCAGCGCCGCGAGCAGCGTGGCGGCGGGAACGGTGAGCCGGGCCGGTGCGCCGGAGGTGCGGGGCCCGCTCCAGTACGCGGCCAGTTCGCGGTACGCGGGGGTGGCGGCGAGCCGCCGGGAGCGTATGTGGGCCGAGGTCACGTCCCCGGGTCCGGCGGCCACCGGCTCGACGTACGCCTGCCAGCCCTCGCGGTGGCAGCGCAGCCACGCGACACCGTGCTCGGGCAGCCGGTCGGCGACGTCCCACAGCCCGTCGGGCACGGGTCCGTCGAGGCACCACACGACGGCGGCGGGGGCCGTCGCGAGCAGGTCGTCGACGTCGACCGGTGACGTCCGGGGTGTGGTCATGGCGGGATCGGCGCCCAAGGCCGTCAGGTGCGCGGCGAGCGGTTCGGTCAGTACCGGGTCGCCGATCAGCCGGATGTGCCGGCGGTCGGCGGGCCACTCGGCGGGCCGGGTGCCCTGCGCCAGGAATCCGGCCTGCTCGAACCCACGGATGACACGGCGCAGTTCCGTGTCCGCCCGGGCGGTGGTCCCGCCGCCGGTGAGCAGGGAGAGCAGGAGCTGCTCGTCCGCGTCGCCTGTCCTGATGCTGAGGAACTCCCCTTCGGGGGTGCGGACGGCGAGACCTCGCCCGGGTACGGCGACGACCTCGGCACCGGGTACGAGTCGGCTGCGGGACACGGCGATCCTCCTGACGACGGGTCTGGGACGGGCGTGGGCCCGCCCGGAAGGCAACGGGCGGGCCCACGGTCGAGGGAGCTGAGCCCTCGCTTACTCCTCGGTGTCCTCGAAGGGGTTCTCGACGAGCGCGTTGGAGTGGGAGGCCGAGTCGTGAGCCAGCTGACCCGGGTCGACGATCGGTGCGAAGACCTGCTCGTTGTCCATGAACTCTCCTTCATCGTCAGGGAGATACGGCGTTCGGGTGAGCGCCGTGACGCCACACTAATGAATCTGATTTTCATATTCTAGAGCTGCGATGGGGTGATCTGGATAACACACCGGCCAGCCTCCCTCGGGATCCTCGCCGACCCGGCCGGCCACCTTCAGCACCTCCGCCAGCAACCCCGGCGTGACGACCCGCTTCGGCGTCCCGTCGGCCACCACAACGCCCTCCCGCAGGGCGACGATCCGCTCGGCGAACCGGGCCGCGTGGGCCAGGTCGTGCAGCACCATCACCACCGTGAGTCCGCGCTCCTCGCGCAGACGCACCACGGTCTGCAGCACGTCGAGTTGGTGGTGCAGATCCAGGTAGGTGGTCGGCTCGTCGAGCAGCAGGACGCGGGTGTCCTGCGCGAGCGCCATCGCGAGCCGCACCCGCTGCCGCTCACCTCCCGACAGCGCGTCGACGTCACGCTCGGCCCACTGCTCCACTCCCACATCGCGCAGCGCCCGCCGCACGACGGGGTCGTCCCCCTCGCGCAGCATGCCGAGCGGTCCGCGTGCGGCGTACCGCCCCTGACGCACGAGCTGGCACACCGTCATGCCCGGGACCCCTGGGGCCGATTGGTGCAGCAGCGCCACCCTGCGGGCCGTGGCGCGCCTCGAGAGGCGGACGAGATCGTCCCCACCGAGCAGAACGCGCCCCTCGTCCGGTCGCAGCAGTCCGGCGGCCAGCCGCAGCAGGGTCGACTTGCCGCAGCCGTTCAGGCCGATGAGGGCGGTCAGTTCGCCCGGCCGGACGGTCATGTCGACGCCCCTCAGAACGGGTCGTCCGGGGTAGCCGAAACGGACCCCCTCGACATGGATCCCCACGGACTCGGTCATGCTCTGTCCTTAAGTCGGCTTCAGAACGTACGGCTCGGTGTGCGGCGCACGACGACCAGCAGCAGCGCGGCGCCGAGGCAGGCGGTGAGCGCTCCGACCGGCAGCGTGAGCCGTCCGGAGTCCAGCCCTTGGGCCAGCAGACGCGAGGACAACTGCGCGGCGGCATCCGCCCCGCACACCACGACCGCGCCCACGAGGGCGGCACCGGGGAGGCTCACCCGCAGATCCGCGCCGAAAACGGCCACGGCCAGATGCGGAACGAGCAGACCCACGAAGCCCAGCGCCCCGACGGCGGCCACCGCACCGGCCGTCAGCGCCACCGCGCACAGCAGGGCCAGCGTCCGCGCCCGCCGAGCGGACAGGCCGGCCGTGAGGGCGATGTCGTCCCCGCAGCGCAGCAGGGTCAGCGGCCCGGCCATCAGCCAGGCCGCGGCCCCCCAGAGAAGCGCCCACGGCCACAGCAGGTGCCAGTGCTGCCACACCCGGCCCTCGGTGGTGCCCACCAACCACTGCACGACGCTGCCGAGTTCACCCGGCTCCACCAGGAGCACCATGGCGGTGAGCCCGCCGAGCACCGCCGACACCAGCACCCCGTGCACAGCGGTCTGTGCCGGATCGCCCCGGCCGCGGCCGGCGAGCAGCCACAGCAGCGCAGCGCCGGCACACCCGCCCGTACAAGCCGCGAGGACGACGGCCAGCGGCGAGTCCCACCCGGCGAGGCCCAGGGCGGTCGCGGTGACGGCCCCGAGGACCGCGCCCGGCGTCACGCCCGTCACCTCTGGCCCGGCGAGCGGGTTGCGCAGCGCGGACTGAAGGACCAGCCCCGCCACGGCCAGGCACGCGCCCGCACCGAGGGACACCAGCAGTCTGGGCAGGCGCAGTTGGAAGAAGATGTGGCGTTCCGTCGCGTCGCCGCCACCGTTGACGACGTCCCAGACCACCCCCGGGGACATACCGCGCCCGGCCACCAGTTCCAGGCCGGCGCATACGACGGCCAGTGCCGCGAGCGCCGTGAAACGCCGGGTCACCGCGGGTCCTCCGTTCCGGTCTGCGGGGAAGGGGGCAGGCAGGCGCCGCCGGCCCCGGGCAGGTCTCGGCGAGCGTCGTCCGCCGCCCCGGAGCGAGGGACTCCGGCCTCGGCGCCGGAGACAGCCGCCCGCGGCGCGTGCAGCGCCCCGCGCACAGCGGCCGGGCCGGCCGGCGCGCGCCGGCCGGCCCGGCCGCGGCCACCCGACCGCATCAGAGCGATCCCGGCCGGCACCCCCAGCAGGGCCGTCCAGGCACCGGCCGGGGTTTCCACGGGCGCCAGCGCCAGCCGGGCCGGGACATCGGCGGCCATCACGACGGCGGCACCCCAGGCGGCCGACCACGGAAGCCAGCGCACCGCCCCGGCCGCGGGGCTGAACCACCGGGCCAGATGCGGGGCGAGGAAACCCACCCAGGCGACCGGACCGCACACGGCCGTCACCGGGGCGATCAGCAGCACGGCGATGGCCAGCGCCGCGAGCCGCGCCCGCTGGGCGCGCACGCCCAGCGCCTCGGCGTCCTCGTCGCCCAGCCGCATCACCGACAGCACCGGCGCGCACAGCACGAGGGCGGGGACCGCGACGAGCAGCCACGGCCAGAGCCCAGCGATGTCGTCCCAGGTCCGGGCGGACAGGGAACCGAGCAGATAGCGGTAGATGAGTTGGAGGTCGAGCTGGTCGGCCATGACCATCAGCACGAGCAGCGCGGCCTGCAACGCGGCAGCGACCGCGGCGCCGGTCAGCAGTACGGCGGACGGGCTGCGGCCCAGCCCGGCGGCGAGCAGGGTCAGCCCACCGCCGAGCGCGGCCCCGCCGATGGCCAGCAGAGGCTGGACGGCGGCGGGCAGGGACAGGGTCAGCACCAGAGGAGCGGCCACGCCCAACGCGGCCCCGGACGACACACCCAGCATCTCCGGCACCGCCAGGGGATTGCGCAGTGCTTCCTGCAGCACCAGTCCGGCCGCCCCCAGACACGCACCGGCGACGAGCGCCAGCACCAGGCGAGGCACGCGGAGTTCGGTGACGACGATCCCGGCGAGGCTGCTGTCCCCCTCCAGTACCGCGCCGACCAGCCGGTGCGGCGGGACGTAGGGAGTGCCGAGGCTCAGCGCACAGACCGAGGATGCGGCCAGCAGGACGACCACCAGGAGGGGTTGCCACCTGGATGTACCGGGCGACGGCCGCCGTCCGCCCGCCTCGGCGGGGACCGGGGCGGGGACCGGCAGGGGTGTCCTCACCGCAGCGCGGCCGTGGCCTCGTCGAGGACGATGCCCAGCGAACGGGTGCCGCGTCCCTTGGCCCACACCTCCGAGTTCACTTCGTGGACGTCGCCGTTCTTCACCGCCGGGATCTTGCTCCAGAGGGGATTCGCGGCCAGCTTCTCCGAGAGCTTGCCGTCCGCGCCGCCGAAGCTCATCGTCTCGACGAACAGCACGTCCACGCCTTGAGCGAGAATCTCCTCCAGGCTGTAACTGCCCTCTACACCACGGGACTTCCAGGGGTATTCGGCGATCTTGGGGAACAGGCTGGCGGTCACGTCGGCCTCCGGGGTGGCGACGCCGAAGTTCTCGTCACTGCCGTAGATGATGAGCGCGGTCTTGTCGCTCGGCGTCTTCTCGGCGTCGGCCAGCTTGGCGCGGAAGGCCTTCTCGGCCTTTTCGCCTTGTGCGGTGCGGCCGGTCAGGGCGGCGACGTCGCGCAGGTAGCCGACGCTGTCCTCCCAGGTCTCGGGCTGCATGGGCCAGAACGTGGTGGCGCCCTTCAGGGCGGGGGCGAGCTTGCCGTGGGTGTCCCCCAGCCCGATGACCAGGTCGGGCTTGTGGGACAGGATCGCCTCCACCTCCGGGGCGATGAATCCCCCGGGGATGACGTCGGCCTTCTTGGCCTTCTCCTCCCCGAGGAAACCGGGGTGGGAGAGCAGCGCGCTGTTGGTGGCCGTCGGGACGATGCCCAGTTCGGTCAGGATGTCGTCGCAGAGCGCGAACAGGCAGACGATGCGCTCGGGTTCCTTCTTCAAGGAGACCTTGACGCCGTTCGTGTCGGTCACTTCCGTCGACGCCTTGATGGGTTCGACGGTGACCTCGGTCCTCGCCGCGGGCCCGGCCTTGTCACTCGCGGGCTCGTCGGACGACGAGCCGCAGCCGACCAGCACGGAACCCACCAATGCCGCGGCGATCCAACTGCGGACGAATCTCGACGGTGAGCGCAGCATCGATGCCCTCGCTTCTTCTCAGGTGCCGGGAACGCACCGAAGATACATGATAATCGTTTTCAGCAAACAGGTTTCCGGAGGACCCATGCCCACTGCCGCACCCGTCCTGCTCGTCTCCGACCACGTGGACGGATCCGTCCACGTGGTGACCGTGCCGGACGGCACCGTCACCGGACGTCTCACCGGCCGTCATCTCTCAGAGCACGCCGGGTTCCTGGCCCTGTCCGGAGGGCGGGTGGCCTGTGTCGACGACCGCCGGGGGGAACTGCTGGTACTCGATCCCTTCGGCGAGAAGCTCGTGGAACGCGCCGTGCCGGTCGCCGTCCCGGCCGAGCACCTCGCCTGCGACCCGGCCGGCCGCCGGCTGGCCGTGACCACCGGCCTGGGCAAGAACACCGAACCGTGGTCGGACCTGCTGACGGTCGTCGACCTGGCCGCCGACGCGACCGCACGCGTACGCACGCGGGTCGGCGAGCCAGGCGTGACGGTGCTGGGCGGCGGCGACCCGCTGGTCGTGCTGCGGCACCGGGAACCCGGGGCGCTGACCGCACACCGGTTCGCGGATCTGCTCGCGGCTCCGCCCGGCTGCCCCGTGGTCCCGCCCCACGAACTCCTGCCGCTGCCCGATGACGGACACGGGGACGCACAGGCACCCGACTCGGGGCACGTGTTCGTGGCCACCGGCGAGGGGGTGCACCGGGCCCGGAGGAAGGACAACACCCTCGTGGCCGAGGCCGTGATCCCGTGGGAATCGCCCGCCCGGGGCTGGTACCTGCGCCTCGACACCCGGCGGCCGGCACTGTGGAGCACACTGCGCGGCGGCGCTCCCGACCCGCTGCGGTGGCCGGAGTGGACCAACCAGGCATGGCGCCACGATCTGGCAACCGGTCGCACCTTCCTGACGGACCTCGGTCCCGGACTGGTCTTCCGGCTGGCCCTCGCCCGGAACCACACCGCGTTCACCCGCATCCACCCTGATGGCGACGAACTGATCCTCCTGGGCGCCGACGACACCGTCCGCCGCCTCCCGCTACCCGTGATGGACGGCGCACCGCGTCGCGGCGGCACTCCCTGGGAAGGCGTCCAGCGCCGGGCCGTGGCCGCCTCACCCGGCGCCGACTGGGTCGCCGTCACCCGCGGCGGCCACGGCGAAGTACACATCGTCGACGCGCAGACAGGCCACGAGACGACCCGTCTGCGGTTGAACACGCCGCTGCATCATGGCGGCCACGTGATGCTCCGCAGCCGGAACGACGGTGCCGACGGCGATCCGGTGGGCCGGTGACGACGCCGTACAGACCGATGGATCACGCGATGATGCCGGGCGGCGGTCACGGGTGCTCCTGTCGCCGCCCGGCGTCTCCGCATCACCCGATCGGCCCCCTTGCCGGGCATGGCCGCCGGGGAGCCTAGCTGTGCACCCAGGGCCGATTGCCGGCCGGGAGATCGTGCAGGGAGCAAGATGAGCGAGTCACATACGGTCCGGGAGGGCGTCCTCACCGTCGGGGTGGCCGTTGCCCGTTCGGGACGGCCGGCGTCCCCGGGTGATGACCCCCTGGACTTGGACCCGCGGCCCCGTGCCCGACATCGCCACGGTCGCGCCGGCCGGTGGTCAGTGGCAGCCGGGCACGCGCCACGACGACGAGCTCGCCATCGTCACGCCCGGCCAGGTCGACGGACTGTCTGTCACCGGCGATCTCGTCACCGCCTGACCGAGGCGAAGCCTGGGAGAGTGCCATGGACTTGACGGCGGTGCGTGAAATCGTCGACGGACAGAGCGCGTTGCCCTGGCGGCAGGGGGATGCATGGCTGGCCGGCGGCACCACTCTGTTCGCCGAGCCCCGACCCGGTCTGCGGCGACTGCGCGATCTGACCGCCCATGGCTGGCCGCCGCTCACCCTGACCGAGGCCGGGATCGAGGTGGCTGCCACCTGCACCGTCAGCGAGTTGCTGGCCTTCGCCGAAACGCCCGGCGCACCGTGGCCGTCGGGGCGAGCGCTGATCGCCGGTTGCTGCCGGGCGTTCTCGTCCTCCTTCAAGGTATGGAACACCGCGACGGTAGGAGGCAACCTGTGCGCCGCCCTGCCGGCCGGACCCATGATCTCCATGGCCGTGGCGCTGAACGGCACCTGCCGGGTACGCGCCCTGGACGGAGCGGAACGTGCCGTACCCGTCCGAGACTTCGTCTCCGGACCCGGGTCCACCGTGCTGGCTCCGGGTGAACTGCTGCGCTCGCTCACGCTGCCCGCCGGCGCACTTGCCGCGCACAGTGTGATGCGCAGAGTGGCTACGCACACGTGGGGCAGGTCAGTGGCCCTGGTCACCGGCATCCGGGGCGGGCCGGAAGGACGGCTGACCGTCGCGGTCACCGCCGCCACGACCCGGCCGGTGGCCGTCTCCTTCACGTGCGCGCCGTCTCCCGACGAGCTGCGCGGCCGCCTGCTGTCGGCGCTCCCCCGCCGTCTCCTCCTCGACGATGCCCACGGGCGGCCGCCCTGGCGTCGGCACCTGGCCGTGCACTTGGCGGAAGAGGTCCGCAGCGCCCTAGCCGAGGAGAGGTAGACCCCGGTGTCCTTCAGCGTATGCGTCAACGGCCGTGGCAGCGATCAGCCGCCCCTGCCAGGACAGTGTCTGCGCACCTACCTGTGCGAGCAGGGCTGGACGGGGGTGAAGAAGGGCTGCGACAGCGGGGACTGCGGGGCGTGCACCGTGCATGTGGACGGCATGGCCGTGCACAGCTGCCTGTATCCCGCTCACCGCGTCGACGGCCGCACGGTGACCACCGTCGAAGGCCTCGGCGCCGACGGCATCCTGCATCCGGTTCAGGAGGCGTTCGTCCGGACCCAGGGATTCCAGTGCGGCTACTGCACGCCAGGATTCGTCATGACCACCGCGGCCCTGAGCCAAAGCCAACTGGACGACCCTTCACAGGCGTTGAAAGGGAATCTGTGCCGCTGCACCGGCTACGGGTCGATCAGCCGGGCAGTACGGGCCGTATCCGAGCACGGCACACGATCGTACGTGTCTCAGCGCGCTCCCGGCTCGACGGACCCGGCCGCACACGATGTCGTCACCGGCGCCGCGCGCTTCACCCTCGACGGCCCCGAGCCGGTCGGGATGCTGCACCTGGCCCTGGTGCGCTCACCGCATCGGCACGCCCGCATCCTGGACATCGACACCCGCGCCGCGCTCGCCGTGCCGGGCGTGCACGCCGTCCTCACCCACCGGCACGCTCCCGCGATCCGTTTCTCCACGGCGCTGCATGAGCGGACCGAGGACGACCCGGCCGACCTGCGAGTCCTTGACGATGTGGTGCGCCATGTCGGCCAGCGCGTCGCCGCCGTCGCCGCCGACAGTCTCGCCCTGGCCCAGGAGGCCTGTCGTCTGGTCCGCGTCACCTACCAGGTGCTTCCCGAAGTCGGCACCGCTCAGGAGGCGATGCGGCCCGGTGCCGTGCGGGTGGGCGACGGGCCCAACGTGATCGCGCACCTGCACCGGTCCACGGGCGACGTCGACCGCGGCCTGGCAGAGGCCGACACCGTCTACGACCACACCTTCACCACCCAACGGGTACAGCACACCACATTGGAATGCCACGCCACCCGGGCCTGGACGGACGGCGAAGGACGGCTGCGGGTGCACACCTCCACGCAGGCCCCGCACCTGGTGCGCCGGCGCCTGTGTGACATCTTCGGCTTCGGCCTGGAGCAGGTACGGGTCACCACGGGCCGCATGGGCGGTGCGTTCGGCGGCAAGCAAGAGGTCCTGACCGAGGACATCACCACCCTCGCCTGCCTGCACACCGGGCGCCCGGTGCAGCTGGAACTCTCCCGCACCGAGGAACTCACCGCGACCACCACCCGGCATCCCTTCCGCACCGGAGTGACCATCGGCTCGCGCCGAGACGGCACGCTCACCGCGATGAAGATCCACGTGCTCGCCGACACGGGCGCGTACGGCAATCACGGCCCCGGCGTGCTGGAGACCGGCTGCGCGGAAGGGCTCGCTCCCTACCGGTGTCCGAACCTGACAGTGGACGCCTACAGCGTGCGCACCCACAACGTTCCCTCCGGCGCGTTCCGCGGCTACGGCGCGGCGCAGATCGTCTTCGCCGTCGAATCCGCTCTCGACGACATCGCCCACCGCCTCGGCCTGGATCCGCTGACCATGCGGGAGCGGGCCTGCCTGCGCCCCGCAGACCGGGCGGCCCTTCCCGGCGTGGGCGGGCAACACGCCCTCATGGGAAGCGCCCTGAACGACGTACTCCACGCCCTGAGGCAGGCACGCGAGGACCGCTGTCTCGAGCGCGAGCGCCCTGCCCCAGCCGGGTGCCACGTCGGTGAGGGCCTGGCCATCGCCGCCCATCACAGCGTGCCGGCCGACGGCCACATCGCCCGGGCGAAGGCATCACTGGCCGCCGACGGCTGCTACGACCTCACCACCGGGGCCCCGGAGTTCGGAAGCGGCGCCGGCGCCGCCCTGTGCCTCATCGCCGCCCGGACGCTGGGAACCAGCACGGCACGCGTCCGGCTGCGCCAAGGCGACACCGACCTCCTCGAACACGACACCGGGGGCTTCGCCTCCAGCGCCGTGCCCCTCACCGGCCAGGCCGTGACCCGCGCCTGCCAAGAACTCGCCGGGCTCCTCATCGACACAGCAGCCGCCATCACCGACTCCCCACCAGAGAACTGCCGTCTCACCAAGGACGCCGTTCACTGCGCCGGAACGGCCCTGCCACTCACCGGCGTTCACCGCTACGCCCAGACGGCCGGCCTGCGCCTGCAAGCCGACGCCACGGCCGCCGCGGAAGACGCTGACCGTGACCTGACCCTGTCAGTCAGCGCCCAGTGGTTCCGCGTCTGCGTGAACCCGGACACCGGCATCATCAGCGTCCTCGACAGCGTGCACATCGCCGACGCCGGACGCGTCATCCACGCCGAACAAAGCCGCGCCCAGATCGAAGGAGTTGTCGTCCAATGCCTCGGTTGCACCCTCAGCGAAGAACTGTCCACCGGCCCCGACGGCCACATCACCACACCCGACCTGCGTTCCTACATCATCCCCCGCCTCGGGGACCATCCCCCCACCCATGTCCAGCTCATCGACCACGACAGCGCAACTGCCCCCAGACCCCTCGCCGAACTGGCCATCAACCCCATCGCCCCGGCACTCGCCAACGCTGTTCACCGCGCCCTCGGCGTCCGCATCCGCACCCTGCCCCTGCGCCCGGATGCCGTGTGGTCAGCCCTGGCCCCGGCTTCCGGCAGGACACGGGCAGATGCGCCCAGCGGAACGCAGCGTCCGATCGCCCGAGGAGGCGAACCGTCGTGAGTGCCGGTTTCATCAGCCGCCGCGGCTTCCTCAACTCCACCGCCGGCCTGACAGCCGGCCTTGCGCCCGGTATCGCACCGGTGGATGCTCCGGCGACCGTCTCCGGTGACCCGACATCGGTGGTCACCTACCGTGCGATCACCGGGGGCTCGGTCACCACCAGCGGTAGCGGCCAGGCGCTGATCGCCGAGGTCCAGGGCGTGTTCTGGAGCATCCCGCAGGCAGGCGGGGGCGCCCGGCAGTTGACGGACTGGCCGCTGGAAGCCACACGTCCGGCTCTCTCACCGGACGGCGAGACGATCGCGGTGTGCGGCTATCGCGGCGGAGGCTTCCACCTGTGGTCGCTGCGCAGCGACGGCACCGGTCTGCGCCGGCTGACCGACGGACACCGGCAGCGAACGGCACCACCTGCCCGCCCCGCACCAGTCACTGTCCGACCGTGTCGCAGCCGGGCCCGTCTGGTCACCCGACGGCCGATGGATGGCCCTGATCGCCGAATCCGTACTGTGGGCCCTGCCCGTCACCGACGACGGCACCCCCGCAGGGCCGGCTCGCCGCCTGACCGACAAGCCCGCCGACCACCCCACTGGTCCATCCACGACGGCCTTCCCCGCCGGCAGGCCGACCTGACCGCGCTCCGCCAGGCCGGCCATGCCCGTCCACCGCACGGCACCACCTGGCTGGAGACCGCCCGCGCCATGCAACGCGGATCCTGCTGCGGTGTTCAGTGACGTACCGATGTACCACAGCAGCGCGGTTCGCTCACCCGTCAGGCGCTGCACGACGCGGCAGCGCACACCCTCGGCATACGGTTCCTCGACGGCGTGGGCCTCGGTGCGGTCAGCGGGTGGCGAGGAACTGCAGCGTGTCGATCACTCGGTTCGAGAAGCCCCACTCGTTGTCGTACCAGGCGACCACCTTCACGTGACGGCCGTCGACGCGGGTGAGAGCCGAATCGAAGATCGATGAGGCGGGATTGCCCACGATGTCGGAGGAGACCAGCGGGTCCTCGGAGTACTCGAGGACGCCGGCGAGCGGTCCCTGCGCCGCGGCACGGTAGGCGGCGAGCACGTCGTCGCGGGTCACATCGCGGGCGACCGTGGTGTTGAGTTCGACGATCGAGCCCACCGGTACCGGTACGCGGATCGAGTCGCCCGACAACTTGCCGTCCAGGCTCGGCAGCACCAGGCCGATCGCCTTGGCGGCGCCGGTCGTGGTCGGCACGATGTTGACGCCGGCCGCACGGGCGCGACGGGCGTCGCGGTGCGGGCCGTCCTGCAGGTTCTGCTCCTGCGTGTAAGCGTGCACCGTCGTCATGAATCCGTGCTCGATGCCCGCGAGGTCGTCGAGCACCTTCGCCAGCGGGGCGAGCGCGTTGGTGGTGCAGGAGGCGTTGGAGACGATCGTGTGCAGGTCCGGGTCGTAGGCGTCGGTGTTGACCCCGAACGCGAGGGTGACGTCGGCGCCGTCCGACGGCGCGCTGACGAGCACCTTCTTCGCGCCCGCGTCGAGGTGGGCGCGGGCGGCCTTGGCCGAGGTGAAACGGCCCGTGGCTTCCAGGACGATGTCGACGCCGAGTTCGGCCCAGGGCAGCTGCGCCGGCTCGCGCTCGGCCAGCACTGTGATCCGGCGGCCGTCGACGACGAGGGCGTTCCCCTCGACGGACACCGGGCGCCCGAGGCGGCCGGCCGTGCTGTCGTAGGCGAGCAGCCGGGCGAGCGTGGCGGGCTCGGTGAGGTCGTTGACGGCGACGATCTCGAGGGCGCTGTCGCGCTCCAGCAGGGCGCGCAGCACATTGCGTCCGATGCGGCCGAATCCGTTGATGGCGATGCGAGTCATAGGTGATGTCCCTTCCCTTCGCCACCAGGCTCGCCTGCGGCTCACGCCGCCGACAGTGGCGCGATCGCCATGGTTCAAAAGGATCCCGCCAGGGTGTTACTCGCCCTGTGTGAAGGTGCGCCGGTATTCGCTCGGGGTGGTGCCCAGGATCCGCTGGAAGTGCAGGCGCAGGTTCGCGCCGGTACCGAGCCCGACGTCGGCGGCGATCTGTTCGACGCTGCGCTCGGAGCGCTCCAGCAGTTCGCGGGCCAGGTCGATGCGGGCGCGCATCACCCACTGCATCGGCGTGTAGCCGGTCTCCTCGACGAAGCGCCGGGAGAACGTGCGCGCCGAGACGCCGGCCTGCCGCGCCAGCAGGTCGAGGGAGAGGGGTTCGCCGAGCCGGTGCAGCGCCCACTCGCGGGTGGCCCCGAAGCGCTCGCCGAGCGGCTCGGGCACGCTGCGCGGCACGTACTGGGCCTGGCCGCCACTGCGGTAGGGGGCCGCGACCAGTCGGCGGGCCGCGTGGTTCGAGGCGGCCACTCCGAGGTCACCGCGCAGGATGTGCAGGCACAGGTCGATGCCGGAGGCGGCGCCGGCCGAGGTGAGCACGCTGCCCTCGTCGACGAACAGGACGTTCTCGTCGACCCGGATGAGCGGATGCCTCGCCGTGAGTGCTCGCGTGTAGTGCCAGTGCGTCGTGGCGCGCCTGCCGTCGAGCAGGCCCGTGGCGGCGAGCGCGAAGGCCCCGGTGGAGATGGCGGCGAGCCGCGCGCCCCGGGCATGAGCGGCGATCAGCGCATCGACCACAGCCTGCGGAGGGTCCTCTCGGTCCGGGTGCCGGTAGCCGGGGACGAAGACGATGTCGGCCCACGTCAACGCGTCCAGGCCGTGGGCGACGGAGTACGAAAGGCCGTCGCCGCCGGTCACGAGACCGGGTGCCGCCCCGCACACCCGCACCTCGTACGGCATGCTCGCGCGGGTCGCGAAAACCTGCGCGGGAATGCCGACATCGAGCGGCTTCGCACCCTCGAGCACAAGGACGGCGACGCGATGAAGACGGGAGGATGACACGAGAAAGAGGCTACGTGGGGCGTGCCGTCGATACGGCCACTGCCCGGGCTCGACAGTCGACACCGGGCGGGCCGCCTTCCGCCGTGCGGTCCACCGCCCGCCCGCCTGGCCTCTGCGTGGTCTCCACTCGCTCGATGCCGGCCTGGGCATGGTCCGCCGAACGCCGATGCCGGACCGATCCGGAGCGGAGTCGACTATTTGTCCACTCAGGGCGATCGATGAGCCTCAGACCCTTCCCTTGTCATGCCCTCATCTGAAATCTTGCGTCGACCCATTCAGCCCATGGCCCGGTCGGCGCCACCCCTTGCCCCGGGCTCTCGGAGGATGCTGTGACAACCCCCCGCACACCCCAGCGCCGTCTCAGACGGTCGTTGCTGCCCGTCGCCGCCGTCGGAGCGGCTCTCGCGCTCGCCACACCCGCCGGCGCGGCCGACGCGGACACCGGCCTTCCGCCGGGCCCGGCCGCGGCCCGCGCCGCCGCGCCCGCCCAGATCGCCGCCGGCACCCGCTCCTACCTCGTCATCACCGCTCCCGGTGACACCTCGGCCGTACGCAACGCCGTCGCGGGGAAGGGCGGTTCGGTCTTCGCGCATTACGACGCGATCGGCGTGGTGGTCGCACACTCCTCTTCGGCCGGCTTCGCCACCGCGATGCGTTCCGTCGCGGGCGTGCAGAAGGTCGGCGCGACCCGCACCTCGGACGTCCCCGCGGATGCCTACTCCCCCACTCTGCCGGGTGCTCCCGGGCAGTCGCCCACCAGTCTCACCGAGACCGCGCGGTGGGACATGACCAGGATCAACGCCGACAAGGCCTGGGCCGTCAGCACCGGCTCGCCGTCCGTCAAGGTGGGTGTCCTCGACACCGGAGTGGACGACCGTCACCAGGACATCGCGCCCAACTTCGACGCTGCCGACTCCGTCTCCTGCGCCTACGGCAAGGCCGACACCCGCGCCGGAGCCTGGCGTGACGTCGGCACCCATGGCACCCATGTGGCGGGCACCATCGCCGCCGCGAAGAACGGCAAGGGAGTGGTCGGCGTCGCGCCGGGCGTGACGCTCGCCTCCGTGCGCATCGCGGAGCCGGGCACCAGCATGTTCTTCGCCGAGAACACCATCTGCGGGTTCATGTGGGCCGGTGACCGCGGTTTCGACGTCACCAACAACAGTTATTACACGGACCCGTGGATGTTCAACTGCCCCGACGACCCGGACCAGGCGGCCATCATCGAGGGTGTGCGCCGGGCACAGGAGTACGCGGAGGGCAAGGGCTCGCTCCAGGTCGCGGCAGCGGGCAACTCCAACTACGACCTGGCGAACAAGCGCACTGACAGTTCCAGCCCGAACGACTCGACCCCCGTCAACCGCACCATCACGAACGCCTGCGTCGACATCCCGACGGAGCTGCCAGGCGTCGTGACCGTCGGGGCGATGGGCAACGGGAACATCAAGGCGTCATACTCCAACTTCGGCAGGGACGTCATCGATGTCGCGGCCCCGGGCGGTGACGGAGCCTACGGCGTCTACTCCACGCTCCCCGGCGGCAAGTACGGGAACATGAACGGCACTTCGATGGCCTCACCGCATGTGGCCGGTGTCGCCGCGCTGCTGAAGAGTGCCGATCCGGCCGCCACCCCCGCGGAACTGCGCGCGCGCCTGGGGACCCAGGCCACGGACACCGCGTGCCCGTCCGACAGCCGCTGCACCGGCACCACCGCGAAGAACGCCTTCTTCGGGGACGGTCAGGTCGACGCGCTGAAGGCCGTCGGTGGCACCGCGCCGCAGCCCGGCCGGTACTTCGACAACGCCACCGACGTCGCCGTCGCCGACAACGCCACGGTGGAGTCACCGATCACCGTGACCGGTGTGCCGGGCAACGCCCCGGCCGCGTTGAAGGTCGGTGTGGACGTCAAGCACACGTACCGCGGCGACCTGGTGCTGTCGCTCGTCGCCCCTGACGGATCGGTCTACTCCCTGGAGGACTTCGCCGACGGCGACAGCGGGGACGACGTGGTGAAGCCGTACACCGTCGACGCCTCGTCGGAGACCGCGTCCGGTACGTGGAAACTGCGCGTCCGCGACATCGCGACACAGGACACCGGGCGGATCGATACCTGGAACCTCACCTTCTAGTTCACGCGCGTCACTACAAGGAGGTACTTGCGATTTTCACCAGATTCGTGAGGATGGCGGTTTCGGCCGTCGCGGTAGCGGGGTCGGTCGTGGCCGTCACCGCCGGACCCGCGTCCGCGAGTTCCAACGCCACCTATTACGGGTGCCCGTACGGAGCCGTGTGCATCTACAACAATGCCGACCCGAACTCCGGTATCCAAAGCGGTGGTGTGTACTGGGCCTACGGTGCACACAACCTCAGCAATCAGTTCGGCGACCACTACGTGGTGAACAACCAGTACGGCGGCGCCTGGGTGGAGCTGTGCACCGGCTACAACGGCACCGGCAGAGGCAACACCATCATCTTCGCGGCGCCCTACGGGAGCGTCCAGAATCTGAGCCCGATCAATTCCATCGTGCTGGGCACCGGCAACAACTACCCCTGCACTCCCCCGTGACCGGCACATAGCTTGAGCGTTTCGCCTCCCGGGGAACGGTGCACGCCCCGCAGGCAGGTGAGCGGCGCCGCGCCCTGGGGTGCGGCGCCTGCTCTGATCCCGCTCGACGCGGATCGTCGACGGCGGCGCCCCCCCCTGCCGGAACCGCCTGGGGGTGGCTCCCTTCCCGTCGCCGGCTCCCCACGGCCTGCCCTTCGGGCCGTTACGCGTACTTCACCGGTTCGGTGACCTTCACCGGTTCCGTGCCGGCCGCACTGTGCCGCTCCGCCCAGGACTCGAGGGCCGTACGGCAGGCGTGGTCGAGGTGGTGCAGGCCGGACAGGTCCAGCTCGACCGGGCGGTCCTGCGGCAGGTTCTCCAGGCTTTCGAGGATTCTCGGCAGCCGCAGGAACGTCGCGTTGCCCGACAGGTAGACCTGGATCGGACCGGCGCTCTTGTCTATGACCTCCAGTTTGATGTGTGAAGCCTCCCAGGCCGTCTTGACGATCGCCAGAGCCAGACCGATGAGCACACCCTCGAACATGTTCACGGCGACGATCGAGACGGCCGTGATCACGAGGATGAGTGCCTCACCCTTGTGGTCCCGCCACAGCGTGGCGATCTGACGGAACGGGATCAGTTTCCAGCCCGCGTGCATGAGGATGCCGGCCAGGGCGGAAATCGGGATCAGGGCCAGGACCCACGGCATCGCGGCCGCGAACAGCAGCAGCCACACACCGTGCAGCACACGGGACGCCTTGGTCTTCGCGCCCGCGTGGACGTTGGCGGAGCTGCGCACGATCACCGCGGTCATCGGCAGCGCGCCGAGCAGGCCGCACAGGGTGTTGCCCGCGCCCTGGGCGATCATCTCCTTGTTGTACTGGGTGCGTGGACCGTCGTGCAGCCGGTCCACGGCGGCCGCGCTGAACAGGCTCTCGGCGGAGGCGATCAGCGCGAACGCGATGATGGTGCCCCAGATGGCCGGGCCGGCCAGCTCGCTGAGGGCTTCGGCGCCGGGCGGCTGGATGACACCGAGCAGGCCTTCGACCCGGACGGTGGCGACCGGCAGGTCGAGGGCGAGGGTGGCGACCGTGGCCAGGACGACCGCCGCGAGGGCGCCGGGCACGGTCTGCACCGACTTCGGCGCCTTCTTCCACAGCACGATGACGGCGATCGTGCCCGCGCCGATCGCGAGGGAGGTCAGGGCCTCGGTACTGCCGAGCGTGTCGGCGAATGCCCCGGGCAGACCCGCGATCTTTCCGATGCCGGTCTCCGGCGCCTTCAGGCCCGCCGCCGCGTAGATCTGGCCGGCGATGATCACGAGACCGATGCCGCAGAGCATGCCCTCGACGACGGAGACGGAGATCGCCCGGAACCAGCGGCCGATCTTCAGGTAGCCCATGGCGAGCTGGAGCAGACCGGCGAACAGCACGATCACGCCGAGCGTGCCCACGCCGAACTCGCTGACGGCCTCGAAGACGATCACGGTCAGGCCGGCGGCGGGTCCGGACACCTGAAGACTGCTGCCGGGCATCAACCCGGCGACGAGGCCGCCGACGATGCCGGTGACGAGGCCGAGTTCGGCCGGGACGCCGGAGGCGACCGCCACGCCGACGCACAGCGGTACGGCGATCAGGAAGACGACGATGGACGCGAGGAAGTCCTGCCGCAGGTAAGGAAACTTGGCCGGCATGGTCATCAACTCCCTCACCGCGTCTCGAAAGTGCCGGAGTGGTCAGGACGCTGTCCGCATAAGCGGGCGTTGTCGATGGATTGCATGGTGGGGGGACCTCCTGGCGCGCCGTGGGGGTGCACGTCGGACTTACCGGGCTAGGGAGTGGGGTGCTCTTTGCCGGTGCAGAAGAAACAGAGCTTTGGCCTTGGCATGACGGGTTGTTTGCGCGGATGCGAAGGGCGTCGTGAATTCGACGTACTGGAGAGCGACGAGGACGGCGGTGAGAGGGGAACCAGGGTCCGGGACTCCACACCTCGGAACATGCGCCCTCCTCCAGACAGCCCCATTACCTTTTGCCCGTACCAATGGTCGGTCAAAGGTGAGTCAAGAACACGTTAACTTGGCAAAGTCGTTTGCGGGGTTAACTCAGCGCTTGCAGGGCCAGAGAGCCTGAAAACCGAAGTGGAGTTGGCGCGAAGCTGTCATTACCCTGAGGAGAAGCACTTTCGCGCTTCCTCCTGCCGGAACCGCGCGTGAGTTCGCGAGCGGTGGTCACACGACCTTCACGCCCTCCCCTTCATCGGCCATGTCGTGACGGGGCACTCGGCCGGCGAGACACGAGGAGGGGTGATCGGCTGTGATCGTCGCTGTGGCCGTGTTGTTGCTGCCCGCGCTCGGGGGGCTGTTGGCCGGTATGGCCTGGTGGGAGGAGCGGCTGTTCCGCGCTTCCGGCGTGCCGCGTCACGCCGGCACCCGCCGTCACCTGCGGCTCGTCCGCGGAGGGCGGGACACTCCAGCGCGCACCTCGGAGCAGCGGCGCCACGCCGCTTGACGAGTCGGTGGCGCGCCGCAGACCGCGGTTGACATGTGCTGCCGGGCACCCGTGCCAGTGACGCAGCAACAAAGCGTGGAGTGGAGCGGACGAGCCGGGCAGCGGTCAGGAGTGCGAGCGCCCCGGGGGGGAAGCCGGGGCGCTCGGGGTGGCCCGGCGGTCACGCGGTGACCGGAGCCGCCGGTCCGACCAGCTCCGACAGCACGTCCTCCATGGTCACGAAGCCGATGACCGTGCCGCTCTCCCCGACGACGGCGGCCAGATGACTGCCCTCGGCGCGCAGGGCGGTGAGCGTGTCGTCCAGCGGGGTGTCGATGCGCACCAGGGTGACCTTGTGCAGCGCGGTGCGCGGGAAGGGACGGTCGCGGTCGGTCAGGCCGAGGGTGTCCTTGATGTGCAGGTAGCCGAGGACTGTGCCCTCGGGGCCGGTGACCGGGAAGCGGGAGAAGCCCGCCTCCGCGGCCACCCGTTCCAGCCGTGCCGGGGTGACCGTGTGGTCGACGGTGCGCATCCGCTGGGCCGGAACCACGATCTCGCCCACCGGCCGTGTACCCAGCTCCAGCGCGTCACGCAGCCGCTCGCCGTCGGCCGGACCGAGCAGGCCGGCCTCGCTGGAATCGAGGACCATGCGGGCGAGCTGGTCGTCGGTGAAGACCGACTCGACCTCGTCCTTCGGCTCCACGCGCAGCAGTTTCAGCAGAGCGTTGGCGACGGCGTTGATCCCGAACACGAACGGCCGCAGCGTCCGGGTCAGGGCCACCAGCGGCGGGGCCAGCAGCAGGGCGCTGCGCACGGGCGCGGCGAGCGCGATGTTCTTCGGGACCATCTCACCGATCAGCATGTGCAGATAGGTGGCGAGGATGAGCGCGATGACGAACGCGATGGGGTGCACCAGGCCGTGCGGGATGTGGGCCGCCTCGAATCCGGGTTCCAGCAGGTGGGCGATGGCGGGTTCGGCCACCGCGCCCAGCATCAGCGAGGAGACGGTGATGCCGAGCTGGGCGGTTGCCATCATCTGGGAGAGGTGCTCCAGCGCCCACAGCGTCATCCGCGCCCGCTTGTCGCCCGCCTGCGCGTGGGGTTCGATCTGGCTGCGGCGTACGGAGACCAGGGCGAACTCGGCGCCGACGAAGAACGCGTTGGTCAGCAGCGTCAGGGCGCCGATGGCCAGTTGGAGCGCGGTCATCGGACCTCCTTCATGAGCTGGGAGGGCAACGCGGCGGCCGACTCGGTGATGCGTATCCGGTCGGCGCGGTGGTGCTCGACCTCCAGCACCTCGAGCCGCCAGCCGTCGAGGGCCACGACGTCACCTTTGCAGGGGATGCGGGCCAGGCGGGTGGCGATGAGTCCGGCCACCGTCTCGTACGGCCCTTCCGGGGCGGTGAGTCCCAGGTCCGTGAGCTGGTCGATGCGGACGCTGCCGTCCGCCTCCCACACCGCGTGCCCGTCCCGCGTGGCAGGGGCGGGTACCAGGTCGGGTGCCTCGAAGGGGTCGTGCTCGTCGCGCACCTCACCGACGACCTCCTCGACGATGTCCTCCACGGTCGCCACGCCCGCCGTGCCGCCGTACTCGTCGATGACCACGGCCATGGTGCGGTGCTCACGCAGCCGCTCCAGCAGCCGGTCCGCGGGAAGGCTGTCGGGCACCAGCAAGGGTGCGGTGGTCAGCGCCGTCACGGGCGTGGCGGCCCGCTTCTCCGGCTCCAGGGCGAGCACGTCCCGGATGTGGACGGAGCCCACCACCTCGTCCAGGCTGTCGCGGTAGACGGGGAAGCGGGACAGACCGGTGGCATGGGAGAGGTTGGCCGCGTCGGCGGCCGTGGCGTGCACTTCCAGGGCCTTGACGTCGACCCTCGGCGTCATCACGTTCTGCGCTGTCAGCTCGCCCAGGTGCAGGGTCCGCACGAACAGCTCGGCGGAATCCGCCTCCAGCGCACCCTCGGCGGCCGAGTGCCGGGCCAGCGCGCCCAGTTCCTCGGCGGTTCGCGCGGACGCCAGCTCCTCCGCCGGCTCCAGCCCGAAGCGGCGGACGAACCGGTTGGCGGTGCCGTTCAGATGGCCGATGAACGGGCCGAAGGCGGCCGTGAACGCGCGTTGCGGACCCGCGACCACCTTCGCGACCGCCAGCGGACGGGAGATCGCCCAGTTCTTCGGCACCAGCTCGCCGACCACCATCAGCACGACGGTGGAGATGACCACGCCCAGCACGGTCGCCACCGACGAGGCGGCGCCGCCCAGGCCGGTCGCCCTGAGCGGGCCGCGCAGCAGTGCCGCGAGGGACGGCTCGGCGAGCATGCCGATCACCAGGGAGGTGACGGTGATGCCCAACTGGGCGCCGGAGAGCTGGAGGGTCAAGCCGCGTACGGCTTTCAGCGCGCCCTCGGCGCCCGGCTCGCCGGCCTCTGCGGCACGCTCCAGGTCACCGCGTTCGACGGTGGTCAGCGAGAACTCGGCCGCGACGAACACCGCGCAGGCCAGTGTGAGGAGGAGGGCCAGCAGGAGCAGCAGGACCTCGGTCACCGTGCCACCCCCGCTCCCTCGGTCGCATGAGTCCGGCGGGGAACGGCACGGCCGGTACTGGGAGGCTCACCCATCGGGGGAACGTCGCTCCTTCTCGAATCACACGGGGACAGGGGGTGGAAACAGGATTGCCTGCTTCTACACCAACTGTAAAGGAGGTGCGAAAACCCTTACGCGCGCAGTGCCCTGAGCGGTCTGGGAAGGGCGCGGCGCAACAACCGCCCGGACCAACCCCCTTACGTTTCCACTCGTTCGCAGAAGGCCCGCGAGGGCGGCCGCCCGCGTCAGAGGGGCGTGGCCGCGTGCAGGATGATGACCATCGTCACGGCGGAGTTCGCCGAGGACATCGCCGACACGGCCGCTCCCACCGCCGCGCCCCACATCGCCACCCCCACCGACGTGAACAGCGGCGGCCGGCTGCGCACCGTCGGAGCGGGTCCGAGCAGGGCCGCCACCCGGCGCGGTACCGGCCCCGCCGCGGCCAAGCCGGCCAGGGTCGCCACCGCAGTGCCGCGGGACACCAGGGCCGCCTTGCCGATCGCGCGGGCCACGGTCCGGCGGCTGCCGACCGTCTGGGCCGCGTCCTCGTCGGCCCACCGTTCCGCCGTGTACGCCACCACCGTCCGCAGCGGACGCAGGAACGGGTTGGCCCGGGCGGCCAGCTGGACCGCGAGAAGGAAGCGGTGGTGCCGGGCGGCCAGATGGGCGCGCTCGTGGGCGAACAGCGCCCGGCGCTCGGCGGGTTCGAGGCAGTCCAGCATGGCCGTGGTCACCACGACGCGATCGCGCCGGCCGCCCGGCAACGCGTAGGCGTAGGGGACGTCGTCCGGAAGTACGGCCACCCCTGTCTCCCGCAACCCGGCCAACGCTCGGTGAGCACGGCGACGCACGCGCCCGTGCCGCCACAGCACCTGGCCGCACGCCACCAGCACCGCGCACAGAGCGGGAATGGCCGCCTTGCCCGCGATCTCGTCGTACGGGACCGCCGCCCGCACTTCGGGGTCCGACCAGCCGTCGGGCAGCGGGTTTCCGGGAAGCTGGGCGGTGCCGACCACCATCGCCAGGCCGAGGCACAGCGTGCTGCAAGCGGCCATCACCGCGGCCACCCGGGTCAGCAGCCGCGTCGCGGTCCGCGGATGCAGATGCTGCTCGGCCAGGCGCGCGATCGGCCACGCGGTCAAGGGCAGCACCAGCGGCAGAAAGACGAACACCCCCATGAGGCTTCAGTCTTCCCCTTCGTCCCTCGACCGGCCCAGCAGCTCCCGCAGCAGCCGCTCGTCGTCCGGGCCGAGGCCGGTCACGAAGCTGGCCAGCACCGCCTCGCGGTCGCCCTCGGAGTCCAGCACCTTGCGCATCTTGTGGGCGGCCAGGCCCGCCTGGTCCGACGCGGGCGTCCAGGCGAAGGAGCGGCCCGCGCGCTCTCGGGTGACGGCCCCCTTGACCAGCAGGCGGGTCAGGATGGTGATGACCGTCGTATAGGCGAGGTCTTCGCCCAGGCGCTGCTGCACCCAGCCGGCCGTCACCGGCCCGTCCGCCTCCCGCAGCGCCGACAGGACCAGCGCCTCCAGCTCACCCTGCCCTCGCCGCCGGGGACGCTGCCGCTGCTCAGCCACGCCCGGTCTCCCTTCCACCGCGTCCGTTTCCCGCACGGACATCGTATAGACGCCCCCGGGGCCGGCATGCCGCCCGACGAGCCCCGACCGTCCTCCCGCCCCCTCGTGCTGCTGATCGCCCATGCCTCACTGTCCGGCAACTCACGGGACCGGCGCGGGACATCGCGCGACCGCGCCGGGCCCGGGGCACGGCCGCGTCGCCCTGCCACCTTCTCTACAGTGATGTAGATTCTTGAGTCTGGGTCCGTGCCGCGGACCTCGACCGCACCTGCCGAGAAGGAGTACGCAGTGGGAGTTTCCCTGTCCAAGGGCGGCAATGTCTCGCTCAGCAAGGAGGCACCGGGCCTGACCGCCGTTCTGGTCGGTCTGGGCTGGGACGTCCGTACGACCACCGGCACCGATTACGACCTCGACGCCTCCGCCCTGCTCCTCGACACGTCCGGCAAGGTTCTGTCGGACCAGCACTTCGTCTTCTACAACAACCTCAAGAGCCCCGACGGTTCGGTGGAGCACACCGGCGACAACCTCACCGGTGAAGGTGAGGGCGACGACGAGGTCGTCAAGGTGAACCTCGCTGCCGTGCCCGCCGAGGTCGACCGGATCGTGTTCCCGGTGTCGATCCACGACGCGGAGAACCGCGGCCAGAGCTTCGGCCAGGTCCGCAACGCGTTCATCCGTGTCGTCAACCAGGCCGGCGGCGCGGAGATCACCCGCTACGACCTGTCCGAGGACGCCTCCACCGAGACCGCGATGGTCTTCGGCGAGCTGTACCGCAGCGGCGCGGAGTGGAAGTTCCGCGCCGTCGGGCAGGGCTACGCCTCGGGCCTGGCCGGTATCGCCTCCGACTTCGGCGTGGGCGTCTGACACCCGCGGAGGCGGCGTCGACCGGCCCCTCGGGACAGGTCGGCGCCGCCTCCGCGCTGCTCTCGGGCCTGGCCCGTACGGAACCCGCAAGCCCTTGAGGGAGGCGGCTGCCGGATCGGGCAGCCGCCTCGCTGTGCATCCCTACGCCCGGTCAGCCCCGGACGATGTTCTGGGCCTGCGGGCCCTTCTGACCCTGGCCGATGTCAAAGGTGACGTGCTCGCCCTCCGTCAGCTCGCGGTATCCGCTGCCCTGGATCTCGGAGTAGTGCGCGAAGACGTCCGGGCCTCCGCCGTCCTGCTCGATGAAGCCGAAGCCCTTCTCGGCGTTGAACCACTTCACGGTGCCGCTGGCCATACTGTCGATCCTTCGTTCATGCCCTGGAACAGCCCTTCATCCGGGCATGCTCCGGCTCCTGCAGTCGCACGAGCCAACACCCGTTCTACCCCAGAACACGGCGCTCACCCGACTGATGACAGAGCCGTTCTGCTTCTGGTGAAACGGCCGTCGGGCCGACGAGCTCGTACAGCGTCAGTCGACGTAGGACCGGAGCGGGCCGCGGCGCCGGACGTCGAGGGTCGCGCAGTGGAACGAGCCGCCGAAGGGCGCGTAGTGCAGCAGGTCGCACGGGATCGGCTCGAAGCCCCACTTCTCCAGCGCGCGCAGCATGCCGGTGTGGTGCCGCTCGGCGATCACCCGCTTCTCGTCGACCATGAGCACGTTCATGCTGAGCCACTTGCCGCACATCGACGTGACCTTGAGCAGCCGCTCGCCGATCGGTTCGGGCTCGGGAGCGACCAGGACGTCCCAGGAGTCCAGCACGTCCGGCAGCCCGCCGGGATCGATGTACTCGGGGTTGATCAGCACCTTCCCGGGCGCGAGCAGGACGAACGTGGTGTCGATGTGCATGGGGGTACGGCAGCGGCTGGCGATCTCGTGGATGCGGTACCCCGGGCCGAGATGGCGGCGCAGCCAGTCGATGCCCATCCTGTTGGTGACGTTGCTGCGGGTGACGAACAGGTCCTGTCCCGCCCGGACGAAGTCGGCCGCGTCGAAGACGGGCTCGAACTCGGTGAGGATGTACCGCATCGGCTCGTCCGGCCCGGGGACGCGGAAATACGGATCGAACAGCTCCTGGGTGAGCTGCGGCTTGGGAGCCGCCGTCCAGCGCGCGCCGCGTCGGAAGTAGTCCTTCAGGATCGGGCGGTAGGAGTGCGTCTCGAAGTACCGGCAGGGCCAGGCCATGGGCGTTTCGATGATCTCGTCGCCGATCACGAGCATGCTGTCGCGCGGGCAGGTGTTGCAAAAGCCGCGCGAGGTCCAGTCGGGGGTACCGAAGCGGCGCCGGTGGTCGACGACCTCGGGGCGCCGGACGGTGATGCCGAGGGATTCGAGCAGGTCGACGAAGCCCTCGATCTCCTGCTGCGCCTTCTCCACGAGCAGCCGCGGGTAGCGGAAGCCGGCCGCGAGCCCCTGCAACCGCCCGGCCCACGTCGGGACGTTACAGGTCACCACCTCGTGATCGGAGGGGATCGTCGCGCCCTCCAGACGGCCGACGATGATCTCCTCCAGCGGGTCCCACTCCGTGTGCGAGCAGACCGGGGACACCAACCGCTCCGCACCGTCGTCATCGACCGTCGCCGCACCCTGTTCAGACGCCATGACCAGTCGCCTTCGTCGGCACGGGTCAGAGCTGTCTTTCCGTCCCGGACGGTGGCGGCTTCTCCGGTTCCCAGCCGGCCCGGCTCCGCCGGGGGGCGCCCCTCACCGCGTGGATCGGTTCCTGGTCGGGCACGTACTGCCGGCATTCGGGATTGCGGCAAGGTCCCTCGGTCCAGACCGGAACGTAGACGCCCATGGTCTTGTGCCGTTTCACGGCGGTGTCGACCGGCTGCTTGCACGATCGGCAGACGTGGCTGGAGGACGTCGCCTCCCCAGGTTTCCGCTCCCTGTCCATACCGCCATTTTATGACTCCTTTGCTTCCTTTTGGGAGCCCCTTGAAAGGAACAAGGGTGGAGGAGCGGCGGCTCAGGACCCGTCCGTCACCTGGCTTTCGGCGGTTCGCCACTGCTGTGCGGGCCGGACGACCCCGGGCCGGTTGGGCCCGGCCCTGCCGGCGGCTTCTCGGTGGGCCGGTCATCGTCGGCAGTCGGGCCACCGCCTGGGCCGGGTGCAGGACGCAGCATGCTGAGTCCGACGGAGACGGCCAGCACCGTGGCGATGACGGCGAGACTGAGGGGTGAGGGGATCTCCGGTACGGCGGTGCTGATCGTTTTGTGGGAGGCCTGGAGGATCAGCTTGACGGCGATGAAGGAGAGGATGAGCGCCAGGCCCGTGCTGAGGTAGTGGAAGCGGTCGAGCAGGCCGGCGAGCATGAAGTACAGAGCCCGCAGGCCCAGGATGGCGAAGGCGTTGCTGGTGTAGACGATGAACGCGTCGCTGCTGACGGCCAGGACGGCGGGCACGCTGTCGACGGCGAACACGAGGTCGGCCGCCTCGATGGCGGCGACGACGGCGAGCAGCGGGGTGGCGACGCGCTTCCCGGCTTCCCTGACGAAGAAGTGGGTGCCCGCGTAGTCGTCCCGAACGGGGATGACCTTACGGAGCAGCTTGACGGCGATGCTCTTGCCGGGGTCGAAGCTGCCCTCCTCCTCTTTGAGGATCTTGTAGGTGCTGTAGAAGAGGATGGCGGCGAAGACGAACAGGACGGCGGTGAAGCGGCTGACCACCGCGACCCCGGCGGCAAGGAAGACGCCCCGGAAGACCAGGGCGCCCAGGACCCCGAGAAACAGCACGCGGTGCTGGTAGGCGCGGGGCACCCTGAAGTAGCCGAAGATCAGCGCGAAGACGAAGAGGTTGTCGACCGACAGACTCTTCTCCAGCAGCCAGGCCGTGGTGTACTCCACGCCTGCGGTCGTACCGACCACCAGGTAGACGACGACACCGAAGGTGACGGCCAGGCCCACCCAGACTCCGCTCCAGGCGGCGGCCTCGCGGAAGCCGATCACGTGCGCCTTCCGGTGCGCGAGCAGATCCACCGCCAGCGACACCAGCACGGTGACGGCGAATACCGCCCACAGCCACAGGGGCACGTCATGCACAGGTCCGACCCCCTACACGATCGACCGGCGCCCTCCTCCTTCTTCGAGTCTGGGGCATGCGCAGGGGCGTGTCTCCCCGGGCCCCGGGGCGGTCAGGTCAGGGGGCTGATGTGGGCTCGCCGGGCAGGGCGATGCGGGCCGTGATGCGCTTGCCGACCGCCTCCCGGTCGACGGAGAAGCCCTGCGTCACCGCCTTGACGATCTCCAGGCCATGCTGACCGATTCTGCCGGGATCCGCTGCCCGGGCCGCGGGGACCGTGGTGTCGCTGTCCCACACGACCACATCCACGGCGCCGGCGCTGAGCCCCAGCTCCACCAGGACGGGGCCCGGCGCGTACTTGCAGGCGTTGGTGACCAGCTCACTGACCACGAGCTGGGTGAGGTCCTTCACGCGCGCCGGCACCAGCAGGCCGTACTCGTCGCCGGCCTGGTCGAGGAAGGCGGCGGCGTGCTGGCGGGCGTCTGCGATGCAGCCGTCATCGCCGCCCAGGGCGAAGCCGACGCGCACCAGATACTCATCCGGCGCTGTACAGACGTCGCCATCGGCACAGACGTCGCCATCGGCATCAGATTTCACTGTCCTCGCCCTCACTCCCCCGTTTCGCGCGCCACTACCCCGTCCTTCGGCATGCATGCCGCACGGGTGATGTTCGAAACAGTTTCGTGGGTGCATCCGGCCGTAGCGGTGGGGCAGAATCAACCGCGCGCGTCCTGAACCGGGGACAGCCTGAATCGCAGTCGAGGAGACCGTGGCCCACATCGAACCAGCGGACCGGCCAGAGCGGCTCTCCGTCGAACACCGCGTGATCGAGGGCATCCGTGTCGTGACCCTGCGGGGCGAGATCGACCACGACGTCCAGGACGTTCTCGGCCGAGCCCTGCTGGTTGACGATCTGGCCGCACCGCCACGGATAGTCGCCGATCTCAGCGGCGTCACCTTCATGGATTCCAGCGGCATCAACGTCTTCGTCGCCACCTATCAGCAGGTGAACGACGCAGACGGCTGGGTGCGCATCGCCGGGGCTCAGGAGTCCGTCCTGCGCGTCCTGCAGCTGGTCGGCGTCGACACCCTCATCCCCTGCCACCCCACGACCGAGCAGGCCTTGACCCACTGACCGCTGCCCGGACCACCCCCGGAAGAGCCCGCGACGGCTGCGTTTCTGACGTGCCCGGCAGCGGAACGGTGCCGCAGCCGATCAGGCCGTCGGCGTCCTGGCCGTGCCGCGCTCGGAGAGGTCGGCACGAGCGGCGGCCGCATAGCCTTCACCGCCATCCATTGCAACGATAAGCCGCCCACACCCGTTGCATTATCCTCGAGTCATTGCAACGAATCTGGCAATCCCACCTGCGCATATAACTCCTTCGCGCAACAAATGCGTTGCCCAACCCGCGAATGCAACGTAGCGTTTCCGTCTGTAGAAACGTTCGCGGGGCCGTGCAGGGTCGAGAGACGCACCTGTCGCGGAGCGGTCAGGGGGGATCATGGAGACAGCGCACAGACAGCAAGCGGCACCCGGTGCCCCGACCGCCTTCGCCCGCTTCGTGCTCTGCGGCGGTGGGGTGGGACTCGCCTCCAGCTTCGCCGTCGTGGCCGTCGCCTCATGGATGCCCTGGGTCCTGGCCAACGCCCTGATCAGCACGGTGTCCACGCTCCTCGCCACCGAGCTGCACGCCAGGTTCACCTTCGGCGCAGGCCGGCACGTCACCTGGCGTCAGCATGCGCAGTCGGCCGGGTCCGCGGCGGCCGCGTATGCAGTGACCTGCGTGGCGATGGGCGTCCTGCATCAACTGGTTGCGGCACCCAGCGCGACAGTCGAGCAGGTCGTCTACCTGTCCGCCTCCGCAGTCGCCGGTATCGCACGCTTCGCGGTCCTGCGCCTGGTTGTCTTCGCGCGGCACCTCTCGCAGACCGCTCCCGCTGCCCGCGCCGTCATCGCGTGCTCGCCCTTGGGCCGTGGCTCGAAGGCAGCCGACTCAGCGGTGCTTTGCCGCACGGCCTGAACGACGCTACAGCGACCCGCCGTCCGGCG
The DNA here is from genome assembly GCF_000725785.1 of Streptomyces flavovariabilis. Taxonomy (NCBI): domain Bacteria; kingdom Bacillati; phylum Actinomycetota; class Actinomycetes; order Kitasatosporales; family Streptomycetaceae; genus Streptomyces; species Streptomyces flavovariabilis. The sequence goes on along the minus strand of NZ_JNXD01000016.1, from coordinate 151,168 downwards.
GCGGCTTCCACCCTGTCCCGGTGACCGCGCTTGCGGGTGCGCAGTCGTGCGCGGTGCGGGCTCGCGTGCCGCATCCAGCGCGACTCGGAACCGAAGCCCTGCATCACCTCACGTCGGGAGCGAGGCTGGGCCCGCCACTCGGCGAGGTGCGGGCTCCGGCCGGCTCCGGCCGGTTCGGGGGACGGGAGAGATCAGTCCTGGCCGCCGGTCGGCGTGTCGGAGCCGGCTGCTGCCTGGGCCGGGGCCGCTTGCGGTGCGGGCTCGGCGCCCGCCTCCGGCTTGGGCGACGCACCCGCCCTGCCGACCGGGGGCGTCGGCGGGACGGAGGCCGTCCCGGCTCCCGGACCGGTCGGCTGGTAGCCGCGCGCCTGGTGGTGCTCAGCGGCTGCGAGACCGGAGTCAACGAGTACCGAGCCGGTGACGAACCGGTCGGCCTGACCCGGGCCCTGCTGCTGGGCGGAAGCCGCACGGTGATCGCCGGCCAGTGGAGGGTGGCCGACGGCTCGGCTGCCGCCCTGTGCTCCGTCTTCCACCGCCGACTCGCCGCCGGCCACGGCAGCGCCGATGCGCTGCACCGCGCGGCACGGGCGGTGGCGGGCAGCGGCCCCGGCCGCCGTCACTTCTACCACTGGGGCGCCTTCATCGCCGTGGGCGACTGGAGGTAGCCGGTTGACGGACCCGCTCACGGTGTGCGGCCGACGATAGGCATAGACCTTTTCATGATCACGGGCTAGGCTCTGCCGCGCGTATCCCGAGAGCGCTCTCAAGCTCTGCTGTTCCACCCCACCCTGCTGGAACAACGAAGGGGCATCCCTTGAGACGCACCACAACCCTGCGCACCGGCCTGTCCGCACTCCTCCTGCTCGGCACCTGGGCGACCGCGAGCGCCCTGCCGGCCTCCGCCGCGGACACTCCCGCACGTTCCACCCGGGCACCGGCCTCCACAGAGCTTCTCACCGCGATGCAGCGCGACTTGGGGCTGACCCGGGACGAGGCCGAAGCGCGCCTGGCCGCGGAGCGGACCGCGACGGCCGTCGAACGCAAGGCGCGCGGCGCCGCCGGTCCGGCCTACGGCGGCTCCTGGTTCGACGCCGGCAGTGGCGAACTCACCGTCGCCGTCACCCGCGCCGCTCAAGCCGACGCCGTACGCGCGACCGGCGCGACCGTACGCCTCGTGCGGTACGACGCGCGGCAACTCGACGCCGCCAAGAAGTCCGTCGACGCACTGCCCGCGCCCGCCGGAGTCGGCAGCTGGCACGTGGATCCGAAGGCCAACAAGGTCATCGTGAACATCGTCGCCGCCCACCGGGACGACAACGATGTCCAGGCCTTCCTCGCCCGGGCCCGCCAGGCCGGTCCCGTGGCGGTGCGGCAGATACCCTCCGCACCGCGTACCTTCGCCGCCGGCACCGTGGGCGGCGACCCCTACTACACCGGCAACGTCCGCTGCTCCATCGGCTTCTCCGTGCACGGCGGCTTTGTCACCGCCGGGCACTGCGGCTCGCCGAGCGCGGCGGTGTACGGCTGGGACCGGTCGTACATCGGCACCTTCCAGGGCTCGTCGTTCCCGGGCAACGACTATGCCTGGGTGAGCGTGGGCAGCGGCTGGTGGACCGTACCGGTGGTACTCGGCTGGGGCACGGTCCCCGACCGGCTCGTCCGCGGCTCCGCCGAAGCCCCGGTGGGCGCCTCCGTCTGCCGCTCCGGTTCCACCACTCACTGGCACTGCGGCACCGTGCTGGCGAAGAACGAGACGGTGAACTACAGCCAGGGCGCCGTCCACCAGATGACGAAGACGAGCGTGTGCGCCGAACCCGGTGACTCCGGCGGCTCCTTCATCAGCGGCGACCAGGCCCAGGGCGTCACCTCCGGCGGCTGGGGCAACTGCGCCGGCGGTGGCCAGACCTGGCATCAGCCCGTCAACGAGATCCTCAACCGTTACGGGCTGAGGCTGCACACGGCCTGACCGCTCATAGCGCGCCGAGCGGGCCCCGGCGGGGAAACCCACCGGAGCCCGCTCGGACCCCTGCGCAGGGTGTTCCCGTCCGGAGGGACGGTCTTGTCGTGTGACCGATGGTCACAGTCTGGCTCCTTCACCGTCCCGGACGGTGCCGAGTACGCCATTCCGTGGTGCAGTCAGGTCATGGCCTCACCGCCCACGATCGACCAGGACTCCCAGGACCCCCAGGACCCGTCCCGAGGCGAACGCCCCTCCCGATGGATCGACATCGCCGTTGCCCTGCTGCTCCTGGTGGCGGACGCGGTCATCGTCGTGGCCGGCGGGCTGCTGCTCGTCGCGGTCGGCATGGGAAGCGCGCAGTCGTCGCACTCCTCGCGCCCCGCGCAGCCCCGCGACACTCCCGTCCTGGCGTGGCTCGTCGTCTGGGGCATCCCGGCGGCGGCAGCGATCGGCGTCTTCGTGCACGCCCGCCTGAGGATGCCCGTCACGGCCGTGGTGCAGGGCCTGTTCACCGTCGTCTGCACGCTCCTGGCCGTCGCGTGGACGCGCATGCTGCTGTCGTGACGCCGGTCGTTCCAGAGCCGTCGCGTGCCGGAGAAGGACAGCGCTGGGGAAGGGCCGCTTCGACCTCCCCAGGTGTCGCAGCCCTTCCCGTCCAGCAGAAAGCGATTACCCCGGCATTCGGAATACACGCCTCACTCGCCGGGCCGGAGGGTCAGCCGTGCTGCTCCTCCAGGGCTTCGATCAACTCGGTGAGCGCCGGCAGCGCCTCGTCGATGGCCTGTCGGCTGTCCGGCGGGAGGGCGGCCAGGGCGCGCCTCAGCGCCTCCGCGCTCACTCGGTCGTACCGGCTGAGCAGATCGAGAGCATGAGGGGAGGCCACGAGGGTCACCGTGCGAAGGTCGGTCGACGACGGCTTGCGCTCGACGAGGCCTGCTGCGGTCATGGCGCGGACCAGGTTGCTGACCGTCGAGGGGGCTACCCGCAGGCGGGTGGCCACCTCGCGCGGGGGGAGGGCCCCGGCGTCGGAGAGGGCTCTCAGGAGCTCGATCTGCGCCTCGGGCAGATCCGGCAGCTCCGCCGAGCGGCGGGTGCGAAGCAGCACGGCTCGCCGGAGGGGTCCGATGAGGCGGCCGAGGCCGGTGGCGGTGTCCATGCGTCCATGATGCCCTCGAGATCATTTTGTTGCAAAATAGTTTTGTGACAAAATAGAGGTCCGTCACCGCAGTAGCGACAGGGAGGTCCCCGCATGGTCAGCAACGGAGCGCACGAGACCACCGTCCGGAACCCGGTGCCCCCACAGCAGCTCTCCGGGATCGTCGGCCACCGCTTCATCTACACCTACGCCAACGGCTGGCAGTACGAGATGTACGTGAAGAACCCCACCACCATCGACTACCGGATCCACTCCGGCATGGTGGGCGGTCGTTGGGTCAAGGACCAGGAGGTCGACCTGGTCCAGCTGGACGACGACCACTACAAGATCTCCTGGAACGAGCCCACCGGTACGTCGGTCTGCGTGGACGTCCTGCCCGGCAAGCGCCGTCTGCACGGCGTGATCTTCTTCCCGCACTGGGTCGAGGAGCACGGCGAGCGCACGGTCCTCTACCAGAACGACCACCTCGACGAGATGCGCAGGTACCGCGACGAGGGCCCGACCTACCCGATCTACGTGGTCCCCGAGTTCGCCAGGATCACCCTCTTCGAGTTCGTCGGCCCCGACGACGAGACCGTCATCTCCACGGCCCCGGGCGACCTCCCGCCGGGCTGGTCCGACCGCACCGACTGACGGGCCAGAGCGTGAGGTTGGCCCTGGGAGAGCGGCCGTGAGCCCCTGTGGACCGGCCGTGCAGAACGTACCGGCCTCGTCAGCGCCGGAGCCAAGATCGATTGTCAGTGGTGGGTGAGAAGGTAGGAACATCAAGCCGGAACGAGGGGGAGCTGTGATGACCGGAACCCAGAATTACATCAATCATGTCGCTCTAGTGCTGGATGCCAGCTCGTCCATGTCGCACTTGAGCCGCAAGGTCGTCGACGTCGCAGACCAGCAGATCGCGTATCTCGCCCGCCGTTCGGGGGAACTGGACCAGGAAACCCGCGTCACGGTGTACATCTTCGCCGACAAGGTGGAGTGCGTCATCTACGACAAGGACGTGCTGCGCATGCCGTCCCTGAAGCAGCTGTACCGCACCGGTGGAATGACGGCCCTTCTGGCAGCCGCCCTGAAGTCACAGCGCGAGCTGGCTCAGACGGCCCAACTGTACGGCGACCACAGTTTCTTGACGTTCGTGCTGACCGACGGACAGGAGAACGCGAGCCACCGCTGCCAGGACTCCCCCACCAAGGATCCACGTCAACTGGTCCAGGCCGTGGCCCAGATGATCGAGACGCAGCAGGACAACTGGACGCTGGCCGTGCTGGTACCGGACCAGATGGGCAAGCGCGAGGCCATGCAGTGCGGTTTCCCCAAGGACAACATCGCCATATGGGACGCCACCAGCACACAGGGCCTGGAAGAGGCCGGGCAGGTCATCCAGCAGGCCACCGAGAATTTCATGATGGGCCGCGCCCAGGGCATCCGGGGATCGCGCGCGGTGTTCTCCACCGGCGCGGAAGCGGTCAACGAAGACACCATCAAGGCCGCCGGTCTCAGCCCGGCCGATCCGACGACGTACCAGCTGATCCCGGTGGCTCGCGACGCGGCGATCAGGGAGTGGGTCATCGAATGCGGCCACACCTATCGGACCGGTGGGGCGTTCTACCAGCTGAGCAAGTCGGAGAAGATCCAGGCGCAGAAGCAGATAGCCGTGCTGGAAAAGAAGACGGACCGTGTGTACACGGGACCCGAAGCCCGAGCCCTGCTCGGACTTCCTGACACCGAAGTCCGTGTCAAGCCGGACCACAACGACCACTTCACCATCTTCGTGCAGAGCACCAGCGTCAACCGGAAACTCGTACCCAACACGCGGCTGCTGCTCATGCTCTGACATCTCGTCGAGCGGATGGAGCGTCGGGGCTTGATCACCCCCGGCGCCCCATCCCGGCTCGGTCGACGGCCCCCACCAGCGGGTCGCCCTCCCGACGGGAACACGAGCGCCTTCGGCAGGCGGGCTCAGCATCTACAGCACTGGCGGCAGACCGAGTTCGCGCTCGCCGAGCGGGGTGAAGAAGCGCTCGACATCGGCGTCGGTGACCTCGGTCAGGGTCTTCGGCGACCAGCGCGGCCGGCGGTCCTTGTCGACGACCTGGGCGCGGATTCCCTCCACCAGGTCGGGGGTGTCCAGGGCGGCGCAGGAGACGCGGTACTCCTGGTTCAGAACCAGCTCCAGCGGGCCGAGCTCCCGGGCGCGGCGCAACGAGGCGAGGGTGACCTTGAGGGCGGTCGGCGACTTGGCGAGCAGCGTCTCCGCGGCCTCCTTGGCGGCGGGGTCGCCGTGCGCGAGCAGCCGACGCACGATCTCCTCGACGGTGTCGGCGGCGTAGCAGGCGTCGATCCAGTCACGCTGGGCAGCCAGAACACCTGACTGGGGCGGCCGCACATGGCCGGCCAGGGCCTCCGCTACGGGCAGTTCGGCCAGGGCGTCGAGGAGATGCCTTAGCGCGTCCGCCGGCACGTAGTGGTCGGCGAGCCCGCACAGCAGCGCGTCAGCGGCGCCGATCTGAGCTCCGGTCAGGGCCAGGTGGGTGCCCAACTCCCCGGGCGCCAGGGCGAGCAGGTAGGTGCCGCCCACATCCGGTACGAAGCCGATGCCGGTCTCCGGCATGGCGACCCGGGACCGCTCGGTGACGACGCGGACGCTGCCGTGCGCGGAGACACCGACACCGCCGCCCATCACGATGCCGTCCATCACGGCCACGTACGGCTTGGGGTAGCGGGCGATGCGGGCGTTGAGGCGGTACTCGTCGCGCCAGAACGCCGCGGAAGCCGTGCCGTCACCGTCGCGGGCGTCGTCGTGGATGGCACGGATGTCACCGCCGGCGCACAGGCCTCGCTCGCCCGCACCGGTGATGACGACGGTCTCCACGGCAGGGTCGCGCTCCCACTCGATGAGGGCCTCGTCGATGCGGCGGACCATGGTGTGTGTGAGCGCGTTGAGGGCCCGAGGCCGGTTGAGCGTGATGCGGGCGACGCGCCCGCTGATGTGGAAGAGGACGGGTTCGGGTTCCTCGGCTCCGCTCATCGGAAGGCCTCCCCCAGGCCGTGGGCCACGATGACGCGCATGTCTCTTCGACTCCTTCGTTTTACTCGCCGGTCAGGGAGGGCACGGCACACGGACGGAGGACCATGAGCGAGTCTTCCAGGTCCGCCGCCATGGCAAAGGGGAACCGGTCGAGTTCGAGGCAGAGTGCGACGTCATCGGGATGGACTCCTTGGCGCACCCCTTGGGCCAACTCGGCGGCGGCACGCGACTCGCCGGCGCGGCGGAGGAACTCGGCGGCATCCGTTTCGGCCTCGGTGGCCCGCCGGGCGATGTACTGAGCGCACGCCAGGTCTTCATCGGCCTGCCCGTCCTCGCCGGTGACGACGAAGGTGACGCTGTCACCCGCGCGGGTCCGCAGGAGCCGAGCCGTCGCCTCCGCCACCACGAAGCCGGCGCACAGCACCAGCGACGCCTCCTTCACCGCGAGGGCGCCGACCGTCCCTGCCGTGGTCTTCTGCACGACGGTCCGTCCGCCGAGGTCGATGGACCGCAGCAGGCCTGGGGAGTTGACGGTGTCGAACCCGGGCGCGGGCGGACCGTCCTTGAGCGCCACCCAATCCGGGTGGCGAGCCTTGAGCGCCAGGGCTTCGTCCAGTGACTCGGCAAGAACGATCTTTTCCGCCCCTTGGGCGAAGGCCCAGGCAGCCACCGTGAAAGCACGCATGACGTCGACCACGACCGCCACGGACGGGGCTTCGGCCAGCTCGGCGATGCCGAGGAAACGAGCGTCCATCCGGCCATGATCGCGCATGCCCGACCTGAAGCACCTGGACAGTGGCTCGCATCACACCGTCGGCCTCGCCACGCAGCAGCTCGGGATGTCTGGCGGCGCTCATGACGTGGAGGGCCGGGCGCCGTTCAGCGGGCGGCGCGTGTGCGCTACATTTTGCCTCTCTTTGACCGCGATCACTCATGATCTCTACGCTTCGGAGTTGGCACCCCCATGAGCGACATCGTCAACGGACTCGGGAGGGCCACTGCTTACGGCGGCCTGGGACTCGTTCTGTTGGTCCTCGGCATCGTCCTGGTCGACGTGCTGACGCCCGGAAAGCTCGGCCGACAGATCTGGGAGGAGCGCAATCGCAACGCCGCCACGGTCCTCAGCTCCGCACTGCTCGGTATCGGTGGCATCGTGTTCACGTCCATATGGACGACGTACGAGGACTTCGGCAAGGGCCTGGTCTCGACCGCGGCGTTCGGGCTGCTCGGACTGGTGATGATGGCGGTGGCGTTCCTGGTGGTGGACCTGGTCACACCGGGGCGCCTGGGTGCGACGCTGGTCGAGGAGGAGCCCCATCCCGCGGTCTGGGTGACGGCCTCCTGCAACCTCGCTGTGTCAGCCGTCATCTCGGCGTCCATCGCCTGAACCGCTGCGCGACCTCTCCCGCCACCGGCTGGATCCACCGGGCAGGGAACAAGCAGTTCGACTGCTCCCTTCGACGTAACTCTTGACGCACAGTGAACGCACAGCCACTGTTTCTCCTCTTGTACGGCGGAGCCCCACAACTGAGAGGAACGTGCTGTGCGTTCACCTAGACGTATACGTTCGCGCCTGTACCCGGCCGGGTCGGCGGTCCTTGCCATGGCTGCCGCGGGATCCGTGCTGGTCGGGCCGGTCGGCTCCGCCTTCGCCGCCGAGTCGGGAGGGCGCGCCGATCTGCGCGCGGATGTGAACCGCGACGGGCGTGTCGATGTCACCGGCGGCAGCGACAACAACGGTGAGGACGGCTGGTCCGTCGAGCGTGGGGCCGTGTATCTGCCCAACATCGATGACGACACCAAGCGGTGCCCGGTGACCGGGCCCGGTGGCGAGCCGCTGTCCGATGCCACGTTAGCCGCGTGCAACGACGGTTCCGACACGAAGGTCAACGGCGCCGAGGACGCCGCCGACCTCGCCCGGGTCCGTTCCGTGCCACAGCCGGGTCTCCCCGCGGACGCCACGGGCAGTCTGAAGATCGCCGCAGGAGGCAAGCACGCGCACCTCTTCCTCAAGCGTGCCGGGAAGTGGATCCTGGTGACGTCCGGGACCCGGCTGACGGCCGCCGAGTTGCGTTCCGGTGTGGAGTTCGGCGTCGAGGCCACCGATGTCGTCCGGGACACCGCGAAGTGGGACGGCCGTGCGGTGGTCCGCCTGACGGTGACGTCCGGACAGAAGGTCACCTCCGACGCCGTGACCCTGCGCGTCGCACCGTTGCTGACCCAGCATCACGTGCAGAACACCCAGCAGGTGATGGTGTCCAAGGTGCAGGGCGATGGCCCGGACAGCCGCCTGCAGCGGGAGTTCGTCACCGCCCTCGAGAAGGAGGTCAGGAAGGCCGGGGTCACCACGCCACTGGTCACCTTCGAGATGTACGCCGACCGCTGGGCCCAGGACTTCGTCGAACCGGCCTATGTCAGCATGACCGGGCCGGGCGGTGAGCGGCAGGTGATGCGTGTGATGCTGCGTTCCGCCCAGCCGGACCGGGATGCGGGACGGGAGCTGTTCGAGAGGGTGCGCGGCCGGGACATCGGTGTCGTGCAGGTGACCGACCCGGCGGAGCCCGACGACTGGTCTCTCAACTCGATGGGGAACCTGGAGACCATCCCGCCCCACGCGCACGGCGGGCGCTCCTTCCCCGCCGGGCGGATCATCATGGGCGAGTTCAAGGACAGCGGGGCGCGTCCGTCGAAGGTGATGCGGACCATGCTCAAGTCGCAGGGGTTGCAGGATCCGCTGCTGCTGGACACCTCATGGCTGAGCGTGGGACACGTCGACGAGTTCGTGCAGTTCCTGCCCGCCGACACCCCGCGCGGCTGGCGCATCGGCGTCGCCGACCCGCAGGCGGGGCTGCGACTGCTGCGTGACGCCAAGCGCGACGGCCACGGCAAGACGAAGATGTTCTCCGTCCCGGGCCGCAGTGACACCCCGGCTCCCAAGGAGACCATCGACCAGGCGCTCGCCTCCCGTCATCTGGTGGCCGACAACGAGATGGCGGCACGGCGCATCGCGGCCAACCTGGAGATCCTGAAGCGCGAGACGGGAGTCACCGACGAGGAGATCGTGCGGGTGCCCGCGCTGTACACCCGTAACTCTGAGGCGTTCACGGCCGAAGGCCGGGAAATCCCCGTGCCGCGTCTGACACGCATGGGTGCCGGCTCCGACCTCGTGGACGGTCTCGGGGACCACGGCCAGCAGAAGTGGCTCGCCGAGCACCCGGCTCCGCGTGCGGCCGCTCCGGCGACGGTGCCGACCAGCGCGTACGTTCCCGGTGCGGTCAACGGCGTGCTCCTGGGGCGCGACCGCTACCTCGCCCCCCGCCAGTGGGGGCCCGTCGTCGGTGGCAAGGACATCTTCACGGCAGCCGTCACCGCCGCCTACGAGCGGGTCGGCCTGAAGGTGTCGTACATCGACGACTGGTACACGTACCACCTCGGGATGGGTGAAGTGCACTGCGGCACCAACACCCTGCGCGACGTGAGCGCCGCGTGGTGGCAACGCCCGGGCGTGAACCGCAACGGGATGTAGACGGCGCGAGGTTCAGGCCCACGGCATCAAGCGGCGGAGTTTCGCCGGGACGGGCTTCGGGGACGGTCCCGGTCCACCTGGCCTGCGGTGGACCGGGGCGCCCTCGCCGCCGGACCGTGTTCGTGCGCAACGGCACCCCAGGGCGCCTCACCAGGACACGCGACAAGGGTGGACTCGGCCACTCCGGTCGCCGTCGCCGACACCTTGTGGGGCCCCTGACGACCGGTGGGGCGATGTTCGGGATTGCGCGCCTGTGCGCCCCCGGCAGCACCCTCCCCGGGCACCGGGCGTCTGGCGCACGGTCGAACGCATGGGGGAAGGGCGTGCAGGCTTGGAGTGTGCGGGTCGCGGTGATGGGGACCGCTGCCCCGAGGGCGCCGTACTGACCGTGGACGCGGGAATCCCGGTGTACCGGTGCGACGACTGCCGGCACCACTACGAGTTGGACGCGACGGAACCGGGGCGCCGGACGGTGGAGGACGACGGGCCGACCCGGCCGCTGGGAGATCCGGGCGAGGCCGGCCACGGCAGCGCCGCGTAGCGCAGTCGGGGCCGCTCCGTATCAGTGCCCGGCCGCCGTCTTCACCAGGGCGACCGCCACACCGATCGCCGCGTCCGCGAAACCCGCCACCAGCGCCGTCAGGGCACCGCCTCCCATGCGCAGCCCGCCCAGACAGCCCCACAGGAAGAGGGAGACGACGCCCACTCCCGCCGCCGCCAGCAAGGCGGTGTTCAGGGACAGGACGTCCAGCGCGGCCAGAGCGATCAGCACGGCCGGGCCCACGGCGCAGGACAGCAGCGGGCTGCTGACGTACAACATGCGCCGCAGCTCGCGGCCGGTGGCGAGATGGCGGTGGACCGTGCGGTGCGCCTGCTGGTCGGCGACGAACGCCGCGAGCCACAGACCCAGTGCGGTCGTCAGGACCGTGGCGACGGCGCCGAGGGAACCCACGTCGCCGAGAGACAGACCGACCACCACGGCGATCATCGTGATGGTCGCGTAGATCCGCTCCTTGAGACGGTCCGCCAGTACACCGGCCTGCGCGCCGGGCGGCACATCCGCTCGCCGGTCGTCCACCACCTGATGCCCCTCACCTGTCCCAGGACGCGAGTCCCCGCGTCCCTGCCCGGTCGTCACGGCATCCGCATACGCGCATGCCGGTCACCACATCAGCATGCCTCCCGCCGTCTCCCGCAGCCGGTAACCGCGGGCGCATGGCCGGAGCCGTTTCGACCACCGGCGCCGCGCCGACGACGCCTCGCCTCCTCCGTGGCAGGGCGGGGCGGCAGACACCGGATTGGCCGTGTGACGTCTGTTCACGAGTGGGTCAGTGGCCATACATTGAGCGACCTTCGCGTTCTGGGGAGGTCTCGTGAACGGGCTTCGCGCGGTCATCATCTGCCTCGTGATCGCGTGTGCCGCGGTGGTGTCGCCGGCCGTGGCCGTGACGCCGGACTGGTCGGCGCTGCCGGTGCCGGCGGCGGCCCCGCCGGTGACCGTCTCCGATGTCGCCGCCCGCGGGCCGCGCGAGGCGTGGGCGACCGGGTACGAGCACGCTGCCGACGGGCCGCGGCCGATGCTGTACCGGTGGAACGGCTCGTCCTGGAGCCGGGACACCGGCTTCCCCGGAGCCGGTGAGCCGGGTTGGCTGGGCAAGGCGCAGTTCGTCGGCGAGGAGGTGTGGGTCTTCCGCAACCGCGTGGGGGACGGGGAGATTTTGCGCCGCTCGGCGGGAGGGTGGAATGCCGTGCCGCTGCCGCAGACCCTGTGGATTTACCAGGACTTCGCCGCCGTCCCGGGTGCCGCGTGGGTGGTGGGTGAGGACGACACCGGGCTCAAGGTGCTGCACTACGACGGTTCCCGCTGGACCGCACAGTCCACCCCGGACGGCGTCCGGTACCTCATGGGGATCACCGCACGCACGGCCACCGACGCCTGGGCCTGGGCGGACACCGACTCCGGCACCATCCTTCTGCGCTGGAACGGCACGGTGTGGCGGGACGCGAAAGTCCCACTGCCGCCGGACAGCAACGTGCACACGATCCTGCTGGAACCGTCCGGCCGGGTCACCGTCGGCGGCAGCCGGTACACCGACGGCATGGCCCGCACCTACCTGACGACCTTCGACGGGCACACCTGGCGCACCACCCACCCCCCGCTGGGCAACACCTACACCGAGGCCATGGTGCGCGGTCCGGACGGCGCGCTGTGGCTGCCGGTGCGCAGCGACCGCGCGTTCCAGTCGAAGTACGCGCGAGTGGACGGCGTCCGCACGACCTTCTCCTACGGCCCGGAGCGCCCGAACGCGATCGACGTCACACCACGTGCACTGGCGAGGGCCGGGTTCTCGCTGCTGTCCTTCGGGACCGTCGAGATCTACGGCTCGAAACCCAACCTGATGAGCGAGCGGCTGGGAGGCTGACCATGGCACACAGACTTCTCGTCGCGATCCTCGCCGTCGCCATGACCGTCCTGGCCGGCATGAGCTCGGCCGCGGCGCAAACGCAGTCCTGGCAACACGTTCCCCTCCCGGCACAGGTACGTCCCCAGGCCGGGCTGAACGAGGCGGTGGCGTTCGGGCCGGAGAGGGCCTGGGCGGTGGGCGCCGACGCCGTCGGTCGTGAGGCGCCGGGCTTCCCGCTGCTGCTGCGCTGGGACGGAGCCGCGTGGCAGCGCCAGAGTCTGCCCGGGACCGGCTGGCAGGGAGAGCTGTTGTCCGTCGCCGGGACGTCACCGACCGCCGTCTGGGCGGTCGGCCGCGACTCGGCGGGCAGCGCCCACCTGCTCCGCTACGACGGCAGCGCCTGGTCGGAGAGCCGGCCGCCGCGCGGTGTGCTGCTGACCGAAGTCGTCAGCGGCGGCGGTGAGACCTGGCTGATCGGTTCGCGGGACGGCGCGCAGGTGTTGCTGCGCCGGGACGGGAGCGGCTGGCAGGACGTACCGGCGCCGCCGGGAGCCGTGTACGGCCTGCACATCCTGGCCGCCGACGACGTCTGGGCGGCGGGCGAAACCGCGTCGGGCGCGGCCGTGTCGCACTGGGACGGGCAGGCGTGGCAGCAGACCATCGTGAACGGGTTCCCGCGGTCGGCCGTCGGCAGTGTGCTGGCGGTCTCGCCGACGGAGGTGTGGGCGGGTGGCTCGGCCGGGTTCGTCGGCGGACCGGTGGGCCGGCCGATCCCACCCCTGCTGGTCCGCTTCGACGGGCAGACGTGGAACCGGGTGAGCGTGCCCGCCGACTTCGGCGGGATCACGTCTCTGGTGCCCGCCCCGTCCGGCGAGTTGGGATGGGTCTCGGTGGCCAACTCGCAGAAGTGGGGCCCGCCGGGCAGCTCTCCACCGTTCGTCCCCGGGCCGGATTTCCTCGCCTGGAACGGACAGTCGTTCGCCGAGTACAGCGAACCGGCGGTGACCGGGGAGGGAGACTCCCGGACGCTGCGGCTTGCGCCGGTGCCGGGCACGGCGTCGGTGTGGTCGGTCGGCCGCGCCACCGGGCCCGAGAACACCTTCGCCCCTCGCATCCTGCGGTTCGGCTGAGCCGGGCGGCTCAGCCGTGAAACGCTGCCGCTCCTCAGGGCCGGGCCCGCGCCGCGGGGTCGGCGATCACGGACCGGTCCTGGGCGGATCCCGGTGTCACCGAGTGCGGGAAACGAGGTACTGCTTGACGCCTGGCGCGGTGTGGGCGTCTTCCACGTTCACCGCGGCTCCCACGGCCTTGGCGTCCGGCTTGTGCACGTAGGTCGACGTGCTCGCGGGCTGCGCCTTGTCGGAGAAGTTCTGCGCGGTGCCGAGGCCGACATCGACGCCGGACTGGGAGCGGTGTGCCTTGACCACGTCCTCGCGGGCCAGGCTGCCGTTCTCGCAGGCCTTCTCCAGGTCGCGGCCCATCAGGCGGGCGGCGTTGTAGCCGGAGAGGACGCCTGAGTCGACGAGGGAGTCCGGGTACTTCTTCTTGTAGGAGGCGACCATCTTGCGCACTCCGGCCAGGTCGGAGCTGACCGCGGGCGCGGCGCTGACCACGTTCAGCATGGCCGCCAGGGCGGGGGCGGCCGGTGTCTTCATCAGCTGCGGGGCGTAGCCGGGGGCGCTGCTGACGACGGGCACCTTCAGGCCCCGGGAGGCCGCGACCCCGACCAGTGAGGCCGTCTGGGCCGGTCCGGCGCTGATCAGGATCGCCTTGACGCCCTCCTTGCGCAGGGCCGAGACCTGCGCGGACAGGTCGGTGTCCGTCGCCTTGATCTTCTGGCCGGCGATTTTCAGGCCGGCCTTCTTGGCGGCCCATTGTGAGCCCTCGAGCGCGTTCGCGCCGTAGTCGCCCTCGAAGTAGACGTGACCTATCGTGTCGCCCTTCGCGAGTTTCTTGCTGCGGGTGAGGAAGTCGACCGCGGCGATCATGTCGATGTCGTAGGTGGTACCCAGGACTTGGACCGAGTCCCGGTCGAGCAGGGAGGCGGCCCAGGCCTGCGGGAAGGTGAGCACCTTGTCCCGCTCGATGTCGTCGAGCAGCGCGGCCATCACGGGCGAACCTATGACCTGGGGCAGCGCCACGACGTCCGCGGAGAGGTCGGCGTAGGCGGTGACGGCCTTCTGGACGTCGTAGCCGTGGTCCTTGACGACGATCTCGATGCGCCGGTCGCAGATGCCGCCGCGGGCGTTGACCTCGTCCGCCCACATCTGCTGGGCCTGCACGATGCTCTTGCCGAGGGTCGCGTAGGGGCCGGTGAGATCCGTCAAGGCACCGAGTCTGATGGTCTTGTCGGTGACGCCGGGCCCGGCCTTGATGCCGTCGGCGCCGTCGTCGGTGCTCCCGGAGGAGCCGGCCTTGGAACTGCATCCGGTGCCCGCGAGCAGCACGGCCGCCAGGGCGGTGGCCAGAAGCGTCTTGGTGCGCGGTGCGGTGGGGTGCGTGGGCTTCACGGGGTGGGCTCCTTGGCTGGTACGGCCGGCGTGGGCGGGAGGGACGGGGAGGTGGTGTTCGTGGGTGGTGGGGAGGCGCGGCGGCTTCGCAGGCGGGCGCGCAGGCGGCGGACCAGGCCGTGCAGGCCGTCGGGGGCGAAGAGGAGGATGAGGACGATCGCGGCACCGTAGAGGTAGCGGGCGGCCTCGGTGGGGCCGACCGTGCCGTCCGTGGTGCCCGGGGCGGCCACCAGGGGGAGCTGGTCGGCGTAACGGGTCATCAGCAGGGGCAGCGCGGTGACGAAGACGGCGCCTGCGGTGGCTCCGGCGACCGATCCCAGCCCGCCGATGACGATCATGGCGAGGTAGTCGACCGACAGCACGAGGCCGAAGTAGTCGGGTACCACGCGGCGGAAGGAGAGGGCGAGCATCACCCCGGCGAGGCCCGCGTACATCGATGAGACGACGAAGGCCGCGGAGCGGTGACGGGAGACGTCCACGCCCATGACGGCGGCCGCGGTTTCGCTGTCCCGCAGGGCCGCCAGGGCGCGTCCGGGGCGGCCGCGGAGCAGTCCGCGGGCGGTGAACCAGGTGACCGCGAGCAGGGCGAGTCCCAGGTACCAGAGCCGTTCCTCGGCGCCGAAGGGCACGCCCAGCAGGGTCAGTTCGGAATCCGCGGAGAAGGAGAAGCCGCCCAGTTCCAGCGGCGGCACCGAACGGCCGTTGAATCCGCCCGTGACCGAGTCGGCGGTCAGCAGGACATGGTGCCCGAGGAAGACCAGGGCCAGGGTGGCGACGCCCAGGTAGATGCCGCGCACCCGGCCGGCGACAGGGCTGAAGAGCCCGCCGGCCGCTCCGGCGAGCAGGACCGCGAGCACGGCGGCCACCGCGGTGGGCAGGCCCGGGCCCGGCTCACCGGCCAGCCAGACGTAGCCGTAGGCGCCCACGGCCAGGAAGAACGCATGACCGAGGGAGAGTTGGCCGGCCGTCCCGGACAGCAGGCCCAGGCCCACCGCTCCGACGGCCGCCGCCATCGAGAACAGTCCGATGCGCAGCCAGAACGCGTCGAGGTAGAAGGGCAGCGCGCACAGGACGGTGACGGTCGCGACGGTCCAGGCCAGACGGATCGCGCGGGCGCGGGAGAGTCGCTCAGACACGGACCGCCGCCTTTCCGCCGAACAGCCCGGTCGGCCGCACCAGCAGAACCAGCACCATCACCGCGTAGGGAGCGACGTCGCCGAAGCCCTCGCCCAGGATGTGCAGGTCGGACTGGTAGCCCGCGACGAGCGCCTCGGTCATGCCGATCAGCAGACTGCCCGCGAGGGCGCCGGGCGGCGAGGCCATGCCGCCGAGGATCGCCGCCGGGAACGCCTTCAGGGCGATCTGCCCGGTGGTGCGCTCCAGGCCGGGCGCGGGGAACGCGGCGAGGAAGACCGCCGCCAGGGCGGCCAGCGCTCCCGCCAGGCACCAGGCCAGCATGCGGATGCGCACCAGTCGTACGCCCATCAGGGAGGCCGCCTCGACGTCCTCGGCCGCGGCACGCAGCGACAGGCCCCAGGAGGTGTACCGGAAGAGAGCGAAGACGCCGGCTATGACCACGGTGGAGACCACGATCGCGGCGATACGGCTGTCCGCGACGGTCACCGGCCCCAGCCCGCTGACCGCGTCGCCCCAGGGGTCGCCGAGGGAGAGCAGGTCACCGCCGATGCGCCGCGACAGGTCGGTGAGGATGAGGATGTCGACGCCGATGGTGACGATGGTCTGCACATGGGCGGTGTGCGGGTCCGGCCCGCCGGCCTGGAGCAGGAAGCGGTCCATGGCTCCGGCCACGGCCGCCGTCACCAGGACGGACACCGCGAGGGCCCCGGCGAAGCCGAGGTCGTCGTGGAGGACGGCGGTGAGGTAGCCGCCGAGCAGGAGCAGGGAGCCGTGGGCGAAGTTCATGACGCCGGAGGCCTTGAAGATGATGACGAAGCCGAGGGCGACCAGGGCGTAGACCGCGCCGAGGGCGAGGCCGTTGAAGACGTTGTCCAGGAGGGTGGTCATGCCGCGTCCTCCTGTTCGGCGCCGGTGCCGAGGTAGGCGCGCAGCACCTCCGGGTCGCGGCGGACCTCGTCCGGGGTGCCGTGGGCGATGGCACGGCCGAAGTCGAGGACGGTGACCTCGTCGGCGAGCCGCATCACCAGGCTCATGTCGTGCTCCACCAGCACGACGGACAGGCCGAGTTCGGCGCGTACGGTGTGCACGACCTCGACCGTGCGTGCGCGTTCGGCCGCGTTCATCCCGGCGACCGGCTCGTCCAGCAGCAGGACGCTGGGCTCCAGGCAGAGCGCGCGGGCGAACTCCACCCGCTTGCGGTCGCCGTAAGAGAGCAGGGCGACAGGGCGGTCGAAGTGGTGTGCGAGGCCGGTGAGTTCGGCGATCTCGCGGGCCCGGCCGAGGTGTTCGCGTTGTTCGCGCCGTGCGTGCGGCAGGCGCAGCGCGCTGGCGGCGAACCCGGTCCTGGACAGGGCGTGGCGGCCGAGCATCAGGTTGTCGGCGACCGTGCCCTGCGTGGTGACGATGTTCTGGAAGGTGCGGGCCACGCCGAGGGCGGCGATGCGGTGCGGGGCCAGCCGGGTCAGGTCGGCGTCCCCGAGCCGTACGGTGCCCGCGGCCGGGCGGCACAGACCCGACAGCACGTTGAAGCAGGTGGACTTGCCCGCTCCGTTGGGTCCGATGAGGGCGTGGACGGAGCCCGGGGCGACGGTGAAGGACACCGCGTCCAGGGCGGTGAGCCCGGCGAACCGGACGGTCACGTCCGTCACGGTCAGTGCGGGCGGTGCGGTGGTGCGGACGGTCACGCGGCTCCCTGCCCCTCGGTGGTTCCGGTTCTCTGCGCGGTCTCGGTCCCTTCTTCGGTGGTCTCACCCAGGTACAGCCGCTTCACGGCGTCCGTGCGGGCGAGTTCGCCGGCGGGGCCGGAGAGCCGGACCTCGCCGACCTCCAGGACGTGGGCGGTGTCGGCAAGGGACAGCGCCATGCCCGCGTTCTGTTCGACGAGCAGGACGGCGGTGCCCTGGGCGTTGATCTCGCGGACGACCTCGGCGATCCGGTGGACCATCTGCGGGGCGAGGCCCAGGGAGGGCTCGTCGAGCAGGAGCAGGCGGGGCGCGGCCATGAGGGCCCGGCCGATGGCGAGCATCTGCTGCTCGCCACCGGAGAGCAGCCCCGCAGCCTGCCGGGTGCGTTCGGCGAGGCGCGGGAAAAGCGTGAAGACCCGCTCCCGGGCCTCGGCGACCTGGTCCGGGCGGCGCCGCCCGAGGCCGAGGCCGCCGGAGCGCAGGTTCTCGTCGACGGTGAGCCCGGCGAACACCCGGCGCCCCTCGGGGACCTGGACGACTCCGGCGCGCACCGCGGTGACCGGGTCGCGCCCGTCGAGTTCCGTCGCGCCGTAGCGGATGCGGCCGGCCGTGACCGCGCCGCGGTGCAGGCGCAGCGTGCCCGACACCGCCCGCAGCAACGTCGTCTTGCCCGCGCCGTTGGCGCCGAGCAGCGCGACGACCGTGCCGTGCGGGACGGTCAGGGACACGGAGCGAAGGGCGGACAGGGCGCGGCCGTAGGTCACGTCGAGGCCCTCGACATGCAGGGCGGGCTCATCGTCCGGTGGTGCTTCGGGCATCACGGCTCCTCGGGTCCGTGCCGTCGGGCACGGGTGTTTCGGGTGGAAGGGCAGCTCACGACAGCACGGGCGCGGGCGGAAGGTACAGGTGTTCGGGCCGGGTGGCTGCGTGGTCCCAACGCGGGTCGCCGGGGATTGTGCGGCTGCCCAGGGGCGGGGGACGCGCGGCGCGGGAGGGTGCCGGGCGGGGTGCGCACTGCCGCGGGACGTCGGCGGGTCGGTGGCGGCGGTGGGCCGGGGCAGCGAGACGCAGGGGAGGCGCGCCGGCAGCGGTGGAAGGTCCGGTCAGCGGCGCAGCAGTCGGCGCGCCGTCAGTGCGAGGCTGATCTCCACCACGTCGTGCGGGCGTGCCAGGGAGCGGCCGATGAGCTGTTCGCAGCGGCGCAGCCGGTTCAGGACGGTGTTGCGGTGGCAGTACAGCCGTTCACCGGCGCGCTGGGCGGAGCCCTCGCAGGCGAACCAAGCGACCAGGGTGTCCAGCAGTACGTCCCGGTCGGCCGGTTCCAGGCGCAGCAGGGGGCCGAGCACCCGCTCGGTGAGGGTCGCGCCGAGCTCCGGGCGGGAGGCGACCAGCGCCTCGGGCAGGTGCTCGGTGAGCCGGACCGTGCCCCCCTCGGGCGGGCAGATGCTGAGGGCCAGGTCGGCCAGGCGCCGGGCGTCACCGACGGCGGCGAGTCCCGTGACGGCGCTGCCCACGCCGATCCGGCATCCGGCCGGGCCGTCGCCGGTCAGGGCGGGCGTCGCCGTGGGGTCGTGGTCGTCCTCATCGCTCTCCCGGCCCCCCGCGTCGCCGATCAGGACGATGCCGTAGTTCACGTCCACTCCTGAGTGCCAGTACGCGCGTTCGGCGAGCGGGGGGTCCTGCGGCCTGCCGCCGGCGACCGCGACGACGACGTACCGGCCGTGCTCCGGCAGGCACAGTCTCTCGGCGGTCTCGGGCAGGTCCGCGATCCGGCTCGTGCCGTCCAGGAGGGCCGCCGCCAGCAGGCGCACCCTGTTCTCGCGCCGCCAGGCAAGCTGCCGCTCGGCCTGCCGGTAGGCGTCCGCCACGAGGGTGCAGTGCTCGTCGACGAAGTTCCACACGTCGGTGGCCACGTGCACGAGGAGCCGGATGTCCTCGGGTTCCGAGCGGGTGGTCTCCTCGACCAGCCGCTGCCACACCAGCGACCCGCCCAGCCGGAACGCGTGCAGCAGGGCGTCCAGCGGCAGCCCCTGCTCGGCCCGGGTGACGCCGATCCGCCAGGTGCAGCGGTGGGCCGCCTCACGGGTGCCGCGCGGGTCGAGCAGCGAGGTCACGCTGTGCCGCAACGAGCGGTACACCTCCTGCCACGTGGCGGCGTCGTCGTTCTCCAGCGCGATCCGGTATGCCGGTTCCTGCTCGCGCAGGACCGCCAGCAGCCGGTCGGTCAGGTCCGGCAGGTCGTCGAGCAGGACGCGGGCGGCCCGGTGCAGGACGCGCAGCGCGTCGGCGTCGATCAGCGACCGGATCCGTCGCGACCGCGGCTGCGGAACAGGTGTGGGCCCGCTGCGGAACGTCGTACGTGCGCGTGCGGCAGGATGCATGGCGGTCCTCCCCCGACTTCGGCCTTCCGGCGGCCCCGGCGCCGTCCGGGCGTAGCGGCGTCCGGCGGGTGCGCCGGCCGTACGGCCGTCGTCACCCGCGTGGTGCTGCTTGGAAGAATGGCATACCGTCCGGTCGGTCCCCAGAGTCGTGCGGCGTCTTCTCCGCGGGACGCTGAGATTTCCGGGGGCTCAGCGGTGCTCTTGGCCGACCATGCGGGCCAGTTCGACGCGGGAGCGCACGCCGAGAGCGGCGAAGACGTTGCGCAGGTGGTAGTCGACCGTGCGGGTGCTGACGGCCAGCCGCTGGGCCACCTCCCTGTTGGTGGCGCCTTCGGCCACGTGGCGGGCGATACGCAGTTGCTGCGGCGTCAGCCGTGAGAGCCCCGCGGTCGGCTCCTTCCCGGACGCGGCTCCGTTGGCGCGCAGCTCGCCGCGCGCCTGGTCGGCCCAGGCCCCCGCGCCGCAGCGCTCGAAGGCGACCAGGGCGGCTCCGAGCCGGCTACGGGCCTCCCGCAGACGGCGGCGCCGCCGCAGCCACCGGCCGTACAGGAGCTCGGTGCGGGCACGCTCGAAGTCGCCGCCCGACCCGTCGTGCAGGGCGAGCGCCCGCAGGTAGAGGCCGTCGGCTTCGAGGTCGTCCACGGCGAGCAGGGCACGGCAGCGCGCGAGCTGGGCCGGCGCGTGCGGATCGGCGCCGAAGGCCGCCCACCGGGCGAGGTCCTCGACGACCCCCCGGGCGTTCTCCGGCTGCCCGGCGAGCACCGCGGCCTCGACGAAGCAGGGCACGGCGAGCATCCAGACGGCGAAGTGACCACGCCGGGGGCCGGGTCCGACGAGCGGACCGAGCCGGTCGGCGGCGTCCAGGGGGCGGCCGCGGGCCAGATCGGCGCGGGCGGTGGCCCACTCGGCCAGGGTCGCGGCCTGGGCCAGGCCGTGGCGACGGGCGGTGACCAGGGCGGCCGAAGCGTACCCGGCGACCGCGGCGGTGTCCCCCTCGATCGAAGCGGCCAGGGCGAGCATCGCACGATGGCTCGCGGCGGTGTTGCGGTGGCCGGCCGTCAGCGCCGCGCACACGCCCTCCTCCGCGTGGGCGCGCGCTTGCGCATGGCGGCCGGCGCGCAGTTCGCCGTAGGCCAGGTACTCCAGGGCGCGCGCTTCGGACGCGACGCACTCCGCGTTGCGGGCGGCCGCGAGGGCACGGGCCCCGGCGGTGCGGGCCGCGTGGACGTCCCCGAGCAGCAAGGCCGCCGCCGCGGCGCGCAGGAGCCGCTCCGGCCGGTCGTCACGGCGCGCCTGGTCCAGTACGCGCCGCAGCGGCCCGGCGGCGTGCTCCGGCCGCCGGGCCAGCAGGGCCCGCATGCCGTCGCGGTAGTCCCGGAAGAACGGGTCGCGTGCCCACCCCGCCCCCCGGGCGGGGACGGAGGGCTCCGGCTGCCCGTCCTCCGTAGGGGGAACGGTGAGTTCTGCGGGGTCGGACGACGGCGGGCCGTCGGCGTCTCGCACCGCCGCGGGGGCCTGGCCCCCGCCGGTTGCAGGGGCGCCGGATTCGTCGGCCGCCGGGGCGCCACCCTCCTCGGCCAGGACCTCGGCTGTGGTGACGCCCGGTGCGGCGTACTCGCCTGCCCGCCCTGAGATGTCCGTGCCGTCGAGGACGGTCAGACAGACCATGACGTCGCCCGACGCCCAGGCGGCGTCCGCCGCGCAGAGGCGTGCGGTCGCGGCCAGGTCCGGGGCACCGGCGGCCAGCAGGGAGGCGGCCAGCAGCAGGGTCTCGCGCGCGTCGTCCACCGGACCGTCGAAGAACTGCCGTCTGCCGCGCGCGAGTTCGGCGTGGCCGCGGTACCCGGCGGACGACCGGGCGGCGCCCCGGCCGTTCCGGCTCCCTGCGCGGGGGGCCGTCCGCACCCTGTTTCTGTCTCCCGTCACCCCTCGGAGGTTACTTGCGCGTAAGGAAGACCGGAAGCCTGACGTCCGCGTATCCCTGAGGGCAAAACCGCGGCTCGACCTGCGGATTGACCGAGTACGGCCGGTGGGCGGACTGTGCCGGGGCCCAGCGGCCGGCCGTGTCGCGTGTGCCCCGGCACGCCACCGGCGGCGGACGCGTCGCACGCGTCCGCCGCCGGTCCCCCCTCGCTGCCGCCGCTGTGCAGCCGGGGGCTCGGGACGTCAGGAACCGTGCGGGCAGTTGCCCCGGTACTCCTCGATGGTCAGGCTCGGCCGGGGCAGCGGGCACAGGAACTGCTCGTAGCGGGTGTCATTGTCGATGAACCGCTTGAGCCAGGAAACGCTGTACTTCGCGATCGTCGTGTTCGACGAGTTGGGTGTGAAGTGCGTCGCCGAGTTCAGCTCCAGGTAGCCCCGGTCAAGCGAGGAGGACAGGCTTGAGTAGAAGGGCTCGGCGTGGGAGGCGACCGGGGCGATGGTGTCTCCGTCGGCTCCGAAGATCAGGGTCGGCGTGGTGACCTCGGGCCAGGTCTTGTCGAGGTTCCACGGGGTCAGCGGGATCGCCGCCTGCAGGGACGGACGCGACTTGGCGGCCTCCAGGCTGCCGCCGCCGCCCATCGAGTGACCCATGACGCCGAGACGAGAGGCGTCGACCCGGCCGCGCACCGAGCTGCGCTGGGTGAGGTGGTCCAGGGCGGCCAGCAGCTGACGGCCGCGGGAGTCGGGCTGGTCGAGCGTGGTGAGGGTGTCGATGGTGAACACCACGAAGCCCTGCGAGGCCAGGCGCGGTCCGAGCCAGGCGATGGACGACTCGTAGGCGGTGTAGCCGGGTGAGATGGCCACCGCGCCGAAGGTGCCGTCGCTGGTGCTCGTCGGGTAGTAGATGGTGCCGCCGCCGAATCCGGAGACGGACAGGGAGGAGACGGACGTCTGCGACACGGCGTACGGGCCGCGCAACGCCTCGATGCTGGAGGTGGTGGGGGCCGGGCCGCGCTCGTAGGGGTTGTCCGCGGCGTGGGCCCCCGGGCTCGTCAGGGGCCCCAGGCCGACGGCCAGGGCGAGTGCCGCGGCGGCGCCGGCCAGTCGTCCGGCCCGGCGCCCGGTTCGGCGTCCGCGGGTGTCGCGGGTGCGGATGGGTGAGTCGGTGTGGGGGTGGAGTTGCACGACGAGTCGTCCTCTCTGTCGTGGCGGGTGGCCGGGCGCGGGCGCGCGGGACCTGGGGTGTCTGCCGCGTGCCTGCCGTGGGCACCGCCGTCGGGCTGGCCGTGCCACTGTCGGGGACCGGCCACCGCGCGGGGACCGGCAATGTCACCGGTCTTGCGCGGCCGCCCCCTGAGGTGCGCCCTTCGCTGCGGGCCTCCTGGCGGGCTCACGTGCGGAATCACCCGGAGCCGAAGCCGGAGCCGGAGCCGGCACCGATGAGCACAACACCCGTGGTCCGCCCGACTCATGGTGGACGCGGGGCTGGTGGAGGACCGGCGCGGTTTGGCTTGGACGGCAGGACCACGTAGCTGCCCGGCCGGGCGAAGGGGGCAAGGGTGGCGCCTTGCACGTCACCCTGGCGAGATCGGTCGGGACTCCGGCCACCGACGGCCCGACGGCGGCCCTGCGCTCACTCGCGGACCACCCCTGCGTCATGGAACCCGAGGGCACCAGGCGGCCGCGTCCCGGCGCCCGGCCGACCTCGCGCTGCGGGGCGCTGCCGTCCCGCAGCACCTCACGCCCGGTCGTGAGGAACGGGCGAGGCGGCCGAGGCTGTGACGATGCCGCACGTCCCTGGACGCGTTGCTGAGGTGCGGCTGCCGCCGGAGGTGCCGGTGACGCGTTCCCCGGCGTGTGTCACGCCGGTCAGGGCCGGCCCGGCATGAAGAGGGGCCGGCTCCCCTGCCGTCCGGCGAAGTGGCAGGGGAGTCGTCGCGACTGCTCGCCGCCACCGATCGAAGGCGGGCGAGTCAGCGAGGGAGCGGGGCCTTCACCCGTGGCACCGCACGCGTCAGTCCACGATCACCCCGGTACGCACCGCCGGGGCCCGCCCGGCGAGTGCGCTGCCGAAGTTCCCCTCGACCTCCGCCTTCTCCGCCGCGTTCGGATACGGGTTCGTGCACGAAGTACCCGCGGTGGAACCCGACATCAGGCTCGAGCAGGGACCGGGCTTGCGGTCCGGCAGACCCAGGATGTGCCCGAGTTCGTGCGAGGAGATGCGGATCGTGTCGTAGCCCTGGCCGACGGCCTGGCGCCCGATGTACACGGTGCCGTTGCCCAGGGTGGTGGGCAGGGCGCGCGGCCAGCCGTTGTCCGCGAGAACCCGTATGTTCGCTCGTTGTCCTGCTGCGGCCGGGCGCAGCTCGACGGTGTCGACACTCTCGTTCCAGATCGCCGCGCCCCGGTCGACGGCGCTCCTGAACTCCGCGGAGCCGCCGGCGTCGTAGGTCAGGACACGGGCGGCCAGAGGGGCATCCGCCGTCCGGGGGGCGGCGGCAGCGGCCTGGCCACCCGTCAGGGACACGGACATCAGACAGGCAGCGGCGAGGCCGCCGGTCAGCATACGGACGTGCATGATCGACCTCCTTGTGGGGAAAGGGCAGTCGTGCTCATGACATTTCTTAGCCCATTGCCCGGCAAGGTCACCGCTGAATCCGTCAAACGGTCAAGCAGGGTCGAGAGCTCAGGCGGCGGTCGCGACCGTGACGCCGATGGCGATGAACAACCAGCCGGTGGTCAGTTCCCAGCGGTGGCGGACCTTCGGCCGGGCGAGCAGGGCTCGCAGCCGGGCGGCGACGACAACGAGGGCGAACCAATAGGCGACGCCGATGACGACGTCCAGCATGCCCAGGAAGAAGATCTGCCGTGCCGGAGATCCGTCGCCGTCGACGAACTGCGGCAGGATGCTGAGGAAGAACAACGCGGCCTTGGGGTTGAGCAGGTTGGTCAGGAACCCCTGAGTGAAGCCGGACCGGAAGCGTCCCTGGGCGGGCCTGCCCTCCTGCGGGGCGGCGTGGGACGCTACCTCGTTCGCGCTGCGCCTCTCCCGGGCGGCCCGGCGTGCGGCCAGTACGGCCCGCACACCGAGATACACGAGGTAGGCCGCCCCCATCAGTTTGATCCCGTCGTACACCATGGGTGAGCGGGTGGCGATCACCGAGAGGCCGGCCGCGGCGGCCAGCATGTGCACGCACAGCCCGGTCTGGGCGCCCAGTGCCGCGGCTCTGCCTTTCGAGGGATCCTCGGCCGCCGATCTGACCACCACGAGGAAGTCGGGGCCCGGCACCAAGTACGCCACCAGCACAACGCCGAGGAAGCCCACCAGGTCGACTGTCATCCGCCCTCCACTCCTGCGCCCTGCGAAACCGTCTGCGGCCAGGGCCCGTTGGCGCCTCCGCGCGCCGGAACCGGACCGGCGGCACCGTCGAGTACCCCCGTGCGGGCAGCCCGGACAGCCCGGCTGTGGGAACGAGGACCGGATCAGCCCCGGACGGAAGTGATCAACTGCGTTGACCTCGTGTTCACGGCACGAGCACAATCTGCGGGCCCGCGTCATTCGCCGGCGAACAGGGGGAGCCATGTGCGACATGTGTCCTGACCGCGAGACGATCGCCGCCATCGCGCGCAATCCGGCGGCACCGGTCGAGGTACTGACCCGGCTGCTGCACAAGGAAGCCATCGCCGCCTGGGACGCGCTGGCTTGGCGCGCTCTGCCGGACGAGGTGGTCGACGCGATCGTCGCGCACCCCGACCACAGGTTGCGGTCGGCGTTCGCGGCCAACCCCTCGGTGACGCCGGAACAACGCGCCCGGCTCGTCGACGATCCCGACACACGGGTGCGCGAAGCTCTGGCCTACGGACCCGACTGGTTCCGCATCCCCGTGGAGCCCCTCCCCCTGTCCGCCCAGAAGCGC
Source organism: Streptomyces flavovariabilis (assembly GCF_000725785.1). Taxonomy (NCBI): domain Bacteria; kingdom Bacillati; phylum Actinomycetota; class Actinomycetes; order Kitasatosporales; family Streptomycetaceae; genus Streptomyces; species Streptomyces flavovariabilis. The sequence continues at coordinate 125,543 of NZ_JNXD01000016.1, read as the reverse complement.
CTGCTCGCCGACCAGGAGGCGCGGGTCCGCCGGAGCGCGGCCACCTGCCGGTACACGGCTGCGGACCTGGTCGCCCGGCTCGCCGACCACCAGGACGCGCAGCTCCGGCAGGCAGCCTGCCGCCAGTGGCCCCAGCTCTCCGAACACACCCGGAACCGTCTCCTCCACGATGCCGACGAGAACGTGCGCAGGGCAGCCATGATGCAGGCCTGCCGCGACGACGCCGGCTACACCGACCTCCTGCTCGACGCGGGCCTCGGCCCCTTCGACCGGCAGGAGGTGATCCGCTACGGCGCCATGAGCACGGCGACCGCCGAGCGGCTCGCGGCAAGCGGCGAAGAGGCGGACCGGCGCGAACTGGCGGCCAACCTCGACGTGGCCATCGACATCGTCCGTCCGCTGGCCGAAGACGACGCGCACAGCGTCCGGCTGGCCGTATCGGTACGGCCCGAGCTGACGGAGACCGAACGTGCCGCCGTCGACATCACCATCAGCCCGGCCGACCGACTGTCTCCCGTCGAGTGGGTGCTCCGCTGCACCGATCCCGACGTGCTGCGCCGATGCGCCCGGTCCGCCCACATCCTGCTGCGCCGCAGCGCCGCCTGCAGTGCGCACCTGCCCGCCGACGCCGTCGAACTGCTCTCCGCGGACGACGACTACCCCGTACGGCTCCTCCTGTGCGAGAACCAGCCGGCCGTCGACGGTGAGGTCGTGCTCCAGACCTACCTGGACTGCAAGGTCATCACCAAAGGCGGCCTGCTCGGCCACCCTAACTTCCCGCGTGCGGGCACCGGCCGGCGCTTCGCCGATGACCCGGACCCGGAGAAGAGATGGCTGGTGGGACTCGACACGCGAGCACCGGCCGCCGTGGTGGTCCGGCTGCTCACCGATCCCGAGAGACGCGTGCGTGCCATGGCCGCCGCGCACCCCGCCCTGCCGGTCGACCTCGTCCTGGAGAGCTGCGAGGACCCGGAACTGTCCACCCGGGCCCTGGGCAACCCCCGCCTCCCGACAGAGGTCATGCACCAGTACCTGGACGCCGCGGGCATCCCCCGCTGACGCCGTCGGGAGCGCCGTGATGAGAGCCGCGAGGAGCGGGTCCTAGCTCGCCGCCGGACTCCCGGCCCCGGGCAGCGGCGGCAGCGTCGTCCCGTGGATCCACGCCTGCAGCAGTTCGTCCACCGGCTCGGTCGAGAAACGCGCCACGTGCGAGGTGAAGGCCGCGGTCGTGACCGTACCGCCCCGGTGCAGTTGCCCCCAGCCGCGCAGCATGCGGAAGAAGGCGATGTCGCCCAGTGCGCGGCGCACCGCGTGCAGCACGAGTCCGCCGCGTTCGTAGAGCCGGTCGTCGAACATCGACTTGCGCCCCGGGTCCGACAAGCGCAGATCCTGCGGCAGCGACGACAGCAACCGGTGTGCGGCGGCCGCGAATTGCTCCGCCGTACGCCCGCCCGAGCGCTCCGACCACAGCCACTCCGCATACTTCGCGAACCCCTCGTTCAGCCAGATGTGCCGCCAGTCGGCGATGGACACACTGTTGCCGAACCACTGGTGCGCCAGCTCGTGCGCCACCAGCCGCTCCGAACCCCGCGCCCCGTCCACATGGTTGGCGCCGAACAGCGACAGCCCCTGTGCCTCGACGGGCACGTCGAGCTCCTCCTCGGTCACCACGACCGCGTACTCGTCGAACGGGTAGGGCCCGAACAGCTCCTGGAACACGTCCATCATCTGCGGCTGACGCGCGAAGTCCCGCGAGAAGTCGCCCAGCAGCTGCGCCGGGATGTGCCCGTGCTGCGGGACCCCGCCCGGGCCCGGGTCGCCCAGCAGCACCGTCTGGTACTTGCCGATCGCGAGGCCGACCAGATAGCTGGAGGTCGGCGCCGACTGCTCGTACACCCAGGTGGTGGTGCTCGCCTTCGTCGTCCGGGTCAGCAGACGTCCGCCGGCCACCACCGCGTACGCCGACGGCGTGGTGATCGAGAGCTGGTACGACGCCTTGTCGGCGGGCCGGTCGTTGCACGGGTACCACGACGGCGCCCCGACCGGCTGGCTGGCCACGAGCGCCCCGTCCTCCAGCTCCTCCCAGCCGAGCCCGCCCCAGGGGCTGTTCACCGGCTCGGGGTTGCCCGACCAGTGGACCTCGACCGTGAAGGGCGCCCCGGCGCGCACCGGCTTGGCCGGGCGGAGGCGCAGTCTGCCGCCGCGGTGGGTGTAGTGCGGCTGCCGTCCGTCGACCCGCACCCGGCCGATCTTGTAGTCGGCCAGGTTCAGCACGAACTCGGTGAGCGGCGCCCGCCCCGCTATGGCGTTGATGCGGGCCGTCCCGGACAGCCGGTTCGGGCCCGGGCGGTAGTCCAGCGCGAGCTCGTACCGGTGCACCCGGTAGCGGGGGTCGCCGTGCTCCGGAAAGTACGGGTCCGCGCCCGCCGTCTGCTGGACTGCCACTGCCGTCTTTTCTCCCTGCGCTGCGCTGCTGACCCTGCGTGCCGGTCCGTCGCCCTCCGGCTCCGGGTCGCCCGCCCTCAGGGGCGCCATGCCTCGATCGGGTTGCCGAGCCAGCGGGTGTCGTCGGGGACGCACTCCGCGGCCATGACGAGCGAGGCGGGACCCAGCGTCGTGCGGGCCCCGATCGTGCTGCCGGGCAGGACGATCCCGCCAGGGCCCAGCGTCGCGCCCTCACGGAGGACCACAGTATCCGTCCGCAAGATCCGGTCGTGGAAGAGGTGCGTCTGAAGGACACAGCCCCGGTTCACGGTGGCGGCGTCCTGGAGCGTCACCAGATCGGTCTCGGGCAGCCAGTAGCTCTCCACCCACACGCCCCTGCCGATCCGTGCGCCCAGACCGCGCAGCCATGCCGTCATCACGGGTGTGCCCGGCACCGCGCCCGCGAGCCACGGCACGGCGAGCACCTCGACGAAGGTGTCCGCGAGCTCGTTGCGCCATACGAAGGAGGACCACAGCGGATGCTCCCCGCTGCGGTGCCGCCCCACGAGCACCCACTTGGCGACGATCGACACCAGGGCCGCGCACCCTCCCGCCGCGAGCAGTACGAGCCCCGACAGCAGCGGCGCCCAGGCCCCCAGGGCACACAGTGCGGCGATCGTCAGCACCGCAAGACCCGCCGAGCAGAACACCGGCAGGATCCGGCACAGCTCCACCAGACCGCGCGCCCACAGCAGCCGGGCCGGCGGTTCGTACGTACGGCTCTGGTCGCCGTCGGCGGCGGCCCGCGGCAGCTTGACCGGCGGCAGCCCCAGATAGGACGTGTGTTTCTTGGCCTTCTTGGGTGTCGCCGACAGCACGCCGACCAGCCCGCCGTCCGGCACGCTCCGCCCCGGCGCCGTCATCCCCGAATTCCCGAGGAAGGCCCGCCGGCCGATCTCGGCCCGCCCGATCCGCATCCAGCCACCGCCGAGCTCGTACGGCGCGGTCAGGGTGTCGTCGGCCAGGAACGCGCCCTCGCCGACCGTCGTCAGGCTGGGCAGTGCCAGCACGGTCGACACCTCGGCGCCGCGCCCGATCCGCATGCCGAGCAGCCGCAGCCACACCGGCGTGACCAGTCCGGCGTACAGCGGGAACAGCGTCTCCCGCGAGCGGTCCATCAGCTGCGTGACCGTCCAGGCCTGCCATCCGATGCGGCTGTGTGTCGGGTGCGTTCCCTCACGCAGCCCCAGGCTCAGCAGCCGTACGGCGATCAGCAGCAGCACCGCGTACGTCAGTCCATAGGTGAGCGTCGCCGGGACGACGGCCAGGACCGCGCCCGGGAGGACCGAGCCCGGCGTGACGAAGACCCCGGCCACGAGAAGCGCGGCCAGCCCCGCCAGCACCGGGAGGGCGGTCAGCGCAAGACCGGTGAGGCCGTACAGCACGCTCCAGTACGTCCCGCGCCGCGGCCGTTCCCCGGGCCAGTTGCGCTTGGCCTTGCCCAGCTTGACCGCGGGCGCGCCCGCCCACCGCTGGCCGGTGGGAATCTGCCCGGCGACCGCGGAACCGGGCGCCACCTCGGCCCGCTTGCCCACCCGGGCGCCGGGGAAGAGCACGCTGCGGGTGCCGACGACGGCGTGGGCGCCCACCTTGACCGTGCCGATCTCCAGCCGGTCGCCGTCCAGCCAGTAGCCGGACAGGTCCACCTCGGACTCCACGGCAGCGCCCCGCCCCAGCTTGAGCATGCCGGTGACCGGCGGCAGCGAGTGCAGGTCGACGTCCGGGCCGACCTTGGCGCCGAGCGCTCGCGCGTACCGCTCCAGCCACGACCCTGTCAGCGACGTCGCCCCGCTGAACTCGGCCAGCCGCTCGGCGGTCCACAGGCGCAGATGTACGCCGCCCCCGCGTGCGTACCGGCCGGGCTTCACGCCGCGGAGCAGCAGTCGTGCGCCGCCGGCGGCCAGGGCGAGCCGCCCCGGCGGGCTGAACAGGGCGACGGCGGCGACCGCGAGGAGCCACCAGGGGGCCGTGGGCAGCCACGCGTAGGCGGGCAGCAGATTCCCGAGAGCGGCCAGTGCCACGGTCCAGCGCAGGCCGAGGAGAGTGAACAACGGGGCGAGGAGCAGCAGTTGGATCACCTGGGCGCGCCTCGGCACCGGGGCGATCGTGCGCCGGGCCTCTTCGTCCCGCACCGACTTCTCGAGCCGGCGGGCCAGCTTGCGCAGCACCGGCTGCTGGTAGAGGTCGAGGACGGCCGCGCTCGGGTAGCGGGCGCGCAGCCGGGTGGTGAGCTGGGCGGCGGACAGGCTGCCGCCGCCGATCGCGAAGAAGTCGTCGCAGGCGCCGGTGACCGGGATGCCGAGCACTTCGGTCCACTGCTCGGCGAGCCAGGCCTCGGTGCCGTAGAGCTGCTCCGTGGGGCCGTCCGTCGCCAGGTCCGTCAGCGGCCAGGGCAGCGCGTCCCGGTCGACCTTGCCCGACGTCCGGGTCGGCAGCTCCTCGACCGGCGCGAGCAACGGCACGAGCGCGGCGGGCAGTTCGGCCCGCAGCTTCTCGACGGCGAGAGCGTGGTCCCACCCGTCCTGGGTGACGACGTACCCGACGAGGAGCTGATTGCCGCTGCGAGCGGTCCGCACGGCGGCCGCGGCTCCGGCGACCCCGGGCAGGCCCTGGAGCGCGGCGTCGACCTCACCGAGCTCGATCCGCCGTCCGCCGAGCTTGATCTGCTCGTCGGCCCGCCCGAGGAAGACCAGCCCCTCGGGCTCCGCCTTGACGAGGTCGCCGCTGCGGTACGCCCGCTCCCACCCCAGGGACTGAAGGGGCGCGTACTTCTCCGCGTCCTTCTCCGGGTCGAGATACCGGGCCAGCCCGACCCCTCCGATGACGAGCTGCCCGCTGCCGCCCATGGGGACGGGCTCGCCGGCCTCGTCGACGACGGCGAGTTCCCAGCCGTCCAGGGGCAGCCCGATCCGGATCGGCTCCTGACCGCTCATCAGCGAGGCGCAGGCCACCACGGTCGCCTCGGTCGGCCCGTACGTGTTCCAGACCTCGCGCCCCTCGGTCACCAGCCGCTGGGCCAGCTCGGGCGGGCAGGCCTCACCGCCGAAGATCAGCAGCCGTACGTCGTCGAGGGTCTCCGGCTCCCACAGCGCGGCGAGCGTGGGCACCGTCGACACGACGGTGATCTCCTGCTCGACCAGCCAGGGCCCGAGATCGGCGCCGCTCCTGACCTGAGAACGCGGCACCGGCACCAGGCAGGCACCGGTACGCCATGCCAGCCACATCTCCTCGCAGGAGGCGTCGAACGCCACCGACAGGCCCGCCATGACCCGGTCCCCCGGCCCGAGCGGCTCCTCGGTCGAGAACAGCGTGGCCTCGGCGTCCACGAACGCGGCGGCACTGCGGTGTGAGACGGCGACGCCCTTGGGCTTCCCGGTGGAGCCGGAGGTGAAGATGATCCACGCGTCGTGCCCGGTGCCGGGGCGTGCGGCGGGGGTCTCGCCGGCGCCGTGCACGGTGATCTCGTGCCCGGCTGTGATGACGGCCCGTACGTCCGCCTCCCCGAACACCAACTCGGCCCGCTCGTCGGGGTCCTCGGCGTCGACGGGGACGTACGCGGCACCGGCCGCGAGCACGGCGAGGATCGCGGTGTAGAGGTCGTTGGTGCCGGACGGGACCCGGACCCCCACCCGGTCCCCGAGCCCGACTCCGGCGGAGGCGAGCCGCCGTCGCAGCCGCTCCGCCTCCGCGGCCAGCGCGCGGTAGGTGAGACTGCTCGTGCCGTCGTCGAGGGCGGGCTCGTCGGGATACGACCGCACGGACGCCTCGAACACGTCGACGAGCGTGCGCGGCGAGGCCGCCGGGCGCCCCGAGAAGCGGGCCGCGTCCCCGAACTCCTGCTGGATCTGCGCGCCGAGCTCTTCGCCGAGCAGGCCGAGAGCGTCGCCCTCCTGTATGGCTGCCATCCGGTCCTCGCGTCTCGATCCCGGATGACTCCGGGGCGCTGGCGGGCCCGCAGGTGTGCCTGGGGTTGTCCGGGTCCAGCTCGGTGACAAGCCGGAAATCCTAGTACGAGGCTAGATTTGGGCGCTTCGGTACACCAGGTGGAGCGGCCGTTCGGGGGCGAACAGGGCCGGCGGCACCGCCGCCGACCTGGGGATCTTCCGGCGAGCGAGATTTCCCCCACAGAGGCTGCCGCTGGGGAGGTGAGGGCTGACCCTTCAGCGCGTCACGCGGTAACGGAGGTAGACGACTCCCGAGCCGAAGGGGCGGGTCTCGACGAGTTCGAGATCCACCCGGCGCTCGCTTCGGGGAAAGAACGGAATGCCACCGCCGACCAGCACCGGGTAGACCACGGCCCGGTACTCGTCGATCAGGCCCGCCGCCGCCACCTCGGCGGCGAGAGTCGCGCCGCCGATCGCGATGTCCCCCTCCCCCGGCTCGGCACGCAGCCGCTCGATCTCCTCCGCCGGGCCGCCCGAGGCCAGGCGGGCATGGCCCCGCACCGCCGACAGCGTCGTGGAGAACACCACCTTCGGGAGCGGATTCCAGAGCGCGGCCCACTCGAGCATCGAGTCGTCGAATGAGGCATTCTGGTCGGCGGCCTCCCAATAGAGCATCGTCTCGTACAGCCGTCGCCCCAGCAGGTGGACACCGACCTCGCGAATCTCGTCGATCCAGAAGCGGAAGACCTCCTCGTCGGGCGCCGTCCAGTCGAACTCGCCGTCGGGCCCGACGATGTAGCCGTCAAGGGAGACGTTCATCGAATAGGTCACGCTGCGCATCAGGAGTCCTCCTCGGCAACGAGTTCGACAGGACAGGGCGCACATGATGGATCGAGGGTATGACCTGTTCAGCGGCCCCTGTTTACCACGAACCCGGCCGCTTCCAGATGAAGAGCCGACCGGGTGAGCGTGGCGTTGTCCGAGGAGGGGCGGCCGGCGGGAGGGCTGCGGAGGCCGAGGGGTGGGTGTGGGCGGCGTGCAGGAATCTGGCGGCGCCGCGGACGGCCGCGGTGTGCGGGGCCGGGACGATCCGCGGCGGTGCTCTCAGGCGAGCCGTGAGGGGAGAGGTGATCTCGGGACGCAGGGCTCCGCCACCGGCCAGGAGGATGCCGCGCCGCAGGGCACCGGCGGTGAGCGGGGCGCGGTCGTGGCGGCGGATCGCGGTCAGCATCGCGAGCACCGCGTCGACGATCTGTTCGGGCGCGGTCGTCTCATCGAGATCGCCGGTGCCCACGGCCGTACGGTGCGCGTCGGTGACGGCGCCGTCGCACAGCAGCACCACCTCGGTGAGGTGGGCGCCGATGTCCACCACGATCAGCGGCCGGGACATGTCCGCGTCCGCGGCCAGGGCGATGCTCCGGGCACTGGGGACGGTCAGGACGCTGCGCGGCCGCAGCACCTGAACGGCGGCCCGCGCCCGGGTGCGGTAGGCGATGCCGTCCAGGACGGGCGTGGCGACGATGACCATGGGGCGGGTGAGAAGGGGCAGCCGGTCGCCGAGCAGGCGTTGCAGCATCCGGGAACACCCCGGGGTGTCGATGATGGTGCCGCGCTGGACGGGGTGGACCGCGCCGGCCCCGGAGAAGGTGACCGTGGGCACGTCGACGACCGTGCCCTGGCCGGCGAGCCAGACGCGGGTGCGGGCGCTGCCCATGTCCAGGGCGATGCCGCAGCAGCGCCGGCACATGGGCCACGGCCGGTGCCGGGCCGCATCGCCCGGCAGGTCCCGGGTCCCGGTCATGGCCGTGCCTCCTTGACCTGCTGGCAGCGGGCGCAGTAGCGGGCCTGCGGCACGATCATGAGCCGTTCCCGCTGGACCGGGCGCCGGCACAGGTGGCAGGTGCCGTACGAGCCCTCGTTCATGCGGATGAGGGCTGCTTCGACGTCGGCGAGGACCATGCGGGCGGAGGCGGCGAGTTTGACGCGGACCTCGATCTGCGCGGCGGCCCGCTGCCGGAGCCGGTCCTCGGTCCGGGAGGTGACCGGTCCGGCGAGCAGGCGCAGTTGCTCCTGGCGGAACAGGCGCTGTTCGTGGAGGTTCTCGCGCAGCGCCGCGAGGTCCTCGGCCGACAGGTGCGTCGTGCTCTCGTCGATGATCTGGTGGTTCACCACGTCACCCCTTTGCGGCAGGGCGTAGGAGGTCGGTACGGGCGGGGTCAGGCCACGCGGCGCCGGCAGGCGACGCAGTGGCCGGTGTAGGGCAGGATCTCGAGCCGTTCCGCGGGGACGGGCTTCCCGCAGCCCACGCACAGTCCGTAGGTGCCCTCGTCGATGCGGGTGAAGGCTTCCTCGATCTCTTCGAGGACCCGCTCCATCGCGGTCTTCTGCGCGGACAGCAGATGATCGTCCGGGCTGCGCTCGGTCTCGTCGAGGGCGCGCAGCTGCGCCAGCCGCGACGTGCGGGCATGTTCCAGGCGCCGGCAGGCCTCGTGCGGGTGGGGCTCGGCCCGGGTGACATCGAGCGACATGGTCGGTCCCCTTCTCGGCGGCATACGGCAGATGCGCGGGTCGGTCCCGCGCGGCGGGCGGCCCCGGCGACGTTGCCGGGGCCGCCCGTCCGCTGCCGGGTGGTCGTGTGTGCTCCACCCTGGTCCGGCCCGCGGCGGATACCTATCGGGCGCGGGCCCCATTTCCACCGGGGCGGGGGACCCATGCGGCCGCGCCATGGGTGGTGCGTGCCCGGGGAAATGGGGGTTGGCTCCCATGGACGGGACACGCGGGAAGGGGCAGCCTGGCCGCAGGCTTGCTCAAGCGCCCGCGAACGCGGTGGGCTCCGCGATGCCCGACAGTGGAGGTGAGACCGAGTTCGTGGAAGGGGAGGCGCAGGGGCGGTGTCGTTGTTCTGGCGGATCTTCGCACTCAACGCCGTGGTGCTGGGTACGGCCACGGCACTGTTGCTGCTGGCTCCGGTGACCGTCTCCGTGCCGGTGCTGCTGACCGAAGCGGTCATCCTGCTGGGTGGTCTGGGCGTCATGCTCGTCGCGAACGCCGCGCTGCTGCGGCTCGGCCTGGCCCCGCTGGACCGGGTCACCAAGCTGATGACCACCGTGGACCTGCTGCGCCCCGGGCAGCGCCTGCCCGCCTCCGGCCGCGGCGAAGTAGCCGAGCTGATCCGTACGTTCAACGCGATGCTGGAACGGCTGGAGCAGGAGAGGGTGGCCAGCAGCGCCCGGGCCCTGCTGGCCCAGGAGGCGGAACGCCGGCGCATCGCTCAGGAGCTGCACGACGAGGTCGGCCAGAGCATGACCGCGATCCTGCTGGGGCTCAAGCGCTCCGCGGACGACGCACCGGGGCCGCAGCGCGAGGAGTTGCAGGAATTGCAGGAGATCACCCGGGAGAGCCTGGACGAGGTGCGTCGTCTGGTACGCCGGCTGCGGCCCGGGGTCCTGGATGACCTGGGCCTGGTGAGCGCCCTGACCTCGCTCAGCGAGGACTTCGCCACCCATACCAGGCTGCTGGTGACGCGCCGCTTCGACGCCGACCTGCCCGCTCTGGCGCCGGAGACGGAGCTGGTCCTCTACCGCGTCGCCCAGGAGTCGCTGACCAACGTCGCCCGCCATGCGGACGCCGAGCGGGTCACCGTCGCCCTGCGCCGCACCGGCGACGGCGTGGTACTGACGGTGACCGACGACGGCAGCGGCATCGAGGCACCCCGCGAAGGCGCCGGCATCCGCGGAATGCGTGAGCGGGCCCTGCTCGTCGGGGGCAGCCTCGAGATCACCCCTGCGCCCCGGGCCGGCACCCGAGTCCAGCTCATCGCGCCCCTTGCAAGGAAGCAGCCCTGACCATGCCCGACACGGCCACTCCCCCGGCGGAATCAAGCACGATCCGCATCCTGCTCGCCGACGACCACGCTCTGGTCCGCCGCGGTGTGCGGCTCATCCTCGACCAGCAACCGGACCTCGAAGTGGTCGCCGAGGCCGGTGACGGGGCCGAGGCCATCGAGCTGGCCCGCACCCACGACGCCGACCTGGCCGTGCTCGACATCGCCATGCCGCGGCTGACCGGTCTGCAGGCCGCCCGCGAACTGGCCGCTCTCAGACCGGGACTGCGGATCCTGATGCTCACCATGCACGACAACGAGCAGTACTTCTTCCAGGCATTGAAGGCCGGCGCGAGCGGGTATGTGCTGAAGTCGGTCGCCGACCGGGATCTGGTCGCCGCCTGCCGGGCCGCGATGCGGGACGAGCCCTTCCTGTATCCCGGCGCGGTGGCCGCCCTGATCCGCAACTACCTTGACCGGGCCCGCCACGGCGAGGAAGCTCCTGACCAGATACTCACCCCCCGCGAGGAGGAGGTCCTCAAACTGGTCGCCGAGGGCCACTCGTCCAAGGAGATCGCCGACCTGCTGTTCATCAGCGTCAAGACCGTCCAGCGTCACCGCGCCAACCTGCTGCAGAAACTCGGTCTGCGCGACCGTCTCGACCTCACCCGCTACGCCATCCGCGCCGGACTGATCGAACCCTGACCCACCGGCCGCCCGCCTCCCGACCGGGAGCGTGCCCGGCCCGACGCCAAGACGAGAGGGGGGCGGTGCACCACACCGCGCGTACAGCGCCTGTCACCAGCACCGCCCGGCCCCGCTCACCCGCCGCCGCGGTGCTGGCAGCCGTCGTGCTGGCCGTACTGGCCACCCTCGGCATCTCCGGCCCGCCGCCCGGCGCGTCATGGGCGGTGGCCGGTGTGACCTCGGCGGCGGACTGCCACCGGCACGACGGGGCGCGCGCCGGCGACGGATGCGACACCGCCCGCGTCGTCCGGGCGGCCACCCGCCTTGAGCAGCACAGCGAGCACCCGGGCCCGCGCGGACACCTCGGCACCTTCGGGCAGAGCGCAGACGCCGCCCCGTGCCGGCTTCCGGGCCTGTACGAGCCTCCGCCCGGCCACGTGCCCTCCTCACAGCCACACGCGGCCCAGGACCAGGGGCGGGCGCCCCCGGTGTTCTCCGGCACCTGACGCCCCGTTCCCCGCACATCCCGACTCGCCCCGCCGCGGCCCACGACGGCCGCTGCCGAGGCATGCCTGCCGGAGGCTCCCGTTGAACCGTTCCCTGCGTGTGAGGGCGCTGCTCGCCCTCACCGTGCTCGCCCTGTCCCTGTTCGTCGCAGTCACCGTGCCCCTCCGGCTCGGACTGGACCTGCGCGGCGGTACGCAGATCGTGCTCGAGACCCGCTCCACCCCCACGGCCGACGCCGACAGCGCGGCCACCGACCGCACCCTGGAGGTGCTGCGCGGCCGCGTCGACGCGCTCGGCGTCGCCGAACCCACCCTGGTGCGCTCCGGCGACCACCGGATCATCGTCGAACTGCCCGGTGTGCAGGACCCGAAGAAGGCCGCCGACGTCCTGGGCCGAACCGCGCAGCTCACCTTCCACCCCGTGCTCGGCACCACGGACGACGGTGCCGGCACCTCCCGGCAGCCGCCGAAACGGCCCGGGGAGCGCCTCCTGCCCGACGAGTCCGGAACGCCACTGCGCCTCGGGTCGGCGTCCCTGACCGGCGAGGACGTCAAGGAGGCCGCCGCCCGGTTCGATCAGCAGGGCGGCGCCGGATGGCACGTCACCGTCGGCTTCGAGGGCGCGGGCCGGGCCGGCTGGGCCCGCCTGACCGGCGAGGCCGCCTGCCAGGCACCCGGCGAACCGGCACGACGCGTCGCCATCGTCCTCGACGACAAGGTCATCTCCTCCCCGCAGGTCGACCCGTCCATCGCCTGCGGGGCCGGCATCCGCGACGGCGCCACCCAGATCACGGGCTCCTTCAGCCCGGAGGAGGCCCGCGAACTCTCCCTGCTCATCAACGGCGGGGCCCTGCCCGTGCCCGTCGAGACCGTCGAGCAGCGCACCGTCGGCCCCACCCTCGGCGCGCAGGCCATCACCGCCAGTGCCTGGGCGGCGGCCATCGGCACGGCCCTGACCTCGCTGTTCATCATCGCCGTCTACCGGCTGCTGGGCGTCCTGGCCGCCCTCGCCCTGGCCTGCTACGGCCTGGTCTCCTACGCCGCCCTGGCCGCCCTCGGAGCCACCCTGACCCTGCCGGGCCTGGCCGGATTCGTCCTGGCCATCGGCATGGCCGTGGACGCCAACGTGCTGGTCTTCGAGCGGGCGCGCGAGGAGTACGCCGGGCGTCGCAGGCCCAGCATCCGCTCGGCGCTCGCGGCCGGCTTCCGCAACGCCTTCAGCGCGATCGCCGATTCCAACATCACCACGCTGATCGCGGCCGCTCTGCTGTTCTTCCTCGCCTCCGGACCCGTGCGCGGCTTCGGCGTGACGCTCGGCATCGGTGTGCTCGCATCCATGTTCAGCGCCCTGGTCGTCAGCCGCGTGCTCGCCGAGCTCGCCGCGAGCCGGCCGGGCGTCCGCCGCCGCCCCCGTCTCACCGGCATCGCCACCACCGGTGCGGTCCGCGACCGCCTCACCCGTCGCAACCCCCTGCTGTTGCGCCGCCCGCGCCGCTGGCTGGCCACCTCCGCGGCCGTGCTCGTGCTGGCCGGCTCAGGCCTCGTGGTGCGCGGCGTCGACCTCGGTGTGGAGTTCACCGGAGGCCGCCTCATCGAATACTCCACCAGCGGCCCCGTCGATCCCGGCCGGGTCCGGACCGCCCTCGCCGACACCGGGTTCCCCCACGCGGTCGTGCAGTCCTCCGGCGACACGGGTCTGACGGTGCGTACCGATCCGCTGACCGACGCCGAAGAGGCGGAGGTCACCGGCGCGCTGCGCGACGTCGCCGGCCGGGCGGACAAGGTCCGCGACGAACTGATCGGCCCCAGCCTCGGCAAGGAACTGCGCCAAGGGGCGCTGATCGCGCTCGCCGTCGCCCTGGGGGCACAGTTCGTCTACCTCGCGGCACGCTTCCGCTGGGTGCTGGGCTCCGCCGCGGTGATCGCCCTCGCCCACGACGTGGTCATGCTCCTCGGGGTCTTCGCCTGGCTGGGCAAGCCCGTGGACGGGGTGTTCCTGGCAGCCCTTCTCACCGTCATCGGCTACTCCGTCAACGACTCCGTCGTCCTCTTCGACCGCGTCAGGGAACTGGAGCGGCGCGGCCCCGGGTCGCCGTTCCCCGGCATCGTGAACCAGGCGATCCTGCAGACCCTGCCCCGCACGGTGAACACGGGCATGGGCGCGGCGTTCATGCTCACCGCCCTCGCGGTGCTGGGCGGTTCCTCACTCACGGACTTCGCCCTGGCGCTTCTCATCGGGCTCGCCGTCGGGACGTACTCCTCGGTGTTCACCGCGGCTCCCGTGGCGATGGGGCTGCACCACCGCCTTCCCCGCGTGAAGCCGTCGCGTCAGGGCAGAGCAGTCACGACGTGAGCCGGTCCAGCGCGGCCAGGATCGGCGCCACACCGTCCTCCTCGGCCAGGCCGCGGGCCAACTCCCGGGCGCGGCCGTGGTGGTGAGGGTCGCCCGTGGCGCGACGCAGGGCGGGGGCCAGCGCCCCCGCGGTGAGGCGCCGCAGAGGGACGGCGCACGGGGCCGTCCCCAGGGCGACCAGGCGCGCGGCCCAGAAACCGCCGTCGAACTGCACCGGCACCGGAATCGTGGGGGTGCCCGCGCGCAGCACGGCGGCGGTGGTGCCGGCTCCGGCATGGTGGACGACGGCGGCCGTGCGGGGGAACAGCAGGGCATGCGGCACGTCGCCCACGGTGATCACGTCATCGTCGTCGCGAGCGGCGAGGCCCGCCCAGCCCTGCTGGATGATGCCGCGCAGCCCTGCCGCCCGCAGCGCACGCACGATCTCGGCGCTGAGGTGCCCGGGGTCCGGCACCGTCGCACTGCCCAGGCCGACGAACACCGGCGGGGGTCCGGCGGCCAGGAAATCCTCCAGCTCACCGGGCAGCGTACGGGTGTCGTGCGGCCACCAGTAGCCGGCGATCTCCAGCCCGGGGCGCCAGTCCTTCGGACGGGGCACCACCCGTTCGCTGAATCCGTGCAGCACGGGCCAGCGGGCTCGTTCGTGGGCCCGGCGGCCGGCGGAGGGGCCGCGCAGCGTCATGCCGTGCCGGGTGCGCAGCCGGTGCACGGCCTGCGTGAAGATTCGGTCGACTGCGGAGGTGACGGCCCGTCCGCCCAGGTGGTTGCCCACCGTGCCGAGCGAGCGTCCGCCGAGCATGGGCGCGCCGAACTCGCGCGTCGGGTGCTGGGGTTGGAGGAACAGGCCGAGGCTGGGCAGATCGAGTCCCTCTGCGATGGCGCGGCCCAGCGGTGCCACGGCTCCGGCGGCCAGGACGACGTCCGCGCCATGGGCCGCCTGGACCAGGGCGTCGGTCATCTCCTCGGCCGCGGCCCGGGCCATCGACGCCACACGCAGCAGCTTGCCGAGGCCCGTGGTGCTGGCGTGCAGGTCGCGGCCGCGGTCGGAGTGGGACACGGCATACGGGTCGACCGGGGTCGGATGGAAACGCACCCCCGAACCGGCTGTCAGCGGTTCGAACAGGGCGTGGGTGGCCAGCGTGACCTCGTGCCCGCTCCGCACCAGCCCCGCGCCCAGCCCGGTGAAGGGCGCGACGTCGCCGCGCGATCCAGCCGTCATGATCACCACACGCATGGGTCCAGTGTGGACCGGCCGGGCGGGGGGCACGCGGTGTATGACCGCACGTGGACGAAAATCGCCGGTGTGGGTGTTCTCCGGCCGGTTCCGTTCACGGCGGGCCGGTGTCGGGTGTGCCGAGGAGGCGGGTGGCGGCCTGGCGCAGTCATGGGGAGACGTCCTCGGTGAGGGCGGTCAGCCGGCGGCGGGCGTTGTCCGTCTCGTCCGGTGGGAGCGTGCCCGTGGCGTCCGCCCAGCGCTGGAGTCCGAGGACGGCTTCGTAGCGGGCCGGTTCGTGTGGGTCGTCGAGGCTCCGCAGGAAGCGCCGCAGGTCGTGGCGGGTGTGCTCGTCGGCCGGGTGGTCGCCGTCGAGCAGGGACAGCGCGGCGGCCAGGACCTCGCCGGACGCGGAGCAGTTCCGCCTGTACGGCCGGGTCCTCTCCGCAGGTGTACAGCAGGGTCCGGGCCCGTCCCCACACGGCGTAGTGCGGGTCGCCGAGCAGGGCGGCCAGGGCGGTGGCATCCCCGGGCACGCCCAGGGCCGCCAGCCCGTCCAGGGCGTTGATCCGGACGTGGTGATCCGGGTCGGACAGCAACCGGGCGAAGGCCCCGGTGACCGTCCGTGGAGTCCCAGTCGGGTCGCGGCGATCGAGGCCCTGCGCCGTACGTTCGGATCAGCGTCGCCCATCAGCGGGGGCAGCACCTCTTCGCCGGCCTCGGGGATGGCGAGCCGGCCCGTGGGCGGCGGCCGCGCGCACGCAGGGGGCGGGGTCGTCGGCCGCTTCGGCGAGTACGCGGGCGTGCTCGGCCCGGCCGGCCCTCCCCAGTCCCTTCAGCGCCGCGGCGCGCCGCTCCGGGTCCGGCTGCGCCGACTCCCGCAGGAAGAAGGCGATGTGATGGTCCGCCCCCATGGCCACCCCCGGAGAGGTAGACCGCCGGGGGACGCGAAGGTTGCCCGCGTCCGGGGGTTGCGCACGTCGCGTCACCGAACGGACCGGGAGCCGGGTCCTCAGCCACGGCGTGGTGGTGGAGGACCCGGCTCCCGGTCGGGGGGTGTTCAGGACGACTGGGCGCTCTGGTACAGGTTCTGGGCGTCCGCGCCGAAGTACGGGCCGTACATGGCGTTCGGCAGGAAGTTGTACTTGAAGCTGTTCACCGAGGACTGCAGGCCGGTCCCGGTGGCCTCGCTGAACTGGGTGAACCAGGGTCCTCCGCTGGAGCCGCCGGTCATGTTGCAGGTCAGACCGTGGTCCTTGGACAGCAGGAAGTCGCGGGTGGTGGTGCCGCTGCAGTAGATGAACTGCTCACCGTCGTACGGCGCCGCGGCCGGGAAGCCGAAGGAGTACATGGCCTTGTTGTAGCCGGTGTTGAAGGCCAGACCCTGGCCGCCGACGACGTCGGTCAGCTTCTTCCCGTCCAGCGGGGCGACGACGGCGGCGCCGATGTCGTAGTTGATGTCCTCACTGGCCGTCCACTGCGGCGTGGACAGGGTCTTGGACGCGGTCCAGGTGCCGTACGGGCGCTGCCCGTCGTGGTAGCCGGGCACGAAGACCCAGTTGGTGTGCCAGGCGCCCTCCATCTTCACACAGTGGCCCGCGGTGATCACGGTGCTCTTGTTGGCGCTGGTGACGGCGTTGCCGGAGCAGGAGGCGGTGCGGCCCTGGTAGCTGAAGAACACCCGTCCCGCGGTCTTGGCCACCGCTCCCCCGCCGGACCAGGGTCCGCCGCCGTGCGGGAAGGCCAGGGGGCCCACGGCGGAGGCGGGCGCGCTGGGGGCCACGACCGTTGCCTTGCCCTCGCGGGGTGCCGGCGACCGTACGTCGGAACGGTCAATGGTGAGGAGGTCCAGCGGGGTGGCCTCGCGCATCCGCTGCGGGGTCCAGAAGGCCAGGGCGCGTTCCTGCGCCGAGAGGGTCATCACACCGGGGTCGGGTGCGGCGCTCGCCGGTGCGGCGGTGACGCCGGTCGCCAGGAGCGCGGCGACGCCGGCGAGCGCGCCGAGGACGGAGCGGCGGACGCGGGTGCTGCCGCCGGACGAGCGAGGGCTGCGGGGTCGGCCTATCACGCGGTCTCCTTCTGCTGTGAGGGCCGGGCGGCGGGAAGCCGGTCCACCCGGTCAGGCAGGGGTGTCACTGCGGACGGTCAGGGGGCAGCGTGCCACCAGGAGGCCGATATGGACAGGTGCATGTCATGACGTTGGCCGAAACTTCACGCCCTCATCGATCGAAGCGGGTCATGCGGGCACGGAAGAACCCGGCCTCACCGTGGAGGCCGGGTTCGGAGAGTGCGCGGCTGGTGTCAGAGGATGGGGCCGGAGCCGCTGAGGCCGCCCGGCTGAACGCGGCCGCGCCATGCGCCGGATTCGATTCCGCGCTCTTCGATGTACTGCTTGAAGCGCCTCATGTCGCCCTTTACCCGGCGGTCGATCGTGCCCATCATGTCCCCGGCCTTCTCCACTGCTCCGCTGGGCTCGACTTCCAGCACGAGCTCCACCCTGGTGTGGGTGTCGTCCAGGCGCTCGAAGCGGACGGAGCCCCTCTGGTGGGTGTCTCCGCTGGTCGTGCGCCACGTGACCCGCTCGTCGGCCAGCTGGTCGACGATCTCGGTGTCGAACTCGCGCTTTACCCCGGCGATCTTGGTGGTCCAGTGGTTGTGGCGGTCGTCCAGTTGCCTGACCTCCTCGACGCCCTCCATGAAGTTCGGGAACTCCTCGAACTGCGTCCACTGGTTGTAGGCGGTGTGGACGGGGACGTCGACTTCCACGGTTTCCCTGATGGTGCTCATCTGAATGCCTCCGTATTCACCGATCGACTGCAGGAGGCCCATCGGCCCACACAGGTCCGGGCCCGCGAAGGCCGGGTACCCGAGATGCTCCGGTTGCCACATCGGAATGCGATCAGTGCCCGCGCGGGTACCGCTCAGGCCGCGGGGGCGGCGGCCCCCGCCGTTTCCGAGCGGAAGCCGTGGCCGAGCTCGGGGGCCAGGCCGTGGTAGTGGCGGAAGTTGTAGATGAGCGGGCTCCAGAGGGCGGGGTCGATGTGCTGGGTGCCGGGCACGACGATCCGCTCGGCGGCGTGGACGCGCAAGACCTCGCACTCGACACTGACGAAGAGACCCGCTCCGCCCGATGTCAGCGCGCGGACCCGGGCCTCCAACTGCAGGGCACACTCGGCGACTCGCGGCGGCTTCACGAGGTCGGCGGCGGCCGGGGTGAGCCCGGCCGCGGCGAATTTGTCCCGCTCATGCCGGTAGACGGGCCGTTTGGCCTCCGGCACCGGGTCGGCTCCGGTGAGCGGTGCGAGGCGTTCCACGTGTTCCCACAGCTCCGGCGAAGCGACGTTGACCACGAGCTCCGGGCGCTCCGCGAGATTGCGCACGGTCTGGCTCTCGCCGCCCAGACCGAGGACGAGGTGCTGCCCCAAGGACCACGCGGAGGAGATCGGGGCGAGATTGGCGGTGCCGTCGGCGTTCTCCGTGGTCAGCAGGACCACGGGCGTGCCGAAATAGAGGATGCTCGGCTGGATCACGAGGTGGGTGTCGGTCGTCATGGCTCAGGACGCTACGGGCGGGACGCTTCGACGCCCGCCGAAGTGCCGACCGCGGGCATGGGCCGGCGGCCGGCATCGAGGCGCGTCCCGGAGCGGTCAGACCTGGAGGGCGTCGCTCCTTCTTCCACGGAGATCCGTCAGAAGCCCCCTGGGACGTCAGAACCGGTCGTGCTGCTGCGGCTGCCCCTGTGCCTGGCCGCTCGGGCCGTTCGTGCTCTGGGTCTGCAGCTGCTTCGCCTGCTCCTCGGTCACCTTCTGTTCCGCGCCGCAGAAGGTGCACTGAGTCAGGTACTTCGTCGAGATCGGGAACAGTGGCACGAAGAACAGGGTGAACTTCGTGACGCGCTTCCTGAGCGTGTGAGCGGCGGGGTTTCCGCACTGGCCGCACACCAGCGTCAGTATCGCCAGCTGGTACAGGTATCCCTTGGTGCCGAAGATGATCACGTGTCGGTCCTTCCCGGTCGGATCTTCACCCAGTGTCCTGTATCGCGGGCACACCGGGTGTGTGAGCCCCCTCGTTCGTGTGGGGAGCCCGGCGGGGGCTGGTCCAGTCGGATAACGGTGGGGCCGGGTGTCTCGCGGGGCGCCGGTACGGTTCCGCGGTGACCACGATCTCACCCGAAACGCAGTCCGTGCCCGCCGACGGCCTGGGTTCCGTGGCCGCAGGGCGCCGAGCCCGGTGACGTCGAGACGCTCGCCGCCTTCATCTCCGACGAGACACGATGGCCTCGGCGGCACATGTCGTTCTGCCCGCCCGCAGCCTGCGCAACCGGGGCACGCCACAGCCCGGGCCACCTGAGGGCGGCCCGGGCTGTGGTGTGCTCGGGGTCAGCCGGACAGGGCCGCCAGCACCACGGACTTGGCCTCCTCCTGGACCCGGCCGAGGTGGTCGGGACCGAGGAACGACTCGGCGTAGATCTTGTATACGTCCTCGGTGCCCGAGGGCCGGGCCGCGAACCAGGCGTTGTCCGTGGTCACCTTGATGCCGCCGATGGCCGCGCCGTTACCGGGGGCCTCGGTGAGCACCGCGGTGACCGCGTCGCCGGCCAGAATGTCGGCACTGACCTGGGCCGGGGAGAGTTTGGCGAGCAGGGCCTTCTGCTCGCGGGACGCGGGGGCGTCGATGCGCGCGTACGCCGGTTCGCCGAAGCGGGCGGTCAGCGCCGCGTAGTGCTCGGAGGGGGTCTTTCCTGTGACCGCCGTGATCTCGGAGGCGAGCAGCGCGAGCAGGATGCCGTCCTTGTCGGTGGTCCAGACGGAACCGTCCCTGCGCAGGAAGGACGCCCCGGCCGACTCCTCCCCACCGAAGCCGATGGTGCCGCCCGCCAGGCCGTCCACGAACCACTTGAAGCCGACGGGCACCTCGACCAGCTCGCGCCCCAGGTCGGCGGCGACCCGGTCGATCATGGCGGAGGAGACCAGGGTCTTGCCGATGCCGGTGGTGGCCGGCCAGCGGTCGCGGTGGGCGTAGAGGTAGGAGATGGCGACGGCCAGGTAGTGGTTGGGGTTCATGAGGCCGGCGTCCGGAGTGACGATGCCGTGCCGGTCGGCGTCGGCGTCGTTGCCGGTGGCGATCTGGAAGCGGTCGCGCTGCTCGATGAGCGAGGCCATCGCGTACGGCGACGAGCAGTCCATGCGGATCTTGCCGTCCCAGTCCAGCGTCATGAACCGCCAGGTGGGGTCGGTCTGCGGGTTGACCACGGTGAGGTCGAGGCCGTGCTGTTCGGCGATGCGGCCCCAGTAGGCGACCGACGCTCCGCCGAGCGGGTCGGCTCCGATACGGACGCCGGCCGCGCGGATCGCGTCCAGGTCGAGCACGCCGGGCAGGTCGGCGACGTAGGTGCCGAGGAAGTCGTAGCGGCCGGTGGTGGGGGCTGCGAGGGCGCGGGCGTGGGGGACACGCCGTACGTCCTTCAGGCCGCCCCGGATGATCTCGTTCGCCCGGTCCTGGATCCAGGAGGTCGCGTCGGAGGCGGCGGGGCCTCCGCTGGGCGGGTTGTACTTGAATCCGCCGTCGGCGGGCGGGTTGTGGGAGGGCGTGACGACGACGCCGTCCGCGAGGCCGGTGGTGCGGCCCCGGTTGTGGGTGAGGATGGCGTGCGAGACGGCCGGGGTGGGGGTGTAGCCGTCCGCGTCGTCGATCAGTACGGTCACCTCGTTGGCGGCGAACACCTCCAGGGCGGTGACGCGCGCGGGCTCCGACAGGGCGTGCGTGTCGGCGCCGAGGAAGAGGGGGCCGTCGATGCCCTGGCCGGCGCGGTACTCGCAGATGGCCTGGCTGGTCGCGGCGATGTGGTCGTCGTTGAACGCGGCCGCCAGTGACGATCCGCGGTGTCCGGAGGTCCCGAACGTGACGCGCTGCCCCGGGTCGTCCAGGTCGGGACGGAGCGCGTAGTACGCGGTGACCAGCCGAGCGACGTCGACGAGATCCTCGGGTCCGGCCGGACTTCCCGCTCGCTCGTGCTGCATGGGCCCGCTCCTCCGCATGGGTTGATCCTTCGCTTGCGGTCTCATCCTTCCTCGTCACAGCGGTGGCGCGCGAGGGGGGCACCCCGGTGAGGGACGGATGTGCGCCAGACCACGCGAGAGGGGGAGCGGCGCCGGGCACGAGGAGGCGGCGCTACGGACCGCCGGGACATCCGGTGGCCCGTAGCGCCGCCCGCTCCCCTCGTGCCGGCACGTTCATCGCGCCGGCCGTGCTCAGATCCGCCCGCCGGTGAGCCGGGTGAGGGGGCCGTGCGCGCCGCGTTCCGTGCGGCGTCCGACAGCGTAGGAAGCCGCACTCAGGGCGGTCAGGCCCGCTCCGACGCCCGCGGCCACGAGCTTGCGGTGGGCGATGACCGTCCAGGCCGTCTTCGCGGTGGTGGCGACGTGGCCGGAGGCCGTGACGACCGCCTGGCGGCCCGCCTCGACGCCCTTGGCCGCCGTCTGCGCGGCCGCCTTCGCCGTCTCGGCGGAGCGCGCCGCGCCGGACTTGGCGGCTGACGCCGCCTCACCGGCCTTGCCCGCGGCGCCCTTCGCCGCCTGGGACGCCGGCGCGGTGGCCTTGTCCGCCGTGCTGCGGGCCTTGGACTCGGCGGTCCGTACGGTGGTCGGCTTCTGATTCGTGCGCTTGTTCTCTTCAGTCATGGACACCGACTTGCCTCTGACTCCGGCGGCAAACACATTCGGGCGCGCACCGACCGGGCGGGGGTGTGCCTGAGCACCTCGCCGAGGGGGTAGGCGCACTACAGGCAAGCGACATCACTACTGGAAGGAAGGTGCGTCATGGCCGGAATGCTGGATCGCCTCAAGCAGTTCGCCCGGAGTCCTCAGGGGCGGCGGGCCGCGGATCAGGCACGGCGGGCCGCGGCCGACCCCCGCAAGCGGGCCCAGGCCCAGCGTCTGCTCGGCAAGCTCAAGGGCCGCCGCTGACGGAGGTCCCCCATTCCTCCCGGTATCCAACTCCTCGCACACACAGGTGTGTTCATGCCCGGACTGGGCACTTGGGTTCGCACCACACGCACCTGAGAGGGGAGCTGATTCGATGGGCAGGGCGGGAAACGGCAGGCGGGTCTGTGCCTTAGGCGTCGCCGGGGTCCTGGCGGGCACGGTGCTGGTCGTCGGCTGCGGCGACGACTCCGGCGACGGCGCGCGGGGCACCTCGGCGGGGTCGAGCGCCGGCACCCAGGAGCAGGGCACGCAGGCGGTGCGGTCGGCCTACGACAGGACGGCCGAGGAGGACACCGCCAAGGTGAAGCTGCGGGTGCAGACCTCGGCCCAGGGCGCCTCGCAGACCGCGAACGGGCAGGGCGCGGTGGACCTGGACGACGGCGACAGCGTCATGACGCTCACGGTGCAGGGGCAGCAGATCGAGCAACGGGTGATCGACCAGGTCCTCTACCAGAAGCTGCCCAAGGGGCAGACGCCCGGCGGCAAGCCCTGGATCAGGATCGACCTGGGGAAGGTCGCCGCACAGCAGGGCGCGGACGACCGGTCCATGAGTGATCCGGCGCAGTCCGCGGCGTACGCCAAGGCGATCACCGACAAGGACGTGACCAAGAAGGGCACGGCCACGATCGACGGCGTGAAGACCACGCACTACCGCGTCTCCGTCGACGTCGTCGAACTGCCCAATGGCGACACCCTGCGCAAGCAGGTCGGTCCGACCCTGCCGATGGACGTCTGGCTGGACGACGAGGGCCGGATGCGCCGTCAGCAGATCGACATGACCATCAAGACCCCGGAGGCGACGCAGCGGTCCTCGGCCGACGCCTCGTCGGCGCCCGAGAAGGTCACGGTGCGCACGGTCATGGACTTCACCGACTTCGGTACCGAGGTGGAGGCGGACGAGCCGCCGGCCGGGCAGGTCACCGACATGACCGGCAAGGCCCTGGAGCAGGGCAAGAGGCAGAGCTGACCCGAGGTCAGCCGACTGCCGGGCCGCGGAGGCGTCGTACGAGGTCCTCCGCGGCCGTCGGCCATTCGGGGTGACCGAAGGCGAAGCCCGCTTCGAGCAGGCGGCCGGGGACGACCCGGCGGCTCTTGAGCAGCAGTTCGGTGTCCGAGCGCAGGACGAACGCGCCGATCTCCGCCATCCAGCGCGTCGCGGGCAGGCCCACCGGGACGCCCCACGCGGCGCGCAGGTCACGCATGAAGGCGCGCTGCGGCAGGGGCCCTGGAGCGGCGAGATTGACCGGGCCCCCGATGTCGTCCCGGGCGACGAGGAACTCGACCGCCCGGGCGAAGTCCCGGTCGTGGATCCAGGACACGTACTGGGCACCACCGCCCACGGGGCCGCCGAGGCCGAGCCGGGCCATCCGCAGCAGGACGTCGAAGACGCCGCCGCGGTCCGGACTCATCACCATGGCGGCGCGCAGGGCCACCTTCCGGGTGTGCGGGGTGCCGGCCCTTTCCTGCTCCCGCTCCCAGGCCTTGGCGATGTCGACGCTGTACCCCCAGTAGCCGGGGACATCGGGTTCGGTGCCGCCGATCACGCCGGTGGCCTCGTCGTTGGCCGCGACGAAGCGGTGGGCGTACACGGTCGCCGTGCTCATCTGCAGCCAGACCCGGGGCGGCCGGCCCGCCGCGGCGATCGCCTCGCCCACGACCCGGGCGGAGTGGACCCGTGAGTCCATCATCTGCCGGAGGTTGGCGGGCGTGTAGCGGCAGTTCACGCTCCGGCCGGCCAGGTTGACCACGACATCGCTGCCGTCGATCTCGGCCACCCAGGGCCCCGGGGTCGTGCCGTCCCAGTGCACTTCACCGGGCCCGGAGGGGTGCCTGCTGAGCACCACGACCTCATGTCCGGCCGCGCTCAGCGCGCGCTTCAGGACCGTGCCGACCTGTCCGGTGCCACCGGGTATCACGAACTTCATGAAGGTCTCCCCTCGACGTGTGAGAGCGACCCTAACCCATATTTGAACGCGTTCAAAACACTGGGAACAGGCAGGGCTCACCCTGCACACATGTGCCATCGGGCAAGATGGGCCCATGAGCGTAGTCAAGATCAACGTGCTGACCGTGCCCGCCGAGCAGCGGGAGACGCTGGAGAAGCGGTTCGCCTCCCGCGCGCACGCCGTGGAGAATTCCGACGGGTTCGAGTGGTTCGAGCTGCTCCGCCCGGTGGAGGGCACCGACACCTACCTCGTCTACACCCGGTGGCGTGACGAGGAGTCGTTCCAGGCCTGGATGGAGGGGCCGATGAAGTCCGCGCACCAGGGCGGCGGCGAGGGCGGCGAACGACCGAAGCCCGCGGCCAGCGGCTCGACCCTGTGGTCCTTCGAGGTGGTGCAGCAGGCCGGGCCGAAGGAGGCGTGACCGACGGCGCACCGTGCGAGGTCCCCCGTGCCGCATCGCACGGGGGACCTCGCGCGTGACGGCCGTATCGGCGCTCAGGTGCGCCGGGAACGGGCGGGCACGGCGGTGCGGCCGACCGCGGCCGCCAGCTTGCGCAGCCGGCGCCAGTCGAGACGCGGGGGCGCCTCGGGGACTCCGGGACGGTTGCGCGGCACCCGGACGCGCAGGGCGCGACGTGCGATGCGGCAGTGGACGGGGGCGGCCATGGTGAGCGCCTCGCCGTCGAGGCCGACCTCCAGCTGCGGTTCGTCGGCGTCGACGACGACGCGCTGGGCGGTGAGCACGGTGAGTCCCTCCGGGCGCGGGGACAACAGGAGTTCGGCCGCTTCCACGGCACTGTCCACACGGACGGCCAGCACCCCCAGCCGCCCGGAGTTGAGCCGCTCGCGCCGGCCGAAGCCGAAGGGGTCGTCCATGCGGTAGGCGTTGTTGCTGACCAGGATCGCCTGCGGACCGGCGACCGTGACGCCGTCGGCGGTGGCCGTCAGCCGCGGACCGCTCTGCCGGGTGAGCAGGTCGGGCAGTCGTTCCAGGGCCGCGCCCACCTTGTCCTCGCGGTAGCCGGGGCTCTGGACGACGGCCCCGTACACGCCGAACGAGGCGTTGTTGACGAACGGGCGGTCGTCGGCGAACCCGAGATCGACGCGGAGTTCCACGCCGTCGGTGAGGGCATCGAGGCAGGTGGCGGGGTCGTCCCGGTCCAGGCCCAGGTCCATGGCGAAGTGGTTGCGCGTACCGGCGGCGATGACGAGGAACGGCAGGCCGTGTTCCGCGGCGACGGCGGCGACCAGCGCCTGGGTACCGTCACCGCCCGCGACGCCCAGGAGGTCCGCTCCGTCGGCCACGGCGGCTTTGGCCAGTGCGGTGACGTCCTGCTGCCGGGCCGGGTCGAGCAGGACGACCCGGGCGCCCAGCGACTCGGCCTTCTCCTGCAGGTTGAACTTTTCGACCTTGCCGCCGCCGGAGCGCGGGTTGAGCAGCAGGAAGGGGTGCAGCGGCGGTGGTGTGCGGTATTCCTTGACCCGTACGGACCGCAGGCCCGTGCTGCGCAGGGCGTAGCGGCCGCTCCAGACCGCCCCGCACCACAGGAGCAGGGACAAGAAGACCACCCAGAGCAGATTCGCGGTGGCGAAGAGGGTGATGAGGCCGACGGGCGCGACGACGGCCAGCGCGGCCGACGCGATGCGGACAGCTCCCCGCCGGGACAGGACCCACCAGAGCGCCGCAGCGGTCAGGGCGAGACCCGCGAGGCCCGCCACAAGGAGGAGCAGCCCTCGCAGACCGCCGGAGACGAGCGGCAGCAAGGCCGCCAGAGCGGCCGCGGCCAGGGCGCCCCTGGCGGCCCATCTCTGCCGGCGGTGAAACCGTTCGTCCATCGCCGATCCCATGTCGTCCCTCCGCTCGAAGCGGCGCGGGCGGACTCCCGAGACCGCGCCCGGCCGTGACCATGGTGCCCGCCGACGCGTCGGCTCTGCCACTGCCGTCCTGGACGGCTCCCCTGCCGCCGGGCACGTCAGACGTGAAGATCCCCGAGGGCGGAGCCATCGGTAGCGTACGCGGCCTCTTGGGAGCGGTTCCGCGCGCCGGGGCGCATCGGTATCGGCATGCGCGCTCGTCTCCCGGCGACGAGGTGGCCGGCACACGATGAAGCGGAAGTCGAGCCGGTCCACGAGACCTGGCGCCGAGGCGAGCAGGTAGGCTCCTCTGCTGATCACCGGCCGACACGAACAACAGGGGGGCTCCGTGCGGGCCATGGCCACCGTGACGACGACCGCGCTCTGCCTGCTGGCGAGCGCGGCCCTGGCCGGGTGCGGAGCCGGCGGCTCCGGCGAGGACGGATCCGCCGGCGACATCCTCGACGAGGCCAACGCGACGATGCGCGAGCTCGACTCCGTCACCGTCGACATCACCAACCGCACCACGCGTGGCGGCACGGTCACCAGCCACCTCGTGACCGATCTGGACGGCCGGTGCAGGTCCAAGACGACCTGGTCCGGCGGTGGCGCCCTGGAGCAGATCCGTCTGGACAAGACCGACTACGTCCGTCCGAACCGCGCCTACCTGCAGAAGTGGAAGAACAACCCGGGCGTCACCGGCGAGCAGAGGCTGTGGGTGAAGACGCCCGTGGACCCGGCCTCTTCGGGAGGCGACGGACTCACCTCCTGCAAACGGCCCTTCGACTCGTTCGGCACGGCGAGGAAGGGCGACTCGACCCGCGTCGAGGGCACGAAGGCCGTCGAGCTGATCGTGACCGACAAGGCGGACAAGGAAGGGACGTACACCTTTTACGTGGCCGAGGAGGGCGAGCCGTATCTGCTGAAGACGGTGTACAAGAGCGCCGCGCAGCACACCACCACGTCGTTCAGCGGATTCGACGAGCCGCTGAACCTGCGGGCGCCGAAGCCGGGCGAGGTGCTGAGCGTCGGCGGCTGAGCACCCGCCGGACGGCAGCGCTTTCCGTTCGATTTCCGGCGGCAAGCGGCCCAGTGGGACGAATCGTCACACCAGGGCTTGACGAGGCGGAGCCGGGCTCGGCCTACTGGAAGGCGCAGCCGGCCGTGTCGGGGGTCTGGTCCGGTGCCGGCCCTGGGGGTCGAGTCCACTTTGCACTCCCCCGCCGGAACGCATGTCTGGGGTCTGATGGTGCGGCGACGTTGGGCGGCGGCGGTGGGCCTGGTGGTCTGTCTGCTGTTGCTGCAACTCGCCGTCCCCGCACTCGTGGGCGACGGGCGCCCGGCCGTGGCGGTCACGGCGGCGGTGGACGCGACAGAGTCGGGCGCGGCTTCGAGCGCCCGGGCCGCAGGGGCCGAAGAGCCGTGTCCCTGTGAAAGGCAGTCATCCGGGCCGCGGCTCGCGGCGCGGACGCCACGGGCCGCGGGTGCGGCCGGAGTGAACCCGGCGGTGACCGGGGCGGCCGTGGTGGGCCAGGCGCGTACGCACCTCCGTGCGACAGGAGCCGGCCCATGTCCGGGAACGGTCCGTTCCGCCCCGAGCGCTGCCCGGTTGCAGACGTTCCGCTGCTGAGTGACGGCAGTACCGACAAGGGCCTGCGCCGTGCGGCCCGGGTGCTGCCTGGTGCCGGTACCCGGTGATGTGCAGGCCTTCGTGTGTCCCCCATGCCGAAGACACAGGAGGCAGAGTTGCCTGGAAAGCGCGTTCTCGTTCTGAGGCCGGACGAACTCGGCCCGAACGGCCAGAAGATGTGGCGCGAGATCCGGACGGAGTCCGGCGCCCCCGCGAATCCCTTTCTCGACCCCGCGTTCACCGTGGCGGTGGGACAGGTCAGGCGGGGGGCGAGAGTGGCGGTGTTGCAGGACGACGGTTCCCCGGTGGGGTTCTTCCCGTACGAGGCCGGGGTGCTGGGACGGGGCCGGGCCATCGGACTGGGGGTGTCCGACAGCCAGGGGGCCGTGCTGCGTCCCGGGATCCGGCTGGACGCTCGCCGGCTGTTACGGGTCTGCGGGCTGTCGTCCTTCGAGTTCGACAACCTCGAAGCCGGTCAGGGTGCGTTCGTGCCGCACGCGGCCGAGGAGCTCGCCTCCCCGGTCGTCGACATCGGCGAGGGGTTCGAGGCGTACACGCGGCGACTGCGGGCACAGTCGCCGGGTTTCCTCAGACAGACCCTGGCCAAGGAGCGCAAGCTGGTCCGGCAGGTCGGCGAGGTGCGCTTCGTGTACGACGCCCGGGACGCCGGTGCGCTGCGGGCGCTCATGGAGTGGAAGTCGGCACAGTACCGGCGGACCGGCCGGCGGGACCGGTTCGCCCAGGAGTGGATCACCCGGCTGGTGGAACTGCTCGGGGAGAGCGAGGAACCGGAGTGCCGCGGGGTGCTGTCCGTGCTGTACGCCGCGGACCGGCCCGTGGCCGCGCACTTCGGGCTGCGGTCGCGCACGGTGCTGTCCTGGTGGTTCCCGGCGTACGACCGCGCCTACGCCAAGTACTCCCCCGGTCTCGTGCTCCAGTTGAAGATGCTGGAGGCCGCGGCGGCCGACGGGGTCGAGACCCTTGACCTGGGAAGCGGTCCGGCCCGCTACAAGGAGTCGCTCAAGACACGTGACCTGCGCGTGTACGAAGGAGCGGTGGTACGGGCGGTGCCGGGAGGAGCCGTGCACTGGCTGGGCCGGGAGCCCGCCCGGGCGGCCCGTCGCTTCGTCCGCAACCGGCCCCGCCTGGCCGGTGCGGCGGCGCGGACCCTTGAGGAACTGGGCCGGTTGCGCGGCGGCTGAGACCGGCGCGCCCGGCTCCGGGGAGCCGGGCGCGGTGTGGTCCGGTCAGCCCGTGGCGGTCCAGCTGTGGGCGACGTCCACGATGACGCGGTCGTCCAGCTGCTGCACCCGGAAGGGCAGCCGGGCACGGACGCCGAGGCCGATCTGGGTGTCGCCCTCGAAGCTGCCGGCGAACCGGGTGTCCCGGAAGGTGCGGTAGCCGGTGAGGTCCACTCCCGGCAGCGGGCGCGCCACCCGGCCCGGGTACGTGGCCGCGCCGGTCTCCGGGTCGTACGCGGGCGCGACCACCCGCACCTCGAGGACGGCGCCGCCGGCCACGGGGATGTGGCGGCCGGAGCCGTCCTGGTAGAGCCGCTCGACGTACTGGACGGTGTAGCCGACGCCACTGCCCGCGCCGGGCACGTCGACGACCATCCGGTCGAAGCAGGTGTGACGACCGGTCCTGACGTTAGTCACCGAGGCGACCGTGGCGCCGGCGTCGGTCTTGGCGAGGCTTCCCCAGCCGGTCGGACACGTCGTGGCCTGTGTGACGGAGCGCGGGGTGGCGACCTGTGCGGCGCCGGCCGGGACCGCCGCCACACCCACCGTTGCGCCGACGAGCGCGAGAGTCGCGCATGCTCTTCTGATTCGTACCATTGCCGCCCCCGAGGCTTGCATGTGGTTGATGCCGGGTGAGACGACCGGGCGGACCGAAAGGTTGCACTTACCGCGCCGGACCGCCGAGCATGGCACATCCTGGTGGGGAGCGATTGGTGTCCGGTGCGTCCGTACCGGGAGGACGCGACATGGATGAGGCAGCCGCCGTACCGGACGGGCCACGGTCAGCCGGTGGCCGGAGCCGGGACGCGGGCCGGATCGAGGATGCCCTGACGACGCCGCTGGTGGAGGCCGTACGGGACCTCGACGGCTACGGCGGACTGGTGTACCTGCGCTCCCGCGACCGGCGCTCGCTGGTGCTCGCGATGGTCACCGGGGTGCCCCGCTCGCTGCTCAGGAGCTGGTGGCGGGTGCCGGTGGGCGGTGCTCTGCCCATGGCGGAGGCCTACCGGCGCGACGAGACGCTGTGGCTGCCGGACGAGCGCGCCGGCATGGTGCGCTTCCCGCACTTCACCGCCGGGCTGCCCTACTCGTTCGGCTCCGCCTACCAGCCGGTCCGGTCCGGCGGCGGGACCGTGGGCGTCCTCGTCGTGCTGCGCTCGGCGGCCCGGGCTCCGATCGACGCGCCGGCGGTGGATCTCGCGCTGCGTCCCGCCGAGCGGGCCATGGAAGAGGGCCTCGACCGCCTCGCCCCACGCCGGCCCGGTCCCGGCCCCGCCGCCTACCGCGTCGAGTACGACGACGAGCCGATCAGTGTGCGGCTGCCCACCTCCGCCGCCCGGCCGGTCCGGGTCGGGCTCATCGACTGGGACCTGGACAGCGACCGGTGCACGGCGGACGACGAGGCCCTGGAGCTGCTGGGCATCGACCGGGCGGGGTACGGCGGCGCCATCGTGGACATCGAAGCCCGGGTCAGCCCCGACGACCTGCACGAGCTGCGGGAGAGCCGGCACGACGCGCTGGCCGACGGCCGGGTCAGGTCCCGGCACTTCCGGGTGCGGGACGAGTCCCGGGGCGAGGGGAAGACCAGCTACCGGCCGGTCGAACTGTGGGGCCATCTCGTGCACGGCGGCGCCGGCTCCGGGCGGATCCTGGTGGGTGCCCTCGTCGACGCGGGCGGCGGACTCGCCGCGGCCGAAGCGGCCGAGCGGCTGCCCGACGGGCTGTTCTCGCTGGACCAGGACGGCCGCCTGACGTATGCCAACCGCCGCTGCGAGGAGCTGCTGGGTTCCGGCCGGGAGGAGCTTTTCGGCCGCTATCCGTGGGAGGTGATCACCTGGCTCCGGGACCCCGCGTACGAGGACCGCTACCGGGCGGCGATGCTGTCGCAGGAGCAGGTGTCCTTCCTCGTCCGGCATCCCAACGGGATCTGGCTGAGCTTCGTGCTGTACCCGGACGTGCACGGGCTGACCGGCCGGGTCTTTGCGACCGGGCCGCCCACCGGGGCCGAGCAGGGCCCGGAGGCCGGTTCCGCCACGGTTCCCGGCGTCTCGGCCCCCGCGCCCGGGCCGGTCACCGCCGCGCGTGCCGGAGCTCTCTACCACGTGGTGCAGATGGCGAGCGTGCTCACCGAGGCGGTCACCGTGCAGGACGTCTGCCGGGCCGTGTCCGAGCAGCTGCTGCCCGCTTTCGGCGCCCGGGAACTGGCGCTGTACACCGTCCGCGAGGGACGGATGTACCTGTTGTGGGAGTCGGGATACCCGGAGGGCTTCCTCACCCCCTTCGAAGGTGTCACCCTCGACACGCAGCTGCCCGGCGTCCACGCGCTGACCACGCGTCTCCCCCTGTTCTTCGAGTCGCCCGAGGACCTCTCCCTCGCCTATCCGGGCATCACCCTGGACCGCATGAACGCCTGGTCGTTCCTGCCGCTGATCGCCTCCGGTCGTTCGGTGGGCTCCTGCATCCTCGGCTGGGACACCCCGCACCGCTTCACCCCGGACGAGCGCTCCGCCCTCACCGCCCTGAGCGGCCTGGCCGCCCAGGCGATGGAGCGGGCCCGGCTCTACGACTCTGAGTCCGCCGTCGCCCGCGGCCTCCAGGAGGGGCTGCTGCCGCACCGGCTGCCCGCCGTCGAGGGCCTGCGCACCACCGGCCGCTATCTGCCCGGAACGCAGGGCATGGCGATCGGCGGCGACTGGTACGACGTGATCACCACCGGGCGTGGTGTGGCCCTGGTCATCGGGGATGTCGAGGGCCACAGCGTCGGCGCCGCCGCGGTGATGGGGCAGCTGCGCAGCGCGGTGCACGCCTTCGCGGCGAGCGAGCGCCCGCCGCAGGAGGTCATCACGCACACCAACCGGCTGCTGACCGAACTGGAGTCGGACATCTTCGCCACCTGCTGCTACATCGAACTTGACCCGCGGACCGGACGGGCCCTCGCCGTGCGGGCCGGCCATCCTCCGCCGCTGCTGCGCCACCCCGACGGGCGGGCCGAGACACTGGATCTCGTGGGCGGCGTCATGCTGGGCGTGCAGCCCGACTCGGTGTACCCCGTCACCGCGCTCACCCTGGCCCCCGGCAGCGTTCTCGCCCTGTACACCGACGGGCTGGTGGAGCGGCCCGGCAGCGACATCGAGACGGGCATCGACGCGGTCCGGCGCCGGCTGTCCGAGACCCCGGCGGACTCGGTGGAGTATCTCGCCGACCGGCTGGTGGGGACGGCCCGGCGGGCCCGGGAGCGGCCGGACGACGTGGCTCTGCTGCTGACGGCGTACCGGTGATCGCGGCGTTGGCTCCGGGTGTGCCGCCCGGACACCCGGCGGATCGGACGAACGGCCGTACGAAGCGGCGCGGGGTACCGTGGGCGGGACCGGCGAGCAAGGCGGTGGTGGCGGTGGATTGGCAGCGGTACGCCGAGCAGATGGCGCAGCTCGCCCGGGATCTGGTCGGACAGGATTCGGTCCAGGCGACGCTGGACGCGATCGCGTCGTCCGCGGTGAAGCTGGTCGAGGGGTGCGACGCGGCGGGGATCCTGACGGTCTCCAAGGGCCAGGCCGTGACCCTGGCCGTGTGCGGAGACATGGTCGCGGAGTCGGACCGGCTGCAGGGCGAGCTCGGCGAGGGGCCGTGCTTCGACGCCGCGCGCCGCGTGGACGGCGAGCGGCTGTTCCGTATCGCCGACATGACCCGGCCGCAGCCGTCCTGGCCGCGGTACAGCAAGGCCGCCCGCGACCTCGGGATCGGCAGCATGACCGGCGTTCTGCTGTACACCGAGGAAGAGAACTTCGGCGCGCTGAATCTGTACTCGCGCCGCCCCGGGGCCTTCGGTGCGGACATCGAGGCCGCGGGCTGGCTGCTCGCCTCGCATGCCGCGGTGGCGCTGGCCACCGCCCGTACCGTCGACCAGCTCGAGCACGCCCTGGAGACCCGGCACGCCATCGGTGAGGCCATGGGCATCCTGATGGAACGCCATCAGCTGAGCGAGGACGACGCCTTCGGCGTGCTGCGGCGCATCTCCCAGGACCACAACCTCAAGCTGCGCGACGTGGCCCGGCGGGTCCGGGCCGACCACCCGGGCCAGGCCTGACGGGTCGGTTCGGGCGGCTGTCTCACGCCGGCCCGTCGCGCAGGCGGGAGGCGCGCAGGAGGAGGACCGCGATGTCGTCGGTGTGCTGTCCGGTGGGGGTGGTGTGGCGGACGAGCCGGTCGATGAGCCGTTCGAGGTCGTGCCCGTCTGCGGTGTCCAGGTGCCCGGCGAGGTCGGTCGTGGTGCGCGTGACGTCGGTGCCGGGGAGTTCGACCAGGCCGTCGGTGTAGAGGGCGAGGGTCGTGCCGGGGAGCAGGGGCACGGTGGTGACCGGGTAGCGGGCGCCGGTGTCGATGCCCAGCAGCGGGCCGGGCTCGACGTCGAGGACCCCGGCGGGCCGGCGCGCGTGGCGCAGCAGCGGCGGCACGTGTCCCGCGCTGGCGAAGGACGCCTGGTGGCGGCCCAGGTCGAGGTGGACGTAGAGGCAGGAGACCAGCAGGTCGGAGTCGAGGTCGGCCAGGAGCCGGTTGGTGCGGGCGAGGACCTCTCCGGGTGCCGCGCCGGCGGTGGCGTGGGCGTGGATGGCGGTACGGACCTGGCCCATCAGGGCGGCGGCGGCGACGCTGTGGCCTTCCACGTCGCCGATGACGGCGGCCGCGGTCGTGTCGTTCAGGCGCAGGACATCGAAGAAGTCCCCGCCGACCTCGGTGCCGTGGCCGGCCGGCAGGTAGCGGGCGGCGACGTGGAGGCCGGGCAGGCGTGGCAGGGCCCGGGGCAGCAGGGCGCTCTGCAGTTCGTGCACGAGCCGGTGTTTGGTGTCGTAGAGGCGGGCACGGTCGAGGGCCTGGGCGATCAGGCCGGACAGCGAGGTGAGGACGGCGCGTTCGTCGGCGGTGAAGGTGTGCGGCCGGGCGTAGGACAGGATGCAGCAGCCGACGGGCCGGCCGGAGATGATCAGGGGGAGGAACGCCCAGGCCTGCTTGCCGCTGATCTGGGGTGCTCTGGGGTAGCCGGCGGCCAGCTCGGCGGGGTGGGCGAAGAAGGCGGGGGTGCCGCTGACGAGGACCTGGCCGGCGGGGGTCAGGTCGGTGTCCAGGGACAGGGCGTCGAGCCGATCCATGACGTCGGCCGGGTAGCCGTGGTAGCCGGTGATCTTCAGCCGTCCGGCGTCCACGCCGGACAGCACCAGGCCCTGGGCGCCGAACGCGGGCAGGATCTGGTGGGCGATCAGTGCGACGAGATCGCGCACGGTCACCGTCTCGGTGAGCGCGGCGGCCAGGTGCACGAGTTGGTAGCGGCGTCCCGTCGGTGCCGGGAGCGGGGGCCGTGCGCCGGCGGGCGGCCGGTCCTCGCCCTGCTCCGCGCTCGGCAGCACGCGGACGCTGATGCCGCTGGTGTCGGGGTAGAGCTGGAAGGTCAGCGGCTGGTCCGGTGGGCGGGGCGCCGTGAAGGAGACGGGGGCGCGGCTGACGAGCGCCGTGCGGTAGTGGTCCTCGTAGACGGGGTCGTCGAGCCAGGGCAGGGACTGCCAGGGCCGGGTGCCGAGGAGCCGGTCGGCACCGCGGCCGAGCAGGCGGGCCGCGGTGGCGGTGACGAAGGTGATGCGGCCCTCCAGGTCGAGGGCCAGGGCGCCCTCGGGGAGGCGTTCGAGGTAGTCGGCGGCGGCCAGGCCGGTCTGCCCGGGGTGGCGTGTGGCGTCGACGGGGACGACACGCGGCAGGTCGGGCAGGGACGGCGGCTGGGCGGCGTCGTCCAGGAGGCGGGCCATGCGGCGGGCGCTGGAGGTGAGGTGGGCGCGTTCGCGCGGCGTGACCCGGCGCGGCCGGCCGGCGGGCCACATCAGCACGAGGCCGCCCCAGGAGCGTCGTACGCCGGTCAGCGGGACGGCGGCCAGGGCGAACGGGTAGGGCAGGACGGCGGCGGCGCGGGGGTAGCGGCGGGCCATCTCGTCCTGGCAGGCGACGCTGACCAGTGCGTCGTCGTGGATCGCGTCGGCGACCGGGACGGGTGCGGTCAGGGGCAGCCGCCGCCAGGGGGCGGTGAAGGCCACCGGCAGACCGCACAGGGCCACCAGGCGCAGCACCGGCTCCGCCTCCTCGATGAGGTAGAGGCCGCCGATCGAGGCGCCGGTACCGCGCACGGTCTCGGCCAGCGCCGCCCCCAGGGCGTCGTCCAGCGATCCGGCGCCGCCGGGATACTCGTCGCTCACGGGCATGGTGTCCTCCCGCTCCTACCCGGACGCTACGCCTGGCGGAGCGTGCGGGCATGTCGTCGGGACGGGCGCCCGGTTTGCAGCTGAATGTGCAGGGCCCGGGGCCTGCTGCTCGACCGGGTCCGGGCATACGTTGAGGCGGACGAGCCGCCGTCACCCGACGAGATCACCAGCGCCTTCCGGGGCGCCTGCCACGGCGGGCACCTGCCCACGGCGCGGTACCTCCACGAGCGCGGCGCCGATTCCGAGCTGGTGCGGCTGCGACGGCATGACCCCGCTCGACATGGCCCGCGCCCAGGACGCCGCGACGTCGTGCGGTGGCTGTGCGACCTGGGCGCGAAAGCCGCACCCAGGGCCTGATGTGAAACGACAGACCGTGGCGTCCCGCCCGGGCGGGACGCCTCACAGGCAGTAGCGCACGAGCCATTCGTCCTGGTTGTACGCGATGCGCGCCGGGTCGGGCACACCGGCCGCCCGTTCCTCGACCATGTCCTCCACGCGCACCGGCTCCGGCAGCGCCCCGAAGCGGGCCCGGCGGGCGGCGCCCTCCGTCTCGCTCCCCTGCTGCGACGTCGACTCGTCCACGGCGATTCCCCTCTCCGGCTGGTCGGTCCGACCGTTCGGCCCTTGGTGGGCAAAGAGTTGACGTGCGAGAGCGGCTCATGGTTCCCGCCGTGTGACTCAGCCCCAGAAGGAGCGCCGCCGGCGGCTTGTCCGAGCGTAGGAACTTTCAACTCGACGGTTCCGCTTGCCGCCTCCCAGTGATAGGAAACCTTCCTATCAGTTCTGTACGGCCGGCCCTTCCAACCCCCCACTCCGTCTGGAGGCACCGTGAGACACCTCTCGGCCCCGGCTACCCGCCGCACCGTCCTCGCGCTGTTCGGCACGGCCCTCGCGGCCACCCCGTTGCTGAACCCGCCGCACGCCACGGCGTCCGTGCGTGCGATCGGGCTCGACGACCCGGCGAAGAAGGAGATCGCCATGCGGCTCGTGTCGAGCGCGGAGAACTCCTCGCTCGACTGGAAGGCGCAGTACCAGTACATCGAGGACATCGGCGACGGCCGCGGCTACACCGCCGGCATCATCGGGTTCTGCTCCGGCACCGGCGACATGCTGGACCTCGTCGAGCTGTACACCGACCGCAAGCCCGGCAACGTCCTCGCGAAGTACCTGCCGGCCCTGCGCGAGGTCGACGGCTCCGACTCGCACGACGGGCTCGACCCGGGTTTCCCCGGCGACTGGCGCCGGGCGGCACGTGACGCCGGATTCCGGCGCGCCCAGGACGACGAGCGCGACCGGGTGTACTTCGACCCGGCGGTCCGGCAGGGGAAGGCGGACGGGCTGCGCGTGCTGGGCCAGTTCGCCTACTACGACGCCATCGTCATGCACGGCGACGGCGGCGACCCCCTGAGCTTCCGCAACATCCGCAAGCGGGCCCTGTGGACGGCGAAGCCGCCGGCACAGGGCGGTGACGAGGTGACGTACCTCAACGCCTTCCTGGACGCACGGGTGTGGGCCATGAAGCAGGAGGAGGCGCACAGCGACACGAGCCGGGTCGACACGGCGCAGCGCGTCTTCCTGCGCGGGCGCAACCTCGATCTGAACCCGCCGCTGGACTGGAAGGTCTACGGCGACAGCTACCACATCGGCTGACCGCCACCGGCCCGGCCGGGAATTGGTCCACCAAGCGGGTACGGAAGTGGACTCCTTGCCGGGCCGCCCGGCTGCCTAGCGTCGCCCGTATGAACACCACGACCACGCGCGGGGCCCTGCTCGCCGCGCTCGCCTGCGTCCTCGTCGGAGGGTCCTTCACCGCCAACAGCCTCCTGGGCGACTACCCCTACGCGGGTGGCCAGTTCCTGCGCTACGGGCTGGCCTTCCTGCTGCTGGTCCCGGTGGCCGGGAAGGGCGTTGCCGGCCGGCTGCGGGCCCTGACACCCCGCCAGTGGGGCCGTCTCGTCCTGCTCGCGGCGGTCGGCATGGTCGGCTTCAATCTGGCCGTCATCGCCGCCGAGCGCACGGCGGAACCGGCGGTGCCCGGGGTGTTCGTGGGCTGCGCGCCGGTGGCCGTCGCCGTGCTCGTGCCCCTCCTGGACGGACGCAGGCCCCAACGGGCGGTGCTGTACGGGGCGTTGCTCGTGGCCGTAGGTGCCCTCACGGTCCAGGGCTGGGGGCGCTCGGACGCCACGGGCATCGCCTTCTCCGTGTGCGCCCTGGCCGGGGAGGTCGGATTCGCCGTGCTCGCGGTTCCCGTACTGCGGCCGCTCGGCCCCCGGCTGCTGTCCGCCACGGTGTGCGCGGTCGCCGCGCTGGAGTCGGCGGCGGTCGGGCTGTTCGTCGACGGCGCCGGCTGGCTGCGGCGTCCGGACACCGTCGAGACGGCCGCGCTGCTGTGGCAGGCGGTGGTGGTCACCGTGGTCGGATTCGTGTGCTGGTACATGGGCATGCAGCGGATCGGCGCGGAACGCGCCACCCTGTTCTCCGGCCTCATCCCGGTGGCGGCGGCCTGCACCGCACCGCTCGTCGGCACGGGCTCCTACGGACCGGCGCAGGCGGCGGGCAGTGCGCTGGTCGGGCTCGGTGTGGCGCTCGGATCGGGAGCGCTGAGGCGGGCGGGGCGCGACCGCCGTGCACGGGGTCGGGCCTTCCGGGGGAACGGGCGCCCGGAGTGCCGTGGAGCCCGCGTGCCTGGAACGCCGAAGTGATCCGGCGCGCCTCTAATGGGACGGCATCGCACCCCCCGGCCGACACAGGAGACGACGTCCATGCCGCACAGCCGCACCGGTGAAGGGGACCAGAAGGCCACGCGTGGGGGCGTGCTGCGGCAGCTGGGCGAATGGTGCGCACGCCACTTCGTGGTCGTCATCATCGCCTGGCTGGTCGCGCTGGTGGCATTGCAGGTCGTCAGCCGGGTGGCCGGCGGGGAGTACTCCGACAACTTCTCCCTGCCCCAGGCACAGTCCCAGAAGGGCCTGGACGTGCTGCAGGCGCACGATCCACAGGCCGGCGGCTACAGCAGCCAGATCGTGCTGCACGACGACCGGCAGGCCCTGACCGCGCTGAGTTCCCAGATCTCGGCCACGGTCGCCGGCCTGGAGAAGCTGCCGCACGTCCTGTCGGCCCAGAACCCGCTGTCCGCGCAGGGATCGTCCTCGGGGCAGTCGCAGCAGCAGAACGTCGGGCCGCTGTCCGACGACCAGAAGACGGCGTACCTCACCGTCCGGTTCGACGTGCAGCCCTCGACGCTCGGCGACGACTACCTGAACGGGGTCGACAGTGCCGTGCAGTCGCTGCGGTCGGCCGGTGCGGAGGTCGAGTACGGCGGGCCGCTCGGCGAGCTCGCCCGGCCGGACGCCGACGACCGGGTGAGCGAGCTGATCGGTTTCGGCGTGGCCGTCGTCGTGCTGCTGGTCGGGTTCGGGAGTGTCGTCGCCGCCGTCGTTCCGCTGCTCACCGCGCTCATCAGCGTCGTCGGCGGTCTGGCGATTCTCGGGCTGCTGGCCGCCGCGTTCACCTTCGCGACGGTCTCCCCGACCCTGGCCACCATGATCGGGCTCGGCGTCGGGATCGACTACGCCCTGTTCATGATCACCCGCCATCGGCAGAACCTCGTCGACGGCGCGGACCCGGTGCGGGCCGCCGGGCAGGCCACGGCCATCAGCGGTCACGCCGTCCTCGTCTCCGGCTGCACGGTGATCGTCGCGCTCGCGGGCCTGTCGGCCTCCGGGGTCGGGTTCATCGGTCTGCTCGGACTCGCCGCCGCGGTCACCGTCGTCTCGGCCGTCGTCGGCGCGCTCACCCTCGTCCCGGCCCTGCTCGGACTCATCGGCCGGCGCATCGACCGCTACCGGGTGCGCCGTCCCGTCGCCGAGACCGACACAGCGGCGGGCGAAACACCCCAGGGCACCTGGCACCGGTACGCGCAGCGGGTCGAGCGCCGACCGCTGTGGTTCCTGACGGCGGGTGTCGCCGTGGTCGTGGTGCTCGCGATCCCCGTGTTCTCCATCCAGCTCGGCCACATCCGCGACGGCGCCGATCCGACGTCCTTCACCGACCGGCGGGCCTACGACCTGATGACCGACGCGTTCGGGCCCGGGTCCAACGGACCGCTCACCGTCGTCATCGACCAGACCGGCGTGCCGGACTCGCAGCGTTCCGGTCTGGCCTCCAAGGCCCAGCAGTCGCTCGACTCGGCCCAGGGGGCCGCCGAGGTCACCCCCCTGACACCCTCACAGGACGGCGGTGTCCTGGTCGGCACCGTCTACTCGACGCGGTCCCCGCAGAGCGCCACGACCACGGGCCTGACCAACCGTCTGGTCGATCACACACTGCCGGACGCGGTCCAGGGCACGGACGCCAAGGGCTATGTCACCGGTACGACGGCCGCCCAGGTCGACTTCCGCGACATCGTCGCCTCCCGGCTGGTCGTGATCATCCTCGTCGTGGTCGGCCTGGCGTTCCTGATCATCCTGGCCGTGTTCCGGGGGCTGCTCGTCGCCGTCAAGGCGGCCGTCCTGAACGTCCTGTCGATCGCCGCCTCGTACGGCGTGGCGTCGCGGTGTTCCAGTGGGGCTGGGGCGGTCCCGCGCTCGGCGTCAACGGCACGGTGCCCATCGAGAGCTATGTGCCGATGATGATGTTCGCCATCATCTTCGGCCTCAGCATGGACTACGAGATCTTCCTGCTCTCCCGCGTCCACGAGGCATGGCTGCGCACCGGGGACGCCAAGGCCTCCGTGGCCCACGCCCTGGAGATCACGGCCCGGGTCATCACGTGTGCCGCACTGATCATGGCGAGTGTGTTCGCGGCGTTCATCGTCAGCGACAACATCGTGGTCAAGCTGCTGGGGCTGGGGCTGGCCGTCAGCGTGCTGATCGACGCGACCGTCGTACGCCTGCTCATGGTGCCGGCCGTGATGACACTGCTCGGGCGGCACGCCTGGTGGATGCCGCGGTGGCTGGACCGGGTGCTGCCGCACATCGACGCCGAGGGAGCACAGGCCGGGGCACGCTCGGCAGCTCCCTGAAGCGTGCCCCAACTCCTCTGCGGCATCGACTCTTTGCGACGGCTCCGCATCTCGTCCTGATAGCCCTAGGCCCGAAAAATCTCCTTTTCCTGTTTTGGCCTAGTTGGGGTGGTTAATCGAGGAGGGTGCGTGTGGGACGACGCTGGAGCACGAAGGGCCGGCGGCGAGCCCCCGGCACCCGGCCGGACGCGCCGAAGCGCGGCGGTGGACGGCATATGCCGTCGCCGCGGGCGCTCCGGGTTTTGACGAGTTCGAATTACGGGCGGTGCCTGAGGGAGAGGACCCATGAGCGACATGGCGAATGTGAGCACCGGTCGTGCTCAGCAGGCCGGACAGACGGCGAAGCAAGAGACGTCGGTCACGGCCGGTCAGGCCAGAGAAGGGGCGAGCGAGGTCGTCGGCACGGCCACCGACCAGGTCAGAGCCGTAACCGGTGAGGCCAGGGCGCAGGCCGGCGCGATGGCCGGTGACCTGCGGACGCGGGTCAGCGAGGAGGCTGAGAGCCAGGCACGACGCGGAGCGCAGGTGATGCGGCAGTGGGCGGACGACCTGTCCGGTCTCGCGGACGGCGCTGACACGGACTCACCCGCCAAGAGCCTGGTGACGCAGGCGGCCGACCGCGGTCACCGCGCCGCCGACTACCTCGACACACGGGGCGTGGGCGGCCTGGTGGGAGACCTGCAGGACTTCGCCCGCAAACGGCCCGGCGCCTTCCTCGGCGGGGCGGTACTGGCCGGGTTCGCCGTCGGACGGCTCGCCAAGGCCGGGAGCAAGACCAACGGTTCCGGCTCGAGCCCGTCGGCGCAGCCGCGCACCTCCGGCCCGCAGGGCCTGCCCGGGGACGCGGTGCCTTCGGAGCTGCCTGTTCACGGGGGGGCGTGAGATGTCGACGCTCATGCCCCACGCCCCGCAGCGCCGCTCCCCGAAACACCGCGGACAGGAGGACAGCTCGGTGGGGGAGCTGCTGTCGACGGTGACGTCGGACGTGCAGCAGTTGCTGCGTCAGGAGGCGGAACTGGCGAAGGCCGAGATCCGGGAAGAGGCCACCAAGGCGGGCAAGGCCGCCGGCATGTTCGGCGGCGCCGGTTTCGCCGGCTACATGGTGGCCGTTTTCCTGACCCTGGCGGCGGTGTTCGCCCTGGCGAACGTCATGGACGCCGGATGGGCCGCGCTGATCGTCACCGGCGTCTGGGCGGTGATCGGCCTGATCCTCTACCGCCGCGGCCGCGCGCAGATGCGCACCGTGTCGCCGAAGCCGGAGCAGACCATGCAGACGCTGAAGGAGGACATGCAATGGGCACGGCACCCGACCAGATAAGGGCCGACATCGAATCCACGCGGGAGAGACTGTCCGAGGACGTGACCCGGCTGGCCGACCGCGCCCGCCCCCGCCGGATGGTACGGCGTCGCACCCGGCGTGTCCGCGGCGCGCTGCACGGGGTCAGGGAACGGGTGATGGGCAGCGCTTCGGAGATCACCGGGCAGACCGCCGACCGCACCCAGCAGGCCGCACAGTCGGTGCAGGACACCACCGGCCAGGCCGCGGACACCGCGCGCCAGGCCGCCGGGAAGGTCACCGACACCGCCCGGCACACCGCCGAGCAGGCGACCGAGGCCGCACGGCAGGCCCCGGAGCAAGCGATGCGGCAGACCCAGGGCAACCCGTTGGCGGCCGGCCTGATCGCCTTCGGCGCCGGATTGCTCACCGCCTCGCTGCTGCCCACCTCGCAAGCCGAGGAACAGGCGGCGGAGCGGGCCGGACAGGCCGTCGAGCCGGTGAAACAGGCCGCGCTGGAGTCCGCGCAGCACTTGAAGGACGACGCCGCCCAGGCGGGCCGCCAGGCCGCCCAGGAGGTGAAGGACACCGCCTCCGAAGCCGCCCGCACCACCAAGGAACAGGCCAGGGAACAAGCCGGGCAGGTCGCCGACCAGGCCCGTCAGTCCGCGCAGACCACGGCCGAGGAGGCACGCGGGCAGACCCGCAGCTCCGGCCCGTAGGCACCCCGCAGCCCTCCTGGTCGTCCGTGCTCCACCGGCGCGGCCCAGCAGTACCCCATGCCTACGGAGGCGATCGCAGTGACGTCACCCAGCTCCGGGTCGACCATGGAAAACCATCCCGACATCCTCGACATGCGCCAGCGCCACGCGATGGCCGAGCGCGCCACG
The DNA here is from genome assembly GCF_000725785.1 of Streptomyces flavovariabilis. NCBI lineage: Bacteria > Bacillati > Actinomycetota > Actinomycetes > Kitasatosporales > Streptomycetaceae > Streptomyces > Streptomyces flavovariabilis. Next base: position 83,511 of record NZ_JNXD01000016.1, on the reverse strand, counting down.
ACGACCTCGCGGGCACAGATGGTGGAGACGCTGGCCCTGCTCACGGGCCTCTACCTCGCGGCCTCCCCCTGGATCGTGGGGTTCAACGGCGGCGGTTTCGTCCGGCTGGCCGTCACCAACCTCATCACGGGCATCGGCTACGCCCTGCTGATGAGCGGCGGCTTCGGCCGCGCCTACGACCGCATGCACAGCATGGCGTGGGCCGCGTGTGCCCTGGGCGTGTGGACGATCGTCGCGCCCTGGGTGGTGGCAGGCAGTGTCGACACCACCCGCACCGTCGTGAACAACATCATCACGGGTGCGATCGCCCTGCTGCTCGCCCTCGCCGCCACAGCGGGAGCCGCCATGCGCTCCGCGAGGGGCGGACAGGGCGCGTCCGGAGGCTGATACGGCCGAGCCGACCGCTGATTTCACCCTGCCGGCCATGCGCGGCCGGACCTGTCAAGTACCGATATTCAGGAGTCGCAGTATGATCACCCGAGAGCAGATTCCCACCGTGCTGGACCACCCCGTCCATGACGCCAGCGGCGCCAAGATCGGCGATGCCAGGCACGTATTCTTCGACGACGTCACCGGCGAGCCCGAGTGGGTCAGCGTACGGACCGGCCTGTTCGGCACCAGTGAGTCCTTCGTGCCCATCCACGACGCGGCCGTCGTCGAGGACCACCTCGAGGTGCCGTACGCCAAGGACCAGGTCAAGGACGCGCCGAACGTCGACATAGACGCCGGCGGTCACCTCTCCGAGCAGGAGGAGGAGCGCCTGTACCAGTACTACGGCATCAACTGGGACGCCGCCTGGCAGGATGCGCCTTCCGGCACCGGCCGGGCCGCCGGCACCACCGGCACCACCGGCACCACCGACGACGCGATGACCCGGTCCGAGGAGGAGATGCACGTCGGTGTCGAACGCCGCGAGGCCGGCCGGGCCCGACTGCGCAAGTACGTCGTCACCGAAGAGCAGCAGTACACCGTCCCCGTACGCCACGAAGAGGTCCGCGTCGAGCGCGAGCCGATCAGCGACACCAACCGCGACAGGGCGATGACCGGGCAGGACATCACCGAGGCGGAGCACGACGTCACCCTCTACGAGGAACAGCCCGTGGTGGAGACCAGGGCGGTACCGAAGGAGCGGGTGCGCCTGACCACCGAAGAGGTCGAGGAGGAGGAGACCGTCACCGGCGAGGTCCGCAAGGAACGCATCGAAACCGAGGGAACCGACGAGCAGGGGGACCAGCGGCGCCGCCGCTGATCTCCGCCGGGCGCCCGGGGAGGAAGGACCGACGGCCCTTCTCTCCCGGGCGCCCCGCGCTGTCGGCGAGGGGCGGGCGGGATCAGTGGAGCACCAGGTGCACGAGGGCGACGGTGCCGACCGACACGATCAGGGTCCGGAGGACGGCGGGGCTGAAGCGGCGGCCCGTCCTGGCTCCGATCAGGCCGCCGAGCGCCGATCCCGCGGCGATGAGCACGACGGCCGTCCAGTCGAAATGGGCGAAGAACAGGAACAGCAGGGCGGCGACGGTGTTGACGACGGCCGCCAGCACGTTCTTCACGGCGTTGAGCCGCTGGAGCGTCTCGTCGAGCAGCATGCCCATCAGGGAGACGTAGATGATGCCCTGCGCGGCGGAGAAGTAGCCGCCGTAGACACTCGCGAGCGTCAGCCCGGTGAACAGCAGCGGGCCGCCGTCGCGGCGGACGGGTCCGCCCGACGCGCGACGGCGACGCACTCTCTTGGCGATCCAGGGCTGGCACGCGACCAGGACGAGGGCCAGACCCACCAGGACCGGCACGATCCGTTCGAACGCCGACGCCGGCAGGGTCAGCAGCAGCACGGCGCCGACGAGGCCGCCCAGCACCGCACCGATACCGAGCAGGAGGACGCGCCTGCCCTGGCCGCGCAGTTCCTCGCGGTAGCCGACGGCCGCGGTGATGGAGCCGGGGACCAGGCCCAGCCCGTTCGACACCGTGGCCGTGACCGGGGGCAGTCCGGTGGCCAGCAGGACCGGAAAGGTGATCAGCGTCCCCGAGCCGACGACGGCGTTGACGGCCCCGGCGCCCGTGCCGGCGGCGAGGACGGCGGCCATCTCCCACGGTGTCACGCTGCCGCTCCACCGCGTGCGCCGTTCCAGGTGAGGTTCATGGGGTCACGCTAGACGGTGGGTGCTTCGGCGGCCGTCGAAGGGTGCCGGGGTACGGCCTCGGCCCAACACGCGGAACGGCGGCGGGATCCGGTGGGGACCCCGCCGCCGTGGTGGCTGACGCCTGTGCGTGGCTCCTAACCGCGCCGCACCCTGCGCAGGACGACGAAGCCCGCGATCACCAGGACGGCGCCGGCCGCGGCCGGCCAGAGCTGGGCGCCGGTGTCGGCCAGGCCGCCCTCGCCCACCGCCTGCGGCTCGGTCCGGGACGGGACCGAGGGGGTCGGTGCGGCACTGGTCGCCGTGCCGACGGCCTGGGACTCGCCGAGGCCGTCCGTGTCCTCGCCGTCGCCCCCGTCGCCGCCCTTCGAACCGCCGTCCTGCTCCGCGGCGTCGCCGCCGTCGGCCGAGGAGGTGGCCTTCACCGCGGGCCCGGCGTCGCCGGGAGCCGTGGACGCGTCGCCGGGCTCCGGTTCGGGGGCCGGCTTGGCCGCCGGAGGCTTCGCAGCCTCACCCTTGCCGTCGTCACCGCCGTCACCCTTGTCCCCGGGCTTTTCGCCGCCGTTCCCGCTCTGCGGGGCGCCGGGCGTCTTGGTCGGCTCCTCCTGCGGGACCTCAGGGGTCTTCGTCGGCTGCTCCTGCGGGACCTCAGGGCTCTTCGTCGGCTGCTCCTGAGGAGCCTCCGGCGTCTTCGTCGGCTCCTCCTGGGGCTCCTCCTGGGGCTCCTCCTGGGGCTCCTCGCCGGGTGCCGGGTCCTGCCCGCCGCCCGCTCCGGCGCCGCATGTGCGGCCGTCGTTGATGCAGTCGACCATCTCCCCCATCAGATCCTCGTCGAAGATGTTGATGAAGTCGCCGTGGTCCGTCACCGGCTTGTGCAGCTGCTCCGGGAAGGAGTCGACCGCGAACAGCGGTGCCGTACGGCCGCCGTCGTTCAGGCTCGGCGCGTCGATGTCGTAGACGATGCGCTGGACCAGTTGCGGAATGGGGCGGAAGCCGGACGGGCAGATGCCGGCGGCGTCCGCGAACGCCACGTGGGTGCGGTGGTTGGCGCTGTCGATGTTGCGCCCGTCCCAGCAGCTCTGGAACTTGAAGGTCCGCACGACGTCGCTGCCCTGCGGGCACAGCGGGTACTTGTCCTTCAGCTGCCGGTCCTCGAAACCGGTGCAGCTCCAGGAGGCGTTGGCGTTGGCGGGGCCGTTGACGAACGACTTGGCGTCACCGGTGATGATGCGCAGCAGCCGCGGCATGGCCGTGACCTTCTCGCGCGGGTTGCCGACGAACGTCAGCGTGACCTGCTTCGGCGTGACGATCTCGCCGGCGTTGCCCTCGATGCCGCCGCCGGGCTTGTCGGCGTCCTGCTCCTGGGTGCCGTTCTGCAGGCGCACGACGGGCCAGTAGTACGACGACTTGTCGCCCTGGTCGTCGCAACTGGTCTCGGCGTTCGCGAGGTCCTGATCGCTGGCGAAGGCGTTGTTGGCCTGGTTGCCGACGTAGTCGTGGAAGTGGTGGGCGCCGTTGGTGACGCCCGGAGCGGCGATGATGTTGTCGGAGTTGAACAGACCGTTGTCGTTCACTCCGCAACTGGTGGCGAAGGAGCCGCGGGACGCGTTGCCCTTCTGGCGGGGGTTGTTCACGTTCGGCTGGACGCTCTTGATGTCCGCGAAGTCGGCGGCGACGGGGCCGTTGCCCGCCTGTCCGCCGTTGGCGCCCTGGCCCTGGCCCTGCCCCTGGCCGTCGGCCTGCTCCTGGCCGGGCTGCTCGGCGGCGCCGTCCTGGCCTTCGCCTTGCGCGGGAGCCTGGTTGCCGTCCTCCACGGTGCAGGCGGCGAGGGCCTCGAGCCCTTGGGGACGGTCCCCCACGCGGTCGATGGCGATCGCGATGCGTTCGAGGGTCGCGGCCCGCTTCTCCTTCAGCGGGTTCACGATCGCGTTGCCGGCGAAGCCGGGATCCTGCTGCACCTGTCGTGCCGATGCGCTCAGCCGCTGATAGGCCTTGGCGATCTGCTCGTCGAGGAGGGCGAGTTCCTTGTCGACCTCCCCCCGCGCCTGTTCGGGGACCGAGGTCAGCTTGCTGCCGACGTCCGGGCAGTCGATCGTGGCGCCCGCGGTCCGATCCCCCGTGCCGGACCGCGTCTGGGCGGAGTCCCCGCCCGAACCGCCGTCCGTGGCCGAGGCGTAGACGTTCGCGGCCATCAGGCCGCCTCCGCCCAGGATCAGTGCGAATGCGGCGAAGGTCGCGCGTCGTGGGCCGGTAGGGCGTCTTCGCGTGTTGCGTCCCAAGGGTGCTCTCCTGCGCTTGTGGCGTGCCGGGCATGAAAATCCCCTCGCCCCATACGTACGGGAGCCCCGGTGTGTTCACCCACCTCGAAAACTTTCGGGGAATTCTCATGAAGTCCCGGCGGCCCGAGCCCCGCCGGACGCGCCGCCCGGCGGGGACGCGCAGATCAGCGGAAGTTCACGTCACTGCACAGGAAGTAGGTCTGGTCCATGTGCGAGGCCTGCCAGATCGTGTACACGACGTGCCGGCCACTCAGCCCCGAAGTGCTCACGGGAATCTCGTAGTTCTGGCTGGGCGCGTACCTGCCGGTGCGCTTGACGAGCTGGAGGTCGTTCCAGGTCAGCGGCTGGGTGGCGGGGTCGAAGCCCTGCCGCGTGACGTACACCAGGAAGTAGTCGGCGCCGTGACTGGCCTGGTCGTAAAGCTTCACCGTGAAGTCGCCGGTGATGTCCGTCGTCTTCCAGGCGCCGACCGCGTCGAGGGAGTTGTACCGGCCGCCCTCGGTCCGGCCGCCGCTGCACAGCTGGCCATTGGGGACGACGGCCTGGAAGTCACCGCCGGAGCCGTTGCGGTACAGGCCGTTCCAGTTCCACATGGCGTTGGGGTTGTCCTGCCACGCCTGCCAGCACATGGGGTCGAGACGGGCCATCTCCGGGTTCTGGAAGTCGCTCCCCCAGCGCAGCCAGCAGCCGTAGTTGCGCGAGGCCGGGTCGACGACCGAGCCGTGGGCGACGGCGGTGCCGCTCCACGGGATCAGGCTGAGCAGTGCGGCGAGCAGCACGCTCAGGGCGAGCGTCACGCGGGATGTGAGGCCGGGGAGTCGTGCATCATGATCATGACAACTCATGATCTCCCTCTTTCGGGTGTGGGGGTTGTCGTGCGTTCAGTCGCGCTTTCGATCATCTTTCGAAGTGGGAGCGCTCCCACAGTGCACAGGCTGCACCCGATGCCCGCGGGTCGGCAATGGGTGATTGCGCCACTTCCGTGTCGGTCAGAGCCGGTCGAGTTCCTTCGTGGTGCGCCCCAGGTAGGTGACCGCGCCCGGCTCGGGTACGTCGATCTCCTCGAAACCCATGCGGTCGTAGAAGGCCCTGGCCCGGGTGTTGGCCGTCACCATGGCCAGGTGGACGGCCGGAACTCCCCCGTCCTGAAGGGCCTGCAGCAGCGTCCGCATCAGGCGGCGTCCGTAACCGCGGCCCTGCCATCCGGGCAGCAGGTCGATGTGCAGGTGCGCGGGGTGGGTGGCCAGTTCGGGCAGCACCATCCGTTCGGGGTGGTGCAGCAGGCCCGCCATCACCTCGTCCGGGGTGCGCGGCGGCCCGGGCGGTTCCGGGTGGCGGCCGGCGACCAGGGGCAGCCATGTGGTGCGGAAGGCTTCGGCGAAGCGCGGAGTGTCGGCCGCGCCGAGGATGTAGCCGACCGCCTCCCCCCGCCCGTCGTCCAGCACGAAAGCCAGGTCCGGCTCCAGATGGACGTACGGCGCCGCGAAGGTCACCGGGAAGATGCCCGGGTCCGCGTAGTGGGGGCGGCTGTCGCCCCCGACATGGGCGGTGCGGATGCAGATGTCGTCGAGAGCGGGCCGATCCTCGGGGCGGTACGGGCGAATGACGGGCGATGTGGTCATGACGGCATCGTGCACGCGGTGGGAGCGCTCCCTCAACCCCGTCGGGCCCAGCTCGAACCAACACGGCTTAAGGGCCCCGGCAGGGGTTACCCGGCTCACATGGTGAAGCTGCATATTCCAGGACGAAAAGAACACAACGAGACCGAGGCCCCACCTCGGGAGAGCGCACACCGCGGGATCGAGGCGGAACGCCGGCAGACTCAGGAGGCCGAACGCCGGGAAAGCCGGGAGGCCGAACGGCGAACGCAGGAGTCGGAACGCCGGGAAGCTCCCGCCTCCGCCTCCGAGGAGCCCGGGCCGAGTCCCGAGGTGGAGCGTGCGGCGCCGGACACGCCGTCCGACCTGCCCCGTAAGTCGTGGGGCGCGGTGCTGAAAGGCAGCCTGCGGGAGTTCAAGGACGACGAGCTGACCGACCGGGCGGCCGCCCTGACCTACTACGGCGTGCTGGCGCTGTTCCCCGCACTGCTGGTGCTGGTGTCGATACTGGGCCTCACCGGCAAGTCGACGACCGACAAGGTGCTCGAGAACGTCCAGCAACTGGCCCCCGGCTCCGCCCGTGACATCATCACCCGGGCCGTCGAGCAGTTGCAGGGCAACGCCGGCATCGGCTCGCTGATGGCGATCGTCGGTCTGGTGCTGGCGGTGTGGTCGGCGTCCGGCTACGTGGCCGCGTTCATCCGCTCGGCCAACGCCGTCTACGACATGCCCGAGGGCCGGCCGGTGTGGAAGCTGCTGCCGGTGCGGGTCGCCGTGACGGTCGTGCTGCTCGTGATGGCCGTGATCAGCGCGGTGATCGTGGTCTTCACGGGCGGGCTGGCCCAGCAGGTCGGGACGACTCTGGGGATCGGCGACACCGCGCTGACGGTGTGGTCGTTCGCGAAGTGGCCCGTTCTGGTGCTGCTGGTGACGACCATGATCGCGATCCTGTACTGGGCGACCCCGAACGCCAAGGTGAAGGGCTTCCGCTGGATCACGCCGGGCAGTCTGATCGCCCTGCTGATCTGGTTGATCGCCTCCGCCGGTTTCGCGTTCTACGTGGCCAACTTCGCCTCGTACAACAAGACCTACGGCACCATGGCCGGCGTCATCGTCTTCCTGGTGTGGCTGTGGATCACCAATATCGCGATCCTGCTGGGTCTGGAGTTCGACGCGGAGACGGTACGGCAGCGGGCCATCGCCGGCGGTCATCCGCCCGAGGCCGAGCCGTACACCCAGCCGCGCGACACCAGGAAGTGGGACGAGCAGGACCGGCGCCGACTGGAAGAGACCTGACGGGGGCCGGACGGGTTCAGCCCATGAGCCCGGCGGCGACCGTCGCGCCCAGTTCCCGGCACCGCTCGAGGTCGCCCTTGTCCGGCTCGCCGGTCACGGTCACGGCCTCGGCGGTGCGACGCCAGCCGAGGCCGGTCGTGACCGACTCGATCCCGCGCACCGCTCCGGTGACGTCGTTGCCGCCGTGCACCCAGTAGCCGAAGGGATGCCCGCGGGTGGCGTCCAGGCACGGGTAGTAGACCTGGTCGAAGAAGTGCTTGAGGGCACCGGACATGTAGCCGAGGTTCGCGGGAGTGCCGAGGAGGAAGCCGTCGGCGGCGAGGACGTCGGAGGCGGTGGCGGACAGCGCGGGCACGCGGACGACCCGCACGTCCTCGATGTCGGGGTCCGTCGCCCCGGAGAGGACGGCTTCGAACATCGCCTGGCAGTGGGGCGAGGGCGTGTGATGGACGATCAGCAAGGTGGCCACGGCACCGACCTTGCCGCCTGGGCCCCCGTCACCGCAAGCGGCGGCGGGGGCCGGGTGTCGCCGACGCTCAGCGGTTGCCGCGACGGCGGATCAGCAGGCAGACCACGAGGACGGCACCGGCGCCCGCCAGCAGGGCGGCCCGGTGGTCGCGCAGCTGCCGGGGAGCCTTGTCCTGCCAGACCTGCTCGGCCTGTGCGGCCTTCTCCTTCGCGCCCTGAGCGGCGGCGGCGCCCTTCTGCTTCACCGGCTCGGGCAGTTTCTCCTCCACGGTGTGGGCCACGTGCGCGGCCTTGGCCCTGGCCTGCCCACCCCATTCCTCGGCCTTGATCCCGGCCTGTTCCCTGACCGCGACGGCCTTCTCTCGGGCGCGGGTCTTGACGTCGGCCCGGTCCGCCAGTTCCTGGACGGTGTCGCCGAGTTCGTGGCGGGTCTGCTCGACCTGCGCGCGCAGTTCCTCTTGGCTGCGGGCGCTCGGCTCGTCGTGCGGAGGCTGGGTCATCGCTGTGCACTCTCCTTGATCTCGGCCACGTCGGCCTTCACGCTGTCGATGGTCCGCTGCGGGGCGGGCGGGGTGGCGCTGCGCACCTGCTTGCGGCCGGCCAGCGCCGTCAGGCCCGTGGCGACGGCCAGTACGCCCGTGACGATCAGCGCCGCCGCCCAGACCGGCAGCGGTACGGCCAGGGCGGCGATCACCGTGGCGACCAGGGCCTGCAGGGTGACGAAGCCGAGTACGCCGGCTCCGCCGAACAGGCCACCGCCCTTACCGAAGCGTTTGCCCTTCTCGGTCATCTCGGCCTGAGCGAGGCGCATCTCGCCGCGCACCAGGTCGGTCAGTTGCTCGGTGGCCCGCTGCACCAGCTCGCTCACGGGCTCTTCCCCGGCCGCCCGCGCGCTCCCCGTGCGGGGAGCGGCAGGGGCCGTGCGGTCCGTGTCCGTCATGGCGATCACCTCCCGGTCCGTAGGTGCGGGCCGGGTACCAGCGAGAGCGGAAAAGACACCTGGTCGGACAACTCGTGCTGACGATGAGTGAGCGGCGCGAGATCTGGTACCCGTCCGTCGCTCACGTACGAGAAAGAGAGGTATCGCCTTGTCGCAGGTAGAGGAATCCATCGAGGTCCGCGTGCCGGTGCACACCGCGTACAACCAGTGGACGCAGTTCGAGTCCTTCCCCGAGTTCATGGACGGCGTCGAGCGCATCGAGCAGCGCACCGACACCCTCACGCACTGGGTGACGAAGGTCGGCGGACAGGCGCGGGAGTTCGACGCGGAGATCACCGAGCAGGTCCCGGACGAGCGGGTCGCCTGGACCACCGTGGGCGGCGAGGCGCGGCAGGCCGGTGTGGTGACCTTCCACCGCATCCAGGACGACACGACCAAGGTCATGCTGCAGATGGACTTCGATCCCAGCGGTGTGGCCGAGACCGTGGGCGACAAGCTCGGGTTCGTGAAGCGGCAGGTCTCCGGTGATCTCAAGCGGTTCAAGGAGTTCATGGAGACCCGCGGGGCGGAGACGGGCGCCTGGCGCGGCCAGGTCTGACCGGGCGCTCCGACCGGCCGTGCGGAGGCCGCCACCCCTGCGTGGGGTGGCGGCCTCCCGCTGTGCTCGCCCGCTACGCCACCGGGGCGGCGATCCCGCTCCGGAAGAGCTGCCGGGCCTGCCGGCTCAGGTCGTTGAGGCGCAGGGCGAGTTGTGCCGCCACGTCGTAGAGCGTGTGGACCGCCTGGAGGCGCTCCAGACGTGGGGCCAGGGCCGACAGGGCGATGGCCAGGGCGACGCCGGCCCAGGCCACGGGGCCGAGCGGGGTGCAGCCGAAGAAGTGGCTGACGCCGGGGGTCTGGACGAGGGCGGCGAGAACGGCGGCCGAACCGAGGGCCGTGACCCACACCAGCGTGCTGTGGCGCCGCCCGGAGAGGGTCTGCACGAGCTGGGCGCCGACCACCCCGCACAGGGCCATGGTGGTGGACCGGCGTTCGGTGCCGGGGGTGAGGCGGCCGATGAGGTACGCGGTGACCGCGCCGAGGCAGGTGGTGATGCCGCGGCGGCGGATGGAGCGCAACAGGGGGGCGCCGAGGACGTCGAGGCCCATCGGGCCGGTCGCGGCGTGTTCCGCGGTCCTGGGGTCACTGCTGGGGGTGACCGCGACGGCCATGGCCGGGAACATGTCGGTGAGCAGGTTGACCAGCAGCAGCTGACGGGTCGACAGGGGTGAGGCGCCGGCGAGCAGGGTGCCGAGGACGCTGAAGCCGACCTCGCCGGCGTTGCCGCCGATGAGGATGCTCACCGCGTCGGCGACGCTGCGCCACAGGGCGCGGCCCTCGGCTACCGCGTCCACGAGCACGGACAGGTCGCCGGTGGTGAGCACGAGGTCGGCGGCGTTGCGGGCGGCCGCGGAGCCGCGGGACTCGACGCCGACCCCGACGTCGGCGGCGCGGATGGCGGCGGCGTCGTTGGCACCGTCGCCGGCCATCGCCACGACCCGTCCGGCCTGTTGCAGGGCCTCCACGACGTGCAGCTTCTGCTCGGGTGCGACCCGGGCGATGACGCCCGCGCCGCGCAGCACGCGGACGCGTTCGCGGCGCTCCATGGCGACGAGTTCGTCCCCGGTCACCGCCTCGGTCTCCTCCGGCCAGCCCAGTTGCAGGGCGATGGCGCGGGCGGTCTCCGGGTGGTCGCCGGTGAGCATGACGGGCAGGATGCCGGAGCGCCGCAGTTCCGCGAGCAGGGCGTGCGAGGTGTCGCGCGGGACGTCGGCGAGGGCGACGAAGCCGCTGAACTCCAGGTCCGCGAGCGACGCGTCGAGTTCGGCTTCGGCGTCGTCGGCCCGGCAGGGCCGGCGGGCGACGGCGAGGACGCGCAGCCCTTGCCCGGCCAGTTCGTGGGCGGTGTCCCAGGCGTGGCCGGGGAGGTCCCGGCAGGCGGGCAGGATCGTCTCGGGGGCGCCCTTGACGACGAGGAGTTCGCCCATGTCCGGGTCGCCGTCGCGGCCGGCCGCGGCGGCGTAGCCCCGGCGGGTCTCGAAGGGCAGTTCACCGGTGGGTGCCCAGTCCTCGTCGGGCGGAGCGACGTCGAGGACGGCCTCGTCGGTGGCGTGTGCGACGCGGCGGCCCTGCCCGGTCTCCTCCTGCGGGCAGGCGCGCGCGGCCAGGCGCACGACCGGTGCGGCCTGTTCGGTGTCGGCGGCGAGGACGGTGCCGTCGGCGGTGGCGACGCGGACCAGGCGGAGTTTGTTCTCGGTGAGGGTGCCGGTCTTGTCGAAGCAGACGGTGTCGACCCGGCCGAGCGCCTCCAGGGTGCGCGGGGTGCGGACCAGGACGCCGCGGCGGGACAGCCGGCGCGCCGCGGCCATCTGCGCGACGGTCGCGACGAGCGGCAGGCCTTCGGGTACGGCGGCGACGGCGACCGCGACGCCGCCGCTGACGGCACGTCGGACGGGGCTGCCACGCAGCAGGGACAGCCCGGTCACGGCCGCGCCGCCGGTGAAGGTGACCGGCAGGGCCTTGCGGGTCAGTTCCTGGAGCCGGGCCTGGACGCCGGCGGGCGGCGGAGTGCGGGCGGCGAGCGTGACGGCCCGGCCCGCCTCGGTCTGGTCGCCGGTGTTCACGACGAGGGCGGTGGCCCGTCCGGCCACGACGGTGGTGCCCTCGAAGACCATGCAGGTGCGCTGCGCCACCGGCAGGCCGGGGGTGGCGTCGACGGCCTTGGCCACGGGCAGGGATTCGCCGGTGAGCGCCGACTCGTCGACCTCCAGGCCGTCGACGTCCAGCAGCCGGGCGTCGGCGGGTACGACGTCGCCGGCGCCGAGGCTGATCTCGTCGCCGGGCCGCAGCCGGGCGGCGTCGACGGTGACCGTGCGTTTGCGGCTGTCCTGCTTGCGGGCTTTGGGCTGCTGCCGGGCGGCGAGCCGGGCCAGGGCCTGTTCGGCGCGCAGCCGCTGGAGTCCGCCGGTCACGGCGTTGAGGTCCATGGCGCCGACGACGAGCAGCGCGTCGACGACCGAGCCGAGCAGTGCCGAGGCGACGGCGCCGGTGGCGAGGACGGGCGTGAGCGGGTCGTCGAGTTCGCGGCGTACGGCGCCGGCCGCCTGCCACGTCCAGCGGGCGGGGGCGACGGCCGGGTGCCGGGTCAGGCGTGCGGCCTGCTGCCGTGAGCGGTCGGCGAGCAGGGCGAGTCCGCGGGGCTCGCCGTCGTGGTCGGCGCGTCCCAGCCGGTCCCGGGCCTCGTGGGGTTCCAGGGCGTGCCAGGGGATGTGCAGGTGCGGCCGGGGCGGGGTGGCCCGGGCGACACGGACGGCTTCGAGCCAGCCGGTGGTCAGGGCGGCGACGGCCGCGATGTTGACGGGGGCGTGCCGGGTGAGGGGCCACAGGAGGTGCCTGCCGGGGGGTTGCCCACCGCGGGCGACCAGGAGCCCGGAGAGAGCCGCGCCGGCCCGGGCCAGGGTCTGCGAGCGGCGTCCGACGCGCCGGGCCGCGGGGATGGCCGTGAGCAGCCGCCAGACGTCGGCGAGGCCGCCGGGGACCAGCGCGTCGACGCCCCAGGAGACGGCGGCCCGTCCGTCGGTGAGGGCGATGGCCACGTCACCGGCGGGCAGCCCGGCCGCGACGTGCCCGTCGCCGGACCCGTCCAGGCGGGCGACGGTCACGACCACGTGCCCCTCGTCCTGCAGGGCTCGTACGACGTCTCCGAACGGCTCGGTGCTCGGGGCGACCTCGTCGGCCAGCCGGGTGATGTCCTTCAGGTCGGAACCGCCCGCGATGACGACGTGCAGTCCTGCCCGGCGGGCGGCGTCCAGGACGGCCTCGGCGAAGGGGTGGACCGGGTCGTCGGGCAGGCCGTCGTCGGTGTCGTCCTGCCGCAGGCTGCGCAGGGCGTCGGCGTGCAGGACGAGGGCGTCGGCGATCTCCAGCTGCCGCAGACGCTCCCCCTCGCGCAGGAGGATCCCGGCGTGGGCGAGGAAGGTGCCGAGGGTCGCGCCGAAGGCGGCCGGCCCGTACCGGGCCGCTTTCGGGGATCCGGCGAGAACCGCTTCGGCCGCGTCCGTCGCGCTGTGTGTGACGAGGAGGGTGGCGGCGGCGCCGGCGAGGCTGCCGGTGCTGGCGTGGGAGGCGTACTCCGCGGCGGGAGTGACCTTGAGCGGCGGCCGGGTGCCCGCGGGGCAGGGCAGGCTGGTGCGCCGGTGGTGGCAGACGTCGTCGTGCAGCGCCTCGAAGGCCGCTGCCCTGGCCACCGCCTCTGTCAGCTGGTTGCCGCGCAGGATGCCGTCGAGCACGAGCGCGAGCGGGGTCTGGCCGATGCCGTGGGCGGCGGCGTTGGCGGCGGCGAGTACGAGTTCCATGCCGGACGTGCCGAACCGCTGGCGGAGCAGGGCCCGGAAGCGGGGGTTCTCGCGCAGCAGCGTGACGGTGGCGGTGATGATGCGTGAGGCGGGCGGCAGTCGCAGGGACCGGCCGGCCAGGGCGCCTGCCGCGCCGGCGGCGTCCAGCAGGATCGCCGCCGCGGTGACGCGCACCTCGGCGGGGTCGCCGGGGTGGCTGGTGTCGCGGACGTCGGGGTCGGCGCCCTCGGCCAGTCCGAGACGGGCGGCGAGCGCGGTGGCCCGCTCGGTGACGCGGTCGGTGGCGGCGTCCTCGGCCACGGTGACCACCAGGCGGGCCAGTCCTCCGTCCCAGTACGCCATGAGGACGTCCGGGTGCTCGACCAGTTCCTCGGCGACCTTGTGGGCGAGCGCTCCGGCGTCGCCGTCGGAGTGCCGCAGTGCGAGGTGGAGGCGCTGCCCGGCCTGCCAGTGCTGTCCGCCGGCCAGGGCGTTGCGCGCGACGTTGCGGACGCGGCGCGTGGTGTCGTAGACGGAATTCACCGACTCGGCGGTGCTGCGGGCGGCGCCTGCGGCGGCCCCGGCCACGGCCCCTACGAGCGGGCTGATGTCGAAGCGTGTGAGCATGTGCTGCTGTCCCGACTCAGCCGGTGGTGCGGCTGTCGTGTGCGGGCCTGTGTGGCTCCTGGCCGTGGTGCGCGGTGGCCTCGGCGACCTGCTTCAGCGCGGAGGCGGTGGCGGTGTCGCCGACCTTGGCGGGCTCTTCGTGGATGTGCGGTTCCGGCCGGTCGTGCCGGTAGTGGGAAGAGGTGAGCCGGCCGCCGGGGCCGTAACGGGAGGTGTCCTCGTCGTCCCGGCCGGTGCTGGCCGGGCGGCGTTCCCCGGTCTCGCCGGTCTGTGTTCCGCCGTTCGGTGACGCGCCGTCGGGACGCTGTCCGGGCCGCGGCTGGGTCAGCCAGGCGACGGCCGCGCCGGTCACCGCCACCGGCCACTCCACCAGTCCGGCCACGCCGAGCACCCCGGCGCCGGCGTAGACGGCCATCCGGCGGCCGCGGGGCGAGACGGCGCCGATCCTGTCCAGCGCGTCCGTGGCCGCCCTGCCCACCTGCTCCGCACCCGGCAGGTGCCTGAGGCCCGAGGCCACGGCCCGCAACGGCTGCGGAAGATCGGACGAACGTGATGTCTCCGGGTTCATGTCGACCTCCACGAGCGCGTTGTCCAGCGGCGTCATCCGGTTTCCCAGCTATGTGCCCCATATTCCGTCTTCGACGGGGTATGCGCTTTTCTTGTTCGGCCAAGGTGTCAGAGGACCGTCTCGCCGTCGTGGACTCCGCCCATGCAGCGCTAGGTGTACGACTGCGAGCCGTCGCCCGCGACGGAGATGATGATCACGGCGCCACCGGCGACGCACTGGCTCGCGGTGACGTCCGCCGGGATGGCGGCGGCGGTCGCCGGCACGGCGAGTGCGGACGCGGCCAGGGCAGTGAGCAGGACGTACGGCACGTGCGCATCGGGGCTCCCTCAGAGTGGTCGGCCGGGCGCTCCGGCCTGTATCAGGCTCGCCAGGACGCGAGCGCGCCGCCACCCGGGGAGGGACGGCCCGGCCGGGCCACCTCCGGCCCACGCCCTGGTGGCGCACAGGGCCGGGCCGGTGAGAAGCAGGGCCCGGCACTCTCCGGAAGCCGTCCGTGTCGGGTCGGGAGCGCCGGGTACCCAGTGCAGGCACCGAGGCCGTCTCGGGTCCGGACACCGCACGGGAGCGAAGTGTCCGGTTCGGCGAAGGAGTGGTCATGACGCAGAACGGTGATGACGCGACGCTCGTCCGGCGACCGGGGATCCCCGACCTCCGGACGGCACCGGACGAGGCCGAGCCCGCGCCACCACAGGACCCGCAGGCGGACCAGCCGCTGCAGGAGCTCCCCCAGGACCGCAACCAGGCGCTCCTGGAAGCGGCCAAGCAGGTCGGCGCCCTGCTGAAGCGCAAGGGGCACCTGTTCGCACTGGCCGGCAGCGTGGCCGCGTACGCCCACGGTGGCGAGAAGAACATGCAGCACGACGTCGACTTCGCGATCCGCCCGGAGGACGCGGAAGCGGTGGCGGCCACGCTCCACGAAGCCGGGCTGACGGTCTACACCCCGCCGGAGGACTGGCTGATCAAGGCCACGTGCTTCGGGCAGCCGGTCGACATCATCTTCGAACTGGCGCACCGGCCGGTCGGCGCGGACATGCTGGAGCGGGCGGAGGAACTGCCGGTCGACTCGGTGCGCATGCCCGTGCTGGCCCCGACCGATCTGCTGTGGAGCCTGACCGCCGCGTTCTCCGAGCACCACTGCGACTTCGGGGCTGCCCTGCCCATCGCGCGCGCCCTGCGGGAGAAGGTCGACTGGGAGCGGGTACGGCGCGAGTGCGGGGACGAGCCCATGCCCGCGGCGTTCTTCTTCCTCCTGGAGCGCCTGAACGTCATCTGAAGGAGCACCCATGAGCACCCACGGTTCACAGGACGCGGGCGGCGGGCCGCCGACCGAGAACCTGGACTACCGCATCGCCCACCTCCAGGACCGCCTCGCCTCCGGCGAGCTCGGCGAGCTGGGGGTACGGGTCGAGGCCCGCGGAAGGGCGGTGCTGCTCACCGGCACCGTGCCCTCGGCGCCCTGCCGCGACGAGATCGTGCGCACCGTCCACGAGGAGCTCGCCGGATTCCCCGTGCACAGCGACCTCGTGGTCACCGAGGCGTCCTCCCCCGACCACGCGGAGGAACTGTCATGATCCGCATCGCAGCCGTCGGAGACATCCACATGGGGCCCGACAGCCAGGGCGTGCTGCGCCCCGCCTTCGAGACCCTGCCCGAGTGCGCCGACCTCCTGCTGCTGGCCGGGGACCTGACCCGGCACGGCACGCCCGAGGAGATGCGGGTGGTGGCCCGGGAGGTCCAGGACCTCGGCGTCCCGGTGATCGCCGTCCTGGGCAACCACGACCACCACGACGACCGGCCGGACGAGGTCACGGCCATCCTGAGGGACGCCGGCACTCACGTCCTGGAAGGGCAGGGCACGGTCGTGGCGAGCGGCGGGGCGCGGATCGGCGTCGCCGGGACCAAGGGGTTCGGCGGCGGCTTCGTGGGCCGCTGCGCCGGGGAGTTCGGCGAGCCGGTGATGAAGGAGTTCGTCCGGTACTCACGCCGGAGCGCCGACGGCCTGCGCACCGCCCTGGAGCGGCTGGGCGAGGCGGGCTGTGACGCGCGGATCGCCCTGACCCACTACTCCCCCGTCGCCGACACCCTCGCGGGCGAGCCCCTGGAGATCTACCCCTTCCTGGGGAGCTATCTGCTGGCCGAGGCGATCGACACCGCCGGCGCCGACCTCGCCGTGCACGGGCACGCGCACGCCGGCACCGAGCACGGGATGACGACGGGCGGCGTCCGGGTACGCAACGTCGCCCAGCCGGTCATCGGGCGGGCTTTCCACGTCTACCACCTGCCGGTCCGGGAGCCCGCCACGACCGGCGCCGCCGCACAACGGGCCCGCTGAGCCAGCCTTCTCCCCCTCCGCCGCCGGCGTTCGCCGGCGGCGTTCTGCGTTTGCGCCGGGGAGCGCCCGGTCGAGTCCGGTACCGCCCGTAGTGTGAACATCCCGCACGCCGCGCCCGTTTCAGGCATTTTATCTGCTTAGCATGCGAGCTGCGCGCTCCGCAATCCGGCGATGTCCCCATGCGTCCACACGGAGCGCCTCTGCCCCGTACGAGAGGACACGAGATGGCGCTGACGGGCCGTCGAAGAGCACCGTCCGAGCATGCTTTCTCCCCGCACGACGACGTACTGCGCACCGCGGCGCCGCACGTCGCGCGCCGCCGGTTCATGACGGTCACCGCGGCGGCGGCGATGCTCGCCTTCGCCACCAACCGGCCGGCCCGCGGCGCCACCGCCGCTTCCGAACTCGACGCCGCCCGGGTCTCCGCCGACCCGTTCACCCTGGGTGTGGCCTCCGGCGACCCGCTGTCCGACTCGGTGCTGATCTGGACTCGGCTGGCCCCCGAGCCGTTCGCCGAGGACGGCGGCCTGGGCCGGCAGCGGGTCGTCGTCTCCTGGGAAGTGGCCCTGGACGAGTGGTTCTCGTTCGTCGGGCAGCGGGGTACCGCGACGGCCCACCCCGAGTACGCCCACAGCGTGCACGTCGACGTCAAGGGCCTGATGCCGGACAGCCACTACTACTACCGGTTCCGGGTGGGCAGCTGGATCAGCCCCACCGGCCGGACCCGCACGGCGCCGGCCACGGGCACGGACGCCGACGGCATGCGGCTGGCCGCTGTGTCCTGCCAGGCCTACCAGGACGGCTACTTCACGGCCCTGCGGCATCTGGCGCAGGAGGACGTCGACGTGGTGTTCCACCTCGGCGACTACCTGTACGAGTACCCGGTGGACTCCGCCGGCGGGGCCCGCCGCTACACCGACCGCGAGCTGCCCGACGTGTTCAACCGCGAGACGACCACGCTGGCGGACTACCGGCTGCGCTACGCGCTCTACAAGAGCGACCCGGACCTGCGCGCGGCGCACGCACGGCACCCGTTCGTCGTCACCTGGGACGACCACGAGACGGAGAACAACTACGCGGGCGCCCTCGACGAGAACGGCAGCCCGCAGGAGCAGTTCCTGGTGCGGCGCGCCGCCGCCTACCGGGCCTACTGGGAGCACCAGCCGCTGCGCGCCGAGCAGCTGCCGCAGGGCCCCGACGCCCGGTTGTACCGCCGGCTGGCCTGGGGGTCACTCGCCCAGTTCGACGTCCTCGACACCCGCCAGTACCGCTCCGACCAGGCCTACGGCGACCGGCCGCACGCGCCGGGCAGCGAGTCGGACGACCCGGCCCGCACCCTCACCGGCGCCGCTCAGGAGCGCTGGCTGCTGGACGGCTGGCGGAACTCCGACGCGCTGTGGAACGTGATGCCCCAGCAAGTGTGCTTCTCCCAGCGCAAGTTCGACCTGACCGCGCCGGCCCGGGTCTCCATGGACGCCTGGGACGGCTACCGCGCCTGCCGTGACCGGGTCATGGCGGGCGCGAAGGCCGCCGGCATCGACAACTGGATGGTCCTCACCGGTGACGTCCACGTCGGCTACGCCTTCGACATCAAGGACGACTTCGACGACCCGCAGTCCAGGACACTGGGCACGGAAATCACCTGCACCTCCATCGCCAGCGGCGGGAACGGAACCAGGAAGCCGGACAACTGGGACACGTACATGAAGGCCAACCCCCACTTGAAGTACTACGACGGCCGGCGCGGCTACGCCCGGGTCGAGCTGGGCCGCGAGAACGCCCGGGTCGACTTCCGGACCGTCTCGGCCGTCAACACGCCCGGGGGCACCATCTCGACGACCGCGTCCTTCGTCACGGAGGTGGGATCGCCCGGCCTGAAGTCCGCGTGACACGCCGGGCGTCCGCAGCACTGCACATGGCGCCCTTCCCCGCGCCACAGCGCGAAAGGGGCGGCCCGGGACATCACTCCGGGCCGCTCCGGCAAGACCTATGGCCTTGCCGGCACTTCCACCGCGAGCGAAGGAGACACCTCGAAATGGTCCACAGACATGCCGTGACCGGTCGCCGGGCGGCCCTCACCGCGCTCGGCGCGCTCGTCGCCACCGGGATCCCCTCCGCCGTGGCGGCCGAGCCGGCACCCCCCGCGGGGTCTTTGTCCTCGACCGCCCAGACCCTCGGAGCCGACCGGCCGTCACCTCTGCTGCTGCGCGCCCTGGAGCGCGACCTCGGGCTGACCCCGGCCCAGGCCTCCCGGCGGCTTGTCAACGAGGCGGAGGCGGGCACCCGGGCAGGGCTGCTGCGCAACGCGCTGGGCAGTCGCTTCGCGGGAGCCTGGCTGCGCGGCGCGACATCGCAGGAGCTCGTCGTGGCGACCATCAACGCCGCGGACGTGCCCGCCATCAAGGCCCAGGGCGCCAAGGCGGCCGTCGTGAAGAAGACGCTGCGCGACCTGGGGGGCACGAAGAAGAAGCTGGACCGGGCGGCGGCCCGCGTCAGCACCCGCGACACACCCCTGTGGTACGTCGACGTCCCGGCGAACCGGGTCGTCGTGGAGGCCCGGACCAAGGCCGCGGCCGCCGCGTTCGTCAAGGCAGCGGGTCTCGACGGCAGAAGCGTGGGCGTCAAGGTGACGGCGAACCGGCCACGCCTCATGGCGGACGTCACCGGCGGCGACGCCTACTACATCAACGACGCCGCCCGCTGTTCGATCGGCTTCTCCGTCACCAAGGGCGAGCAGCAGGGGTTCGCCTCGGCGGGCCACTGCGGCAAGAAGGGCGACAGGACGACCGGCTTCGACAAGGCGGAGCAGGGCGCGTTCCAGGCCTCCACGTTCCCGGGCAAGGACATGTCGTGGGTCGCCGTCAACGACCGGTGGACCACGACCGCGAACGTGAAGGTCGAGGGCGACCAGAAGGTGCAGGTCACCGGCTCGGTCCAGGCGCTCGTCGGGGCCGCCGTCTGCCGCTCCGGCTCCACCACCGGGTGGCACTGCGGCAAGATCGAGCAGCACGACACCAGCGTCAGCTACGCCGAGGGCAGGGTCGACGGGCTGACCCGGACGACGGTGTGCGCCGAGCCGGGCGACTCCGGCGGGCCCTATGTCGCGGGCGTCCAGGCGCAGGGGGTGACCTCTGGCGGCACGGGCGACTGCAAGAGCGGCGGCACCACGTTCTACCAGCCGATCAATCCGCTGCTCAGCGACTTCGGCCTCACCCTGAAGACCGTCGCCGTCGAACCCCCGGCACCCCAGGGCAACGTGGCGCAGGCGTGGGCCGCCGGCCGTGTCTACGAAGCCGGTGCCACCGTGATCCACACCGGTGTGCGCTACCGGTGCCTGCAGACCCACCAGGCCCAGGGCGGGTGGACGCCCACCCGCACTCCGGCCCTGTGGCAGCGGGTGTGACGAGCAGCCAGGGCTGTCCGGCGCCGGCGCGGCATGTGCCGGCGGCGCGGGGCGGGGGCCACTACCCCTGTGCCAGCAGCGCGTACGCGGTGGCCAGAAACGGGTCGTGGGCGCGGAAGCGGCGGGTGCACACCGCGGCCAGGGCCGTGCCCGTGTCGGCGCGAAAGCCCAGGAACGCCTGCTGGCCGAGGGTCGCGCCGCTGTGGAAGTACATCGGCCCGCCGTCCGTCGGGTGACGGAACCAGGCGATGGTGTGGACGTGCCGGTGCCCGATGCCCCTGCGGAGCACGGGGCGGCGCACCGCCCGCAGGGCGGGGGCAAGGTGCGGTGACACGCCGGCCGGGTCCAGATGGGCCTCGAGAAAGGTGAGCAGGTCGTGCGGCGTGGCCCGTACGGCACCCGCCGCCTGGAACCCTCCGGCGTCGAAGGCGGGCACGAGTGACACGCCGTCCCTTCCGTGCCCGAGGGCATCGCGACCGGAATCGTCCGCGCGCAGGGTCGTGCCGTCCAGGCCGAGGGGACGCAGGACCTGGCCGGCGAGCAGGTCCTCCCAGGGTGTGCCGGTCGCGGCGACGAGTGCGTGCCCGAGCACGGCCACGCCGTAGTTGGAGTAGCGCCACCGGGTGCCGGGGCGGTGGCGCGCCCGGTGGCGCAGGAAGGCGTCGACGACCCGGGCGTCCGGGAAGCGGGCGTAGGGATTGGTGTGCCAGGCGGGCAGGGCCCGGAGATGGAAACCCGCCGGCAGGGCGGGCAGCCCGGAGGTGTGCGTGATCAGGTGGGCGAGTGTCACGGGGTTCGCACCTGCCGGCCGCCCCCCGTCCAGGAAGGCGGTGGCCGGTTCACCACCGGACAACTCGCCGCTGTGGATCAGCCGGGCCAGCAGCAGGCCGGTGAACGTCTTGGCGGCCGAGCCCGTCTCGTAGCGGAGGTCCTCGCGGGGAAGCGGCGGGGGCAGGGCGGTGCCGCCGCTCACGATGCTGCGGCGGCCGTGCCGGGAGAGGGCGAACACCACGTCCGGGGCGTCGGATCGGGTGACGGCGTCAGCGAGCCGCTCGAGGAGCGGGCCGTCGTCCGGGGAAGCCTCCGGCGACCGGAGACGCGGGGCGGGCCCCGCGGCCGCGAGCATGGCGCGGAGGCGCCCGGATTCATCCGAAGACATGTCATGCGGGCCGGGGGCCCGCTCCGGCGGTGTGCGGCGCGAGACCGCCGGACCCTCGTCCGGCGGCGCGTGGCGTACGGCCGAAGGCTCGTCCGCCGGCGGGGCGCACCGGACCGGAGCCTCGGCGTCGTCGAGCGGTTCGCCCGGCCAGGGCGTGAGCCGACGAGATGTCATGAGGCAGGTGCCAGCAGGGACAGGGCCCGGGATGTGGCCAGTACGGAGGCGTAGGCGGCGACCAGCGTGGGGTGGTAGACGATGTCGAACACCTCGTCGGGGGTGCCCTCGGGCATGGTCCGCAGGGCGGGCATGGCGCCGTCGGGCTGCTGCGCTGCGGCGAAACCCTGCCAGGCCCGTTCGTCCAGGGTGGGGCGGGGCAGGCAGGCGTCGACCACCAGCAACTCGCCGAGCAGGTCCCAGCGTTCCAGGTCCAGCCAGTCGTCGATCCAGACCGGCAGCCAGGTCGCGAGGTAGTCGGCAGTGGCGGGCGGCAGACCGTCCGGCCTCTCCCCCCAGTCGGTCAGGTGAAACACGTTGTGCGTGACGTCGTAGGCGATGTGCCCTTCCACCGTCCAGGGCTCGGGGGTGCGGGCCAGCCAGGTCGTGCCCCTCGGTTCGGACTCCGGCGGCCGGGGCGGGAGGCCGAATCGGCGCTGGAACGCCGACAGGCCGAGCCGCCGGGTCGGGGTCGCCTCGAACACCGCCCAGCTGTCCAGCCGGTGGTTCAGGACGACTGCCCGCTCCACCTCCGGCTGGCTGTAGCCGAGTTCCTTGAAGGGCAGGTACACCTCGAAGGGGATGGGGGAGATGGGCTCCGTGAGCTGCCCGCGCACGAGCATCCGGCCGCCGTCCAGGCTCTCGCGCCAGGCGTGGTCGAGGAGTTGCCGGGCCAGCTGCGCCTGACGCGACCCCGCGACACCCTCTCGGAACAGCACCTTGCAGATCATGGCCAGTTCGCCGATGGGCTTGAAGCGCTCGAGGAAGCCGACCTCGGGGTCGACGCCGGGTTCCAGCTGGAATCCGTCACGGTGGGACCACAGCCATTCGAGGGCGCCGACTCCGACGTTGTGGATCAGGCGGGTGTCGGTCATCCCAGGACTTCTTGTCCGCCGGGCCGGTGGTGCGCGGCTGCCCGGGCTCCGTCGTCGAGCCGCCCGGTGGTCAGGGTCGCCGCGAATGCGGCCATGAGGGTGGAGTGGTAGTGGGAGAGGAAATCCGGGCCGCTGTCCTGCTCCGCTCCGCTCCCCTGCTGCGGAATCGCGCCGGAGGGGTGCTGTACCGCCGCGATCCGCGCCCAGGCGTCACGGAGGAGGGCGGGTTCGGGCAGCAGGGGAAGGCTCGCCGCCACGGCCAGCAGCTCGCAGCCGAGGTCCCACATCTCGGCGTCCAGACAGGTGTCGAGCCAGGGTGGCAGCCAGTCGGCCAGGTAGTCGGCGAGGTCGGGTGGCACCCCTGCGGGCCCTGCGCGCCCCCAGTCGGTGAGGTGGAAGACCACGTGGGTGAGGGAGTAGCCGGAGGATTGCTCGAAGGTCCAGGGCTCGGGCAGCCCGGCCAGCCAGGTGCGCCGCAGTGCCTGCGGCGTCGCGTCGGAGCGCCGGATGCCGGTGCGGGCCTCGGCGTTCAGGACGCCGAGCCGCCGGGTGGGCTCCTGCTCGGTGAGCTGCCAGCTGCGGGTGCGGGCCACCGTGGCGGTGGCCGCCTCGTAGCCGGGATGGCGCAGGCCGGCCGCGGCCATGGCGGCGTACACCTCCAAGGGGTATGTGGCGAAGGGCTCCAGCCGCTGCAGGCGCATGAACAGCTCTCCCCGGCCGGTCTCCTGTCACGCGAAGGCCATCAGGTCGGCCGCGCACCCGTGGAGCGGATCCGGCGGCGCGGTGTGCCGGGACACGGTCGCGCACACCTGGGCCAGTTCCCCGAGCGGCTTCCAGCTGCGGTTCACCTGTGCGTCGGCGGCCAGCGCGTCCTCGCCGAGCGCGAACTGCGCGCGATGCGCCGACACCCATGCCAGCGCGTCCTCGGCCACCTGCCGTGTCCCCCGTGTGTTGCTTTCCCCTCTAGTGCACCTGATGGCGACAAATCATGCCAACCTACTCAGAAGTTTATTTCCTTCACTTCTTCAACATCTCACCCAGTAATCACCGGGCTTGGCCTGGTGGCCCGTCCCGGTTCGAGCACCGGGAGACCGGGCAACCAGACCGCGTGCTCGACGACCGCGCGCAGGGCGTCCGGCGGGATCTCCTCGCTCTCGTCGTCGTCCGAATGGGTGATCGACGCGAGCCGGAACTGTCCGAGCAGGCGTGGGCGCGGCACCGGGCGGTGTGACTGGTTCGGCTCCTCCTGGGGAACCCGGCGAGCGCCTACCCACCGACTCTCTGGAGAGGGCCATGAGTCTGTTGCGAGTGCTCGGCCGCCCCATGCTGGCCTCGATGTTCCTCACGGGCGGCATGAACTCCGTCCGCGACCCGAAGCAGGTCGCCGACGCCGCCGAGCCTGTCGTCCAGCCGGTCACCGAGCGCATCTCGGCGCTGCCGGACCGCACCGAGCAGGTCGTACGGCTCAGCGGCGCCGTACAGGTCGTCGCGGGGCTCATGCTGGCCACGGGGCGCATGCCGCGCCCGGCCGCGCTGGCCATCGCGGCCACGCTGGTGCCCACCACGCTGGCGGGACACCGCTTCTGGGAGGCGGAGGATCCCGAGGAGCGGGCACAGCAGCGCATCCACTTCTTCAAGAACCTGTCCATGCTCGGCGGACTGCTGGTCGCCGCCGACGACACCGGCGCCCGCCCGTCGGTGGTGTGGCGCGGCACGCACGCCGCTCGCGGGCTGCGGCGCGACGCGGGTCTGGTACGCCGCTCCGTCCGCGCCACCGCACGGCCGGCCGCCGCGGCCGGGCGCGTCCGGGCCAAGCTCCCCGCCTGAGCCGCCGGCCCGGCACCGGCGGCCGAACGTTAACCCCCTGAGGCCGGGGGACCCGAGCGCTGGAGGTGAAGGACATGGGACACGGAGGAAACGTCATCGACGAGCTGGTGACCGATCACCGCGAGGTCGAGGAGATGTTCGGCAGGATCGAGGCACTGCCGTCCGGCCACCAGGACCGCAAGGTGTACGCCGACCAGGTCACGATGGAGCTCGTACGGCACTCGGTGGCCGAGGAGGCCTACCTCTACCCGGCCGTACGCGAGCATGTGGCGGGCGGGGACGCCCTCGCCGATCAGGAGCTCAAGGATCACGCCACGGCCGAGCAGATCATGAAGGACCTGGAGGGCTGTGACGCGGGCGACGCCGACTTCGACCGGCTGATGGGCATGCTGATGAGCGAGATCCGCTCGCACATCGCCGACGAGGAGGGCAACCTGTTCCCGCGGCTGCGGCAGGCCTGCCCGATGGACACGCTCAACGAACTGGGCGACAAGGTGCGCAAGGCGAAGAAGACCGCCCCCACCCGGCCCCATCCGGCGGCCCCCGACAAGCCTCCGGCCAACAAGCTCCTGGCTCCGGGTACCGGGATGGTGGACCGGCTGCGTGACGCGCTGAGCGGCCGGGGCAAGTTCGAGTAGTTCGAGTAGTTCGAGTAGTTCGAGTAGACGGTCACACCGAGCGGGGCCCGTCGCCGAGGCGACGGGCCCCGCTTCCGTGTGCGTGTGATCAACCCCACTGTGTCCTCAAGGCCCTTGCGCGGCAGGACGTTTGGAAAGTGCGGGACGGCGGATCAAGGTGCGGTGGAACCGCTTGTCCGGTTCCCTCTGCCACGATGGTCGGCGCCGTACCCGTCGAGGGGAGCCACCGCGCAGCGCGGCCGGTGTGCCCCGCCCCCTCGTCCTCCTTCTCCTGAGTCCCCCGACTCGTCTTCGAGTACCGCACTGTGTCTTCCTTCCCCTCCCCCTCCCCTGCCCTGCCTGCCTCCCGCTCGCCCTGGCGGTCGCTGCGGTACCGCAGCATGCGCTGGTGGTCCGTCGCGAACTTCGTGTCGAACGCCGGTACGTGGATGCAGCTCACCGTGCAGAACCTGCTGGTCCTGGAGATCACCGGGTCCGCCGCCGCGACGGGGCTGTCCATGTCCGTACAGGCCGCCCCGGCGCTGCTGATCAGCGTGCTGGGCGGGGCCGCCGTCGACCGCTGGCCCCGCAAGCTCACGGCAGCCGTGAGCCAGGCGGTGCTCGGCGCGATCGCGTTCACCACGGCCGTCCTCGTGGCGCTGGACCGGATCGACATGACCTCGCTGATGGTGCTGGCCGCCGTCACGGGCGTCGTCGCGACCGTCGACAACCCGGCGTGCGCGCTGCTGGGCAACGACCTCGTGCCGGCCGAGGACGTGCCCTCGGCCATCGGGGTCGGGGCGCTGGTGCACCAGGCGGGCCGGCTGGTGGGAGCGGCCCTGGCCGGTGTGGCGGTCGGGTTCCTCGGCACGTCCGTCGCGTACTTCGGCAACGGGCTGTCGTTCCTGTTCGTGGCCTCGGTCATCCCGTTCCTGCGCCCGGCCGCCGGTGCGGTACGGCAGGACGCCGGGGCCTCGGAGAAGACCGGTCCCGACATGACCGTCCGGGAGGGGCTGGCCTACTTCGTGCGGCGGCCGCGCCTCGTCGCGCTGGCGGGTGTGACCGGCATCAGCTCCGTGTTCGGCCGTAACTACGGGCTCACGCTGGCCGTGCTCGTCACCGGGCCGCTCGCGGGAGGCGCCGGTTCCTTCGGCACGGTGTCGACCGTGCTCGCCGTCGGCGGCATCCTCGGCGCGGTGCTCGGCGCCCGGCTGCGCCGGCCGTCGGTGCGGCTCGTGGGCGCGCTGGCCGCCGCGGGGGCGCTGCTCCAGGTGGTGGCGGGGTTGTCGCCGTCGCTGGCGGTGCTGATCGCGCTGGTGCTGCCGATGGCCGTGGTGGAGTCCGTCTCGGACACCGCCGGTACGGCCGTCCTGCAGACGGACCCGCCTCCGCATCTGCGGGGCAGGGTGTTGGGCGTGTGGGGCAGCATCGGCACCGTGTGGGGCCTGGGCGGCCCGCCCGCGCTGGGCCTCCTGATGGAACTGGCCGGGCCCCGCGGCGCCCTCGTCATCGGCGGATTGCTCATCGCCGGCGCGATCGGGGCGGGCTCCCTGCTGCGGCAGCGCCGGGCCGTGTCGCCGGTGGTGCTCCGCACAGCGGAGGAGCACGACGTGCCGGGGCAGCCGGTGCTGAGCCCGGCGGCCTGAGCGGACCCGCCCGAGGGCAGCCCTCGGCACACGTTGTCCGCACAGCTCCGCCCACGTCCGACGCCCTACGGCCGCAGTGCCGTCTGCGCCGCCATCGCCGCCCGGCGGGCCAGCAGCGTCGTGGAGCGGCCGTCGAGGTAGGGCAGGACCACCGCCTGGCCGCCCCAGCCGCGGAGCACCTCCGCTTCGGGCAGGTCCTGGACGGAGTAGTCGCCGCCCTTTACCCACACGTCCGGCCGCAGCCGGGCCAGTACCGCCTCGGGGGTGTCCTCCTCGAAGACCGCGACGGCGTCGACGCTGCCGAGCGCGGCCAGGACGCGGGCGCGGTCCGCCACCGGGTTGAGGGGGCGGCCGGGGCCCTTGCGGCGGGCGACGGACGCGTCGGAGTTCAGGCACACGATGAGGCAGTCGCCGATGCGCCGGGCGCTCTCCAGCAGACCGACATGACCGGCGTGCACCAGGTCGAAACAGCCTCCGGTGGCGACGACGGTGCCGCCTCGGGCCCGGATCCTCTCCGCGAGTCCGAACGCGTCGGTCGCGGGCTCGTCCACCGGGCCGGGACCGGGCTCGGCCCGCCACAGGCCGGGGTTGCCCGCGCCGCCCGCCGCGACGAACGCGGCCGCCTCGGCCACGGCCCGCTGCAGCGCCTCCTCGGGCAGCAGGCCGTCGGCGAGACCCGCCGCCGTCGTGGCGGCGAAGCAGTCTCCCGCGCCACAGGGGTCCCCGTCGGCCCGGTAGGGCACCGGGACCAGCATCGGCGTGCCGGAACCCGGCCGGACCAGCAGCACCCCGCGCTCGCCGAGGGTGACGGCGACACCGGCGGCGCGCCAGCGCTCGGCGAGACGGGCGCCCCTCTCGGCGTACGCGCCCAGCGTGGTTCCTCCCGAGCCGGGGTGAAGGGCCCGTGCCTCGGCCGCGTTGGGAGTGACCAGGCAGGCTCCGGGCACGGGCGGGTCGCCCTGAGGGTGCGGATCCCACACCAGGGGCGTGCGGCGGGCGGCGTCCTCCAGGAGCGGCCGCACGGCTCCCGCGGTGTGCCGGCCGTAGTCGGCGACCAGGACGGCATGTGCGTCGGCCAGGGCGTCACGGACCGCGTCACCGGGTTCTCCGGGAGTGCCGCCGCCCCGGTCGATACGGACCACCGGCCGGCCGCCCGCGAGGACGCGGGTCTTGACCGGCAGGGTGCCGTCCAGCGGGATCTCCAGCAGCCGGACCCGGCCGCGCAGGCCGCGTCGTACCGCCTCGCTGGCGTCGTCGTCGCCGAGCGCGGTCACCAGGACCACGTCCCGGCCGCCGCGGGCGGCGAGGGCGGCGGCCAGACCGGCTCCGCCGGGGTGCCGGCGGTCGCCGGTGACGTCGACGACCGGGGCGGGGGCGTCCGGGGAGAGCCGGGTGGACACGCCTTCGATGTCCTCGTCGAGGAGGACGTCCCCCACGACGACGAGGGGGTGGGGGCCGGTCAAGACGTGCTCCCGTGGGTGAGGACCGCACGCTCCAGCGGCGTGGACACGGCCATGTCGAAGCACTCGCAGAGCAGGTGGACGGCGACTAGGTGGATCTCCTGGACGTTCGCGGTGCTGGCGGCGTCGATACACAGGGCTTCGTGCGCGGCCTCCGCGAGGGGGTTGGGTCCGCGGCCGGTCAGGGCCCATACGCGCAGTCCGGCCTGCCGCGCGGTCACGGCGGCGGCGATGAGGTTGGGGCTGCGGCCCGACGTGGAGAGCAGCATAAGGATGTCGCCGGGACGGCCGTGGGCGGTGACCTGGCGGGCGTAGACGTGGTCGAAGCCGTAGTCGTTGCCGATGGCGGTCATGCTGGACGTCTCGGCGTGCAGGGCGAGCGCGGAGTACGCGCGGCGTTCCTGGCGGTAGCGGCCGACCAGCTCGGCGGTGAGGTGCTGGGTCTGGGCGGCGCTGCCGCCGTTGCCCGCGGCGAGCAGCCGGCCGCCGCCGGTGAGGACGTCGGCGAGGCGGCCGCCCCAGTCCGCGACCCGGTCCAGGCCGTGCTCGCGGAACCGTCCGAGGGCTTCCTCCAGTGACCGGCAGTGCAGTCGCGCGGCATCAAGGGCGGGGTGTGCAGCGGGTTCGCTCATACGGATCGGGCGTGCCGCCGTGGGGACGGCGGCGGACCCACACCTCCTTCGGGATTTCGGGCGGCTGCGGACGTGACCTGCGGGCCGGGTCAGCCGGCGCCGGTCGCGGCGGCCTCCGTGTCGAGGACCTCGCAGTAGGCGGCCTCGGTGGCCGCGGCGACCTGGCCCCAGCCGTACCGGCTCAGGACGCGCCGGCGGCCGGCGGCGCCGCAGGCGGCGCGGGCCGCCGGGTCGGCGAGCAGTCCGGCGACGGCACGGGCGAGGGCCTCGGGGTCGCGGGGTGGCACCAGCCGTCCGGTGCCCGGGTCGGCGACGGTGTCCAGCTGCCCGCCGACGGCGCTGGCCACGACGGGCACGCCGCAGGCCATGGCCTCCAGCGGGACGATGCCGAACGGCTCGTAGTCGGCGGGGCACACCACCACGTCGGCGGAGCGCAGCAGCGCCGGCACCTTCTCGCTGGGCACGGCGCCCGCGAAGCGGACCCGGTCGGCGACGCCGGCGTCCCGGGCGATGCCGCGCAGCCGCCGCACCTCCGGGTCGTCGTCGAGCCGGTCGGCGGGCGGCCCGCCGACCACGACCAGCTCGGTCTCGGGCAGCCGGGCCAGCGCGGCGATGGTCACCGCGGCACCCTTGCGCGGCACGAGCCGGCCCAGCTGGAGCAGCCGGTGCCGGTACGGCCCGCGCGGCGCGGCCGGGCCCTTCGGAGTGAACCGTTCGGTGTCGACGCCGCACGGCACGATGCCGACCTGGTGCGGGGGGATGCCCATGCGGGCCAGTTCGTGGGCCTCGTCCCGGCAGGTGGCGATGACGCGGTCGCAGCCGAGACCGATCTCGATCTCGCCGGGGATCCGCTCCGGCGGGCTGGTGTCGGCGAGCCGCTGGTACCGCCGCTTCACCGTGCCGAGGGCGTGGTACGTGTGCAGCAGGGGCAGGCCGTGCTCGCGGGCCGCGCGCAGTGCGGCCAGGCCCGACATCCAGTAGTGGGAGTGCACGACGTCGGGGGCCCGGGTGCGCCAGCCGCGGGTGAGGTGGCGGCCGAACTCGTCCATGTGCGGCAGCAGCGCGTCCTTGGGGAGGGGCTCGGCCGGCCCGGCGGGCACGTGGTGCACCTCGACGCCGTCGCGCAGCTCCACTCGGCACGGCAGGTCGGGCGAGTCGCGCCGGGTGTGGACGGTGACGCGGTGGCCGCGGTCGGCGAGTGCGCCGGCGAGGCAGGCGACGTGGACGTTCTGCCCGCCGGCGTCGACTCCGCCGAGGGTGGCGAGGGGGCTGGCGTGCTCGGAGACGAGCGCGATCGCGAGGACGCCCGGGTCGAGCGGGTCGCCGCCGAGCGGTCCGGTGGGCAAGGGGCTGACGATCGGGGTCATGAGCACACCTCCGTGATCAGGCGCTCCCAGTCGGCCAGGAAGCGCTTGAGCCCGTAGCGTTCGAGGGCCGCCTGGCGGGCGCGGGCCCCGTCCGCGGCCGCGGCCTCGGGTTCGTGGAGATAGCGGCGGGCGGCGCGGGCCAGGACGTCGGGGCGGGTGGAGAGGGCACCCGCGCCGGGCGGGACGGCCTCCACCGCCTCGGTGGTGGCGAGCGCCAGGACGGGCATGCCCAGGTGCATGGCCTCCAGCAGGGACAGGCCGAGCGAGGTCCAGCGCACCGGGTGGAGGTACATGCGGCGTTCAGCGAGGGCCGTGTGCAGCTCGCTCTGGGGGAGATCGGCGGTGCGGCAGCGGTCGGCCGGCAGGCCGAGGTGCCCGGCCAGGCCCTCGGTGCCCATGCCGAAGACGTCGAGCGGCACGGCCTGGGCGAGGGCGGGCAGCAGGTCCGTGCCGGTGTAGCGGGCGCGCCGGACGGGTTCGTTGACGACGACGGCGGCGCGGGCGAGCCGGCCGCTGTAGCGGTGGCCCGGGTCGACGATGCCGTGCTCGATCACCTCGGTGCGGGTGGTTCCGCAGTCCCAGAACAGCCGGTTGAAGTGCGTGACGTGCACGAGCGTCAGGTCATCGCGGTCGGCGCACGGGTGCCGGGTGTCGGGCACGGCCCCGTCGGGCGCGTTGTGCTCCAGGTACACCGCGGGCACGTCCCGGCCGGGGCGGCGTCCGCCGAGCCGGCGTTCGGCCAGGGCCGGCTCGTGCGGCCGCTGGAGAAGAACCAGGTCGACGGGCGTGTCGCGCAGTTCCTCGGGGGTGACCTCGCGTACGGAGACGGGCCAGGTAAAGGTGCGGGCCCGACCGCGGCCGTCCGGGCCGCGGTCGGGGGTGACGGGGACGAGGTAGGTGTGCGGGCCCTGGACGAACGCGGTCGTCCAGGAGCCGTGCACGTGCCACAGCAGGATGTTCATACGGCCGCTCCTCGTTCGGTCTGTTCTCCCCGGTCCGCCGGGCGGTCCGTGAGGGCCGCCACGGCGTCGAGCACCTCGGCGTCGCCGATGCCGTCGAGGCAGGGGTGTCCCGGCACCGGGCAGTGCCGTGCCCGGGTGTCCGCGCACGCGGCGTGCGGGTCGCCGAGCAGGACGTGCGGTACGCGGTAGGGGGCCCACCGTTCGGCCGGGACGACCGGCGCGAAGAGGCTGACGACGGGCGTGCGCACGGCGGCGGCGAGATGCGCCGGACCGGTGTTGCCGGCCACCACGGCGCGGGCCGCGGCCAGGACTCCGGCCAGCTGCGGCAGGTCGGTGGCACCGCCGAGGTCCAGGGCGTGCCGCCCGGCGACCCGTGCGGTCAGCTCGCGCTCGGCGCGCCCGCCCGTGACGACGACGCGGTGCCCCGCCGCGGACAGCGCGGCGGCGGCCCGGGCCGCCCGGCCCGGGCTCCAGGCCCGTGCGGGCACGGCCGCGCCGGGGTGGAGGACGACGTACGGTTCGGGGCCGGTGAGGTGAGTGGTGTGCGGCGGCGGCAGGACGCGCAGCCGGCCGTCGTCGCCGGGCGGGAGCGGGAAACCCGCGGCGTGGGCCAGGTCGAGGGCGGCCAGGGCCTCGTGACGGTGCGGCCGTCTGCGGTGCCGCAGGTCGAGGAGCGCGCCCGGGTAGTCCGCACAGTCGGCGGCGGTCCGTTCGATCCCGGCCAGCTTCAGCAGCAGGGCGACCGGCAGCGGACTCTGGTGGTACGACACCAGCACGAGAGCCCGGTCGAAGCGGCCCGCCGTGAGCGTCTCCATCAGCTGCCGGGTGGCCGGCCGTGTGACCGGCGGCGGCTCGAGACCCACCCAGGGGGCGTCGTAGGCCAGCACGTCGTCGACTCCGGGCAGCATCCGCCCGGCCGCTGCGCCCTGGGGTCCGCAGAGCAGGGCGGTGTAGGAGGATCCGGCGGCGACGGCCCGTACGGCGGGTCCCGCGAGGAGCACGTCTCCGGAGCTGTCGAGGCGGACCACGAGGGTGCGGGGAAGGCGGGTGGGGGTCATCGCGGCTCCCGTGCCGGCACGGCCGGGCCGAGGGCGAGACGCACGGCCGACGGCAGGTCCGGTGCCGTGGCCTCGGCGTTCCCGGTCTCTTCGGCCCGGGTGACGGCCGTGGGAACCAGCACCCCGCGGGCCCCCGCCGCACGCGCGGCGGCCATGTCCGCTCCGATGTCGCCGATGACCACGGTGCGGTCGGGCGGCACGGCAAGCCGGCGGCACGCGGCCAGGATCAGTCCGGGTGCCGGTTTGCGGCAGTCGCAGCCCTCCCCGGGCCCGTGCGGGCACACGGCCCAGACGGCGAACGGCCCGAGCAGTTCCTCCACCCGCAGCCGTACGTCCTCCACCGCGCGGCGGGTCAGCAGGCCGCGGGCCACGCCCGACTGGTTGGTCACGACCCCGAGGGGCACTCCGGCGGCGCGCACGGCGTCCACGGCCTCCCGGGCGCCCGGCATGAGCGCGACGCGCGAGGGGTCGCCGTTGTAGGGCACGTCGGCGACGAGGGTGCCGTCACGGTCGAAGAGGACGGCCGCGGGGAGCGAACTGCCCGGGTCGTGCGGGCGCTGCCGCACGTCCCCGGGGAGCAGCCAGGGGCCGGGGGGCGGCGTCATGACCGCAGCCGTTCCCGGACCGCCGGGCGGGGCGCTGTCGTCGGCTCACCGCTGCCGAGCGCGGTGTGCTGCCGGGCCTTGCGGTGCACGAGCCGCCCGCGCAGCCAGTGCCAGGTCGCGGCGGGGGGTACGAGAGCGCTGCTCACCGTCATGGTGAGGACCTCGTCGCGGGTGCCCGGTCCGGGCAGGATCCGGGCGAGGGCGAATTCGGCGGTGCCGGCCAGCCACGTGGCGGCGAAGGCCGCGGCGGCCCGTTGCCGGCCGAGCAGGGCGCAGCCGAGCGCCGTCACTCCCGCTCCGGTCACCGCCAGATGCAGGGGCAGGCGTCCGCGGGGTGCCTCCGCCCGGCGCCACCAGTGACGGCCGTGCAGCCGGGTCATCAGCACGTCGTCGGCGTTGCCGGCCTGGAGCCGGACGGAGACCCAGCGCCCGGCGGGCCGTACGGGGTGGGTGGTGGTGCGCCGGCCGCCGGTGAGCGTCCAGCCGGCGTCGAGCATGCGCAGGGCGAGGTCGGCGTCCTCCCGGAAGGCTCGCCGGAAGCGTTCGTCGAATCCGCCCACGGCCACCAGCGCGGCCCTGCGGTACGCCATGTCGGCGGTGATCCAGCGGGCGCCGGCGAGTCCGGCCGTGCTGCGTTCCCAGTCCGTGGGGCGCCGGTCGGCGGGCAGCGGCACCTCGATGCGGGCGGTGATCCCGGCGGTGCGATCGGTCGCCGCGGCCAGGTCCAGGGTCAGGTCGTCGCCCCAGGTGGGCCCGGGCACGACGTCGTCGTCGAGGAAGACGATCCAGGGCACGTCACCGGCGGCCCGCCAGCCGAGGTTGCGTGCGGCGGCGGGTCCGCGCGCCCCGCCGGGCACGACGACGGTGCGCGCGCGCAGGGACGGCGGGACGTCGGCGGTGAGGGCGGTCCGGGGCGCGTCGGGCCGGTCGTCGACGAGGACCACCCGGACCGGGCCCGGCCCGGTCGCCTCGGCGAGGGCGTGCAGGCAGGCGCCCAGGCTGGGCCGGCCGAGGGTCGGGATCACGACGGCGTACTCGGCGTCGCGTGCCAGGGCGTCGGGTGCGGTCATCGGGTGCCTCCGGCGTCGTCGCTGCGGAAGTCGGTACGGAAGAGGTCGCCGCGCCGGATCGCGTACGGGCCGATGGCCAGCA
The DNA here is from genome assembly GCF_000725785.1 of Streptomyces flavovariabilis. Classification (NCBI taxonomy): domain Bacteria; kingdom Bacillati; phylum Actinomycetota; class Actinomycetes; order Kitasatosporales; family Streptomycetaceae; genus Streptomyces; species Streptomyces flavovariabilis. The sequence goes on along the minus strand of NZ_JNXD01000016.1, from coordinate 49,919 downwards.
GGTCGACGGGCGAGGAGCCGAAGCACTCCAGGGCGTCGCGCGGGTCGTCGACCATGGGCCGGCCGGCGGTGTTGAGGCTGGTGTTGACGACCACGGGCAGCCCGGTGAGCCGCTCGAACTCGCCGAGCATGCGGGCGACCAGGGGCTCGTGGTCCGGGTCGACGGTCTGGATGCGGGCGGTGCCGTCGACGTGGACGACGGCGGGGATGCGGTCCCGCCAGGCGGGGGCCACGTCGTGCACGAACAGCATGTACGGGCTGGGCAGCGGGCCGTCGAAGAGGTCGGCGGCACGGTCGGCGAGGACCATCGGGGCGACGGGCCGGAACTGTTCGCGGCCCTTGACGTCGTTGAGCCGTTCCAGATTGCCCGCGTGACCGGGGTGGGCCAGCAGGGAGCGGTGGCCGAGGGCCCGGGGGCCGTACTCGGAGCGGCCCTGGAACCAGGCGACGATCCCGTTGTCCGCCAGGGCGCGGGCGACGGTCACGGCGATGTCGGGGGGCCGCTCGAAGGGTACGGCTGCTGTCTTCAGCCAGGCTCCGAGCTCGGCGTCGGACCACTCCCGGCCGAGGTCGGCACCGGCCATGGACTGCGGTTCGTCGCCCTCCACGGCGGACAGGAGCAGGGCGCCGCCCAGGGCGGTCCCGGCGTCTCCCGCCGCGGGTTGCACCCACACCCGGGCGAAGGGGCCCTCGCGGGCGATACGGGAGTTGGCGACGCAGTTGAGGGCCACGCCGCCGGCCAGGGTGAGCACGCGGTCGTGGGTGCGGCCGTGCAGCCAGCGCACCAGGTCGAGCAGGGTCTCCTCCAGCACGGCCTGGGCACTGGCGGCGACGTCGGCGTGGTCCTGCGTCCACGGTTCGTCGGGCCCGCGGGGCGCGCACAGTTCGTGCCAGGGCACGCCGGTGGCGTGGAAGCCGCCGTCGCCGGTGGGGTACACGTGGCGGCGCAGTTCGGCGCGCATGCGCGGCCGGCCGTGGGAGGCGAGGGCCATGACCTTGAACTCGTCGGAGGAGCGCAGGAAGCCGAGGTGTTCGGTGAGTTCCTCGTAGACCAGGCCGAGCGAGTGCGGCAGGTCCTGGGCGTGCAGCGCCTCCAGGCGGTCGCCCACGCGGCGTGCGGCCAGGTGGGAGGCGCGTTCGCCGCGGCCGTCGAGGACGAGGACGGAGGAGTTCCCGGCGTCCGGAGCGGCGAAGGCGCTGGAGGCGGCGTGCGCCATGTGGTGCGGGACGAAGCGGACGAGGCCGGGGTCGAGGCCGGGCAGGGCGCTCTTCAGGAAGCCGGGTGCCTCGCGGGCGTAGGTCAGCCGCAGGTGGTCCCACGGGTCGTCGAGGCCCATGTCCTCGGCCGGGCGGGCGAGAGCCGGGTCGAAGGAGTAGGTGACCGCGTCGAGGTCCTGGGGGCGCAGTCCGGCCCGCTTCAGGCACCAGGACGCGGCCTGCTCGGGCAGTTCCCAGGCGGAGAACGGCAGGGGCCTCTTGCCGTGCTTGCGCCGGGAGAAGCGCTCCTCCTCCGCGGCGGCGACGGTCCGTCCGTCGATCACCAGGGCGGCGGCGGGGTCGTGGAAGAGGGCGTTGATTCCGAGGATGCGCATGGGGAGGCGGGCCTTTCGGCGGTCGGGAGATCCGGACGCGGCGGTGCGGGGTGCCCCGGGCGGGGTCAGTCCTCGGTGCGGGCCTCACTGGCCTCGCGGAACCAGGCGATCGTGCGCCGCAGCCCCTCCTCGGCGCGCACCTGCGGGTCCCAGCCGAGCTTGTCGCGGGCCAGCGTGATGTCCGGGCAGCGCACGGCCGGGTCGTCCACCGGGCGTTCGATGTAGCGGATGTCCGAGGAGGACTCGGCGAGTTCGACGACCAGGCGCGCCAGGTCGAGCATGGTGATCTCGGTCGGGTTGCCGATGTTGACGGGGCCGCGCATGCCGTGGGCGGCGGCGGCGAGGATGCCGCGCACGGTGTCGTCGACGTAGCACAGCGACCGGGTCTGACGGCCGTCGCCGGTCACGGTGAGGGGCTCGCCGGCCAGGGCCTGCCGTACGAAGGTCGGCACCGCGCGTCCGTCGTGGCCGCGCATCCGGGGGCCATAGGTGTTGAACAGGCGCACGATGCAGGTGTCGGTGCCCTGGGCGTCGGCGTGGGCGGTGGTCAGCGCCTCGCCGAAGCGTTTGGCCTCGTCGTAGACGCTGCGCGGGCCGACGGGGTTGACGTTGCCCCAGTAGCGCTCGTCCTGGGGGTTCTGCAGCGGGTCGCCGTAGACCTCGGAGGTCGAGGCGAGGACGAAGCGGGCGCCGGAGGAGTGCGCGAGTTCCAGGGCGTTGCGGGTGCCGAGGCTGCCGGTCTCCATGGTGTGCAGCGGGAGGCGCAGGTAGTCCGCCGGGGAGGCCGGCGAGGCGAAGTGCAGGACGAGGTCCGGCGGCCGCTTGATCCGCAGGCCCTCGGTGACGTTGGCCTGGACGAGCGTGAAGCCGGGCTGTTCCAGCAGCGGCGAGATGTTCTCGGCCCGGCCGGTGCTGAAGTCGTCCACGCAGGTGACGGCCGCGCCCGTGCCCAGCAGGGCGGCGCACAGGTGGGAGCCGACGAACCCGGCACCGCCGGTGACGACGGCGTGTTCCCAGTTCCGTGAGAGGGCGGTGGTCATGTCGGTCTCTCCTCCGTCGGCGGCGCGCGGCACGACGGCTGCGCCTCGGTCCGGCGTGGCCGGGCCGGAGGGCCGTCGAGCCCACGTTCAGCCTCCGCCGCCGGTGCGGGCACGGCACGGTCGCGTACGGCAAACCGGTGAGTCACGGAGAGTGAGGAGAGCGAGGGACGGGCTGTCCGCGCGGGTCGGCGCGGCGACCGCGGGTGCGTCAGGCGATCAGCGTGCGGCCCGGGTTCAGTCGGTCGAGCAGCTGGTCCTGGTGCAGGCCGGCGACGGGGGCGAGCAGGTCGGGGTGGCGCAGCAGGGCGGCGGCCTTCCGGTCACTGTCGTCGGGGGCGGTCAACCGGCGGAACTCGGCATGTGATCCGGTGCTGTGGCTCCCGTCGGCGAGCGCCGTGACGGCCCGGGCGGCCAGCTCCGGGTCCGTGAGAAGGCAGGCCGCCCAGCTCGCCACCACCTCGTCCACCCAGGTGCGCCAGGCGTGGGCGTCCGTGTCGTCGCCGAGGGCAGCGTCTGCGCCGGTGACCCAGTCCAGCCGCCCGGAGCCGCCGGGGCCGGCCATGCCGAGCAGGGCCGCGTCCATCGCCGTCGGGTACCTCAGCCAGGCCGCGACCGTCACGGCCTGCCGGGCCTGGACCTCGCACAGGGCGGAGGCCAGCGCGCCGCCGGCGGCGGGGAAGGCGCGGGTCAGCCACTGGGCGGTCGCCGCGATGACGGGGGAGAGATCTGCGTGCACTGCAGGGCCGTCCGGGGGAAGGGGGCGGGGATCTGGTCGTAGACGGTAACCGCCGCTTCCCGCACCGGGACGTGACCGGGGCCTCCTCCAGGACGTGGCCTCGGCCACACCGGCCGCCGACGCACCGTCCGTGCGCCCCGTCGAGCAGCCCCGGGACCGGCGGCGGCTCGTTTCGCCGGGGAGGGGCCGGGCACCCGGCCCGCGTGTTCCCCCACGGACCCGAATCCGCTGGTCCGGCCCGGTGTGCAGGTGCCCGGTCGCCGGTGCGCTCGCTGCGCTTCGACGGCTGGATCGCGGGGATGGGTACGGCCTCCGGCGTCCGGGTGGTGCTCGGACACTGGCCGCGCTCGCCGTGGGGGCCGTTCAGTGACGTGATGGTAGAGGGGGCCGACGGACACCGGCTGCTGCTGGCGCCCACGGGCGAGACGGCGGACTTCGTCGCGGGCACCTACGTCTTCGACGAGGTGCGGGTCGTACCGGTCGGGGTGCGGATCGCCGACCGCCGGCACTGGATCGTCTCGGCCCCGCCGCTCCACCTGCGTTTCAGCACCGGCCACCGGAATCTGCCGGGCCTCGCGCTGCGGGCGGTCCCGGGCCGGCTCGCCACGCGGCCGGGCTGGGTCGCGCTGTGGGACCGGCCGGCCCGTCTGCTGCTGGGAGCACGCACCCACGGCAGCGCCCGGTCCGGACGGCACCAGTGGTACGGCGCCCGGGATCTGCACCCGGTCACCTCGGCCACCGTCACCTGTGAGGGCGACAGCCTCGGCGCTCTCGCCCCGGTCGAGCCCCCGGTGCGCTTCGGGGCCGGCTCGACACCCCGTCACCCCTGCCTCGTACGGGTCACCACGACGGTGTCCGTGGAGCAGGACCGGAGTACGACAGGAGCCGCGTCATGACGGAACAGCGAGCGGATTCGCCGGACGCCCGGCGTGCCCCGGCCACCGACATGTCCCTGCTGGGCATCTACCTCAACGACCATCTCGCCGGTGCCACCGCCGGGACCGCGCGCGTGCGCTACCTGCTGCGCTCGTGCGGTGGTTCGCCGCTCGCCGACGCGCTGGCCCCGGTCGCCACCGAGATCGCCGACGACCGGACGAGCCTGCTTCACCTCATGCGGCGCCTGGACGTGCCGGTACGCCGTTACAAGGTCTACGCGGGCCGGGCGGCGGAGCAGGTGGGGCGACTGAAGAGCAACGGCAGTCTGGTACGGCGGTCGCCGCTGAGCACGCTGTGGGAGCTGGAGGCGCTGGCGCTCGGGGTGGAGGGCAAGCTGGCGGGGTGGGAGACGCTCCGCGATCTGGCCGCCACGGACGGACGTCTCGACCGACGGCAGCTCGACGAGCTCATCGAACGGGCCCGGCGGCAGCACGCCACGCTGGAGGCGCTGCGCCACAAGCAGGTCGGGGTCGCCTTCCGGCAAGCCTGAGAGACCGGGCCCGGCTCACCAGAACCTGCTGCTGAGGGCGGGCTGGTGGGCCAGTTGCACGGCGTCGCGCAGCCGCAGCGCGACACTGATGGTGGCTCGCAGGGCGGACGGGCGTACGGTCTGGGCGATCTCGGTGGCGAGGACCAGCAGGCAGCCCGCCGCCTGCTCGACGACCGAGACAGGAAGGGTGAAGTCGTTGTCGGCGGCGGTGCGGAACGCCTTCAGGGGGATCGCGACTCCGTCGATGGCCCGGTGCGCGGCCTGCTCCAGGTGCTGTGCGGCCTGTTCGCACACGGGGGCGGGCAGGGCGATGGTGCGCTGGAACGGTGAACTCGTCATGACCCGACTGCTCCCCCGTGGGTGGCCGGTTCTGTCGGCCGGAGCCCCGATTTCACCGTCCCGCGTGACGGCGCGTGGCGCATGTCCGGGACCGGGACGGCCGCCGGTCGAAGCACGACGCCAGCCGGACGGCAGCCCGGGCCCGGTGCGTCGCGTACGTACGCTGAGGGGCGATCGAGAGCGGCGTCGAGAGGGAGTCGTATGACCGTCCGTTCGGATGTCGTGGCCCGGCTCACCGGGCGGGCGGTCAGCGGTGAGAGGCCGCTGTCGAGAGCTCTTGCCGAGGTCACTCTCGACGACGGGCGGGTCGTCGTCGTCAAGCGGTCCGGGGAGCCGGGGGCGGCGTCGGCCGAGGCGGCGGGGTTGCGGTGGCTGGCCGCTGCCGGGAGCGTGCGGGTGCCGGCGGTGCACGGGCACGAGGAGGGCTGGCTGGTCATCGACCGGGTTCCGCAGGGACGGCCGGGCCGGGAGGCGGCCGTGCGGTTCGGCCGGGACCTTGCCGCGCTGCACGCCGCCGGGGCACCCGCGTTCGGGGCGCCGCCCCCGGAGGGGCCCGTGGACGCGTACATCGGGACGGCGCCGATGCGCAACGAGCGGGGCACCGACTGGCCGCGCTGGTACGCGGAGCAGCGCGTGCTGCCCTATCTGCGGCGGGCGGTCGATGAGGGCACCGTCCGGGCCGGTGAGGCGGCCGTCGTGGAGCGTCTGTGCGAGCGTCTGCCGGTGCTGGCGGGCCCGGCCGAGTCGCCCGCGCGGCTGCACGGCGATCTGTGGAGCGGCAACGTCCTGTGGGCGGATGACGGGCATGTGCGGCTGATCGACCCGGCCGCGCACGGCGGGCACCGGGAGACGGACCTGGCGATGCTGCACCTGTTCGGCTGTCCCCACCTGGAGCGGGTGCTCGACGGCTACCAGGAGGTGGCGCCGCTCGCGGCCGGCTGGGCGGGACGCGTCGGCGTGCACCAGCTGTTTCCGCTGCTGGTGCACGCCGTGCTGTTCGGCCGGGGCTACGCGGAACAGGCCCTGGAGATGGCCCGTTCAACCCTGGCGGGGTGACCCGTCAGCGGGTCACGACATGCCGTTCGTCGGGGACGCAGTGGGTCATCGTGAGGCCCTCCACGTCGCGCGGCTCGTTCTTGCCGAGGTTGGCGAGGCGTTCGCGGTCCTCGTCCGTGAGGTCCTGGCTCGCCAGCGGCTCCAGTCCGGCCACGTCCTCCGGGCCGATGCCCAGTCCTTCGCCGACCCGCAGACCGAGGTCGTTCTCGACGAGCAGGAAGTGCCAGACCATGCGCTCCTGGATCGCCCGGTCGCACTGGGACAGTTGACCGATGAAGTTCTTCACCAGGTCGTCGCGTTCCCAGTCCTCCAGCAGCAGGTAGCGCTGCCCGGCCTGGAGGTAGTCGTTGGTGCGGGGGATGCGCTTGCGGGTGAGCCGGCCGGTGATCTCGGGGCCCTGCTCGTCGTGGGTCGGGTACCGGGCCTCGCGCAGACCGCCGGTGATCGACGGCTCGTAGTTGACGTGCGGGTTCTCGCCCCCGCCGTCCACGTGGTAGGTCATCTGGCCGTCGCGCTGGTTGGTGCGCACGTCCGCGTTCTTGGCCTGGTTGACGGGGAGCTGCAGGTAGTTGGGGCCGACCCGGTAGCGCTGGGTGTCGCTGTAGGAGAAGGTCCGGCCGATGAGCATCTTGTCGTCGGAGAAGTCCAGGCCGTCGACGAGGACGCCGGTGCCGAAGGAGATCTGCTCGTTCTCGGCGAAGAAGTCCTGCGGCATCCTGTCGAGCACCATCCGGCCCACCGGCTTCGGCGGGAAGTCCTGCTCGGGCCAGGTCTTGGTGTCGTCCAGGGGGTCGAAGTCGAGCTCCGGGTGGTCGTGGTCGTCCATCATCTGGACGAGCAGCTCCCATTCCGGGTAATCGCCGCGGGCGACGGCCTCGTACAGGTCCTTGGTGGCGTGGCCGAGGGTGTCGGCCTGGACGTTGGCCGCGTCCTCCTCGGTCATGCTGCGCACGCCCTGCTTGGGCATCCAGTGGTACTTGACGAGCTTGGTGTCGCCGTCGGGGTTCACCCACTTGTAGGTGTTGACGCCGAAGCCCTGCATGTGGCGGTAGTCGGCGGGGATGCCGCGCGGGCTGAAGAGGTTGACCAGCATGTGCATGGCCTCGGGCGTCTGCGACATGAAGTCGAAGATGCGGCCCGGCTGCTGTTCGAAGGTCACCGGGTCCGGCTTGAGGGCGTGGATGACGTCCGGGAACTTGATGGCGTCGCGGATGAAGAAGACGCCCAGGTTGTTGCCGACCAGGTCCCAGTTGCCGTCCTCGGTGTAGAACTTGACGGCGAAACCACGCGGGTCACGGGCGGCCTCGGAGGAGTCGCGGCCGCCGATGACGGTGGAGAAGCGGACGGCGACATCCGTGCGTTTGCCGCGCTCCTGGAACAGCTTGGCCCGGGTGTAGCGGCTGATGGGCTCGTCGCCCCAGGTGCCGTAGGCCTCGAAGTGGCCGTAGGCGGTGACGCCGCGGGCGTGCACGACGCGCTCGGGGATGCGCTCCCGGTCGAAGTGGCTGATCTTCTCCAGGAGCTGGTAGTTCTCCAGCGTGGCGGGGCCGCGGGCGCCGACCGTGCGCTGGTTCTGGTTGTCGTAGACCGGATGGCCCTGGCGGTTGGTGAGTACCTTGCGGTCGTCGCCCGGAGCGGGGCCGGTACCGGATACGTCCGTCATGTGCGTGGGCTCCTTCGGCTCGTGGCCGGCGGCCGGCCGGGGTCGGCACCGCGAGCGGCCGCCCGGCCGGTCCTGGCGGGACGGGCCGGGTACCCGCAGAGGCGGGGTCACTCACGTGCCGGGCGCCTCACCGGGTGCGGTGCCGTCACCCGGTGGTGACGGCACCGCCGCTACGCTCCGTCACATGTGGGGCCGGTGCCCGCGCGTTCCCGGGGCGTTGCCCGGGCTTGGGGACGGATGGCCGGCACAAGAACCCGGGGTCGGCCAGGCGGGCGGCCTCGCGCAGAGGGACCGGACCTCTGCGAGGAGGGCGGGCCAGTCCTCGCCGTAGGCGACGACGGCCGCGTACACCGCGTCCACGGCCGCTTGGAGGGGGACGGGGTCGGCGGCGCCGGTCACGGCGGGGAGGGCCGCGTGTGGCTGCGAGACGGACACGGACGGATCCGGCGGGCCGAAGCTGACGAACAGGCCGTACTCGCCGGGTTCCGAGGCCCGCGGCGGACTCGGCGGACCCGCGGCAGCGGGGTCGGGGGCCGGCTGCCGGCTCGGCTGTCGTGCGACGGCCCTCGCGGGACCCACCACCATCGTTGCCGCCTCCTGGGGTGACAGGGCGACGGTGTCAGAGGGCGAGGGCCGGAAGGGCGGCCGTTCGGGCGGGACCGCCCGGCCGACGGTCCGGTCCGGGAGGCGCGGGTCGGTGGCGAGGGTCTGCCACATGAGGGTGTCGTCGTCGAAGGGGGGCGGCAGCGGGCGGCCCTCGGCCAGGGCCGTGAGGGCGCCGGTGACCCAGTCGAGGGCGGTGAGGCCCGCGGCCTCACAGGCCCGGTGGGCCGCGAACAGGGCCACCGCGCGCTGAGCGGCGGGGCCCGCGGCGTCGAGGGCGTGCAGGAGGTCCGGGTCGAAGTCGCGCAGGCCGCTGACATTGCCTCGGACCTCGCGCAGGGTCGCGCTCGGCAACCGACCGCCCCACCGGTGGCGTTCGAAGGCGAGGAGGCGTTCCCGCTCCGCAGTCTCGCGGGCGAGTCGGGCCCGTCGTTCGGACTCGGCGCGTTCAGCCGGGGTGGGCGGGGGCGGCAGCTTCCGGGCATAGCCGTGCCAGTACGCGGCGCTCTGCGAGGTCTGCCTCAGCACACGGTCACGCTCGGGCGGCGCCGGCCAGAACTGCAGCAGATAGCGGTCCAGTTGCGGCTCGTCGTCGAGCCGGGTGTCCTTCTCGCCCGCCCGGTCCATGCCCTGGGCGCAGTAGCGCACCCGGTAGTCGGTCTCCTCGAGGCCCAGGTCCCAGGACGCCTCCCCCGCCCACTGCACGAGCGCGCTGTCCGCCGAGGCCGGGCGGAAGGACACCTCCACCACGTCCTCCCAGACCGGGTCCAGCGGCGGGGCCTGCTCGTGCACCTCGACCGTGAAGCCGACGTCGCCGGTGTGCAGGCCGGTGCTCAGCCACAGGGCGCCGGGGGCCGCCGCCCCGCACAGTCCCGCGCTCTGCCCGGCGAACGCCTCGGCCAGACCGGGCCCGAAGCTGTCCGGATCGCTCTCGACGTAAAGCTGCCCGTAGTGCACATGAACCTCTCCCTCGACCGGCCTGCGCACGATCAGCCTCCTCGTGTGGGATGGAAGGGTGAGCTGTGCGCATCGTGGCATCCGGCACTGACAGTCAGCGGCGGCCACGGGGAGAGGAGAGCCATGCGGCACGTCTACTGGATCGGCGGCGGGAGCGGCGCGGGCAAGTCCACGGTCGCCCGTCGGCTCGCCGACCGGCATGGCTGGCGTCGCTACGCGAGCGACGACGTGATGGCCGAGCACGCGCGCCGGACCACCGCCGAGGAGGCGCCCTTCCTGCACGCGTTCATGGCCATGGACATGGACGAGCGGTGGGTGGACCGGACCCCCGAGACGATGCTCGAGACGTTCCACTGGTTCCGGGGCGAGGCCTTCGGCCTGATCGTCGAGGATCTCGCGCGCATGCCGAGGAAGACGCCTGTCGTCGTCGAGGGATTCCGGCTGCTGCCGCACCTGGTGAAGCCGCTGCTCACCGAGCCCGGCCACGCGGTCTGGTTGCTCCCCACGCCGGAGTTCCGCCAGGTGGCGTTCAGCAGCCGTGCCACACCTGGGGGAAGTTTCACTCGGCGGACCGCTGATCCGAGGCGGGCGGACCACAACATCGCCGTACGGGACGCCCTGTTCACGGATCGGCTGCACGAGGAGACCACGCGCCTGGGGCTGCCCGCCGTCACCGTGGACGGCACGATGACGGAGGACGAACTCACCGAGCGGATCGGCGAGGTCTTCCGGCTCTGACACGAAGAAGGGCCCGGCCCCCCGGCGGGGTCCGGGCCTTCGGGGGCCGGTGCGCCTCAGCCTCCGTCGAGGCGTGCGCGCAGCAGCCCCTTGCCCAGTTCGGCGCCCTTGCGGCTGTCCGCCTGGGCCTTGCGGAACAGGTCCGCGACCTCGGTGTCCTTGGCGCGCTCCGCGTCCTGGATGTAGCTCTCCAGGCGCAGAGCATTGTTCAGGCACGCCTCGACATACCAGATGAGGTTGTAGTCCTTGTCCTGTGTACCGGTCACACCGCCGGTCTCCGATCCACTGCTCATGCGGGCCTCCTTCTCGCGGAGCGGACCTCTTCAGGCGCCGGACGGGTACCCGCCCTCCGCACGGGCACACAGACCCTGTCGGTCACGTCGAGTGACCGATGTGTGACCGTCGCGGACACCGCCCGGTCAGACCCGTACGCACCACCAACTCCCGCCGTCTGTACGGCAATCCAGACAGTTGCCACGGAAGCCAACAGACACCGATCACTTTCGGAACGAAGTGGCGCTCCACCGTGCGAGACCGGTCGATGACGGTGTGTACTGTGCTGCGAGTGGCTCGCCAGAGCACCTCGGACCCAGCCCCTCCCGACTCCCTCCTGGAATCGACGCGATGATCGAAGTACCGGACCTGGCCGTAGGCGCCCTCGCCCTCGGCACACTGTCCGCGTTCGCCCTCGGCGGCGGGCTGCTGCGCTCACGACGGCAACTGGCCGCGCAGCGCGCGAAGACCGCCGCACTGCGGGCGCAACTGGACGGCACCTCCCGGGCGTTCACTTCCGAGGTCGAGCATCTGGCGGCGCGGCGGGTGCCCGCCGCGGCCCGGCAGGCCGCACATTCCCACGTCACCGTGCCCGGCCCGCTCAATCCGCAACTGGCCGGTTCGCCGCTGGGTGCCGCCCTGGACCAGGTACTCAAGGGGCTGCACGCCGAGCTGGCCGCACAGCGAACCCGGATCGACGCGGCCGCGCAAGCCGGGATGCGCGGGGCCACCCGGGAGATCCAGGCGGCGCTGTACCGGCTGCAGGACGCCCTGCGCGGACTGCAACAGCGTTACGACGACCCCGAGCTGGCGCAGACCCTGTTCGAGCTGGACCACGAGAACGAGCAGTCGCTGCGGCGCGCGCAGATCGCCGCGGTGGTGTGCGGGGCCTGGGTGGGGCTCGCCCGGGAGGAGTCCCATCTCGTGGACGCGGTGACGGGCGGTCAGGCCCGGCTCGCGGGCTACCGGCGCGTCCGGGTCAGCAACCACCTGGAGGCCGGCACGGCCCTGGTGTCCCACGCCGTCGAGCCGGTCGCCATCATCGTCGCCGAGCTCCTCGACAACGCCCTGCGGCACTCCGCGCCCGACACGGACGTCGTGGTCAACCTCGAGGCGGTCCACCACGGTGTCTGCGTCACCGTGGACGACGCCGGCCTGGGCATGACGCAGGACGAGCGAGCCCGGGCCCAGCGGATGGTCGCCGGTTCGGATCCGATCCTGCTGACCGAGCTCGGCGACCCGCCGCGCATGGGGCTCGCGGCCGTCGGCCAGCTGACCAGACAGTTCGACCTGAGCGTGGACCTGTCCTCCCCGTCGCCGTACGGCGGGGTGCGGGCGGTGCTGCGGGTCGACAGTCATCTGCTGACGCGGATCGACCCCGAGGAACTGCCTCCGGCGGCCGGCGCCCCGCGTTCGACCCGCAGGACGGCGGCGCGGGACGCGGTCGGCGGTTCCGGCGCGTCCCACGGTTCGGGCACCGGCCCGTCCGGCCCGCTCCCCACGCCCCGAACCGTTCCGGCCGCCCCGCCGCACGAGCCCGAATCCGTCCCGGCCGGCGCGTCCGACGGCTCCGGGCCCGCCGCCGTCGGGCCCTGGAGGCCCGAGCCGCTTCCCGCCACCCCGGGCCACGATCACGGCTATGGCAAGGAGCAGGACGCCGACGCCCCCGCCCCTGGCCACCATGGCCCGCGGGAGAGCGGCGGTCTCCCTCAGCGGCGTCGCCGCGGCCGCGCCACCACCTCGACCGGCCCCGCCGCGGCCGAACCCGCGCCGCCACGCCGCCCGCGCCGCCCCGAGGAGTCCGCGGCGGCCCTCGGCGCCCTCCAGTCCGGCACCGCGGCGGCACGCGAGGCCGCCGCATCGAACACCGGCGCCGTTCCAGCCGTACCTGAGGGTGCCCCGGCCACGACCACGGCCGACGCGGCAACCGAGGACGCCGACAGCAACGACCACGAAGGGGGAACGGCTCGATGACCAGCCGCGCAGCGGGGGACACGGCATGGGTGCTCGAACCGGTCCTGGAGGTGCCGCACGTCGTGGCCGCCGTCCTGCTCACCCGGGACGGACTCGTCACCGGCTACACCGACGCGCTGTCGCGGCCGTCGGCCGAGCGGGTCGCGGCCATCACCAGCACCGTGCAGGGCGCCTGCCGTACCGCGGCGGCGGCGTTCGCCGACACCGACCGGGCCGGCATCCGGCAGGTCGTCATCGAGTCGGACCACGGTTACGTACTCATCGTGCCGACGGACCACGGCACCTGCGTCGCCGCGTACGGCGATCCCGAGGTGCGACTGGATCTGCTCGCCCACCGGGTGCACTCGCAGGTCGCGCGGCTGGGCGAGAAGGCGATGGCCGCCGGGCCCCGAGGTGCCGACGGCGACACGCCGGCATGACCGGCCGCCGAGGCGGCCGTCCCCTGGTTCCCGCGTACCTGTCGACCGGCGGGGTGGCGCGGCCCAGCCGTGCGCATCTGGAGCGGCTGTCGGTCCTCACCGGCTGCGGTGAGCCGGCCCCCGCCGACCTGCCCGCCGCGCAGGCGGCCCTGCTGGAGGAGCTGGAGCACGGGTCGCTGACGGTGATGGAGGCCGCGGCCCTGCTGCGACTGCCCGTCTCCGCGGTGCTCGTGCTGGCCGCCGACCTCCTGGACCGCGACCTGGTACTGGCCCGTGCGCCGATCCCGCCCGCCCGGCGCTTCGACCCCGACCTGCTGAAGAGAGTGGCCGATGGCCTCCGCGACCTCAAGCACCGTTGACGCCGAGCCGGGGGGCACGGACGTCCATCTCCCCGACGCAGCCCAGGACTTGGTGAAGATCCTGATCACCGGGCCGTTCGGGGTGGGCAAGACCACCATGATCCGCTCGGTGTCCGAGATCCGCCCGCTGCACACGGAGGAGCAGCTGTCCGAGGCGTCCGCCCAGGTCGACGATCTCGCCGGTGTCCGGGACAAGTCGACCACCACGGTCGCCATCGACTTCGGCCGGATCAGCCTGCCGGGCGGCATCGTGCTGTACCTGTTCGGCACGCCCGGCCAGGAACGTTTCCGGGCACTGTGGGACGACATCGCCTACGGGGCGCTCGGTGCGCTCGTCCTGGTCGACGCCCGCCGGATCGACGCCTCGTTCGACGTGCTGGAACTGGTGGAGGAGTCGGGACTGCCGTACGCGGTCGCCTTCAACACCTTCCCCGGCACGCCCCGCCACCACACACCCGAGCAGTTGCGCACCGCCCTGGACCTGGAGCCCGCGACCCCGATGGTGACCTGCGACGCGCGGGAGGCGAACTCCTCCATCGACGCCCTGCTCGCGCTGGTGCAGCACCTGATCGACCACCACCCCCCGGAGCCCCGGTGACCCACCCGTCCCCCGCCGAGCAGGCCTTCTCCCTCGCGGCGCCCGTCCGCCTGTGGGAGGACGGCTTCGCCCGCGACCCCCACCCCTACTACGCCGCCCTGCGTGCCCACGGCCCAGTCGGCTGGGCCGAACTCGCCCCCGGCGTCCCGGCGTACGTCGTCACCGACCGGCGGGCGGCGCTGGATCTGCTGCACGACACGCAGACGTTCTCGCACGATCCCCGGCCGTGGGAGGCGACCGTCCCCGACGACTCGCCGGTGCTGGGCATGATGCGCTGGCGGCCCAACACCCTGTTCGCCGACGGCGGCGCCCATCTGCGCTACCGCACGGCACTGATCGACGCCTTCGACCTGGTGGAGCCGCACGATCTGCGGGCCCGGGTGCACCGGGCGGTGCATGTGCTGGTGAGCCGGTTCGGGCCACGCGGTGAGGCGGACCTGGTGGGCGAGTTCACGCGGCCGCTGATGGCGCTGGTGTTCAACAGCCTGTTCGGGCTGCCGGACAGCGCGAGCGACCGGCTGGACGCGGCGCTGGGCAAGCTGATCGAGGGCGGCGCCCAGGCGGCCGAGGGCGAGGCCGAGTTCGGCGGATACGTGCTGGAGCTGATCGCCGCCAAGGCCGAGCGGCGCGGCGACGACCTGCCGAGCTGGCTGCTGGACCACCCGGCGGAACTGACCCCCGAGGAGGTCACCTGGCAGGTGTTCCTCACGCTCGGCGCGGGGCACGAGCCGACGGCCAACCTGGTGTCCAACGCGCTGTCCCGGATCCTCGGGAACCCGGCCTACTACTCGACGCTGACCAACGGCGCCCGCCCCGTGACGGACGCGGTGCTGGAGGTTCTGCACCACGAGACGCCGCTCGCCAACTACGGCATCCACTACGCCCGTACGCCGGTCACCTTCCACGGTGCGTGGATCAGGGCCGCGGTGCCGGTGGTGATCTCCTACGGGGCGCTCGCCCAGGCCGCCGAGCGGGACCGCGGCGCGGACCGCCACCCGTCGGACGCCTCACACCTGTCCTGGTCGGCGGGCCCGCATGCCTGTCCGGTCAAGCAGCACACCCTGCTCATCGCCACGGAGGCGATCGAACGGCTCACCCAGTGGCTGCCCGACCTCGAACCGGTGCTGCCCCGCGAGCGCCTCACCTGGCGCCCCGGCCCGTTCCACCGCTCGCTGACGGCGCTGCCCGTCCGTTTCAGCCCCCGCTCCCCCGACCAGCCAGGAGGACGACCGTGACCGTGACCGACCGCATCGCTCTCGACCCGTTCGGCGCCGACATCGCCGCCGAGAGCGCCCGGCTGCGCGCCCTCGGCCCGATCGTGCCCGTGGAACTGCCCGGCGGCCTCCCCGCCTGGGCGCCCACACGGTACGACACGCTGAAGGAACTCGTCCTCGACCCCCGGGTCAGCAAGGATCCGCGGCTGCACTGGCGGCTGTGGCCCGAGATCGGCGAACACCCGTCCTGGGCCTGGATCCTGGGCTGGGTCGGCGTGGTCAACATGCTCTCCACCTACGGCCCGGACCACACCCGGCTGCGCAAGCTGGTCGCGCCCAGCTTCACGCACCGGCGCACCGAGGCGATGCGGCCCCGGGTGGAGGCGATCACGGCGGAGCTGCTGGCCGCGCTGGAGGCCGCCGACGGCGAGGTCGTGGACGTCAAGGAGGGGCTCGCCCATCCGCTGCCGATGCGGATGATCTGCGAACTGATGGGTGTGCCGGACGCACTGACGCAGGACACCGGCCGGCTCATCGCGGCCATCATGGACACCTCCGATCCGAGCCCGGAGCACGCGGCGTCCGTACAGCGGCAGATCGGGACGGTGCTGCCCGCACTGATCGCCCACCGGGCCGCGCACCCCGGGGACGACATGACGACCGAGCTGATCCGGGTCCGAGACGAGGACGGTGACCGGCTGAGCGACGAGGAGCTGCTGTACACGCTGCTGCTGGTCATCGGCGCCGGTTTCGAGACCACCGTGAATCTGATAGGCAACGCGGTGGTCGCCCTGCTCCGCCGTCCCGAGCAGCTGGCGGCCGTGCGGTCCGGAGCGATCGGCTGGGACGCGGTCGTCGACGAGACGCTGCGCGCGCACCCGTCGATCGCGTCGCTGCCGCTGCGGTTCGCCGTCACCGACCTCACCGTCGGCGAGGTGACCATCCCGGCCGGCGACGCCATCCTCACGACGTACGCCGCCGCGGGCCTCGATCCCGAGCACTACGGGCCGGACGCCGACCGGTTCGATGCCGCGCGCGGCGCCGACGACCATCTGGCGTTCGGGATCGGCGTCCACCGCTGCATCGGGGCGCCGCTGGCCCGGCTGGAGGCCCTGACCGCGCTGCCGGCGCTGTTCGACCGGTTCCCCGGCCTGCGTCTGGCCGAAGGCGACGGGGGTCTGCGGCAGGTGCCGTCGTTCATCGCGTTCGGCTGGCAGGAGATCCCGGTGCGGCTGCGGGGCTGACGCCACCGGAGGCACGCCGCCGTGCGGGGCAGCGCGCGGGAGCGCGACCGGTCCCCCGTTCCGGTCGTGCCCCCGCGGTTAGTTGAACTTACGTCCATGGCCGAGGCCTTGTGAACCGTGTCGATGCCCGCTGCACCCTCAGCAGGGCTCACCCGTGCACAGCCGAGTCCGGATGGCCCGGTTTCGTCCCGCCCGGACCAGGCCAACCGTTTGCCCCGGAGGCAAACCGGCTCACGCCGGGCGCTGGAGATCGGGCAGATCGAGGTCGCCCACAGCCAGGTGCGCCAGCACGACCTCGTACAGGTCGGTGCCCGCGGCGAGGAGCTGGCGTTCCAGGACGGGTTCGGCGCTGCGGACGTGTTCGCGCACGGTCTGGGCGTGCACGCCCAGGGCCTGCGCGGCCCGTTCGGCGTTGCCGCCGGCGGCGATCCAGGTGCGCAGCGTGCGGCGCGGGTTCCGCGCGTCGGCGTCCAGCCGGCCCAACAGGTCCTGGGCCCAGGTGCGTACGGCGGGACCGGACAGCAGGTCGGCGAGGCGCAGCCCGGGGTCCCCGGTGCCGTCGGCGACCCGGGCGTCGGGCAGGCCGATCTGGGTGTTGAGCGCCAGGTGGACGACCGCCCGGACGGTGAGGTCGGCGAAGTCGGTGCCGAGCAGGGTCTCGACGCGTTCCATGCGGGCCCGGACGGTGTTGCGGCTGACGCCGAGGACCTTGGCGGCGTTGACGGCGGTGAACTCCAGGCCGAGCCGGCTGGTGGCGAGGAGTTCGGCGCGGGTGTGGTGCGGCAGGGTGTCGAGCGGGCGCAGCACCCGGGACGTCCAGCCGCGCAGCGCCACCGGGTCCATGAGGCGTTCGGGGTGGGTGCGCTCGGCGTAGACGGCCGTCTTGTCGGGACGGAAGTGCGCGACGGCGAGGGCGCTGACGGCCTGCCCGTAGGCGGTGGCGGTCCGGGCGAGGCTCTGCCGGACGCTGCCGCCGAGGAAGAGGTCCGGGTGCCGTCCGACCAGGGACCGCAGGGCGTCGCCCGTGGTGTCACGGGGGCCGACGACGATCACGTGCCCGTCCATGGCCGGGCAGCGCACGACCAGGGCGTCCTCCTGGGTCCTGTCCAGGCACTCCTCGGCGACGCGGTCGCGTACGGCGGGGGCGGACTCGACGACGTACACGCACGCCGTCTCGGCGTCGAGCAGTCCGGGCCAGAGTCCGGCGGCGACGCGGCGGGCGGCGACGGTGTCCTCGACCATGAGCAGTTGCAGGATCGCCAGGCGCAGGTCGGCGGTGGCCCGGCGCAGCCGGTGCCCGGCCGCGGTCGATTCGCCCGCCGTCAGCAGCAGCTCGAGCACCTGGGCGGTGTGCGTGACGACGTCGGCGGCCCGCCGGTCGAAGGGGGCCTGCCGGGAGACGGCCAGCACGCACGCGCGGGACGGATGCTCCACCCTTACCAGACGCAGGTGGCGCTCCCGGCTCTCCCAGGCCGCGGAGGCGATCCGGCCGGCGGTGATGTCCGCGACCAGGGCCTCGTCCAGGGCGAGCCGGTTTCCCGCGACGAGATTCCCGGCGGCGTCCTGCAGGGCCACGGTCGCGCCCACGGTGCCCGAAAGCCAGGCGACGACTCTGCGGACATCGCGCCCGGACGGGCGCAGGTGCTCGAGCAGTTCCTCCGCCCACGCCGGACCCGTGCCGGCATGCGTCTCCCGCTGCCGGTTCCCGTCCTCTCGGCCAGCCACCTCGGTCTTCCCCTCGCTCCAAGCGCCGCCTCCGGCACACCGGTCGGGGACGTTACCTCACGTCGGAGGGCTCTCCTTGCGGCCCGAACGCCGCACGGCGGGAGCCTCGTCCCCCGCCCGGTACCCCTCCCTGCGTCGTCGACCCGCGCCGACGGCATAAGCTCGGCGGATGGCGAAGTACTACGACGTGCACCCCGACAACCCCCAGCCCCGCACCATCGGCCAGATCGCCGACAGCATCCGCGCCGACGCTCTTGTCGCCTACCCCACGGACTCCTGCTACGCACTGGGCTGCCGACTCGGCAGCCGTGACGGCATCGACCGGATCCGTACGATCCGCAAGCTCGACGACCGGCACCACTTCACCCTCGTGTGCCAGGACTTCGCGCAGCTCGGCCAGTTCGTGCAGATCGACAACGACGTGTTCCGAGCGATCAAGGCGTCGACGCCCGGCAGCTACACGTTCATCCTGCCCGCGACGAAGGAGGTGCCGCGCATGCTGCAGCACCCCAAGAAGAAGACGGTCGGCGTGCGCATCCCCGATCACGTCGTCACGCAGGCCCTGCTCGCCGAGCTCGGTGAGCCGCTGCTGTCCAGCACCCTGCTGCTGCCCGGCGAGGAGGAGCCGATGACGCAGGGCTGGGAGATCAAGGACCTGCTCGACCACGTGCTGGACGGGGTGGTCGACTCCGGCGACTGCGGTACCGAGCCGACGACGGTCATCGACTTCTCCGGCGGGGAGGCCGAGATCGTGCGGTACGGCGCGGGCGACCCCTCACGGTTCGAGTAGACGTAAAGCGGGGACCAACAGCGGTTCACGGTTCAACCACGTGCCCGGGGTGGGCGAAACGCCCCGGGAACGGGCGTGCCACGATGCCCGTGATCCGCCCGGTCACGCGGACG
Organism: Streptomyces flavovariabilis; assembly: GCF_000725785.1. Classification (NCBI taxonomy): domain Bacteria; kingdom Bacillati; phylum Actinomycetota; class Actinomycetes; order Kitasatosporales; family Streptomycetaceae; genus Streptomyces; species Streptomyces flavovariabilis. Next base: position 31,061 of record NZ_JNXD01000016.1, on the reverse strand, counting down.
GGTTCCTGGCCCCCACCCCCCGCAGAGAGGCAGCCCAGCCATGACCGCCGTACAGGGAACCGACGTCGACATCCCCACCGAGGACGGCACCGCCGACGCGTATCTGGCCCACCCCGCCGACGGGGCCGCCCACCCGGCGGTCCTGGTGTTCATGGACGCCTTCGGTCTGCGACCGCAGCTGCGCTCCATGGCCGACCGGCTGGCCGCCGAGGGCTACACGGTGCTGGTGCCGAACGTGTTCTACCGGCACGGTCGTGCCCCGCTGTTCGATCTGCCCGGGTTCATCGACCCGGGGGCACGTCCGGAGATCTTCGAGCGCATCGTGCCGGTCATGCAGGCCCTGACACCCGACCTGGCGATGCGGGACGCCGGTGCGTATCTGGGCTGGCTGGACGGGTCCCCGGCCGTGGCCGACGGTCCGGTCGCGCTGACCGGCTACTGCATGGGCGCCCGCCTCTCACTGCTCACCGCCGGCACCTACCCCGAGCGGGTCGCGGCCGCCGCCGGATTCCACGGCGGGCGACTCGCCACGGACACCCCGGACAGCCCCCACCTGGTGGCCGGCAAGGTCACCGCCGAGCTGTACTTCGGCCACGCCGACCAGGACCCCTCCCTGCCCGCGGAGCAGATCGAGCGCCTGGAGGAGGCACTGACGGCGGCGGGCGTGCGCCACCGCTGCGAGGTGTACCCGGGCGCGCCCCACGGTTTCACGCAGGCCGACACCGCCTCATACCACCCGGAGGGCGACGAGCGGCACTGGTCGGCGCTGCTCGACCTGCTGAAGCGCACATTCTGACCCCAATCGGCTCCTGCCGAACGCGAGTTGCCGGCCTACCGACGGTAAGGGCTTGCTATCGCGCGATCCCTGCGCGTAGACCTTGCTGAACACCAGCCATGACTCGGGGGGAGTTGGCTTATGGACGGCACGGTCGACGGGTTCCGCTACGGTGCGGTGACCCCGGTCGCGGCGTATCTGATGGCCTGTCTGGGAGGGGCGCTGGGGCTGCGGTGCATCGTGCGCTCGCTGCTCGACGCGCGGTCCTGGAAGACGGGCTGGCTCGCGTTAGGCGCCGTCTCCATCGGATGCGGCATCTGGACGATGCACTTCATCGCCATGATCGGCTTCCATGTGGAGGAGACACGGGTCCGGTACGACGCGGCCACGACGGTGCTCAGTCTCGTCGTGGCCGTCGCCGTGGTGGGCGTCGGCGTGTTCATCGTCGGCCACCGCGGCACCAGCGGCGCCACGCTGGCGGTGGCGGGCTCGGTCACCGGACTGGGCGTGGCGGGCATGCACTACCTCGGCATGGCGGCGATGCGGCTGAACGGCGAGGTCGGCTACGACCCGGTCGGTGTCGCGCTGTCCGTGCTGATCGCCATCGGCGCCGCGACTGCCGCACTGTGGGCGGCAGTAACCATCCGGGGCTTTCTGACCAGCCTCGGGGCGAGCCTGGTGATGGGCGTGGCGGTGTCCGGCATGCACTACACGGGCATGGCCGCCGTCAGCGTCCACGTGCACGACACGACCGGCGGGACATGGGCGGGCGACTCGCCCACGTCCCTGCTGCTGCCGATGCTGCTGGGGCCGGTGGTCCTCCTGCTGCTGGCCGGGGTCGTGGTGATGTTCGATCCGCTGCTGGTGCTGGGCGAGCGGCCGTCGCCACGTCGGCCCGGCCCGGCGGCCGACTCCGTCGCCACGCCGCGCCCTGCGTGGCGCGAGCCGGCCGCACCCACGAGCGAGCGATGAGGAAACCCGCCTGCGGGCGGGGCCTGGCTCGATTGTTACGGTGCATCGGTGTCTGACTCCTCACGCGATACCGCCGAAGGCGCCGGCTGGGGTACCACCGAACGGGGCGCGTACCGGCAGTTGATGCCGCCGAAGGTCGAGAAGATCTCGTGGCTGAACCCCAGGATGCTGTGGGTCGCCCGCAACGGCGTGCTCGCCTCCTGGTTCGGGGACCCGACCGGCAGGACACGCGGCCGGTGGGTGGCGCAGCGGGCGGCCTCCGGCGCACCGGCCGACAAGGTGATCCGGCGCGACGACCCGGACCGGTTCTCGTTCCTCGTCATCGGCGACACCGGCGAGGGCGACGATCCCCAGTACGCCGTCGTACCGGGTCTGCTGAAGACCGGTCAGGACACCCGCTTCGCCGTGCTGGCCAGTGACGTGATCTACCCGGTGGGCAGCGCGGACGACTACGGCACCAAGTTCTTCCGCCCCTACCAGGACTACCGGGCGCCGATCTACGCGATACCCGGCAACCACGACTGGTACGAGGACCTCGACGGCTTCATGCGCGTCTTCTGCGACGACGCCCCGCCGCTGCCGCCCGAGCCCCGTCCGCGCCCCCTCACCCGGGCCTGGCTGCGCACGCTGCTGTGGCACCGGCCGCGTCCGGACGACGGACAACACCTCGCCGAAGCACGCGAGTTGCGCTCCACCGCCGCCCAACAGGCCGTCCAGCCGGGCTCGTACTGGGCGATCGACGCCGGTCCGGTACGGATCATCGGCATCGACACGGGCCTGCTCGGCACCCTCGACGTCGAGCAGGGCGCCTGGCTGCGCGAGGTCTCCCGGGGCCCCCGCCCGAAGATCCTGGTCACCGGCTCCCCCCTGTATGTGGACGGCCGGCGCGAGCCGTGCGCCGTCGAAGGGGGCGGCACCGTCGACGACATCGTCCGCGACCCGGCCCACCACTACGTGGCGGCGATCGGCGGCGACATCCACAACTACCAGCGCTACCCGGTCCGGCTGGACGACGGCCGCACGCTCCAGTACGTCGTCGCGGGCGGGGGCGGCGCGTTCATGCACGCCACCCACACGATCCCCCGCGTCGACGTGGCGGGCGTCACCGAGCAGGACTTCCGCTGCTATCCGCTGCGCGGCGACTCCCTCGCCTTCTACAGCCGGCTCTACGGCAGCCGCTTGCGGATGCGCCGCTTCTTCACTCTCACCGAGGCCGAGGCCTCGGCCGTGATCACCGAGCGGCTCGGCATCAAGCCCACGCGCACCCCGGGCGCCTCGACCCGTGTGACCCGGCGCGTCCGCCTGGTCGCCGGGCTGCTCGGCACCGGCCGCCGCCCGGACAAGGCCAAGCGGTTCCGGCTGCCCGTGCGGAAGATCTACACATCGTTGTTCTCGCCGAGCTCGGCGACGTACAGCCCGCCGTTCTTCAAGTGCTTCCTGCGCCTGGACGTCTCCCCGGAATCGGTCCGCCTGCGCTGCTACGCGGCCACCGGCAACCGTGCCCAGGAGATCGACCCGCCCGTCGAGGACGAGGTGACGATCCCGCTGCGCTGACCGGGCGGGACGGGAACGACAGGCCCCGGCGCGCACGGCGGGCCCGGTCCTCGGCCGGGCCGACGGGCTCGCAGGGCGGCACGTCTGCTGCCGGCCCCTGGCCGGCCGTTCACAGCCGGGGCCGCGGGCTGCCACCACGGGGGCCCCGGCCCGCGGTGCCCGGCGATGGCACGACCGCGGTCCCGCCCGCCGGACCGGTGCCGGTCACCAACGGCCGGGCGCGGTCCCGGTGATCGGCTCCGACGGACTGCCGTCCACCCCGACGGGCACGTCCCCCGCGAGCATCACGCGGTGCATGATCCGCGGATGGTCGAGGTGGGAGGCGTCGCCCGGCGCCAGGTGCATGGTGGCGCGGTTGTCCCAGAACGCCACGCTGCCCGGCTCCCAGCGGAACCGGACCGTGTACTCGGGCCGGACCGCCTGCTCCAGCAGCATCTGAAGGATCGCGCCGCTCTCGGGCCGGGAGAGGCCGGCGATCTGCTCGACGTAGTAGCCGTTGACGTAGAGGATCCGCTCCCCCGTCTCGGGGTGGACGCGCACCAGGGGGTGCAGCGAGGCGACCTGCCGGTCCAGCAGGTGCCGGAGGTACGCGTCGTCGCCGGGGCGGGGCTGGTAGCCGACGCCGAGCCGGTGCTCGGCCCGCAGCCCGTCGGCGAACTGCCGCAGCGGCGCGGAGAGTCCGGCGTACGCCGCCGCCAGGTTCGACCAGGTGGTGTCGCCGCCGTAGGGCGGTACGGTCTCGGCGCGCAGGATCGTCGCGGCGGGCGGGTCGACGCGGGCGCCGTGGTCGCAGTGCCAGCCGCGCAGCAGCGTGTGGCGGCGTCGCCGCAGCCACTCGTCGTGCTCCATCCCGAACCGCCCGCCCAGCTCCAGCCGGTCGGCGGTCGTCTCGATCTCGGGGAAGTCCGGGGGCGAGGCCTTGCCCCGCCGGGGCAGCACCACGAGCTCGCCGAACCGGCGAGCGAACCGCACATGTCCGGCGTGGTCCAGCCGCTGCCCCCGGAAGAACACCACCTTCCACCGCAGCACCGCCGCCCTGATCGCGGCGACCACGGCGTCATCGAGGTCAGCCGCCAGATCCACCCCGCTGATCTCGGCCCCGATGTACCCGGCGACCGGCCGCACCTCCACCCCGGCCTTCCGCGCCGTCTCGTCCGTCGTCCGGTCGTCCGTCGTCATGAGCGCTCCGCTGGTCGTGGGCGTGCCTGTCTTCCCGAAGATCGTGACAGTGATCTCCGCCGAGGGCGACCATGCCGCGACGGGGAACAGCGACACTCGACCAGCCAGGGCGGACCCTGGCGAGGGCGGACTGCTGCTCGTCGAGGAGCTGATCGACGCCGCGCGCACCTTCGGGAAGGGGACCTGCCCGTCGTCCGGGACAGTGGTTTCGAGGAGACCGGAGCACGGCCGCGCGGCAACGCCCACGCCCGCCCTACACCCTGAACTCGCGGATCACGGTGTTGCGGAACACCGCCCTCCCGTCGACCGTGAAGAGCGCGAGCCCCGTGTCGACCAGGTACGGGAAGGCCGCCGACGAATGCACGTACCGGCCGTCGTCCACGAACATCTCCACGGAGGTGCGGTCCACCAGGATGCGCAACCGCACCGCACGCCGGGCCGGGTCGAACAGGCTCCGGCTCTCCTGCCATCTGCCCGTCATGTCGGGGGACACGGTGGGGCGGCGGTTGAGGTAGGCGTAGTCGCGATGGACACCGGCGTCGATGTGCCGGACGCCGTCCGGGGAGCGCCGCAGTTGCACACCGGCGCCCGTGAGCTGGTCCCAGGTGATGTCGCAGGTCAGCTCGTAGGCGGTGCCCTCGTAGTCGAGGACCCGGGTGCCCTCGACCTCCAGATCGCCGAGCCGCGCCGTCCGGGAGACGTACCGGTCGAGCGCGGCGACCGGCCGGGATGCCAGGAAGTACCTGCCGTCGCCTCCGCGCTGCAGCGTGATCTCGCGGACGATGGAGTCGGTGCCGTTGAAGCCGTCGCTGTCGATCGTGGGCGTGATGTGGGCGTAGTCCCAGTTGTTCAGCCAGCCGATCGCGTAGCGGGCGTCCTCGTCGAGGGTGCCGTCGGTGCCGCGCTTGTCGAAGGTGACGGCGCCGTACCAGTCCCAGCCGTGGTCGAGCCACTGCGGCTCGGACGCGTCGGCGGTGAAAGCGCCGCCGTCGAAGGAGCCCGTCCAGTAGGCGTAGGTGTTGGGCAGTCCGGCCCCCTTGCCGTTGGCGCTCACCCCGAGCACCCACTTCGGTGTGCCGTCCGCGGCGCGGATCCGGAACAGGTCGGGGCACTCCAGCACTCCGATGCCGGCCTTGACGAACCCGCTCGCATACGTCCAGGACTTGAGATCGGCGGAGTAGTAGAAGCCCACCTTGTCGTTCTCGGCGAGGGTCATCACCCACCGGCCGCGTTCCTCGTCGCGGAACACCTTCGGGTCGCGGAAGTCGCGCACGCCGGGGTTGGGCAGCACCGGGTCGGTGCCGTGCGGGGTGAAGGTGCGGCCGCCGTCGGTGGAGTAGTACAGGTACTGCGCCTGGTCGGCCGGGCCGTCGTGCGGTGACATGGTGGCCAGGACGACGACCGCCCCCGCCCCGAAGCCGGCCGTGCCATCCGTGTCGATCACCGCCGAGCCCGACCAGACGTCGCCGTTGGGAGTGGTGTCCTTGGGCACGGCGATCCCCCGGTCCGTGAAGGAGACCAGGTCGGTGCTGGTGGCCAGACGCCAGGCGGTGCCGATCTCACCGGCGAGGTAGTCGGCGTTGTGGAGGTAGTAGTAGTGATAGCTGCCGTCGATCCAGACCGGCCGCTGCGGGTCGTTCTTCCACTGCTCGGGCACGGTGAAGTGGTACGCGGCCCGGTAGCTCGCACGGGCCGTCCGGGGTCCGGCCCCGGCCGGGCCCGCTGTCGGCAGCAGGGCGCCGGCCGCGCCCACGGCCGACCCGGCGAACAGTGCTCTCCTGGTGATTCCGCCCATCACGCACCTCGTTCCTCTCGTCGGAGACGGTGGCTCATGGGATCAGGACTTTCGGACCTAACTCGTTAAAGGTCAAGCACCCGCACGCCTTGACAGGCCCGTTCCGTGCTCACATCATCTGGGGCATCAACCCACGGCTAACACGAGTTAGGCCCCACACACGATGACCGACTCGCACCTCACCCGCCGCACCCTGCTGCGGTACGGCGCCTATGGCGCGGGGGCCGCCGCCCTGGCCGGCACCGCCGCGAGCTGGGACCGGCTCACCGGAGCCGACATCCCCGGCCGGGACGACGGCTCCCTCGTCGTCGCCACGCTGGGCCCCGCCTACGGGCCGGAGGCCATCCGCACGCTCCGCGAGGGCTTCGCCGAGCTGCACCCCGACATCAGGCTCCGGATCAACGCGGTCCAGGCCGTCGACTGGTCGGACTTCTTCGCGAAGATCCTCACGCAGGTCGCCGCGGGCACTGCCCCCGACCTCGTCTACGTCGCCACCGAGGGCGTGCAGCTCTTCGCGCAGCGCCTCGGGGTGGCCCTGGACAAATGGGTCAAGCGGGACGCGGCCGAGCTGAAGGAGTACTTCGCCGACGTCCACCCCTCGCTGGTGGAGTCGATGATGTACGAGGGCAGCCTCCACCAGCTGCCGGTCGAGTTCAACGCGGCCGACATGTACTTCAACCGGCAGGTGCTGAGGCGGGCGGGAGCGCGGTTCCCGCCGGCCGGCTGGACCCGCGACGACTTCACGGCGCTGCTGCGGGACATGAAGAGGTCGAGCGGCTCCCGCTTCACGCCGTACTTCTGGACCAACCGGCTCTGGGGCGGTGTGGTGCCCTGGCTGTTCGCCAACGACACCAACCTGCTCGCCGAGTCCAAGGCGCCCGGCGGCGACTGGCTGTGGGACGGCTTCTACCCCGCCGGGCAGCGCAAGGGCCGCGGCGGAGGCTTTCGCTGGACGACACCGCAGGCCACCCACGACCGGGTGGAGGAGGTCTACGACTATCTCGCCTCCCTCATCCAGGACGGCCTGTGCACCCGCCCCGAGGGCGGCAACGGCCAGAACCTCATCGGCGTGTTCTCCACCGGCCGGGTCGGTGTCACTCCGGCGGGCGGCTTCTGGGCGGGCGGTCTGCACCTGGCCGGGATGGAACGGGACGGGTTCGACGTGCAGTACTTCCCGCGCTGGCGCACCCAGCGCATGCAGTACGGGGCGGCGGGTTACGCACTGCTGCGCACGTCGAAGATGCAGGACGAGGCGTGGGAGTTCATCAAGTACGCCGCCCGCAAGGACACCCTGACGCGGCTGTTCGCCACGAACCAGACCACCCCGGCCCGCCGCTCCCTGCTGACCGCCGACCGCTACGAGAAGACCGGCCCGGCCCACTGGCCGGTCTTCTACGACACCCTCGACCGGTTCCCCGACACGGGGCCGATCCCGGCGCCGCCGCAGGTCGCCGAGGTCGAGCAGGTGCTGCTGAAGCACACCGGCACGGCCCTGGCGTCCTCACGCTCGGTGCGTCCCGCGCTGCGCCGGATGCAGGGCGATCTGGAGAAGGCCATGGAGCGGGACATATGACGAACACCCAGATCCCGCCCGCGCGTGCCGAACGCCCCGCAGCCCCGCCGGCTCCGGCGCCGAAGGGCCCCTCGGCCCGTGACCGCGGCACCCGGCTGCTGGCCACACTGTTCCTGGCCCCCACGATCGTCGGCATCGTCGTCTTCACGGTCGTGCCCATCGTCGGCTCGGTGTTCCTCAGCCTCTTCCAGTGGAACGTCATCGACTCGCCGCGCTACGCCGGGCTCTCCAACTACGGGGAGGTGTTCGGCGACGAGACCGTGCTGGTCTCGTTCCGCAACACGCTGGTGTTCATGATCTTCGCGGTGGCGCTGCAACTGCTCGTGGCGCTGGCCCTCGCGCTCACGCTGAACGGACGGATGCCGGGCTGGCTGCGGTCGGTGTTCCGCTCGGCGTTCTTCTTCCCCCTCGTCCTGTCCGCCGCGTCCATCTCGGTGGTGATGAAGTACCTGTTCAACCAGGACTTCGGGGTGATCAACTGGCTGCTCGGCTTCGTCGGGATCGCGCCGGTGCCGTGGCTGACGTCCGAGAACGCGGCGATGACGACCGTGGTCCTGGTCTATGTGTGGCAGCAGTTCGGCTTCTCGTTCCTGCTGTTCGTCGGCGGGCTGAACAACATCCCGAAAGAGATCCACGAGGCCGCCGCGCTGGACGGTGCGACGGGGCTGCGCAAGCACCTGGCCGTCACCCTGCCCCTGCTGTCGCCGACGCTGCTGGTCGCCTCGGTGGTCGGCATCATCAACGCCCTCCAGGTCTTCGAGCAGCCCTACGTCCTCACCAGCGGCGGCCCCGGCGATTCCACCCGCACGGTCGTGATGGTCATCTACGAGACGGCGTTCGAGCAGTTGCGCTTCGGTGAGGCGTCCGCAGTGGGTGTGCTGCTGTTCGTGCTGATCATGGCGGTCACGGCCCTCCAGTTCCGGCTCAGCCGGCGTTTCGTCCACTACCAGTGAGCCGGGTGAGTCCTCCCATGAGCCAAGCAACCCTGACCTCCAGCCGTGTGCGGCACGGGCTCGCACCCTGGGCGCGGATCGCCGGGCTGACCGTGTGCGCGCTGCTCACGCTCGGCCCGGTGGTGTGGACGGTCTCCACCTCGCTGCGCACTCCCGCCGAGGCGTTCAACCTGCCGCCGCAGCTCATCCCGGCGAACCCCTCCACCGAGGCGTACCGGGGGGTGTTCGACCAGATCGACGTGTGGCTGCTCGCGTTGAACTCCACGCTGGTCACGGGGCTGATCGCGGTCGGCCAGATGATCACGGCGGGCCTGGCCGGATACGCCTTCGCCCGGCTGGAGTTCCGCTTCAAGAAGCCGCTGTTCGGTCTGGTCCTGGCGACGATGATGGTGCCGTTGCAGGTCACCATCGTGCCGGTGTTCCTGGTGCTGAAGTCGATGAGCCTGACCGACACCCTGCTCGGGCTGATCATCCCGGCGTTCCCCACCGCGTTCGGCACGTTCCTGATGCGCCAGTACTTCCTCGGCATGCCCAAGGACCTCGGCGAGGCGGCCATGCTGGACGGGGCCGGGCCCTGGCGGACCTTCCGGTCCGTGTACGCCCCGCTGGCCGCGCCCGGCCTCGCGATCGTCGGCGTCCTGGCCTTCAACTACCACTGGAACGAGTTCTTCCGGCCGCTGATCCTCGAAACGTCGGGCCAGAACTACACGTTGCCGCTGGGTCTGGTCTCCCTCCAGGGCAACCTCGGCACCGGCTCCATCTCCGTGGTCCTCGCCGGTGTCGTCCTCTCCATGATTCCCGCCGTCGCCGTGTTCGTCGTCGGCCAGCGCCCTCTGCGTGAGGGCATCACGTCCGCAGGAGTCAACCGTTGAGCCTCGCCGCTCCCCCGCAGGACCCGCACGCCCCGCGCTTCCGGGTCCGCCCGCCCGCCAACTGGATGAACGACCCCAACGGTCCCTTCCTCTGGCGCGGCCGCCATCACCTCTTCTACCAGCACAACCCGGACGCCCCGGTGCACGCCAACGTCCACTGGGGCCACGCCTCCAGCCCCGACCTCGTCCGGTGGGAGCACCATCCGATCGCGCTCACCCCGACCCCGGGCGGCCCGGACGAGGCGGGCTGCTGGTCGGGGTGCGTGGTCGACGACGGAGGCGTGCCGACGGCCGTCTACACCGGGGTCGACCGCGACCACACCGGCCTCGGCACGATCTGCCTGGCCCGGGCCGCGGACCCGGACGACCCGGAGCTGACCGACTGGACCCCCTTGCCCACCCCGGTGGTCACGGGCCCGCCCGCGGACCTGGACGTGGTGATGTTCCGCGACCCGTTCGTCTTCCGGCACGACGGTCGCCGCTGGGCGCTGGTCGGCGCGGGCCACGCCGACGGCACCCCGTCGGTCCTGCTGTACGACTGCGACGACCTGACCGACTGGCGGTTCGCGGGGGTGCTCCTGGACGGCCATGACCCGGCTTCCCGGGCCGCCTTCGGTGGCCGGGCGACCGGCTGGGAGTGCCCGCAGCTGTACGCCGCGCGGGGCGGCGAGTGGGTGCTGGTGGTGTCACTGTGGGACGGCCACCCCTGGACCACGGGCTACCTCACGGGCCGTCTGGACTCGGACCTGCGCTTCACGGTCCGCACGGGCGGCCTGCTCGACCACGGCCGCGACTTCTACGCCCCCGCCGTGCTCCAGGAGCCGGACCGCGCCCTGATGTGGGGCTGGTCGTGGGAGGCCCGCGAGCAGGGCGAGGCCGACTGGGCCGGTGTCCTCACGGCGCCGCGTGTCGTCGACGTCCATCCGGACGGGGCGCTGCGCGTGTCCCCGGCCCCGGAGCTGCACCGGCTGCGGGCTGCCGAGCCGTTCGTGACCGCCCCGGGCCGGGCCACGCTGCCGGCGGCCTACGACCTGACGGTCAGCGCCCGCGCCCACACCGCGGTGAGCCTGCTGAGGTCGGCTTCGGGTGCCGAGCTGACGGTCCGTCTGGATCCGGGCGAAGGCACCGTGACCCTGGACCGGGGCGACTGGCCCCGCAAGGAAGCGGCGGAACCCCTCGTCGTCCGTGTGGCGCCGCAGGAGGAGCTCACGCTGCGGGTCCTCGTCGACGGCTCGCTGTACGAACTGTTCGTCGGCGACCGGGCCACGGTCACCGAGCGCATCTACCAACGCACGGACGACACACGGCAGTTGAGCGTGACGTCCGGCGCGTCCGTCACCGGATGGGCGCTGGTCCCACCGACGCGCGGCTGATCACCGGGCAGGCCAGGCGCCGCACCGTGGCGGGCGGTGTCCGGCCGGTGGCGATGGAGTCGAGGAGGAGCCGCGCGGCGGCCTCCCCCATCGCCCGGTGGGGCAGGGCGACGGTGGTGAGGGGCGGCGCGAGGTGGGCGGCCATGTGCTCCTGGTCGTCGTAGCCCACCACCGACAGGTCGCCGGGTACGGCGATGCCGAGCCGGGTCGCGGCGTGCAGGACGCCCGCCGCGACCCGGTCGTTGTAGGCGAAGATCCCGGTGGGCCGGACTTCGGGCGGTGTGCCGTCGAGCAGGCGCGCGGCGCCCTCGTAGCCGCTGGAAATCTCCGCTCCGGTCCGTACGACCCAGTTTCTCGGCACGGTGATGCCCTCGGCGCGCAGCGCATCGCGGAAGCCGCGCAGCCGCTCCGCCGAGGCGATGTCGTCGTGCCCGCCGACGAGCGCGACCCGCCGGTGCCCCTGCTCCAGCAGCAGCCGGGCCGCCGTACGGCCGCCGGCGCGCTCGGCAGGGATGACGGCGGGCAGCGAGTCGTCCTCGGGCAGGCAGTTGGCCAGGACGGAGTGGGTGCGGTGCAGGCCCTCGGGGACGCGGACGCTGCGCAGCGACATGGCCGCGTAGATGATGCCGTCGACGCGCCGGTCCAGAAGTTCGGCGACCGCCGCGTCCTCCTTGGCCGGGTCGCCGCCGGAGTCGACGGTGAGGACCAGGTGCTCGTCCGCCCACGCGGTGTCCATGGCGCCGCGCAGCAGCCGTCCCGCGAACGGCGAGGACGCGATCTCGTCGGTGATCAGGCCGATCACGGCCGTACGGCTGCGGCGCAGGCCGCGGGCGACAGGGTCGGGCCGGTAGCCGAGCTGGGCTGCGGCCTGCCGGATGCGTTCCTGGGTGGCGGGCGAGAGGTTGCCGTCGGCACGGCCGTTGAACACGAAGGACACCGCGGTGTGCGACACGCCGGCGATCCGGGCGACGTCCCGCGAGGTGGGACGCCCCGATCCCGTCGCCGGCCGTTCCTCGGCGCTGCCCATGCCGTCCGCCGTCCTCATTCCCCACCCGTCCGGTTGATCGCTGCTCACCCTATCCGTGACGCTGGAGGGACGACACAGTCAACGGGAAGGTCCGACGGTGATCAGCATCCCGACCCACACGCTCAACGACGGTACGACGCTCCCCGCCCTGGGCCTGGGCACCTGGCCGCTGGGCGACGACGAGGCGCAGCAGGCGGTGCTCTCGGCCCTGGAGGCGGGCTACCGCCTGATCGACACGGCGACGAACTACCGCAACGAGACAGGGGTCGGCCGCGGTGTGGCCTCCGGCGTTGTGCCGCGCGAGGAGATCGTCGTGACGACGAAGCTCCCGGGCCGGCACCACGGCTACGAGGAGACCCTCGCCTCCTTCGAGGAGTCCCGGGCCCGCCTCGGCCTGGAGTACGTCGACCTGTACCTGATCCACTGGCCGCTGCCGCGGGTGGACCGGTACGTCGACTCCTGGAAGGCCATGATCAAGCTGCGGGAGGAGGGGCTCGTCCGGTCGATCGGCGTCTCGAACTTCACGGCCGGGCACATCGAGCGGCTGGAGAAGGAGACCGGGGTCCTGCCCTCGGTCAACCAGATCGAGCTGCACCCTCTGCTTCCGCAGGAGGACCTGCGTGCCTTCCACGCGGGCAAGAACATCGTCACCGAGAGCTGGAGCCCGCTGGGCCGGGGCACGCCCCTGCTCCAGGACCCCGCCGTGGCGCGGATCGCCGAGGCGCACGGGGTGTCGGCCGGGCAGGTGGTGCTGCGCTGGCACACGCAGCTGGGTGCGGTGCCCATCCCGAAGTCGGCGAACCCCGAGCGGCAGCGCGCCAATCTCGACGTCTTCGGCTTCGAGCTGAGCGAGGACGAGATGCGGTCCGTCGCGGACCGTGCGCAGCGGCGGGTCGGCGGGGACCCCGAGGTGCACGAGGAGTTCTGACGGGTACCCGGGGCCCGCGAGGCGAGAAGGAGTAGCGGGTGGCTGAGCGGGACCGGCTGCGGGACTATCGCGGCAAGCGGGACTTCGACCGGACCGGCGAGCCCCGGGGACGCGGGGCGTCCGCCGGGGACGGGCCCCGGTTCGTGGTGCAGATCCATGACGCGAGCACGATGCACTTCGACTTCCGGTTGCAGGTGGACGACGTGCTGAAGTCGTGGTCGGTCCCCAAGGGGCCGTCGGCGGACCCGAAGGACAAGCGGCTGGCCGTGCCCACGGAGGACCATCCGCTGGAGTACGAGGAGTTCGAGGGCGTGATCCCCCGCGGCGAGTACGGCGGCGGCACGGTGATCGTGTGGGACCACGGCACGTACGAGCCGCTGAGCCACGACCGCAGGGGCCGGCCCGTCGACTTCGCGGAATCGCTGGAGCGCGGCCACGCCACGTTCCGGCTGAGCGGTTCCAAGCTGCACGGCGAGTACGCCCTGACCCGGTTCCGCGGCGACGGCAGCGGCGACGGCGAGGAGGCCTGGCTGCTCGTGAAGCGGGCCGGGGAAGCGGCCCGGACGCAGGGGGCGCCCGACCCCCGCCGGGCGCGTTCGGCCACGTCCGGCCGCACGCTCGCCCAGGTCGCGGCGGACGCGGCAGGGAAATGAGCCGGCCGGTCAGAACAGCGGCGTGAGCGACTGTTCGCACCAGATGGTCTTGCCCCGGGTGGTCTGCCGGCTCCCCCAGCGCTGGGTGAGCTGCGCGACCAGCAGCAGACCACGGCCGCCTTCGTCGTCCTGGTGCGCCCGCCGCAGGTGCGGGGAGGTCGAGCTGCCGTCGGACACCTCGCAGATGAGGGTCTGGTCGCGGATCAGGCGGAGCTGGATGGGCGGGGCGCCGTACCGGATGGCGTTGGTGACCAGTTCGCTGACGACGAGTTCGGTGACGAAGGCCGTCTCGTCCAGTCCCCACGCGGTGAGCTGCTCGGTGGCGGCCTGCCGGGTGACGGCCACCTCGGCGGGGTCGGGCGTGACGTCCCAGGTGGCGACCTGATCGGCGCCCAGCGCCCGGGTACGGGCCAGCAGCAGGGCCACGTCGTCGCTGGGCTCCTCCGGCAGTACGGCCTTCAGCACGGTGTCGCACAGGGCGTCCAGTGAGTCGGCGGGCACGGTCAGGGCCCGGCACAGCTCCTCGGTGGCGTGGTCGACATCGCGGTCGCGGTCCTCGATGAGTCCGTCGGTGTAGAGGGCGACGACGGAGCCCTCGGGCAGCTGGAGCTCCGTCGCCTCGAACGGCAGCCCTCCCACGCCCAGCGGTGGCCCCGCGCTCATGGGGACCAGCCGGGCGGACCCGTCGGGCAGCACCAGGGCGGGTGCGGGGTGCCCGGCGGCGGCCAGGTTCAGGCGGCGTGTGACGGGGTCGTAGACGGCGTAGAGGCAGGTCGCGCCGAGTTCGGCGACCTCGTCGCCCTGGTCGTCCGAGGCGAGATGGGTGACCAGGTCGTCGAGGTGGGTGAGCAGCTCGTCCGGCGGCAGGTCCACGTCGGCGAGGGTGCGGACGGCCGTGACCAGCCGGCCCATGGTCGCCGTGGAGGGGATGCCGTGCCCCACGACGTCCCCGACGACCAGTGCGACGCGACTGCCGGACAGCGGGATCACGTCGAACCAGTCGCCGCCGATGCCGGCCGCCGAGCCGGAGGGCAGATAGCGGTGGGCGACCTGGACGGCGGCCTGGCCGGGCAGGCCCCTCGGCAGCAGACTGTGCTGGAGGGCGAGGGCGGTGGTGCGTTCGCGGGCGAAGCGGCGGGCGTTGTCGACGCAGACCGCGGCCCGGCTGGCGAGCTCCTCGGCGAACACCGCGTCGTCGTCGGCGTAGTCGTCGGGCTGCGCCACGCGCACGGCGACGGCGACACCGAGCGTGGTGCCGCGGGCCCGCAGCGGTACGGCCATCATCGAGTGGACGCCCTTGCGGTAGGGGCGCCCTTCCGGGGCGCGTGCGTTGCGCTCGGCGACCCAGCGCATGAACGCCGGCTCCCCCGCCTGGCTGATGATGGCCCGGCCCTCCCGCATGGCCCGGGCGATCGGCGAGAAGGAGGGGTAGACGTCCACTTCTCCCACATGGACGGCCGCTTCCGGAGTGGCCTCGGTGACGGAGCCGTGGGCGACCCGGCGCAGCGTGATCTCCTCGGTCGACACCGTCGGCGCCTCGTCCGAGCCGAGCACCCAGTCGAACAGGTCCACGCTCGCGAAGTCCGCGAACCGGGGCACCACGACCCCGATCATCTCCTCGGCCGTGCGGACGACGTCCAGCGTGGTGCCGATCGCGGCGGCAGCCTCGTTCAGCAGGGCCAGCCGCTGCCGGGCCCAGTACTGCTCGGTGCTGTCGAACGCGGCCAGGGCGGTCCCCAGGAGCTCGCCGGCGGCATCCCTGACCGGCCACATCTCCGTGACCCAGGCGTGCTCCCGGTTGAGGGCCGGCGCACCGGTGTAGCTCTCGTACCGCAGCGGCCGTCCGGTCTCGACGACGTGCCGCAGGTGCCAGTTGAAGCCGCGGCTGTGTGCCGCCTCCTCCACGGTCTCCGGGAAGTGCCGGCCGAGCAGGGTCTCCTCGGACACGCCCATGACATGGCAGGCGGCGTCGTTGAGCCGCAGGTAGCGCTGACCGGTGTCGAAGACGGACATCGACATGGACGCCTGCTGGAAGGCGCGGCCCGCGAGGGACGTCTCCCCGCGGCCGGGCGACGCGGCGGTGATCACATATCCGCCCGCTTCCCCGTCCGGGCCCGTCACGGCGCATGCCTTGACCCGGAGCCCGACGAGATAGCCGTCGCGGTGCCGCACCATGACGGTGCCGGACCATGCGGACATCGCCTCGAGCGGCACGGCCTCGGCGAGCAGTTCCCGTACAGCACGGCCAAGGGCCTCACGGGCCGGGTAGCCGGTCAGCCGCCGGGCACCCTCGCTCCATCCCGTCACTGTGCCGCGGGCGTCGATGATCGCAGCAGCGGAGGCGTCCTCCATATCGTCCAGGATTATCCCTTTGACGCCCTCTATCAACCGCGGCGCGGCATTCGTGACAGTGTCAGGCCCGGTGGGCGCGCAGCGCGGTGAGCGCCCGGTCGGCATGCGCGTTCATGCGCAGTTCACTGCGTACGACGTCGAGGATCGTGCGGTCCTGCGCGATGACGAAGGTGGTGCGCTTGGTGGGCGCCAGGGAGAAGCCGCGCTTCACACCGAACCGCTCGCGGACCGCGCCGTCGGTGTCGCACAGCAGCGGCATGCCGAGGCCGTGCCGTCCTGCGAACTCCCGCTGCCGCTCGACGTCGTCGCCGCTGATGCCGACGGGGCGGGCTCCGACGGCGGCGAACTCGGCGGCGAGGTCGCGGAAGTGGCAGGCCTGGGCGGTGCAGCCGGGGGTCAGGGCGGCCGGGTAGAAGAAGAGCACGACCGGCCCCTCGGCGAGCAGCCCGGACAGGCTGCGGACGGTGCCGGTCTCGTCGGGCAGAGCGAAGTCCTCGGCCTTGTCCCCGGTCTCCACGCGCGCGGTCACGACCTGCCCTCCGCGTTGCGGGCGACACCGCGGGCCCAGAGCACGAGGGGCACCTGCAGGGGCAGGCGTCCGAACGCGGCGGCCTTCTGCGGCGTGGGGCGGTGACGCCAGTCGGCGGCCATCTTGACGTTGGCGGGGAACACTCCGACGAAGAAGGCCGCCGTGGCCAGCGCGGCGGTTTTGCGGGTGCGCGGCAGCGCCAGGCCGGCGGCCAGCGTGAGCTCGGCGGCCCCGCTCACATAGGTCCAGGCTCTCGGCGTGCCGGGCAGGCCGCGCGGGACGGTCGCGTCGAACGGGCGCGGGGTGGCGAAGTGGGCGACGCCCGCGGCGGCCAAGAGGCCGGCGAGCAGCAGGGGCGAGCGTTCGGACCGGGGCACGGTTCCTCCTCTGAAGGCCTGCCGCGCATTATTACCGGTCGGTAGACAGGTCATTCCGCCGGGTCCCGGGAGCGCCGGTGACGGCTGCCCGGCGTGTAGCCGAAGGAGCGGCGGAAGACGTCGATGAACGCGCTGGCGGATGACCAGCCGCAGCGGTGGGCCACCGTCGTGACGGGCAGGCCGTCGGCCAGCATCCGCAGGGCGTGGTAGAGCCGTGACTGGGTGCGCCACTGCGGGAACGTCATACCGAACTCGTCGCGGAAGAGCCGGCTGAGGGTCCGCTCCCCCACCCCGGTCGCGGCGCTGAGCTCGGCGAGGGTGCGCACGTCGGCCGGGTCGGCGTGCACGAGCGCGCAGACGGCGGCCAGGCGCGGGTCGGCGGGGGTGGGCAGGCGCATCGGCTGCTGGGGCGAGAGGCGCAGCTGGTCGCGCAGGACGGCGCGCAGCCGGCGGCGCTCGGCGCTGCCGTCGCCGGGGTCACGGGTATAGGCGAGGATCAGCTCGCGCAGCAGCGGACTGACGGCGAGGACGGCCGGGTGATCCAGGCCGAGGGGGTTGTCGCCGGCGGGCAGGCCGACCAGGTGCAGGTCGAGCCGGCCGTGGGCGCGGTGGGCGTGCACGGTGCCTGCCGGGACCCAGATGGCGCGGGTGCCGGGCGCGAACCAGGTCCCGGCGTGGGTGGTGACGGCGACGACTCCGGCGCCCGCGTAGACGATCTGGTGGTCGTCGTGCCGGTGCGCGTCGATGCGGTCGCCGGCGGTGAGCCGCTGGGCGCGGGTCGGCGCCTGGGGAGTGTGGCGGATGTTCGGCACAGTCCGGCAGATTATCGGAAGCGGGCCAGATGCCTCACGGACGACGATCGCCTGGTGACCGCTACGAGACCCGCCCGCCCTGTCGCCCTGATGTCCCTGGGGCACGCCTGCGTGGATGTGTACCAGGGGGCCGTGGCCGCCCTGGTTCCGTACTTCGTCGCCGAGCGTGCCTACTCCTATGCCGCCGCTTCAGGTGTCGTCCTGGCAGCCTCCCTGCTGTCGTCGCTGGTGCAGCCGTTGTTCGGGGTACTCACCGACCGGTGGGCGATGCCGTGGCTGCTGCCGCTGAGCGCGCTGACGGCCGGGGCGGGCGTCGCCCTGAGCGGGGTCACCGGCTCCTACGGGCTGACCCTGATGGTGGTGGCCGTCTCGGGGGTGGGCGTGGCCGCCTACCATCCGGAGGCCGCCCGGGTGGCGCGGGCCGTCGCGCGCGGCCGGCACACGGGGATGAGCTGGTTCTCCTTCGGCGGCACCACCGGCTTCGCCCTGGCACCCCTGCTGGTCTTCGCCGTCGTGGCCACGGGCGGGCTGCGCGCCTCGCCGCTGCTGGTCGTCCCGGCCCTGGCGGGGGCGGCGCTGTGTGCGGCGGCGGTGCGCTCGGCGGGGTCCGGCGCCGGGAGTGCCGGTGCGTCCGCCGCCGTCGGCGAGGACGACTGGGGGTCCTTCGTGCGGCTGTCCGGTGCCGTGGTCTGCCGCTCCGTGGTGTTCGTCGGCCTGAGCACGTTCGTCTCGCTGTACGTGCGGGAGCGCACCGGCGGCGGTGAGGCGGCCGGTACGGCGGCCCTGTTCGTGCTCTACGCCGGCGGTGCGGCCGGCACGCTGGCCGGGGGCCGGCTGGCCGGGCGGTACGGGCGGATGAGGGTGGTGCGCCGGTCGTACGCCCTGACGGTCCCGGCCGTGGCCGGGCTGGTCCTGGCGCCCGGGCCGCCGGTGTACCTGTTCGTGGCGCTGACGTCGGCGGCTCTGTATGTGCCGTTCTCGCTGCACATCACGCTGGGCCAGGACTTTCTGCCCCGGCGTGCGGGGACCGCGAGCGGGGTCACGCTGGGCCTGGCCGTGAGCGTCGGCGGCCTCGCGGCCCCCGCGCTCGGAGCCCTGGCCGACGCGACGTCCCTCCGGTCGGCCCTGCTGCCGCTGATCGCACTGCCCGTGCTGGGCCGGCTGCTGCTGTGCGGCCTGCGCGAGCCGGCGCCGCCGGCGGCCGCGGTCGCCGAGCGGGCCGATCCGCTTGATGCGGCTCCACGGTGACCCGGGGTCAGGCCTTGCCGGCCGGGGCCGAAGGGGGTTCGCCCTCCTCGTCGACGGCGTGGGCCAGGAAGTCGTCGACCATGCGGTGGAAGAGCGTCGCGAGCTGCCGCAGCTCGTCGGGCGACCAGCCCGAGAGGGCCATCTGCATACCGCGGACCCCGGCGTCGCGCACCTTGGCGATGGCCTCGCCGCCGGCGTCGGTGAGCTCGATGCGCTGGGCGCGGCGGTCGTCCGGGTCGGGGACGCGGGTGACGTACCCGGACTTCTGCAACTGCTGCACAGTGCGCGTGACGTGCGAGGCCTCCACGCCCAGGCGGACGGCGAGCTCTCCCGGCCGCAACGGCTCGGAGTCGGAGATCTGCCGCAGCAGTGCGACGGCGGCACGGTCGAGCGGCACGCCCGCCAGGGCCATCAGCCGCTCGTGCTGGCGGGCGCGTGTGCTCAGGTACGTGATGCGGGTGAGCGCACGCTCGATCTCGATCACTTCCGGGGTGGGGACGTCGGGGAGCGGTGGTGTGGACATGAGCGCCAGATTACCATCTCGTTGCGTAACTCAAGTAAATCGGGTGATGCGCAGGTCGCCCTCGAGTGACAGCGGTCCCGCGGGCCGGCCCGGCGGCGCCGTTCAGGGGAAAGAGCCGCACAACACGCGTGACGGCCCGCTCGTTCGTCGACACCTCACCCGTGGACCTGCCGCTGATCCCGCCCATGCTCGCCACGTCCGGCACCCTGCCGCCCGCCGCGCAGGACACGCGCTGGGCCTACGAGACCAAGCAGGACGGCCAGCGCGTGGTGGTCTATCTGCCCGGGGACGGCAGCGTACTGCTGCGCGCCCGCTCGGGGGACGACATCACCGCCGCCTACCCCGAACTGCGGCCGCTGGGCACCGCCCTCGGCACCACACCCGCCGTACTGGACGGCGAGATCATGGCCCTGGACGACCAGGGCCGGGCCAGCTTCCAGTTGCTGCAGTCCCGGATGGGCCTGGCCCACGCACCCGCCAGGGCCGCGCGGCGGGCGGCGGAAGTCCCGGTCCATCTCGTGCTGTTCGACCTGATGCACCTGGAGAGCCACTCCCTCCTGCGGCTCCCCTACACGCGGCGCCGCGCGACGCTCGAGGGCCTCGGCCTCACCGGCCCCTCGTGGTCGACCCCGCGCGCACTCGTCGGCCACGGCGCCGACGCCCTGCGCGCCACCCGGGAGCACGGCCTGGAGGGCCTGGTCTGCAAGCGGCTGGACTCGGTCTACGAACCGGGAGTGCGCTCCCGGGCCTGGATCAAGATCCGCAACATGCGCACCGAGGACGTCCTGGTCGGCGGCTGGCAGCCCGGCAAGGGACGGCTCACCGGCCTGCCCGGCGCGGTGCTGGTCGGCCAGCGTGCCGCGGGGCGGCTGCGCTACGTCGGCAGCGTGGGCACCGGCTGGAGCGAAGCCGAACGCACGGAACTGGCAGGGCTGCTGAGGGCCGCCGCGACCGGCGTCTGCCCCTTCGACCCCGCCCCGCGCGCTCCGGGTGCGCACTGGGTCGTGCCCCGCCTGGTCGGCGAGGTCCGTTACAGCACCCGCACCCGGGAGGGGCTGCTGCGCCAGCCGTCCTGGCTGCGGCTCCGGCCCGACCTCGCGCCCGAGGAGGCGGCGGCCGACATCCCGGACGACCTGGTCTGAAACGACGGCCCGGTCTCCGGCTGTTGGGCTGCGCTTCACCCCTGAGATCCTTCATCCCTCTTGGCATGGACGCGTTCAACGTGGAAGCTGAACCTCCCTTTCCCCCACAGCCGTTGGGCTGCGCCCGGACCGAGGAGGACGCAGTGTCGTCACGCCCGTTCGCCCACCGCAGGAGATGGCTCACCGGAGCAGCCGGTGCCGCCGCACTCGTCCTCGCCTTCCCCGCCACGGCCTTCGCCGCCCCGCCGCCGGCACTGCCCGCCAACGCGGACACGCTGGAGAAGACGTACCAGCCCGCCTACGACTACGACACCGACGGCTGCTACTCCACGGCCGCGATCGGCTCGAACGGCGCCGTGAACGGCGGGCTCAACCCGACCGGCGCCCTCAACGGCGACTGCCGGGACGCCTCGGACCTCGACAACACCAACGGCTACGCGCGGTCCAAGTGCAACAACGGCTGGTGCGCCATCCTGTACGCCCTCTACTTCGAGAAGGACCAGGCCGTGGCCGGGAGCGGCATCGGCGGCCACCGGCACGACTTCGAGCACGTCGCGGTGTTCGTGCAGGACAACCAGGTCAAGTACGTGTCGACGTCCGCTCACGGCGGGTTCACGGTGCACGCGGCGTCCGGCGTCCGCTTCGACGGCACGCACGCGAAGATCGTCTACCACAAGGACGGCATCAGGACCCACTGCTTCCGCGCGGCCAATTCCAACGACGAGCCGCCGGAGAATCACAAGGGCACCTGGCAGTACCCGGCGCTGGTCGGCTGGAACGGCTTCCCGGCCGGGGTGCGCGACAAGCTCACGTCGTACGACTTCGGCAGCGCCAACTTCGGCCTGAAGGACGCCAACTTCGCCAACCACCTGGCATCCGCCAAGCCCTCCGGCATCGCCTTCGACCCGTACGCCTGACGGCACCGGCCCCGCCGGAGGCCTAGGCCTGCGGCCGGGCCCGGACTCCGCCCCGCGCCCGATCCCCCGGCGCGGGGCGGCCGCATACCGTCCCGGCATGGACACGCACGACACGACAGGAGCCCTAGAAGAGGCCCTCGGACGTCTCCACGCCTCGGGACCGGAGCGGCTCGGCCGGCTCACCCCACGCCCCCATGGTCGTGGAGGCGCTCGCCGCGCACGGCCGGGCGGACGCCGTGCACCGCTGGCTGGACCTGTACCGGCACAAGCTGGAGGATCTGCCCGGGCCCGTCGCTCCCGTGACCGGCGCCGACTGGCGTGAGGCGCTGGGCGATCCGCGCCGGGCCGCCGACTGGATCGGGTACTTCGGCCACGCGCTCACCGAGCAGCCGTGGCGGGACGTCCTCGCCGAGTGGTGGCCGCGACTGCTGCCCGGGATGTACGGCGGATCCACGCATCCCGTCATCCGCGTCGGGCATGCCGTACGGGCCCTGGAGGCCCGCGAGAACGCGCCACGGCTCGCCGAACTCGCGCACGGACTGGGCTACTGGGCCGCCCGGCACCGGCCCGTCTCCGGTATCGCCGTCCTGCCCGCGGCGCCGAGTGCCGCGCGGTCCCTGGACGCCGTTCCGCCGATCGCCGATCCCCGGGGCGGATTCCCCGACCGGCTGGCGGCCGTACGACGCTTGCCGCTGTGGGCGGACGACGTGAGCGACCCGGACACGGCCCGGGCCCGCCTCGCCGAACTGGTCCGGGCCGCGACCCACCGCTACGCCACCCACGGCCACGGCGAGGCGACCATGCTGGTGCACGCGGCGACCGCGCCCAACGCCGTCCTGCGCACCCTCGGTTCCTCCCCCGCGCGCTGTGGGCCCCGAGCCTGCACGCGGCGTGGACCGCGTCGGCGGCGGTCACGGCCATGTACGCCACCGCCGAGCCCGTCACGCGCGTCCCCGCGCCCCGGCGCACGGCGGAGGAGATGCTGGAACGCGCCCTCGCCCACGGCGACGAACACGTGGTCAAGTTCACCGACACCGCCCTCGACGTCGGCGACGGGCGGGCCCTCGCCGCCGCCCTGCGCGCGGTGGAACTGAGCGAGCCGCTCGTCCCGAACTGACGCTCGGTGCGGGGCAGTCGGGGGAGGTACGGCACGAACGCACCAGCGGGAGGGTCTATCGTGTCCGCATGTCCGTCCCCGAACTGATCCGCATCGTCTCCCGCGACTCCCCCATGGCGCTCGCCCAGGTGGAGCGAGTCCGGGCCGAGTTGGCCACCGCCCACCCCGGAGTGCGCACCGAGGTCGTGCCGGTGAAGACCACCGGCGACAAATGGATGGGCGACCTGTCCCAGGTCGAGGGCAAGGGCGCGTTCACCAAAGAGGTCGACGCGGCGCTGCTGGCCGGCGAGGCCGACCTCGCCGTGCACTGCGTGAAGGACGTCCCCGCCGACCGGCCGCTCCCGGCGGGCACCGTGTTCGCAGCGTTCCTCAAGCGGGACGACATCCGCGACGCCCTGATCCACCCGGGCGGGCTCGCCCTCGACGAGCTGCCGGCCGGGACCCGGATCGGCACCTCCTCGGTGCGCCGCGTCGCGCAGCTGGCCGCCACACACCCCCATCTGGAGTGCGTGCCGTTCCGCGGCAACGCCAACCGGCGCCTGGCGAAGCTGGCCGCCGGAGAGGCGGACGCCCTGCTGCTCGCGGTCTCCGGCCTGGAGCGCATCGGCCGTGAGGACGTGATCAGCGAGGTCCTCTCGACTGAGACCATGATGCCGCCCATCGGCGCGGGCGTGCTGGCGCTGCAGTGCCGCGAGGACGACGCCGCACTGATCGACGCGGTGAGCGGTCTGGGCGACCCGGACACCCACCGGGAGACCACCGCCGAGCGCATGTTCCTGCATGTGCTGCAGGGACACTGCAACAGCCCCATCGCCGGATTCGCACAGGTGGACCGCAGCGGCGAACTGTCCCTGCGGGCCTGTGTGTTCACCCCGGACGGCAAGACGCGGCTCAACGCCCACGAGTGGGCGGGACGCCTCGACCCCGCCACGCTGGGCACCTCGGTCGCCGTGGCCCTGCTGCGTCAGGGCGCCCGCGAGATCATCGACGGCATCGCGCACTGATCTCCGCGACGCCCTGACGCCGGATCAGGCGGTGCCTTCCTCCGCCTGATCCCGCAGGAAGACGCTCACCTGGTGCGCCAGGCTGTCCCGCACCGCGCCCTGCGGGCCGCCGGCCGGGCCCTCGTGCGCGCCGATGCCGCCGGCCCACAACCGGCGGCCGGTCCACTCCTCCTCGACGCGCAACTGCACCTGGACGTCCACGAGACTCAGGGACGCCTCGGCGCCGGCCGCGTACAGCACAGCGGTGGCCCGGCGCAGCGGATAGACGTCGAAGCCCTCGATGAACTGCGAGTTGCGCCAGTCGATGAAGGCGCTCTCCCCGTCCGGGCCGAGCCGGACGTCGATCTGGCCGTCCTCGAGGTGGACGCCGAGGTGGCGGCGGCCGCGGTTCTCGACCGTCACGCGGAGGCAGAAGTACGTCAGTCCGTCAGCGGCGTCGTCACGGCCGCGGGGCGGCTCGGCCAGTTCCAGACGGTGGACCCGGACGCGCAGACCGGCGTACTCGTCGTACTCATGCCAGTCCCCGACCACGTTCGGCTCGTACACGCTGCACCTCTCGACCTCTGGAAGCTGCTTCCTATCTGTGGTCTCAGCGCACTGTCAAATGAGCAGAATGCGCCGTGGCCAGGCAGTTCATCCTTTTTGATCGGTGATCAAGCCGTGCCCAGCGGTTATCCGGAAACAGCCGGAGAAAGCGCTTGCCCAGGCGTGCCGCACATCACTTCCACGAGTGAAGATCAACGTGCCGGCCGGCCGGCAGGTCCGAGGCGGCGGTGACGCCGAGGGCGGGTACAGAGCGTAAAGCCGACCCGAAGAACAGCGGCGTCGGCCTCCGGCTCCATGCGGCCGAGATCAGCTCTGCATCAGAGCCGATCGGTCCGATTCCGATCGGCAGGGGCACCTGAGAGCGCCCATGACCCTCGATTGCCGTATTGTCTTAATTGTTTCGCTATATCCCTGCCCGGGAATGGGCAGTGAAGTGCTTCGGACAGGAGGCACGTGCGTGGGAGCCGGCAGGCCGGACCCCCGGTGCTCTCCGTGAGGTCCGTGTCCGCGCCTCCCGCGGTGTCTGTCCATTCAGCACCTGCTCAGGGAGGTGCGCACCATGCGTATCGCCGGCAGCACCCGACCGCACCCCCACGACGACGCCCCCGACACCGCCGCGGCGTTCGCCCGTCTCGCGCGGCTGCCCGAGGGGCCCGAGCACAAGGCCCTGCGGGACGAGCTGGTCGAGGCCTGGCTCCCCATGGCCGAGCGGATCGCCGTCCGCTTCCGGGGCCGTGGCGAGGCCCTCGAGGATCTGTACCAGGTGGCCGCTCTGGGCCTCGTGAAGGCGGTCGACCACTACGACCCGGCCCGCGGCAACGCCTTCGAGGCGTACGCGGTGCCGACGGTCACCGGTGAGATCAAGCGCCACTTCCGCGACCACATGTGGACGCTGCACGTGCCCCGCCGGGTCCAGGACCTGCGCAACCGGGTGCGGCACGCCGCCAAGGAACTGTCGCAGACCACCCCGGGCCGCTCCCCCACGGTCGCTGAGATCGCCGAGTACGCCCAGCTCACCGAGGGCGAAGTACGCACCGGCATGGAGGCCCTGGAGTGCTTCTCCGCACTGTCGCTGGAGGCGGAGATGCCCGGGACCGACGGCTACGCCCTCGGGGACGCGATCGGCGGGCCCGACCCGGCCTTCGACATCGTCGTCAACCGCGTGGCCGTCAGGCCCTGCCTGGAGGCGCTGCCGGAGCGCGAGCGGATCATCCTGTACCTGCGGTTCTTCAAGGGCATGACGCAGAGCCGCATCGCGGAGCAGCTCGGCATCTCGCAGATGCACGTCTCCCGGCTGCTCAGCAGCTGCTTCGCCCATCTGCGTGAGGAGCTGCTGACCGAGGCCCGGTGAACCGGGGGAGATGTGCCCGCGGATCCCCGGATCGGATCACGCCTCCGGCGGCGATCCGGGGATCTGGGTCGGTCCTGCGCGGTCGAGGGCGTCCTCCAGCGCGGCCCGGATCTCCTCGGGCATGACGCCCCTGCGCCCCCAAACGAGGATCAGTTCCGCGACGTTGCGCAGCTTGATGTTGGTGTGCTGGGAGACCTCCTTCAGCACGGCCCAGCCCTGGTCGGGCGAGATCCGGCCGAGCGCCACGACCATCCCGATCGCCTGGTCCACGACGGCGTGGGAGACGACCGCCTCCTTCAGCTGCAGGACCTCTTCCTGCAGCTCGAAGATCCGATCCGAGCCCCCGTCCGCGGGCATGGTCACCTCCGGGTCCGGTGCGCCGCTGCGCCCAAGGTCCCACCGGGTGCTTGAGTACGGTGACGCAGTGTCCGACCCCTCTATGGTCGTCACTGGGCCCGCCCGGTGCCACCGGGGCGGACCAGGCCGGACGCCGTTTCGGCGCCCCCGCCGGGGTACTCGGCAGGCGCCCACAGCGGTTCCGGTTGGACACTGGTGTCAATCCTCCGGTGGCTGCCAGGCCGACGAGATCAGGACGCGACTGCCATGAACCACGACATGCCCACCTCCTCCGGCACGAAGGACGTCGTCTCATCACACTCCGTGGTCGGCGCGCCCTGCTGGGTGAGCCTGACCAGCCGGGACGTCAAGGCGACCGAGGAGTTCTACGGCGCCGTGCTGGGCTGGCAGTGGCGGCCGGCCAAGCTCGGCGACCGGTTCCGGATCGCGCTGGCGGACGGCTCGCCGGTGGCCGGGATCGCGGGGGTGGCGACCATGTGGCAGATGGCGGTGGCGTGGACGCCGTACTTCGCGGTCCGCAGTGCGGACGACGCGGTGGCGCGGGTGCAGGAGCGCATGGGCACGGTCGCGGTCGGGCCCATTTCACTGCCGCCGGGCCGGGCAGCGCTGCTGGCCGACCGGGACGGGGCGACCTTCGGCATCTGGGAGGGCGACCTCTTCACCGACTGGGAGACCTGGCGCAACGCACAGCCGGCCTTCATCACGCTCCACACCCGTGACGCCTTCGACGCGGCGATCTTCTACGGCGAGGTCCTCGACTGGGCCTCCCAGCGCCCCGGCTGCTGCGAGGTCCACTACGAGGGCGGCGAGGTCGTGCTGCGCAGCCGCGGGGACGTCGTGGCCCGGATCGAGTCCGGTGCCCTGGGGGCGGCCCCCGACCCCGCGATCCGCCCGCACTGGCAGATCCACTTCTCCGTGGACGATGTCGAGGCCTGCGCACGAGCGGCCGAACTCCACGGCGGCAGTGTCCTGTCCAAGGGCGGCGACGAGGCGGTGCTGCGGGACCACGACGGCGCGCAGTTCACGGTGACCGCGCGCCGCGACCGCTGACCCGCGTCACCCCTTCTCGCGCGCCGCCCGGGCCGGCCGGGACAGCACGACCAGGCTGCGGGCCCCCACGGTGAGCTCCGTCCCCGCCTTGTGCTCCGACTCGTCGGGCGTGCCCTCCGGGTCGGCCGTGTCGATGAGGGCCGTCCAGCGTTCGCCGTAGGAGGCGTTCGGCAGGCGGAAGCCGACCTGCTCCCAGTGGCTGTTGAAGAGCACGAGGAAGGAGTCGTCGACGACCGGACGGCCGCACGGGTCGGGTTCGGCGATGGCGTCACCGTTGAGGAAGACGCCGACGGAGTGCGCGTCGCCGCGCTCCCAGTCGTCGTCGGTCATCTCGCGGGCGTCCGGCGCCAGCCACACCAGGTCGGGCAACGGCTGGTCGGCCCGGGTCAGCGTCTCGCCGAGGAAGAAGCGGCGCCGGCGCAGCACGGGGTGCCCCGTACGGAGCCGGATGACGTACCGGGTGAACTCCAGCAGGTCGCGCTGCTCCTCGGTGAGCCGCCAGTCGATCCAGGAGATCCCGTTGTCCTGGCAGTAGGCGTTGTTGTTGCCGTCCTGGGTGCGCCCGAGTTCGTCGCCGTGGGAGAGCATCGGGATGCCCTGGGAGAGCAGCAGCGTGGCGAGGAAGTTGCGCTGCTGGCGCGTGCGCAGCTCCAGCACGGCCGGGTCGCGGGTAGCGCCCTCGGCGCCGCAGTTCCAGGACCGGTTGGTGCTCTCGCCGTCCTGGTTGTCCTCGCCGTTGTCCTCGTTGTGCTTGTCGTTGTACGAGACGAGGTCGCGCAGGGTGAAGCCGTCGTGCGCGGTGACGAAGTTGACGCTGGCGCGTGGTCGGCGCCTGCTGTGCTGGTACAGATCGGAGGAGCCCGTCAGCCGGGAGGCGAACTCGCCGAGCGTGTGGTCCTCGCCGCGCCAGAAGTCGCGGACCGCGTCGCGGTACATGCCGTTCCACTCCGACCACAGCGGCGGGAAATTGCCCACCTGGTAACCGCCCTCGCCGACGTCCCACGGCTCGGCGATCAGCTTGACGCGGCTGATCACCGGGTCCTGCTGGATGAGGTCGAAGAACGCCGACAGCCTGTCCACCTCGTGGAACTGCCGGGCCAGCGTCGCGGCGAGGTCGAAGCGGAAGCCGTCGACGTGCATGTCGGTCACCCAGTACCGCAGCGAGTCCATGATCAGCTGAAGGACGTAGGGGTGCCGCATCAGCAGGCTGTTGCCAGTGCCGGTGGTGTCGTAGTAGTGCTGCCAGTCGCCGTCGACCAGGCGGTAGTACGAGCAGTTGTCGATGCCGCGGAAGGACAGCGTCGGCCCCCTCTCGTTGCCCTCGGCGGTGTGGTTGTAGACCACGTCGAGGATCACTTCGAGCCCGGCGGCGTGCAGGGTCTTCACCATCTGCTTGAACTCGGCGACCTGCCCCCCGCGCGTGCCGTGGGCGGCGTAGCCGTTGTGGGGCGCGAAGAAGCCGATGGTGTTGTAGCCCCAGTAGTTGGCCAGGCCGCGGTCGTGCAGCACCCCGTCGTGGACGAACTGGTGGACCGGCATCAGCTCCACGGCCGTGACGCCCAGGGAGGTCAGGTGCTCGACGACCGCGGGGTGCGCCAGCCCGGCGTAGGTGCCCCGGAGTTCCTCGGGCACCTCGGGATGGGTGCGGGTCATGCCCTTGACGTGCGCCTCGTAGATCACCGTGTCGGCGTAGGGCCGGCAGGGCCGGGCGTCGTCGCCCCAGTCGAAGGCCGGGTCGGTCACCACGCCGAGCATGGTGTGCCCGGCGCTGTCGGCCGGGTCGGGGCCGTCCGGGTTGCGCTCGTAGAGCGAGGGGTGGTTGTCGATCTGCCCCTCCACCGCACGGGCGTACGGGTCGAGCAGCAGTTTCGCCGGGTTGCAGCGGTGCCCCGCGGACGGGGCCCACGGCCCGTGCACCCGGTAGCCGTAGCGCTGGCCGGGGCCGATGCCGGGAAGGTAGCCGTGCCACACGAACCCGTCGACCTCGTTCAGCGACACCCGGGTGTGGGTGCCGTCGTCGTCGACGAGGACCAGCTCGACGCGTTCGGCGACCTCGCTGAAGAGCGCGAAGTTGGTGCCCTCACCGTCGTAGGAGGCGCCCAGAGGGTAGGGGCGCCCGCTCCAGGCGGACACCCCTTTCCGAGTCTGCCGGCGGGTCACCGGGCCTCCTCCAGGAGCTCGCCCGGAGTGTCGGCCGGTCCGGCCAGCTGCGCGATCCGCTCCTCGCGGGGCACATCGAGGCCCTCGCTCTCCCGCGGGGCGGGAGCGGTCGGCACCAGCGGGACGCGTTCGCCGGCGCGGGCGCGCTGCGAGAACCAGATGACCTTGCTGCCGGTCTCGGTGGCGCAGCAGCCCCAGCCGTCGCTCACGGCCGCGAGGTGCTCCAGGCAGCCTCGCAGCTCCTGGTCCGGGCGCAGGGCGCGGTCGTTGTCCCCGATGGCGGTGATCAGGTGCTGCCCGTTCCACCACATCTCGATCGACGTGTTCTTGTCCCTGGCGTGTTCGTCGATGGCCTTGAGCAGCATCTCGGCACCGCCGCAGACGGGCTGGACCAGGTTGTCCAGGTCCCAGAACTTCAGGTGAGCGGCCAGAATGCGGCTGACCTGTCCCACCCGTTCCGGGCTGACTTCCACGTCGAGGTGGTAGTAGCAGGGCACTGCGGTCTTCATCGGTCGGCTCCTCACCGCGAAGCTCAGCTCCTTCTCGCTCCCGCGGTCCTGCGGGACGAGCCCCGAACACGGAACGTGAGCGCCTATCGCTTCTGAGTCACCCTCAGCGTGAGGGTGCTAGTCCGTTCGTGCAACACGAGCGCACAGTTGAGGCGGTGGAGTGCACAAGTGAGCGGGGGCGGGGATGGCCCGAACGGTCCAGGAGGGCCGCCGCCGGCTTGCCACTGATCTGCCGCTGGTTGAAGATCCAACAAGACGCTGCGTCGCCGCGCATGCACCATGTGTGAAGAACTCGATCGCCGTTACGGATCCGTGTCGCTGTGCGCACGGCCGCCGTCCGACCGTCGGGAGACCGTGCCCCTCGAGCCCCGAAAGGTGATCGGCGCCATGCTGCTACCAGCCAAAGCCGAAGTCGCCCGGCAGTTGCGGCGTTACCGGGCCTGGGAACGCGTGATGCTCGCGGCACCGAACGACCGCACGGTGCGGACCACGTTCGAGGACTCCGGCTACACGCTCTGCGTGCTGATGGGCAAGCGCTGCGCGCGGGAGGCGGCGGACGCGGCCGAACGGTACCTGCGCACGAACCACATCACCTATCTGCAGGAACAGCAGATCACCTGCCTGCAGGAGCAGCACGTCACCTGTGCGCAGGAACCGAACGAACGGCCTCGTCCCGGCGCGGCGGTCAGGCGAAGACCGTCGGCGGCGGAGCGGAGATCCCCCGCTTCCGAGCGGAGATCCACGGCGGGAAGGTAACGCCCTTCCCGCACATCAGTTCCTGACCGGGTCCCCGCGGCCCGGCTTTCGAGCACGGTGGAGGTGAGGACCATGACGAGGACCCGGGCCATCGGCCGTATCCCGGTACGGGACGTCCGCCCGGCCGTGGAGAGCGGCAACCGGCCGGCGAAGGCGGTCGTGGGTGAGACGTTCGAGGTCACCGCCACCGTGTTCCGGGAGGGGCACGAGGCGGTGGCCGCCCACGTCGTCCTGAAGGATCCCGAGGGCCGCCCCGGCCCGTGGACGCCGATGCGCGAGCTCGCCCCCGGCAGCGACCGCTGGGGCGCCGAGGTCACCGCGGACGCCGTCGGCTGCTGGTCGTACCGGGTGGAGGCCTGGAGCGATCCGGTGGCCACCTGGCGTCACGTGGCGGGCATGAAGATTCCGGCGGGCATCGATCCGGGCCTGGTCCTGGAAGAGGGCGCTGATCTGTACGAGCGGGCAGCGGCCGGCGTGCCGAAGGAAGCCGGCCGCACTGTGCTGCTGGCCGCGGCGGAGACCCTGCGCGACGACTCGCTGCCCACCGCGGCCAGGTTCGCGGCGGCGCTGACGCCGGAGGTGGACGAGGTCCTGGCCCGGCATCCGCTGCGGGACCTGGTCACCAGCAGTGAGCCGCTGCCCCTGCTCGTGGAGCGG